>JBARLO010000001.1:0-4343 GCA_049801955.1 Acidimicrobiales bacterium
GCGCCTCGTTCACGCTGAGCGGCCCGAGTTCGCTCGAGGTCGAACTGCGCGTGACCGGGGCCCTGAACGTGGCCAATGCCTCAGTGGTCGCGGTCCTCGCCCACGAAGTCGGTATCGCTGATGACGCGATCGTGCGCGGACTGTCGAACTTCATGGGCGCGCCGCGTCGCTATCAGTACCGCGGCGCCTGGCGCGGCGCGGACGTCTACGAGGACTACGCGCACCTGCCCGGCGAGATCGCCGCTACCATCGCCGCCACCCAGGCCGCGGGCTACGAGCGCATCACGGTCGTGTTTCAGCCTCATCGCGTGACCCGCACTCTCGCTCTCGTCGACCAGTTCGCGCCCGCCTTCTCGGGCGCGCGCCACGTCATCGTGACCGACCTCTACCACGCCGGTGAGCCCAACCCGAGCGGGGTGACCGGTGAACTCATCGCCGACGCGTTGTTGCGTTTTGACCCGGCCCTGGACACCCTGTACTGCGCTGACTTGGCGCTGGTGGGCGAGTTGCTCGGTCATCTCGTAGACGACAGCGACGTCATCTTGGTCTTGGGCGCGGGCGACGTCGGATCGATCATCACGGCGTTGCCGGGAGGACTTTCGTGACCGCCCTCGACGAGTTCCTGGCGCGAGGCGAGGGACGCGTGGAGATTCACGCGCCCTTTGGATCGCGCACCACGTATCGCGTGGGGGGCACGGCGAAGGCCTTCGTGAACGTGGCCACCAGAAGCGAACTCGACGAACTCTCTCCGGTGATCCGAGGGACCGAACTCGACCTCGTCGCGTTGGGCAACGGATCGAATTTGCTCGTCGAAGACGGCGAGCGCGACGTGGTCGTCGTGCACTTCGATCGTTCACGCGCGACGTTGAATGTCGAGGGCGATGACGCGGTCGTGGTGGAGGCGAGTGCGGGCCTTGATCTTCCCCTCATGGCGCGCCGCCTCGCCCACCAGGGAGTCGTCGGCTTCGAGTGGGCCGTGGGTGTTCCGGGCACGGTGGGTGGAGCGGTCGCGATGAACGCCGGAGGACACGGCGACGACATCGCGGGATCGCTCGTGGACGCCACGATCTGGCACGACGGCGTAACGCGCGTGTGGACGATAGAGCAACTGGCGTTGGGGTATCGCACCAGCGCGCTGGACACGCGCGATGTGGTGGTGGACGCGCGCTTCGCGCTTAGCCGCGGCGACGCGACGGAGTCCGAAGAACGGGTTCGCGACATCGTGCGCTGGCGCCGTGAGCATCAACCCGGCGGTCAGAACGCGGGAAGCGTCTTTCGCAATCCGGAGGGCGACCACGCCGCGCGCCTCATCGAGGAGGCCGGATGCAAGGGTCTGCGCCTGGGGAGCGCCGCCGTGAGCGACAAGCACGCCAACTTCATTCAGGCCGACGACGGGGGACTGGCCATCGACGTCTACTCACTTATAAATATGGTCATCGCGCGCGTGTTCGAGGCGTCGGGGGTGGAGCTCATCTGTGAGAACCGCTTCGTGGGCTTTGGAGTGAGCTCGTGAGTCGCCACGCCGCCACCCGCGAGCGCCCCGGCGTGGTCGCCGAGCGCACCACTGTCCCGCGACGACGCCTGCGTCGACTCACCAAGTGGCTGATTGCTCTCGGGGTCGCGGTCACCCTCATCGTCCTCGGGCTGCAGTGGACGCTGCATCGGCCGTACTTTCGCGTCGAGCACGTCGTGGTGAGCGGCAACGTCCACGAGAGCGTGGCGGCGGTGCTCGGACGCTCGGGACTCAACTCGCACCCCTCGATGGTGAATCTGAGCGAGTCCCAGCTCAAGGAGCGTCTCGAAACGCTGCCCTGGGTCGGGTCGGTCACCGTCACCAAGAAGTGGCCGAATACGGTGGAGTTGGCCATCCACGAAAACGTCGCCGTGGCGGTCGCCTTTACCTCCTCGCACGAGTTGGAGTACGTCGACGCCCAGGGTCGAGCCCTGAGTCGAGCACCCCTGCACGAGAATCTGCCCACCCTCGACTATCTCGGTGCGACCTCGACCTCGTGGCCGTACCTCACGGCGGGGCGGGCGGCCGCGTACGTGGCGAGCCGGTTGCCCGTTGCCTTCGCCACGCAGGTGAGCACCATCACCGACGACCCGCAGGGCTCGGTAACGCTCAAACTCACGACGCCCGTTACCTTCATCGTCGGTCCCGCGACGAACCTGCACGCGAAGTTCGTCGCCATCGCCTCGGTGATCGCGCATAGCACGCTGGTGCCCGGGGACGTGGTGGATGTGACCGTACCCGACGAACTTGCGGTGACCCCGCCGAGTGAATGACAAAAGCCCGGTATTTGACCGTTATGTGGGCGATGGCTAGCCTTCAATGACTGTTCGCGACACGCGCCTGCGGGGCGGTAACAATAGAAGAAATACCCAAGGGGAGTCCATGAGCCTCATTCAGAGCAACTACCACGCCGTCATCAAGGTCATTGGTGTCGGTGGCGGTGGGGCGAACGCCGTTAACCGGATGATCACCTCGGGATTGAAAAACATCGAGTTCATCGCGGCGAACACGGACGCCCAAGCACTGCTGCTCTCCGAAGCGGATCTCAAAATCGATATTGGTCGTCAGCTCACCCGCGGTCTGGGCGCGGGTAGCGACCCCGAAGTGGGTCGCCAAGCCGCCGAGGATCACCGCGCCGAGATCGAAGAGGCCCTAAAGGACACCGACATGGTCTTCATCACCGCCGGCGAGGGCGGTGGCACGGGCACCGGGGCCGCGCCGGTGGTGGCCGAGATTGCACGCAATTTAGGAATCCTCACGATCGGGGTGGTCACGCGCCCCTTTGGTTTTGAAGGCAAGCGCCGCGCCACCCAAGCGGAAAAGGGCATTCAGGACCTGCGGGACAAGGTCGACACCTTAATCGTGATCCCGAACGATCGACTGCTCTCGGTGACGTCTCCCGACACGTCGATGATCGACGCCTTCAAGATCGCCGACGACGTCCTGCTCTCGGCCGTGCGCGGCGTGACCGACCTCATCACGGTGCCGGGTCTCATCAACACTGACTTCGCGGACGTCAACACCGTGATGCGCAACGCCGGCACCGCCATCATGGGCGTGGGCAGCTCGACCGGTGAGGGCCGGGCGGTGAACGCCGCACGAGCCGCCATCACCTCGCCCCTGCTCGAAGCGTCCATCGATGGTGCCCGGGGTATCTTGATGAACATCGTGGGCGGATCGAACGTCACGCTCCAAGAGGTGACCCAAGCCGCCGAGATCATCCATTCGGTGGCCCACCCCGACGCCAACATCATCTTTGGTTCGGTGATCGACGACTCCATCGGTGAAGCGGTGCGCGTTACCGTCATCGCGGCCGGCTTCGACGCGAGCGCCCCGAAGTCCTCGACAACGAGCGAGCCGTCCATGACCGAGGGACCCAAGAGCGACATCTTCACCACCACGGGCGACGACTTCTTTGACGTCGGTGGCGATGACGACCTCCCCAGCTTCCTCCGCTAGCCAACTGCGCGAGCGCATCGGCGCCAACCTTGCTTCCGTGCGGTCGCGCATCGCGGCGACTGGGCGCGACGTCAACAGTGTGCGCGTGGTGGCCGTCACCAAGACGTTCTCGCGCGACGAGGTACTCGCCGCCTACGAGGTCGGGCTGCGCGACTTCGGCGAGAACTACGTGGACGAACTCTGCGCCAAGCGCGACGCAGCCCCCGAGGGCGTGTGGCACTTTCTGGGCGCCCTGCAGTCCAACAAGATCGCTCGCGCCACCCAGTGTGCGAGCATCCTCAGCGGCGTCTCTCGCGAGCGCGAACTCACCAAGTTGGCGGCACTCTTGAGCACGGCCAGCCTCGACATTCAAGTGGACTTCACCCGCCGCGCGCAGCGCAACGGTGCGAGCCCCTCGGCGGTACCCGACCTCGTGAGTCGCGCTCGAGAGTTGAACTTGAAGGTTCGCGGCCTCATGGTCGTCGCCCCCCTCGAGGCGGACTTGGCGCGCGAAGCCTTTCGTCGAACGGTCGAACTCGCCGAGGAACTGGGTCTCGTCGAGCGGTCCATGGGCATGAGCGAAGACCTGGAAATGGCCTGTGAACTGGGCACAACGGAAGTCCGGGTGGGCCGGGCCCTGTTCGGGCCCCGGGCCTAGTCGAGCCGCCTGGCCTAACATAGTTTGCGCAGTTCATCCAAGGGAGAGACGAATGAAAGAAAAGCTGCGAGGACTCCTCGGTTTTCTCGGTCTCGTCGAAGACGACTACGGCGACTACGGTCCCGCGAACACCCCACGGCCCTTCTCCGAGCAAGCCGAAGAGAGCGAGCCCGAGTGGTCGCCCACGCCCGTGGCCGTCGCGCGCACCTTTCCCACCCAGCCGGCCCGCAACTC
>JBARLO010000002.1:0-34850 GCA_049801955.1 Acidimicrobiales bacterium
AACCCAGCTCGCGTACCGCTTTAATGGGCGAACAGCCCAACCCTTGGGACCGGCTTCAGCCCCAGGATGCGACGAGCCGACATCGAGGTGCCAAACCTTCCCGTCGATATGGACTCTTGGGGAAGATGAGCCTGTTATCCCCGGCGTACCTTTTATCCGTTGAGCGACGGCGCTTCCACAAGCAACCGCCGGATCACTATGCCCGACTTTCGTCCCTGCTCGACCTGTAAGTCTCGCAGTCAAGCTCTCTTGTGTCATTGCACTCAACAGCTGATTGCCAACCAGCCTGAGAGAACCTTTGGGCGCCTCCGTTACATTTTAGGAGGCGACCGCCCCAGTCAAACTACCCACCTGCCGCTGTTCCTGATCCGGATCACGGACCAAGGTTAGGGTTCCGGCGCAGAAAGGCTGGTATTTCAACAGTGGCTCCACATTGACTAGCGCCAACGCTTCACAGCCTCCCAGCTATCCTACACAAACTGAACCAAAACCCAACATCAAGTTGTAGTAAAGGTGCACGGGGTCTTTCCGTCCTGATGCAGCTAACGAGCATCTTTACTCGTACTTCAATTTCGCCGGGTCTGTAGTTGAGACAGTTGGGAAGTCGTTACGCCATTCGTGCAGGTCGGAACTTACCCGACAAGGAATTTCGCTACCTTAGGACCGTTATAGTTACGGCCGCCGTTTACTGGGGCTTAGGTTCTCAGCTTCGCTCAAAAGAGCTAACCGATCCCCGTAACCTTCCAGCACCGGGCAGGCGTCAGAGCGTATACGGCGTCTTGCGACTTAGCACGCTCCTGTGTTTTTGGTAAACAGTCGCTTCCCACAATTCTCTGCGACCTTCTCACGCTCGGGACGCGAAGTCCGTCACGCTAGTAAGGCCATCCTTCTCCCGAAGTTACGGATGCATTTTGCCGAGTTCCTTAACTACAGTTCTCCCGATCGCCTTGGTATTTTCTACCCGCCCACCTGTGTCGGTTTGGGGTACGGGCACCGTGTCAACTCGCTAGAAGATTTTCTTGGAAGCATGGAATCAGTGACTTCACCTTGCGGTTCGGCATCGTATCTCAGGCATAAGAGGTGCGGATTTGCCTACACCTCGCCCTACGTACTTACCCCAGGACAACCAACGCCTGGGCTCACCTATCCTCCTCCGTCCCTCCTTCGCTTTCCGCCGCAGGGCTGGTCGGTTCGACCCGAAGGTCAGCCCCTTAGTACCCCCACTTTGGAATGGGCGCGGACACGGTGGTACAGGAATATCAACCTGTTGTGCATCGACTACGCCTTTCGGCCTCGCCTTAGCTCCCGACTGACCCTGGGGGGATTAGCCTTCCCCAGGAACCCTTGGGCTTACGGCGGAGGGGTTTCTCACCCCTCTCTCGCTACTCATACCAGCATTCTCACTCGACCACGCTCCACGTCGGTTCACACCGCCGCTTCACAGCAAGATCGACGCTCCCCTACCACTGTCGCATAAGCGACAATTCATAGCTTCGGCTTTGGACTTAAGCCCCGTTACATTATCCGCGCAAGACCACTCGACCAGTGAGCTATTACGCACTCTTTAAAGGATGGCTGCTTCTAAGCCAACCTTCTGGCTGTCTGAGCGTTCTCACATCGTTTTCCACTTAGTCCAGAATTTGGGGCCTTAGCTGAAGATCTGGGCTGTTTCCCTCTCGACCAACGAAGCTCATCCCCCGTGGTCTCACTGCCAGTCTCTGGAGCATCGGCATTCGGAGTTTGGTTGGGGTCAGTAAGCTTGTAGGCCCCCTAGCCCATCCAGTGCTCTACCTCCGATGCTGAACGACTGACGCTGCACCTAAATGCATTTCGGGGAGAACCAGCTATCACCGAGTTTGATTGGCCTTTCACCCCTTACCACAGGTCATCCCCCTCATTTTCAACTGAGGTGGGTTCGGTCCTCCACGGGGTTTTACCCCCGCTTCAACCTGCCCATGGCAAGCTCACTCGGCTTCGGGTCTGCAGCACGCGACTGATCGCCCTATTAAGACTCGCTTTCGCTTCGGCTACCCCTCTCGGGTTAACCTCGCCACGTACCACAACTCGCTGGCTCATTCTTCAAAAGGCACGCTATCGAGGCCACAGCGTCGTAACGCTGTGACGACTCTCTAACTGATTGTAAATCAACGGTTTCAGGTTCTATTTCACTCCCCTCCCGGGGTACTTTTCACCTTTCCCTCACGGTACTTGTTCACTATCGGTCGTCTATGAGTACTTAGCCTTATCAGATGGTCCTGACAGATTCACGCCGGCTTTCCCGGATCCGGCGTTACTCGGGTGTTCACTCAGAGATCTCATCGTTTCGCGTACGGGGCCGTTACCCTCTGTGGCGTACCTTTCCAGGTGCTTCTGCTACGAATCAATTTTGTAACTCTGTGAAGGTTGCTGGTTCCTTCTAGTAAATCCCACAACCCCGAACTGGCAACGCCCAGTGCTTTAACACCAGTTCGGTTTAGGCTCTTCCCGTTTCGCTCGCCGCTACTCAGGGAGTCACTTTTGTTTTCCTCTCCTCGGGTTACTGAGATGTTTCAATTCACCCGGTTCCCTCTACCCGCCCTATATATTCAGGCGGGAGTTGCACCCCATGACGGGTGCAAGGTTTTCCCATTCGGACACCCATGGATCGAAGCTCGGTAGACAGCTCCCCATGGATTATCGCAGTCACCCACGTCCTTCATCGGCTTTAGACGCCAAGGCATTCACCGTTGACTCTTTGTAGCTTGGAGAAATTGATATTTAAAATATATAGATGCTCGTGCTCGTTCTAGAATTCTCAAAGATCAGCGCACCGACGCTCAACCAATTCGCGACTTAGACCTCAGGTCGCGGCAGGAACGTCGGAGGAATGAGCGGCCCCGAATACTCAGGGGCATCATTCAAAGGAGCGGGTCGCTCCTCCAAAACGGAAGACGAGAGTCAGCCTGGATGGCCGTCACCTGACCAGATCACCGACACACAAGTGCGAGGGATATTCCGCGGTGGCTAAACCACACAGCCAACTAGCCAGCATTCAACTCGGTAGCTGTCTGTCCCTAGTGGACAGATGTGCTCCTTAGAAAGGAGGTGATCCAGCCGCACCTTCCGGTACGGCTACCTTGTTACGACTTAACCCCAATCACTGACCCCACCTTCGACGGCTCCTTCCTTGCGGTTAGGCCACCGGCTTCGGGTGTTGCCAACTTTCGTGGTTTGACGGGCGGTGTGTACAAGGCCCGGGAACGTATTCACCCCGGCAGTGCTGATCCGGGATTACTAGCAACTCCAACTTCATGCAGGCGAGTTGCAGCCTGCAATCTGAACTGAGAGCGGTTTTAGGGATTGGCTCCACCTCGCGGCTTAGCAGCCCTCTGTACCGCCCATTGTAGCATGTGTGCAGCCCTAGACGTAAGGGGCATGATGACTTGACGTCGTCCCCACCTTCCTCCGAGTTGACCCCGGCAGTCTTCTACGAGTCCCCACCATTACGTGCTGGCAACATAGAACAAGGGTTGCGCTCGTTGCGGGACTTAACCCAACATCTCACGACACGAGCTGACGACAGCCATGCACCACCTGTGCTGGGCCCCGAAGGACACCACATCTCTGTGGCTTTTCCCAGCATGTCAAATCTAGGTAAGGTTTTTCGCGTTGCATCGAATTAAGCCACATGCTCCGCTGCTTGTGCGGGCCCCCGTCAATTTCTTTGAGTTTTAGTCTTGCGACCGTACTCCCCAGGCGGGGCACTTAATGCGTTAGCTGCGGCGCGGAAACCGTTGAAAAGTCCCCACACCTAGTGCCCACCGTTTACGGCGTGGACTACCAGGGTATCTAATCCTGTTCGCTCCCCACGCTTTCGCTCCTCAGCGTCAGTATTGGCCCAGATCACCGCCTTCGCTACTGGTGTTCTTCCTGATATCTGCGCATTCCACCGCTACACCAGGAGTTCCGTGATCCCCTACCAAACTCTAGTCACAACAGTTTCACGTGGCGGCCCCAGGTTGAGCCTGGGGGATTAACACGTGACTTATTGAACCGCCTACGAGCTCTTTACGCCCAATAAATCCGAATAACGCTTGCACCCTATGTATCACCGCGGCTGCTGGCACATAGTTGGCCGGTGCTTCTTCTACAGGTACCGTCACAATCGTTCCTGTCGAAAGAGGTTTACAACTCAGAAAGCCTTCGTCCCTCACGCGGCGTTGCTGCGTCAGGCTTTCGCCCATTGCGCAAGATTCCCCACTGCTGCCTCCCGTAGGAGTCTGGACCGTGTCTCAGTTCCAGTGTGGCTGATCGTCCTCTCAGACCAGCTATCCGTCGTTGCCTTGGTGGGCCGTTACCCCGCCAACAAGCTGATGGACCGCGAGCCCCTCCCGAAGCGAAAAAACATTTCCTCTACTCATCATGCGATGTGTGGAGGGTATTCGGTATTAGCACCGGTTTCCCGGTGTTATCCCAATCTTCGGGGCAGGTTGCTCACGTGATACTCACCCGTTCGCCACTAAATATTTCAGGAGCAAGCTCCCTTGTATTCCGTTCGACTTGCATGTGTTAAGCACGCCGCCAGCGTTCATTCTGAGCCAGAATCAAACTCTCCATCAAGTTCACTTCAAGAACCGAAGTTCTCTTAGATCACAGAGAGCCAGACGAGCGACTCTAATACCCGCCTGACAACAGAGTTCACACGGGGTGTGAATACTCTGCCTACTGCAGTACTTCTTTGACGAACGACGCGGTCTGTTAGATCAGCCCATCGTCGCCCGTACTGGCTTTTGGCTCTCGTTCTTCCGTTTTCAAGGAGCGACGACACACACGACCGAAGTCGGAGGTGTGAAGTACACCATCTCGGGATTTCTCCCGTGATTCCGCCACCGGTTACCCCGGTAGCAGGGATGCCCACCCTACCAGCGCCCGGCTTTTCGACGCAAGTCGTTGGCCAGGCTCGCTAGAGGCAGGAGTTCCATGTTAGCAGTTTCGATGCGGCCTGATCACCGTTTCGAGCACGCTTTGTCTCCTCCACCAGCCCTTGCGAACGTGGTCACGAGGTTCGATCGTCGCCGTCGTCGCGCCGATTCACGGCTTCACTCTCCGCGTACTCCACGAAGGCGCTGAGGGTCGAGATCAGACGCATGTCATCGATGTCCACCGCTCTGGAATTCAGCAACTGTTCGGTGCACACTAGATAGGCCAAACAGCGCGCCCGCGAGACCGCCACGTTCAAACGATTCCTTGAAAAGAGAAACTCCGGGCCGCGCGGCATATCGTCCGCCGACGACGTGGTCATCGTAAAGAACACGACCGGCGCTTCTCGGCCCTGGAACTTATCGACGGTGCCGACCTGAACGGTGTCTAGCCCCGGCATGGTCCGAAATGTCGCCTGGAGCAGACGCACCTGGTCGTTGTAGGGAGCGACCACCATGAAGTCTCGGCCCTCCAGGACGCGCGACTCGCCCTTCTGATTGACCCACTTAGTCCCGACCAAACGAGCGATCTGGTCCGCAACGAGTTCCGCTTCTTCAATCGATTCGGTCGAGCGACGCGCGTGACACGCTTCCAACCACCGAAGTCCCGTGCCGAACTCCGTGTCTTGCTGGACGCACGACTCGTCACTCGTGAGTCGGTCTTCGTAGATCTGGGTGGAGATGAACTGGCTCACGTTGGGGTGCATGCGCCAGGTCTTGGCCAAAAACACCCCTTGCGTGTTGGGAATCGTGAGATGGCTTCCGAGTACGTGTTGGAGCACACTGGCTCCCGAGTCGCCGGGGTGATCGGCTTTCGCCACCTGACTGAGTTGCAGAGGGTCGCCCAAGAGCAGCATGTTGCGCGCACCGTTGGTGGAGGCGACGGCGTCGGCGAGGGCGAGCTGTCCCGCTTCATCGACGATCAATACGTCGACGGGATGTTGACGCATCTCGGGCATGGCGAACAGCCACGCCGTTCCACCGACCAGATTGAACTCGCCCGACTCGAGATCATCCTTTTTCTTTGAATACGAGGCGAACTCGAGGGGCGTACCGTCCTTGGTGTCTTTCCAGCGCAGAGCGCGCAACCGATCGAGGTCGCCCGCCTTCTCGAACACCGTGTACGTGGCACCCATCAGATTGTCGATCGCGGGATGACTCATGGCGACCACGCCCACCCGCTTACCCGAGGTGATGAGGTGGTGAATCACGTGCGAGCCGCTGAAGGTCTTGCCGGTCCCCGGCGGACCTTGAAACGCCACGAAGCTTTCGTCGAGATCGTCGACCCACTGGTAGATCGATGGGAGTTCATCCTGAAAAACGCCGTCGGCTGGACCGCGACCTTCGAGAAAGCGCGGGGACTCCCCCGCCAGCAGCGCCATCGCGAGACGGCTGGGCGCACCGTGCACCTCGGGAGTGAGAATCTGGCGCGCGAGATCCTTTAACACCGAGTCTTTGGGCTTCGGTCGAAATCGCCGATCTCGCGTGAGAACGGCCGGTACTCCACCGTGTTCTAACTGAATGGGCCCCCACGGAAGCGAGACCTCGCGACGATCAAAGTCAATGGCCGAGATAGATCCTCGTCCGTACGGGACGCCGACGCCCGCAAAGAGAACTTCGTCTCCCTTTTCGAGCGATCGATCGATCAGCTGCTCGGGCCAGGTCAACACAATTCTGGGGTTCCGCTCGCGCCCCGTTGGTTCATCGAGACGAAGGAATTGCAAGTTCGTGAGGTAGTCGATGTTGTCGTACAGAGCGGTGTAGTCACCATTGAGCGCCACATACTTGGGCGTCACGTCGGCGGAACGTTCTCGGCGCCAGTAGTTCAAGAGATCACCCAAAAGAAATGCCGCACTTTCCTCGGGTAAGAGGTGAAGGGCCTCGACGAGTTCATCGGTGTCGAGCTCGTACTCCTCTTCAGAAATGACGGGTTCTCGCCACGCGAGATCAGCCGGTCGCTGGTTGACGAGCCAGTCACGCAGCGCTTTCGTCGCCTCGACGTCGTCGCGGTTGTAGGTCGCAATGTTGCGCAGGGTCTGCTCGTCCTGGGTATCCATCCACTCTTCGTATTCGACAACGGCCATCGCCCCGCCTTCGATGGCCCCACTGCGGCGATACTCCACCAGGTGTTCGAGTTGTTTCAAGCTGTACGACTCGGTGCCCACGCGAACTGCGTTCTTCGCAATCGTAAAAAGGTCCACGAACAGGCCCGTATCAACCAGGCTGGCAAAGAGGTTCTCGTCCTCGGCGTCACGCATGAGGCGCTCAATCGTCGAGCGTTCGGTGTGGTTGTAGTGGTAGACGTGCATGAGCGGGAAGTCGTCGCGCCGCCTGGCAAAGAACTCCACCAACCCTTTGATCATTGACTGCTGATCGCTCAGGTTGTGCGCCCAGCGCTCGTCGTAGATCCACTCGCCCGCGTCATCTTGATAGAGCAATCCGGCGAGAAACATCAAGTCGTGCTGGGGAGTCCAGAACGGATCCCCCTCAAAGTCGAAGAACACGTCGCCGCGATCGGGAGCGGGCAGTTGCTCAAAGCCGTGACCGTACACCGGATCTTCCGAGACCTCAATGAACTCAAAGGCCGGAGGCCCGGAGCGTTCGCGCGACGCCACCTGCAAGGCTGCTTGACGCGTGAGGCGTTGACGCTTCTCCTCACGTAAGTCCGCCACCATCTCTGTGCGGGCGGCCAGTTGGGCGATCGTGATAATTCCCGCGTCTTCGAGGATGTTCCGGTCGCTCTCGCGGCTATTGGCGACGAAGGCGAGCGCGTCTTCGCTGCGCCACTGTGCCTGACAGTGCTCTTGGAACTCGCAGTACTCGCAACTCTCGCACAGTCGCGGCCGTGTCGTCAGGGTTGTGACGTCCTCATCGAGCAGCGCCGCGAGTTGGCGGCGCAAGCGACGCCAGTAGGGCAAGAACTCTTCGACCGTGAGCGACTCGGTACGTCCCGAGCCCAGCCAGATGTGCATGCGACGCGGTGGACTTCCCGTTAGGGCCGCGATCGCCTCGGCGTAGAAGCACAATTGCATGACGTGTCCAGGCTTGGCCTGGTTACGGGTCAGCTTCGCGTCTACCGGTTCGTAGCGGGCGTAGCCCGGCGCGTCTTCCACCCGCACGAGGAAGTCGGCGATGCCGCGCATCCCTTCGTGAACGAAGGGCATCTGATAAATCACGTCGAAACCAGTGTCGAGCGACCCCCTCACTCGATCGACCCACTGTGCGAAGGTCTCGTTCGCGTTGCGCCCCGGAACTTCGTAGATGGTTTTACCCATTGACTCGTAGTCGTCAAGACAGCTGGACTCGTGCCGGTTGCCCTTGTCGATCAGGAGCTCGGCGAACTCACCCAAGGGAGTGCTGCGCGGCGCCAATAGTCCCGAGTCCACCTGATTGCGAAGGGACAGGTAGTGGCCACATCCCAGCCAGGCGGAGATCTTGGACGGAGTTAGGAGACGCTCGACCATATTCCATCACTGTATGGTTCGCGTTCACTCAATCGGGGCACGTATCAACCTTGACTACGCTGTGTGACACTCGCGAAGGCTCACTAGCGTGAAATGACAGAGGGGGCCTCCATGACCGACGACGCAACGTTCGTTCCACTGCCCGGGAGTATCCCGCCGCCTCACGGCATCGCCACTCTCGCCGGCGCGCCCGACCCGTCGAGTCCGGTGGACGTCACGGTCTATCTTCGCCCTCGCTCCGATGACGCCGGATCGAAACCGGCGTCCACGGCCAACGACGTTTTCCTTTCTCGCAGCGAACTGGCGTCGACGCGAGGTGCGGCCCCCGCCGACATCACCGCGCTCGAGGACTACGCACGTTCCCACGCGCTCACCGTCGTGGAGGTGGACCCGCCGGGGCGTCGGATCCGTCTGAGCGGCACGGCGGGCGCGATGTCGAACGCCTTCGGAGTGGAGTTTCAACACTACGAACACCCTCAGCGCGACTATCGCAGCCACACGGGTCCGGTGATGCTCCCGGGTAACCTGCGCGACGCCGTCGTCGCTGTTCTGGGCCTTGACGACCGGCCGCAGGCCGAGACGCGATTCCGGCTCTCGAAGGCCCCGGCCGCGTCCTACACGCCGGTCGCGATCGGCGAGCTATACGGCGTCCCGGCTAGTGCGAGTGCTGCGGGCGTGTGCGTTGCCCTCATCGAACTGGGTGGCGGATACGTTGCCAGCGACTTAGAGACGTATTTCACCGGTCTCGGTATGGCAACACCATCGGTGAGTGCGGTCGGCGTCGATAACGGCCGCAATGATCCCACGGGAAGCACATCCGGACCGGACACCGAGGTCATGCTCGATATCGAAGTTGTCGGCGCGATCGCTCGAGGCGTGAGCATCGCGGTGTACTTCGCTCCCAATACCGATCAGGGATTCGCCGACGCCATCAGTGCCGCCGTGCACGACGACACTCACAAGCCCGAGGTCATTTCGATCAGTTGGGGAGGACCTGAGAACACGTACACCGCTCAAACGACGTCCGTCTTCGAGGCCGCCTTCACCGACGCGGCATCAGTCGGCGTGACCGTCTTTGTCGCCGCGGGCGATAACGGTTCTTCGGACGGCGTCACTGACGGCGAGGCGCACGTGGACTACCCCGCCTCCAGTCCGCAGGTGGTCGGATGTGGCGGGACCCACGTGGACGCGAGCAACGGAGCAATCACGTCAGAGGTCGTGTGGAACGATCTTCCCTCGGGCGGCGCGACCGGCGGCGGCGTGAGCGCCACCTTCCCCGTCCCGTCGTGGCAGGGCTCGGCCCACGTCCCCCCGTCGGCCAACCCAGGCGGCGGTGTCGGGCGGGGTGTACCGGACGTGGCCGCCAACGCCGACCCCGAGAGTGGATACCAAATCCGGGCGGACGGCGATGATCTGGTGGTGGGTGGGACGTCGGCCGTCGCCCCGCTTTACGCCGCGCTGAGCGCCCTCGCTATCGCCCGAGCGGGACGGCCGTTGGGATTCATTAATCCGCGTTTGTACACATTGGGCGACGTCGCCCTTCGCGACATCACGTCGGGCAACAACGGCTCCTATCGCGCCGGGCTCAGATGGGACCCGTGCACTGGACTCGGTAGTCCCAGAGCCGCGGCGTTCATCTCGTCACTTGTTATCTCTCCGACACCCGGACAGGCCACGTGAGTTTTTGTGGGAGGTGGCGCTGCTAGGCGGAGACGGAATCGAGAAATGTCCGGACCGCGCGCCGCGAACGGAGCACGTACGCCGTGGCGTGAGACCCGTGCCGCAAGATCTCGGGGCGAGCGTACTCAGGTTCTGAACGGCGGTTGCGCCAGATCTTGCCGACGCCGCCCCACTCGTCGCGTACGCGTCGGCTGACTGAGTCCACGCAACCCTCTGGCATCTTGCCAACGGGCTGGCGAATCCCGCGCACGAACGCGCGACTCGCGCACAACCACCAAGGACGATCGAGATAAACGATGGTGTCGGCTCGCTCAAGTCGAAGGGCAAGCGTCTCGTTGTAATTGCCGTCGACGATCCACTCATCGCCAGCGACCAGCGTGCGTTGGCGTTCTCGCCACTCGTCGTCGCTCGGCCGCACCCAGCCTGGCTTCCAGTAGTGGACATCGAGGTGAATCACCGGCAAACCAGTTCTTGCTGCGAGCGCACGGGCGAACGTGCTCTTCCCCGAACCCATCATCCCGTCGACGAGGACGCGGTGACCGACGGTCCGAGACTCACCGTTCATGACGAAGAGTTGCTCGGTCTCACTCCAATCGAGCCTTCGCTTCGGCGATCGCAGACCTCAATAACAGCGACTGCTCCGCACGAGCGTGAGGACCGGCCGCCCCGGGCGATGTCCGACGCGTCAGGGCCGCGCCACCGTCAAAGAGCACGCCGAAGCGCTCGATCGATGGGGCGGAACTGACGAGATCGCGCAGCGATCGTCCGGTGGCGATCGATTCGGCGACCAGTAGGCCAACTTGTTCGTGGGCTTGACGAAACGGCACGCCCTCGCTCACCAGTTCTTCGGCGATGTCGATGGCCACCAATAGTTCGTCACTCGCCGCGGCGGCGGCCACGTCGTCGTGAAACTCCAGCGACGCGTAGGCACCGGTGAGGGCACGCAGCACCAAGAGGATCTGGCGAAACGAATCGAACAGCGGCTCCTTGTCTTCTTGGAGATCTCGGTTATACGACAGGGGCAGACCCTTAAGGACCACGAGGAGCCCGGTGAGATTGCCAATCAGCCGCCCGCTCTTTCCTCGCGCGAGTTCCGCGACGTCGCTGTTCTTTTTGTGCGGCAGCATCGATGAGCCCGTCGTGAAGTCATCTCCCAGCGAGGCAAAGTTGAACTCGGCCGACGTCCACAGCACCAGCTCCTCTCCCATGCGCGAGAGATGAACGCCGAGCAGCGCCACGTCAAAGAGGGACTCGGCCACAAAGTCGCGGTCACTCACCGCATCCATGGAGTTGGCGAAGGCGCGATCGAAACCTAGGAGCTCGGCTGTCTGAGCTGGATCAATATTGAGTGAGGTGCCCGCGATCGCTCCCGCGCCGAGCGGCGAGACGTTCAGACGACGACGCGCGTCACCGAGTCGGTCGACGTCACGAAGCAGCGCGAAGGCGTGGGCGCTGAGGTGGTGGCTCAAGAGCACCGGCTGTGCTCGCTGGAGGTGGGTGTACCCCGGCAGGTGGGCGTCGGGCGACGCGGTACTGAGATCTTGCAGCACGCCAATCAGTTCGAGGGTGGCGAGCGCCACGTCACGCAGTGCGTCACGGGTGAACAGGCGCAGCGTCGTTGCCACCTGGTCGTTACGACTACGTGCGGTGTGCAACTTCGCACCGACGTCGCCCGCCAGTTCCGTCGCGCGGCGTTCAATGGCCATATGGATGTCCTCGTCGCTTGGCGCGCGTTCGAACGAGCCGTTCGCGAACTCGTCACGAATCGTGTCCAATGTCGCGATCAGGGTGGCGGCTTCCTCCGCGCTCAGCAGTCCGGCCGTCGCGAGGCCGTGGACGTGCGCCTGGCTGCCCTCAATGTCGTGGGCGTACAGAACGTGGTCGAAGGAGTAACTCTCCGAGAGGTCCCAGAGGGTCTCATCCATCGGTGAGGAAAACCGACCACTCCAGAGCGTCATGGGCTGGGCGGGGTTGCGTTCTTTGCGCCTTGGCGTTGGGCCCAGGTCCTCACGCCGAGACCGTAGATGCGCACGAAGCCCTCGGATTCGGCGTGGCGGAAGGTGTCGGCCGCGTCGTAGGTGGCCAGTCCGTAGTCATAAAGCGCCTTGGGGCTGCGCCGTCCAAGCACGCGCATGAGTCCCGGTGCGTCAAAGCGCAGCCGTACGTCGCCCGTTACATGACGCTGGGTCTCGTCCACGAAGGCGTCGAGGGCCTCTTTGAGGGGAGAGAACCACATGCCGTCGTAGACCAGTTCGGCCCAACGGGTCTCGAGGCGGATCTTCTCGTGACGCAGGTCACGCTCGAGCACCATGTCCTCCAGCTCGGTGTGCGCCGCGATCAGGACGAGTGCCCCGGGACACTCGTACACCTCGCGGCTCTTGATGCCCACGCGTCGGTTCTCGACCATGTCGATGCGGCCAAAGCCCGTGGATCCCGCGCGCGCGTTGAGGGTGGCGATCAAGTCCGCCAGTTTCATCTCGACGCCGTCTAGAGCGACGGGAACCCCGCTGGCGAAACTCACTGTCAGTTCCACCGGCTCCGTGGCCGTGATGCGCGTGAGCGTATAGGGCTCGTCGGGCGCCTCGGCCCAGGGATCTTCAATGGCGCCACACTCAATGGCCCGGCCCCAGAGGTTCTCGTCGATGGAGTAGATCTTTTCCTTCGTGGCGCGAATCGGAATATCCCACTTGAGGGCGTAGTCCACGGAGTCCGCGCGCGTCATACCCCAGTTACGCGCCGGAGCGAGGACCTCCAAATCGGGGGCGAGCGCGTGGGTCCCCACTTCGAAGCGCACCTGATCGTTGCCCTTGCCGGTGCAGCCGTGCGCCACGGCGTGGGCGTCGAACTTGCGCGCCTGGGCCACCAAGTGACGAACGATCACGGGGCGAGAGAGGGCCGAGACGAGGGGGTACTTACCCTCGTACTTCGCATTGGCCGCGATGGCCTGGGCACAGAACTCCTCGGCCATCTCGTTACGAGCGTCCACGACGACGACGTCGAGCGCGCCGGCCGCGAGGGCACGAGCGGAAATATCGACGAAGCTCTCGGACTTCTCTGCGTCCTGGCCGACGTCGACCAGCACGCACACGACCTCGACGCCCCACTCCTCGATCATCCATCGCACGGCGACCGACGTGTCGAGTCCCCCGCTGTAGGCGAGCACTACCCGCTTGGTCATCGCCTAGCCCTTCACTTGGCGTTCGATGAGGTCGCTGATGCCCGCGAGAGCTCGAAACTCGGCGGCCAACTTGGCCCCACCGTGCGCTTCACCGGCGATCACCAAAATGGTGTCATCACCCGCCACCGAGCCGAGCACTCCGCCCAGCGCGCTGCGGTCCAGAGCCGAGGCGACGACGTGCGCGCACCCGGGTGGCGTGCGCACCACGACGAGGTTCGCCGAACTGTCCACCGACACGACCCACTCGCCCATCATGCGGCGCAAGTGATCCAGCGGCGCGGGCGCGATCTTGGGTGAGGCGGCGAGCACGATGCGACGCGCACCGTGTTCGTCACGAACCTTGACCGTCCCCAGTTCTTGTAGATCACGCGTGACGGTCGCCTGGGTCGCGGCGATGCCCTCCTCACGCAGACGGGCCACAATCTGGGCCGCGGTCGAGATGACGTCGTGATCGATCAGTTCACTGATGCGATGCTGACGTTGGGTCTTGGTCATGCTTCTCCTTTTATCCATCGAAGGACACCGATCATCGACGAACGCCGATGAAATACCTGTCGCCACACGCGCGACTGCGCTCCGTCGAGCACGTCGCTGGTGACCTCGTCGCCACGATGCGCGGGCAAACAGTGCAGCACGATCGCCGAAGTATTGGCGAGGGCCATCACGTCGGCGTTCACTTGGAATGACGCGAGTTCACTTCGGCGCCGCGCGGCGTCGGCCTCGAGTCCCATCGATACCCACGTGTCGGTATACACAACGTCCGCATTCGCCACGGCGTCCTCCACCGTGTCCACGAGGCGCAACGTTCCGGGTCCCTGGACTCGGGCGGGATCCTCGGCCCCGCCCGCAGTCAACTGATAGCCCTTCGGTGCAGCGACGCTGACGTGCACCCCCAGTCGCACGAGGGCCACCGCGAGGGAGCGGGCCACGTTCGTCGCGTCCCCGACGTAGGCGGCGTTCAGGCCCGCGAGTTGGTGAATGTCGCCATCGGCGAACTCATCGGCAATGGTGAGCACGTCGGCCACGGCCTGGGTCGGGTGGGCCTCGTCGTCCATGAGATTGATCAAGGAGAGTCGCTCTTCGGTCGCGGCGCGCATTCGCGCGAACACGTCGTGGCGGCGCACCCGTAGGCCGGCGATGGAGTACATCTCGGCGATCGTGCGACCTACGTCTTCGACCGACTCGCGGCTGTCCAGTCCAATCTCCTCGTCGCTGAAGAACGTGACGTACCCGCCGAGCTCGTGCACGGCGCTGGAACTCGACGCACGGGTGCGAAGACTCGGGCGCTCAAAGACGAGCGCGACGCCCTGGCCGCTCAGCGTGGTGTCGTCATAGGGCGACGTCGCGAGCGTCAAGATCGAGGTGAGGTCGCTCTCTGACAGCTCCTCGATGGTGATGAAGTGGCGGATCACGCGAACACCTCGGTGGTCGCGATGGCCCCCGCGAGCGCGTCACGCAGGGCGTGCGGTCGCGTGCCGTTGGCGAGCAGCACGCGTCGAGCACCCGCATCGATCGCTTCGAGTGCCGCCATCATCTTGGGCCGCATGCCCTCGCGGGCCGCCCCACTCACCAGCATGGCGCGCACGTCGTCACCGCTGACCGAACTGAGGGCGGACCGCGGGTCCAAGGGATCGGCCAACAGTTGATCGACGTCACTCAACAGAACCAGCACCTTGGCGTCGAGCGCCCCGGCCAGCGCCCCGGCCGCCACGTCGGCGTTGCAGTTGACGAACTCTCCCCCGTCGTCGACCGCCAGCGGCGAGATAATCGGCGTGAGGCGCTCAGCCCACAGGGCGGCGATCACTTCGGTATCGACCTTGGGCGACGAACTGATGCGACCCCAGTAACCGTCCACGGCCTGCGCGCGCAACGTGCCCGCGTCCGCGCCGCTCAGACCGACGCAGCGAAGTCCACAGTGTCCGAGGGATGCCACCAGGTGCACGTTGACGTGAGCAAGCGCCATGGCGACGTACTCCATGGTCGTGTCGTCGGTCACCCGCAGTCCTTCGTGAAAGACGCTGGGTCGGCCGACTCGTTCGAGCAGACTGGCGATCTGGGGTCCCCCGCCGTGCACCACTAGTGCATTGGTTGACATATGGGACAGATCGCTCGCCAGTGCCGCGAGGACGGTCGAGGTGGGCGAGAGTGAGTCGAGTGCGTGGCCTCCGAGTTTGACGACGCAGCTCACGGGCTGACTCCGGCCAGAGGCAGGCCCAAGGTTTCGTCTCGTCCGGTGGCAACGTTCCACGCTTGTATCGCCTGGCCCGCCGCGCCCTTCGTGAGGTTGTCGATCGAGCTCATCGCGATGAGCCATCCGGTGCGCTCGTCGACGCGCGCACTCACGAAACATAGGTTGCTGCCTAGGGGGTCCTTGAGGGTGGGCGCGTCGTCGCTCACGACCACGCAGGGATCTAACGCATACGTCTCGCGCAACATCGCGAGCGCGTCGTCACTGGACAGTTTGGTGCTGACGCGTGCGTACGCCGTCACGAGCATGCCGCGCGCGACCGGCACCAGATGCGGCGTAAAGAGCACCGTTGCACCGATCTCCTGTTCCATTTCGGGGGTATGTCGGTGCGTGAGTAACCCGTAGGCCTCGGCGTTGGCCGCCAGGCGTGAGAACTGCAAGCGTTCACTCATCGCGCGTCCGGCTCCCGACGCGCCACTCAGCGCGTCGACAACGATGTTGTCGCGCTCGATGACGTTGGCGTCGGCGAAGGGTCCGAGCGCGAGCGCGGCGGCGGTGGGATAGCAGCCCGGTACCGCGATGAGTCGCGCACCCTTCAACTCTTCACGGTGGCGCTCCACCAGTCCATACCTCGCCTCACTCAGCAGGTGGGGCGAGGTGTGATCGTGTTCGTACCAGGTCGGATACTGGGCCGAGTCACGAAGTCGATAGTCAGCACCCAGGTCGACGACCTGCACGTGGCGCTCGAGCAGCGAGGGAACGAACTCCTGACTCTCGCCGTGGGGCAGACACAGGAACACGACGTCGAGATCCGCGTCGAAAATGGCCGAGGGGGCCCGTGCGACGAGGTCCGGGTAAACGCCCGCCAGGGAGGGAATGTGCTCGGCAATGGGCTTTCCCGCAGTGGAGGCACCGGTCGCGACCAGAACATTTAGGTCCGGATGGGACGCACACAGGCGCAACAACTCACCCCCGGCGTACCCGGTCGCCCCCATAACGCCAATCTGCATAATGACATTTTATGCATGAAGCGGAGCAAAAGTTCAAAAATTGTGAATCCGGAGATGCCGACGCCTTCTCGAATTCGGTTCACGGTTGGCGCATTTGGCCCCTGAGAGCGACGTTGATCCGCGCCACGAGTGATGGTGCGTCACCCCTGTTCGCTACCCTCTTGGATGTCCAAACGTGGGTGGGTGCTGTTCCTCATGATGGCCATTATCTGGGGAATCCCCTACCTCTTGATCCGGGTCGCGGTCCGCCAGCTCGATCCCGGCGTCGTGGTGTTTTTGCGGACCGGGCCCGCCTGTGTGCTGTTGATCCCGCTCGTCACCGCGCGGCGACAGTGGTCTGCGCTCGTGCGCCACCTTGGCTGGATCGTCGTCTTTGGCGTCGTCGAGTTTGGTGTGCCCTGGTTTCTCATGTCCACCGCCGAAGAGCACATCAGCTCGTCTCTCACCAGCCTGTTGATCTGTGGCGTTCCGCTGCTCTCGGTGGTCGTGCAACGTCTGCGTCGCGGTGAACACATCGAGTCTCGCCGATACCTCGGCCTCGCCATCGGCGCGTTCGGCGTCGCCTTCTTAGTGAGATTGGACCTGAGTGGAGGGACCCTCACGTGGATCGGCATGATGGCTCTCGTGTGCGTGGGCTACACCATCGGTCCGATGATTCTGGCGACCAAACTCGCTGACGTACCCGGGGCGGCCGTGACCTGCGGGGCGACCGGTGTCGTGGCGCTCGCTTGGGCGCCGTGGGCTCTGACGCACTGGCCCACTCACGTCTCGGGCGAGACGTGGAGCTGCATTTCGACTCTGTCCGTCGTGTGCACCGCGGGCGCCTTCATCGTCTTCTCTGCGCTCGTCAAGGAGGTCGGATCGACCCGAGCGGTGGTCGTCACCTACGTCAATACGGCGGTCGCCGTCGTGCTGGGCATCGTCGGACTCCACGAGGCCCTGACGGCCGGCATCATGGTCGGCTTCCCGCTGGTCATCGTCGGCTCCGTCATCGCGACTAGTCAGCGGCGTCCCGCGCCGGTCTAGAGCTCGTAGATCGCCGAGACCTTGATGACGCCGTCCACGACCAGCCACAGGGCGCCGGGTTCACTCGCGAGGACGACGTCGTCGTCGTGCTCGAGGGACTGGTGATGCGTCACGCTCACGAAGCGCACCGGTGGCGGCACCACTTCGCTCACCGCTTGCCAGACGGCGGCGTTGTTGACGTGACCGGCGACGTCAAAGTCGGCCGTCCGCAGCGGCCACGGTCGCACGCTGGCACCGTTGGGAACCGGTGGTGTGTCCACCCGTCCAGGGACCTTGCGAGCGCGCGCCGCCTCACCGTAGACATCAAAGAAACTCGCGCGCAGCCGCACCGGCACGCCCGTGGGACCGATCGGCACCCACAGACCCACGGCCTCGATTGAGGTCTCCCCGTCAAGGTCGATGTTGGTACGCCGCTCGGCCCACGCCGCACCCACTCCCCCGCACCACGTCGTGAGGCGCACGTGATCCAAGTACTGGGGCCATCGCGCACCCTCGACCATCCGCACCTGCGTACGGCGCACCACCCAGGTCTCGTCGGTGTCGATGCCCGTGTCCGTCCAGTCGTCGGTCGCGACATCTTGTAGGAATCCCACGAGGCCGTCGAGACGAAAGAGGCCGCGCTCATCGGCGTCGCCCAGGCGCACCACGTACTCTTCGCTAAAGCGCCGGCCCTCATCGCTCAGGGGAACGAACTCGGCCACCCCGCTCCTATCGCAAGGTGGCGTTAAGACGCCCGGCCGATTCGATCAAACTCTCGCGCGCGTGGGCCACCTCGGCGTCGCTCAGTGTGTGATCCAAAGAACTCACGCGCACGTTGTAGGCGAGGGATCGCGTTCCCTCGCCAAGCCCGGGCCCTTCGTAGACGTCAAAGAGTGCGACCGACTCCACCATGTCGCTCGCCGTACGCAGCGAGTGCGCCAGGTCGCCTGAGTGCACGTCACGCGGGGTCACGAAGGCGAGGTCAAAGACCGCGCTGGGAAAGCGGCTCGGGACCTCGACGAGATCGGACCGCCGCGTCGCGAGCGCCGGGTCCGCGAGCGCGTCCAGATCCAGGTCCAGCACACCGAGACGTCTCGTCGCCGGGACGTTCGCCAGCGCGCCAAGAAACTCCGCGTCGACTTCGCCGACGTAGCCGAGCGTGGCGCCGCTGGAACGGTCGACGAGCGCACCACAGCGAGTCGGATGAAAGCCCGCCGGGGCTTCACGGGAGCGCACGACGACGTCTTCGAGGCCGAGGCGGCGCTCGATGAAGTGCCAGTACGCGGCCGCACTTCGCGCGTCGTCGTCTGGACGACCGAGCACGATGGTCAGGCGCTCGTTCTCGCGCGGAAGTTGCAGGAGTTGCTCGCCCCCGATGCCTCCGCGCGCTATGCGCGGCGTGCCAGTCGCCTCGGGGTGCTCGAAGACGACTCCGAACTCGCCCAGGGCGACGTCGCCAATTCCTCGTTCGTAGTTTTTGGCCCAGGCTCGCACCAGGCCGGTAAGCATCGTCGCGCGCAGTACGGACTCTTCGGAGGAGAGCGGATTGGTGACGCGCACCCGCGGAACCCCGGGGTGCAAGAGGTCGAAGTCCGCCTCACTGCCCAACGAGGGCGTCCACGCCTCGTACATGCCCGCGTCCACGACGATCTCGCGCAGTTGGCGACGCAGTTCTTGAGGCGCGGTGAGTCCACCTGGTTCGGGCCACACGGGCAGATGGAGGGGAATGCGGCGATAGCTATAGATGCGCGCAATCTCTTCGATGACGTCCGCGCGACCCCGTAGACCCTCGCGGATGTCGAGGCGCCGCGAGGGCGCGGTGACCTCCAAGGAACCGCCGGACTCGGCGACCACAAAGTCCATGCGCGCAAGGATCGCCGCCACGTCGTCTCGCTCCAGGGCGATCCCCAAGAGACGCTCAATGTCCTGCGCACTGAGGCTGATCGTCGGCGGTATGGGCGCGTCGCCGCGCACGTCCAAGGGTGAAGAGAGCCACTCGAGGTCAGGAACGCTCTCGCGCAGGATGGCGACGAAGCGCGCGGCCGCGCGCAGAGGACCCTCGGGGTCGACGCCGCGTTCAAAGCGGTGCGAGGCTTCACTGCGCAGTCCGTGGCGCTTCGAGGATCGCGCGATGGTCATGGGATCAAAGAACGCTGCCTCGAGGAGGATGTCCGCAGTGTCCTCGGACACCCCGCTGTCCTCGCCACCCATGACACCCGCCAGTCCCAGGATGCGATCGTCGCCGTCGACAATGGCGCCGTCTTCGCCGGTGTCACCGAGCCCGCGCCCCGCCACGGCCAGTTCGCGCGTGACGCCATCGAGCGTGACCAGCGTTTCGCCTCGCCGCGCGCGACGAGCGCGCAGAGTGTGCCCGGCGACTTTGGCCGCGTCGTACGGGTGCGTCGGCTGACCGAGTTCCAACATGACGTAGTTGGATGCATCGACGATGTTGGAGATTGGCCGCATACCCGCACTTCGCAAGCGTTGGGCAACCCAGGTAGGAGACGGCAGCACGCGCACTTGACGAATGACCGACACGGTGAGGCGACCACACAGATCCGGGTCCCCGATCCCGGCGTGGGCGAAGGAATCGGTCATCTCCTTGGAGTTAGGGACGGCGAGAACCGGCTCGTGGAGCGATCGACCGAGGCGCGCCGCGAGGTCGCGCGCTACGCCTTCAATCGACCAGGCATCGGGCCGATTGCCCTCGACCGAGATGTCAAAGATCACGTCGGGGGTGATGGCGAGCGCGTCGAGAAGCTTCTCGCCCACTTTGGGCTCGGCGAGGTCATCGAGAACCATCAGTCCCTGGTGATCGTCGCTCAGACGCAACTCGCGCGACGAACACAGCATTCCGCGTGACGTGACCCCACGCATCGTGCGTTCCGCGATCTCAAAGCCGCCCGGCAGAACGGCGCCCACCGGCGCTAAGGGCACGTGGTCGCCCACGCTGAAGTTCAGGGCGCCACAGACGATCTCGAGCGGACCGTCCCCCGCGTCAACGGTCACCAAGCGAATGCGATCCGCGCCCTTGATCGCACGAATCTCATCGACCCGCGCAACCACCACGTCCTCGAGCCCCTCGCCCACGCGCTCGACGCCTTCGACGACGAGTCCGAGGTCACTCAAGATCTCGCTCAGTTCCTCGACACTCTCAGACAGGTCGACGAACTCTCGCAACCAGTTCAGTGAGACCTTCACGAGATCTGCTCCAAGAATCGAGTGTCGTTGTCGATCAGAGCGCGCATGTCACCCAACTCGTGGCGCATCTGAGCGCACCGGTCGATGCCAAAGCCAAAGGCAAAGCCGCTCCACTGCGTGCCGTCGATGCCGACCGCTTCGAGTACCGCGGGGTCCAGCATCCCGCAGCCGCCCAGTTCGACCCACCCGCTGAAGGAGCACGTACGACATCCCGCGCCCCGACAGATCGTGCACGTGATCTCGAACTCCGCGGAGGGTTCGGTGAAGGGGAAATAACCCGGGCGCAAGCGCGACGAGATGTCGGGGCCGAAATACGCCTTTGTGAAGCTTTCGATCACGCCGGCTAAGTCGCCAAAGGTGATGCCGCGATCCACGACCAGTCCTTCGATCTGATGAAACGTGTAGAGGTGGCGCGCGTCGGGCGCGTCGCGGCGGTAGCAGCGTCCCGGCATGACCGAGTGGATCGGCAGCGAACCGGCCGCGACCGCCTCTTCCATCAGGTGGATCTGGGTCGGTGAGGTGTGCGTACGCAGCACCACCGTCTCGGGATCGCCGAGATCCACGTAAAAGGTGTCCCAGAGCCCTCGCGCAGGGTGGGCGGGGGGAATATTGAGGGCTTCGAAGTTGTACCAGTCGGTCTCGACCTCGGGTCCTTCGGCCACGGTGAAGCCCATGGCGACGAATACGTCTTCGAGCTCACGCTGGGTGACCGCGACGAGCCCGGGGTGTCCCACACTTAGGGGCGAGGTGACGACGTCGCCTAAGTCCAAGCGATCAACTTCCAATGCGGCGCGGCGCGCCTCACTCTCGAGGGCCCGACGCCGTTCGTCGAAAGCGTCGCCCACTGTGCTGCGAGCGTCCTGCAATCTCGCACCCGCGTCGCGGCGCGCGTCGGGTTCGAGTGAACCCAGCGACTTTTGCACGGCGGCCAAAATCGAGCGCTTGCCCACGATGGTGGGCTCGGCGCCGCGCAGGGCTTCCAGGCTCGTCAGCGCCTCGATCGAGGCGAGGAGACCGGCGACCTGCGAGTCAAGATCGGCGAGTGGCGACGATGTCATAACCCTTAAAGGCTAGGGGTTATTGGACCCTCGCCCGTGCTTTGACGTTGCCACATCGATTCGAAGGCGATCAGCGAGCCAGCCACTCCGGCGTTGAGTGACTCACCCGCCCCCGTCATGGCAATTGAGATCCGTTCGTCACAGAGCGCGACGGCGTCCTCACTCAGGCCCTCGGCTTCGTTGCCGATCACGACGACGCTGGCGTGCAGATAGTTGATCGAGCGGTGATCTTGTCCGCCACGAACGACCGTGGCGTAGCTGGGCGCCCCGCGCAGTGACAAGGAGCGCAGCGTCTCGTCGAGTTCGGCCACCGCGACCGGTAGGTGAAAGATCGAGCCGGCCGTCGCTCGCAACGTCTTGGGATTGAAGGGGTCCACGGAGTGGCCGCTAAAGACAACGCCCGCGGCGCCGGTCGCGTCGCCCGAGCGAATCAGCGTTCCGGCGTTGCCGGGATCGCGCACGTCGTGCAAGACGAGGATCAATCCCTCGCACGGGATGTCCTTGAGGTCCGACACCGGCAGCGCGGCGGTTGCGAGTACGGGCTGGGGCGAGGTGGCGTCAGCCACCCGCTCCAGCACGCCCGCAGCGAGGATGTAAATGCGCACGTCAGAGCGACTGGCGGTGTCGAGCAACCCACTCAGGCGCGCCACGTGCTCTTCGTCCACGTAGATCGCCTCGATCGCAGCACTCGCGCCGAGTGCCGCCGCCACGAGGTCTGGGCCTTCTAGGACGCAGGCGCCTTCACTCCAGCGGAATGAACGTTTCTGTCCGAGGCGCCGCAGCCGGCGCACTCGGGGATGTGACGAGCTCAGCGACTCGATCGGCGACCTACTTGGCGAGCGCGTCGACGGCCTGGGCGACCACGGCGCCAAAGGTCGTGGGGTCGTTCACCGCGAGATCGGCCAGCATGCGACGATCCACCTCAATGCCCACGGCGTTCAGCCCGGCAATGAACCGGCTGTAGCTCACCCCGTGCATGCGCGTGCCCGCGTTGATGCGCTGGATCCACAGGCGACGCATGTCGCCCTTGCGCGCACGGCGGTCGCGAAAGGCGTAGACACCCGAGTGCTGAACAGCCTGGTTGGCCGAGCGAAACGTACGGCTGCGATCGCCGTAGTAGCCCTTCGCCTCTTCGAGAATGGCCTTGTGGTGCTTCTTGGCGTTGACCGCCCTCTTGACTCGTGCCATGGCACTACCTCTTTCTGCTCGTACTCTCTACAGGCCCATGAGGCGCTTGACGCGCTTTTGCTGGCCCGGGGCAATGACGGTCTCGCGTCCGAGACGGCGAGAGCGCGTGGAGGACTTACCTTCCATCAAGTGACCGCGAAACGCCTGGCCCCTGCGCAGCTTGCCGCTACCGGTGATCTTGATGCGCTTCTTGGCACCACTAAATGTCTTCATCTTCGGCATTTCAGCCCTCCTCTTGCGAAACGGGGGCGCCGGCTGGCGCCACTTCACTCTCTACTGCGTGACTCTCTGCTGCTTGATCTTCTACGGCGGACGAACTCTCGGTCGTTTTCGCTTTAGCCTTCTTCTCAGGACCGAGCACCATGATCATGTTGCGGCCGTCGATCTTGGGGGCCGACTCGACCTTCGCGACATCCTCCAAGCGCTCCACGATGCGGTCAAGGATCTTCTTGCCCAACTCGGGGTGGGCCGACTCTCGTCCGCGGAACATGATGGTGATCTTGACCTTGTGACCTTCTCCCAGGAACTTCTCGACGAGACGGGTTTTGGTGTCGAAGTCGCCGTTGCCGATCTTGGGCCGGTACTTCATCTCCTTCGTTCCCGTGTTGAGGCTCTTTCGTCGAGACTCCTTGGCCTTTTGTGCTTCATCGAACTTGAACTTGCCGTAGTCCATGATGCGGGCGACGGGTGGTTGGGCGGTGGGTGCGATCTCCACCAAGTCCAAGTCGAGGTTGCGGGCCAGCGTCATCGCCTCGCGGGTCGGCATTACGCCTCGTTGATTGCCGTCTTGGTCAATCAGGCGAATGGTCTCGACGCGGATGCGGTCGTTGACGCGGTGGTCTCCAGGCACTGTTGCGATAACTCTCTCCTTGCTCTTCGCGACACCGTAGTGGTGTCGCCACGGCAAGCGAGGCGCATGACTCTGGAACCCGGACGCACTTTGGTGGCCGGGTGGACGTTGGCATAACCAACCTCACTTGCTGAACTGCCGCACCACACTACCAGACACTCCGACACGGCGTCTCCGCCCGGCGCTACCTTGGTTCGCGTGAGTGAACAGAGCGACGAATTCAACGAAGCCGAGGAGATTGCCTTCCTCAAATCCACACCCGTCGAGATGATTCTCGCCAACCACCTGTTCGTCCTCTTCCAGGTGGCGGCCCTGCGACTGGGCGAGACCCCGCCCGATCTGGCCGGGGCGCAACTGGTCATCGACACGGTGGCGGCGATGATCGGGGCCGCCGGTGATCGCCTAGGCGAACACGCCGATCTCTATCGCAACGCGCTGGCCGAAGTGCAGCAGGCTTACGTGCGCGCCAAGAGCGCGCCTACTTCTCCCGCGGGAGAGTAAAAGTCAGGCGCAGACCGCCGAGTGGGCTCAGGGACGTCGTCATCGCTCCCCCGAGCGACTCCGCCACGTCGGCCATGATGCTCATCCCCAGACCCGATCCACCGGTTTCGCGTGAGCGCGACTCGTCGTAGCGCTGAAAGCGTTGGGGGCGCACGCCATAGACCGGCAAACCAGGACCGCCGTCTTCAATGATGAGGCGGGCCGTGTCGCCCACAACCTCCAGGGTCACCGCCACGGGCGCCTCACGCGGAGTATGGCGAAGAATGTTCGTCAAGGCGTTGTTGAGGAATCGTTCGACGAACTCGGGCCGAGAACTTACCGTCACGCCGGGCACCACCGTGCGTGCGACGTGGCGTTCGGGATGTTCCACGGCGAACTCGCCGGCGCGCTGGTCGACAAGTTCACTGAGGTTGACCGACTCGGGCGCGTGATGAGGCGCCTCGCGCAAGACCGCGAGCAGCAGCAGGTCGCGCACCAACTCTTCCATCCTCTTGACTTCTCGTTGCATCCGGCTCACCGCGCGGGCCTGCACCTCGGGGGTCGCGTGTCCACTCGCCAGTAACTCGTTGTAGCCCTTCACCACCGTGAGGGGCGTGCGCAGTTCGTGGGACGCGTCGTTGATGAACTGTTGCATCGCTTCGGCGTTCTTAGCTTCTTGGGCGATGCGCTCCTGGAGGGAGTCGACCATGATCACCAGTGCCTCGCGCAGCTCCTGGAGGTCCTTGCTGCCCTCGCTCGGTGGGGTCGGCTCATCTTGGTGACCGCTCGCGACGTCGCCCGCGTAGTCGATAAGGCGCGACATGGTGCGAAAGTCGCGACGCGTGAGCTCGCGCGCGAGAGCCAGACTGAAGAGCGCCACCACGAGGGCCGCCAGGGCCACCAAGAAGGCGAGGTGCTCGTTCTCCTTGGTGATGCCGGCGGTGGAACCCGCGACCAACAGATAGTCGCCGCCACCCACGTCGAGTGAGCGAATCACGAATCCGGGCAGATTGGACACGCTCACCGTCGAATCGAGCGACGACTTCACGTTGGCGAACGTCGGACGACCGCTCAAGGGGATCGTGCCCGTGCTCACGACGGTTGTCTGATTCGAAGGGAAGACGACCACGAGGTCCAAGTTGTAGTCATCGCGCTGGACGACGTAGAGCGCGTTGGACAAGGCGGTGTTGGGATTGCGCAAGCCGCTCGAGACGACGGCGTTGATCGAACTGCGCAGCGTCGCGTACTGTGCGCGCGAGCTTTCGACAACCGCGAACCATCCCACGGACAGGGCGACCAACAGGGTGAGAAAGACGAGCAGCAGGGTGAGGCGAGTCGCAATCCTCACTGCGAAGCGGTCGGGTTCACCAACTTAAAGCCCACTCCTCGAATGGTGGTGATCGGAGCGAAGCCGTCGCGATGGACCTTTCGCCGCACGTAGGAGATGTAGGTGTCGAGCACCGAGGTCTCGGAGTCGAAGTCAATGTTCCACACGTCGCGCAACAGCTGTTCACGTGTCACCACGCGGTCCTGATGTTCCAGGAGCACTTCGAGGAGGCGAAACTCCGTGGCCGAGAGTTCGACGGTGGACTCATCCAAGGTGACAATGTGCCGGTCGATATTCATGCTGAGCGGTCCACACGAGAAGACTTGATCCCCGATCTCCTCGGGACCAACCCGCCGCAGGATCGCGGCCACGCGCAACAAGAGTTCTTCCACGCTGAAGGGCTTGCGCACGTAATCGTCGGCCCCTTCGCGCAGGCCCTGTTCCACGTCGATGGCCGAGTCGCGGGCGGTCAACATCAACACCGGGGTCTTCGTGTCGTGGGCTCGCAGCTTCTCGAGAAACTCAAAGCCGTTCATGGTGGGCATGTTGATGTCGACCACGCACAGATCGGCACTGCGCCGTCGCAGTTGGTCCAGGCCGTCGGCGCCGTTGGTCGCCGTCACGACCTGGTAGCCAGCGCCGCTGAGCGCGTCTTCGAGCAGATCTCGGACTCCCGGCTCGTCGTCGATCACCAATATTGTCGTCATGCCGGTTCCGCCATAGGCGAAGCGTATCCTCTCTTGAGCGGGGCTTCTCGCACTAAAACCCCTCGTTCTAAGGGTTTCGACAGTGACTTCACAGCATTTTTTGGCCGCCAATGACTACCATTATTGACATGAAGAGGTTCGTAGTTCGTGGCGTGGTGGTGCTCTCCTTGGTGGGTGCACTCGGTCTCGCCGCCGCGGGCACCGCCAGTGCCGGCAAAGTATCTCATGGCACGTCGGTGAGCCTCAAGACCTATCGTTTGGAGTTGGCGTCATACCGTGCGGCGCGTTCGGCCATCGAATCGACCTTCCGCAAGGCCGTCGCCGCGGCCCAGTCCAACTACCAGCAAGCTCTGGCTAACGCCACCAATGCCGCGGAGCGCAGCACCGCCCAACAGACCATGCAGGCGGCCATCATCCAAGCAGCCTCCGTGCGTAGCGCGAGCCTCGTGACCCTCGGTGCGGCCCCTACTCCCCCGCCGACCATCTAGAGGACTGACGTACCAGACACGTTTGGCTCCTTGATGGGCGATTCGTCAGGTGTTCACGACTTTCACAACCGGCTCGTTGAACCACGACCCAACTCTCGGTGCATCGTGCGAGGGTGAGGTCCCCTTACTACGTGGAGTACGTGGCGTACACCACCACCGAGACGACCTTGGGAATCGAGCTGGTGTTGAAATCTCCGCTGCCGTAATTGACGGACCCGGGCGCATCCACGGACACCTGTCCCACCGTGATCGAAATCGGCTTGCCCAACTTGACCTGTTTGCCCAACGCGGCTTGGGCACGCTGTCGAGCGTTTGCGGCCGCCTCTGACGTGAGAGCGGGCCGTAACTTCTTCAATCCGTTAAAGGTGTACTGCGGTTGTTGGGCGATGAACGGAACGTTCTTGGCGAGCAGGAGAGTACTGACGCCCAGAACCCGCTGCATGGCGCTTAGGCGAGAGGACTGCACGATGACCGTTTGGCTCATGGTGAAACTGGTTACTTGACCGTTGGCCTGTGTGTTGGGTTGCACATTTACCGTGCCCACTGAGATTTCGCTATTGAGAGCGCCAACGGCGACAAGCGCGTTGCGAATCTGGGCGGTCCACCCGTTCAATTGCGCCAGTGCGGCCGACGTTGTCGGTTGCGTGCTGGCCACATTTGCCATCCATTGGAACGTGTTGGACGTGACTGCCTGTTCGGCAGAACCGGTAATCGTGATCTGGTTGGACTGTGGCTGATTTCGGTTTCGGATCCCCGATGCCACCGAGAACGATCCAACGATGAACGCCGCCGACAGGATGATCAATCCGATCAATTGCTCATGCGAGCGGATCGAACGTCTCTTCCGGGGCGTTGGCTCTTGACCCCTATCCTCGATGCCGATGTCGGCTCCCTCTTCGGCACTCACGAGCCAACGTTATCCCGACTCTTGACCCATCTTCCTGGTCAATTCCCCGCGAACTACCCGGGGGCGCGGGCGTGTCAGTTCGATAACTAGTTCGGCGTCAGCGCCCTCACGTCGCGCGCTTCATCGCGACCAAGGTGTCCCACGTGACGGGTCGCTTCGATCCGCGCACCCACGTCGATATGCCGACTGCCGTCAGCGATGTTCACGCAGTGAAAGTACAGATGCTCCCCGTGATCGCCCCGCACGACACCCTCACCGCGTCGATCGTCGAACGACTCAACGATGCCGGTCACTCTCACGACTCGCCGAAGGACCCTTGGCTCAACACGCTCGCCATCGCCAGCGCACTCAACGCGGCCTCGCGACCCTTGTTGGACGCGTCCGGTTGTGAGCGCTCGAGGGCCTGATCGACGGTGTTGGTCGTCAGCACGCCAAAGATGACGGGTACTCGCGTACTTAACTGCACGTCTTGGACGCCGCGCGCACACTCACCCGCGACTATTTCGTAGTGACCGGTGTCACCCCGGATCACCGCACCCAGAGTGAGGATGGCGTCGTAGGGCTTCATGCCGTCGGCGTAGGCCAACGCAGCGAGGGGTATCTCAAAGGCCCCAGGAACCCAGGTGAGCGAGATGTCGCGGCGATCGACGCCGGCTTCATCCAGGGCCCGCAGTGCTCCTTCGAGCAGCCGAGTCGTGATGGCGCCATTGAACTGAGCGCACACCACCCCCACGCGCAGTCCGCGACCCGAGATCACGGGTTCAACCACTTCACCGGCGCGTTCGCCGAGTTGGCGCGCGACCCCGGGGTCGAGCGCCGTGTCGTCACTCGAGGTCATCAAGTCCCTCGAGCAGGTGTCCCATGCGCTCTCGCTTCGTGCGCAGGTACTCAATATTGAAGGACGTGGGACGACTTTCCAGTGGCACGCGCTCGACGATGTTGAGACCAAAGCCTTCGAGGCCGCCGCGCTTGGTGGGGTTGTTGGTCAGGAGTCGCATCGATGTCACGCCCAACTCCACCAGTATCTGGGCCCCGATGCCGTACTCGCGCGAGTCGACGGGCAGACCCTGGACCAAGTTGGCGTCCACGGTGTCGTGCCCTTGTTCCTGCAGTGCATAGGCCTGGATTTTGTGGGCGAGGCCGATGCCGCGACCCTCGTGATTTCTGAGGTACACCACCACACCTGCACCTTCGGCCGCCACCTTGGCGAGCGCGGTGTGCAACTGGGGCCCACAGTCACAGCGCAGCGATCCGAGGGCGTCACCGGTGAGGCACTCCGAGTGCACCCGCACCAACACGTTGGGCGAGTTCTCGACGTCGCCGTAGACCATCGCGAGGTGCTGTTCCCCGTCCAGGAGACTCTCAAAGACTTGCGCCTGGAACGTGCCGTACTCAGTAGGCAGCGACGCTTCGGCGACGCGCTTGACGAGCTTCTCGTTGCGCCGGCGATAGCGAATGAGATCGGCGATGGTGATGATCGGAAGATCGTGTCGCTGCGCGAACTCCATTAGTTCGGGCAGCCGGGCCATGTCGGACTTGTCGGCCGTCACCACCTCACACAGCACTCCCGCGGGAAACTTGCCGGCGAGCCGACAGAGATCCACGGTGGCTTCGGTGTGGCCCGCGCGACGCAACACCCCGCCGTTGCGGTAACGCAACGGAAAGATGTGCCCGGGCCGATTGAGGTCGGTGGGTTTGGTCGCCGGGTCAATCAGCGCGCGAATGGTGGCCGCACGGTCGTGGGCCGAGATGCCCGTCGTCGTGCCGTGTCGAAAGTCGACCGACACTGTAAAGGCGGTGCGCTGGGCCTCGGTGTTGGCCACCACCATGAGGGGCAGGTCCAACTCGTCGGCGCGCTGGCTCTCGAGGGGTACGCAGAAGATACCCGAGGTGTACTCGAGGAAAAACGCCATGGACTCGACCGTGACGTCCTCGGCGGCCATGATCAGGTCGCCTTCGTTCTCGCGATCCTCGTCGTCAACGACGACCACCATGCCGCCGCGGCGTAACTGCTCGAGCGCCTCGTCGATTGTCGCCAGGCTCATGAAACCTCCACGTCAATGCGGATATCGTCACCAATTCTACGTACGTCCATTAGCCGACCCCGCTTTAGGGCTTCCATCGTAGGGGTCGACAGGCCTTTCAGTGCCGCCAGAGTGCCCAACGCCCCGCCAAAGCAGGGCGCCTGATACCACACCACGTGATTGACGAGACCCGCCTCGAAGAACTCACTGGTGGTGGTCGGTCCACCCTCGACGAGGACCTGGAGCACGTCGTGTCGACCCAGCTCGTCGAGCACCAGTCCGAGGTCACCTTGGAGTTCGAGGCAGGGGCGAACCTTGGCCCCGTCGGGCGCGCGACCGAGGACGACGCGCAGCGGCTCAATGACAAAGTCGTCGAGCCGAGCAGTCAGGACGGGGTCGTCGCTGCGCACGGTACCCGCGCCAACGATGATTGCCTGACTCTGGGCGCGCAACACGTGCGCGTCACGGCGCGCGTCGGGTCCCGTGATCCACTGGCTCGTCCCGTCGGCCATGGCCACGATCCCATCCAGGGTGCTCGCGACCTTGGCCACGACGTAGGGCCGACCGGTCACGCGCTGCCAGAGGTAGGAAGCGAGCTGGGCGCGCACCGCGTCCGCCTCCACGCCGACCTCAACGTCGACACCCGAGGCCTTCAGGAGTGCAATACCGCTACCCGCAACGCGCGGATCAGGATCGATGGTGGCCACGACCACGCGCGAGATCCCCGCCTCGATGATCGCTTCGGCGCACGGTCCGGTGCGCCCGACGTGACTGCAGGGCTCCAACGTCACGACCATCGTCGCGCCGCGCGCCGCGGCGCCCGCACGTCGCAACGCCTCGATCTCGGCGTGCGACTCTCCCGGTGCTTGAGTGTGCCCCTCGCCCACGATGACCCCGCGGTCGTTCACGATCAGTGCGCCGACCCAGGGGTTCGGTGGCGCGTGCAGACGGGCCTTGTCGCCTTCGGCCATCGCCATCTGCATCAGTTCTGAGAGAGAGAACTTCATGAGCGCACGCTCATCGCGGCTTCGCGCAGTTCGCGCGCGGCACCGAGGGGATCAGACTTCGAAAAGATGGCCGATCCCGCGACGAGGACGTTGGCGCCCGCTCCGATAGCGATCGGCGCCGTGTCAATGTCGATCCCACCGTCGACTTCGATGTCAAGGGCCAGGTCCAGGCGATCGATCTCCGCTCGCGCCATCGAGACTTTGTCCATCACGTCACCGATGAAGGACTGCCCCCCAAAGCCGGGAAAGACCGTCATGAGCAGCAGCAGGTCGATGTCGCCCAGGAAGGGCGCGACCGCCGTAAAGGGGGTATCGGGGTTGGCCGCCAACCCGATGCGAAGTCCGAGCGAACGGGCTTGGTCAATGAGCGAGGGCGTGTTGCCGATCTCGACGTGAACGGTGCAGCCGTTCGCTCCCGCGCGCGCGAACGCCTCCAGGTAGCGATTCGGTTCGGTCATCATCAAGTGGCAGTCGAAAAACCGTGCACTGTACTGGCGCAGACTGGCCACCACCGGTGGCCCGATGGTGATGTTGGGTACGAAGTGCCCGTCCATGATGTCCACGTGGAGCCAGTCAGTTTCGGCGTCGACGTACTCGACGCTCCTGCCAAGTTCACCAAAGTCGGCCGAGAGGATGGAGGGCGCAATGCGGATCTCGCCGGTGGGACCCGCGTCGATGACCGTCACGCCGACCAGCCTAGGACCACGACCGCTGGTCCTGAGCCGGCCGCAGTCCCCCCCACCAGGATTGAGCCGCCATGGTCGCTCGCCCTTCGGGGCGAACTTCGCTGAGCGCCAGGCATCCGTCGCTCAGCCCCAAGAGGACCTGGCCCTGGCGTGCGACCAACGCGCCGGGGACTCCGTCATGGTCGCTGCGTTGAGCGTCGGCGATGACGATGCGCCGATTGTCGATGATGAAGTAGGCGTGACCGAGGCGCACTGTGCGCCACGCCAAAACACGCGTCATGTCGGGTCTGAGTTGGTACTCCCGGGCCGTGATCTTTTCGGCGTAGGTCGGTTCACCAGACTGGGCCACGGGATGATCCAACAGTTCCGGACTCGCCAGCACCTCGATGAGGGACGTGGCACCGAGATCCGCGAGGCGACGCGTGAGCTCCTCGGCGTTATCCTCACCGATCGCGAGGCGACGCTCGAGATGCACCGGACCCGTATCGAGGCTTGGCTCAAGGGTCATGATCGAGACCCCGGTCTCGTGGTCCCCCGCGAGAATGGCGCGCTGCACCGGTGCGGCACCCCGCCAGCGTGGCAGGAGAGAAAAGTGGACGTTCAGCATCGGTAACACGTCCAAGAGAGACGTGGGAATGATCGCGCCGTAGGCAACGACCACACCGCTCTCGGCCCCCACGTCGGCGGCATCGGCCAGGCGGTGCGTAACGCGCAGGTGGTGTTCGAGCGCGGCGCGCTTTACGGGACTCGGTGACAACTCGCCTCCGCGGCCCCGTCGCCGATCGGGACGCGTGACCACGAGCGCTACGTCGTGTCCGGCCCCCAGGAGGGCGTCCAAGCTCGCGACGGCCGCCTCGGGGGTGCCGAGAAAGACGAGGCGCACTTAGTCCCCGAGCAGCTGGTGCAAGCCGTCGGGGTCGTTCGCCAAGTTCAGGCGGCGCTTGCGGAGGTACTTTTTGGCGTCTCGCTTCTGATCATCGTTCAGACGCTCCACCAACAACACTCCGCCCAGGTGGTCACACTCGTGTTGGAAGATTCGACCCTGGTACTCCTCGGTTTCGATATCGAGTTCGTTCCCGTCGATGTCAAATCCCTGTAAGTGAACCCGGTTGGGCCGAACGATGTCCCAACTGAGACCCGGGACCGACAGGCAACCCTCTTCGTAGACCCACTCGCCCGAGGTCTCGATGATGACCGGATTGATGACGACGTGAGGCCCCTCGCCCTTATCCCAGACGAACAGTCTCTTTTGCACGCCGACCTGGTTGGCCGCGAGTCCCACCCCGGGGGCGTCGTGCATGGTTTCGATCATTGATGCGGCGAGCGCGGCAATCTTGGCGTCGATCTCCTCCACGTTGGTCGTGGGCGTATTGAGCACGGGATCGCCGTACGTACGAATAGGGAGAATACTCACGCAATCCAGGTTACCGTGGGCAAAATCGCGCCTCGCTCTAGTCCACGGCGACGCGAAACTTCGAAGGTGGACGTGGCGCGTCGCGCAGGGCCCCGGTGAGTGTCGCGACGTCGGGTGCGCGCAGCACGAAGCCATTCGGCGCACTCACGATCGCGAGGCCCGACTCACGGAGCCCCTCAATGAAATCATCGGCACCCTCCCCCGTGACCTGGGCGCGCGCACCGTAGGGAGGAAGCCCCAGTAACTCCGCGGTCTCGACGTCCTCACGCACCAGATCCTCAAAGTCGGCGTTGACCAGGGAGTCGATCACTTCGTCGTCGCCCCGACGAGTCTGGAGTATGACCGAGCCACGACCCTCGCGCCGCGAACCAACGAGTCGACCAGCCTTGCCCACCGCGCTGATCGCGCTACGGCGTGCCGATTCGCGCGGCGCCAGGAGATACTGATCGAAATCGGCGAAGATGACGACGCCACATCGCCTTACGTGTTGCCACGTGGCCTCCGTGCCCACCACCACCCGAGCCACGGGCGCGACCCTTGACGCCGCGGTCACCTCACTGACCGCTTGACTCAACTGTGCGGCGACGTCGCGAGCCAGCGTGGTCACGCCGGACCGCACACCGCGCAACTTCGTCGAGCCACAGTGACGGCAGAATCGCCCGCGCACCTCGTGGCGTTCGGCGCACGCCAGCTGATCTCCCACCTCTTCTTCGGCCTGTTGACACTGCTCGCAGCGAGCAAGTTCGCCGCACCGCGCGCAGGCGAGCAGCCGACCGGTACCTAGACGCTGGAGTATCACCACGACGGCGACCGGTTCATCGCTGTCAAGGGCGCTGTGCGCCGCCCTCAGCGCCACTTCGGACAAGACCCCTTCGTGCGGGTCCCGTGAGCGCCGATCGACCGGTGTGACGCGGGGCCAGCCGCCCACCAGGTCGGGATCTCGTTGGTAGCTCGTGCGATCCAACAGCGTCGGTGAAGGCAGCATCGACGTGCACCACAGTGGTGCGCCGTCGCGGCGACAGCGCTCGCGCAGCATCGACACTGCGTCCCAGGTTGGTGAGGCGCTCGACCGATAGGACTCGTCGTCGGCGTCGATGATGACCGCTCCCGCGACGCGGGGTACGGGAGCAACAGCGCTCCCCCGCGCACCCACCACCACGGGCCAGCCCGCGCGCATCCGGTCCCACTGATCATCTCCCTGGGCGACCGCACAGCCGCGCTGTTCGAGCCGTCCGCGCAGGCGCGTGGCCCACCCGTCGGTCGGTACGAGCACCAACAACGATCCTTCGCGTTCGCGCGTGGCCTCGTAGGCGCTCAGAACCAACGGCAGTGGATCGCTCGTCGGCGCCAACTGGATCACTCCGGGATCGAACCCCGGGGCCACGGTGACCGAAAGACGTGCGGGCAAGGGAGCACTCGGCAGCGACGTGACGACCCGGCCGGGCGACGCGGCAAGGAGGAAGCGCGACCACGAGGAGTACCACCGGTTGCTGGCCCACTGGAGCACGGACAGCTGCGAAGCGGGCGGGCCATAGCCCAGCCACTTCTTCACAGCCTTTAGATCATCGCTGGCGGGGACCTCCTCGACCACCCAGGCCCGCACCGAGCGACCGTGGAAGTCAACGCGAACGCGGTCCCCCACTCCCACGTGAGTGAGCGTGTCGTTGAGCGCGTAGTCGAAGGGTCGATCAACGGCGGCCACCTCGGTGATGACGCGTACCGCGCGCGTCACTAGGTCAGCGACAGTTCCCGGCGCAGGTCATCGAGCCGGGGCGTCTGCTCCCACGCGAAGCCTTGATCGGTGCGCCCAAAGTGTCCGTAGGCGGCAGTGCGCTGATAAATCGGTCGACGCAGGTCCAAGTCGTGAATGATGGCCGCGGGGCGAAGGTCAAAGAGCGCGTCGACGGCCTTGGCGATCTTTTGGCGATCGACGCGTTCGGTGCCAAACGTCTCAACCAGCACCGACACCGGTCGTGCTACGCCAATCGCGTAGGCCACCTGCACCTCGCAGCGCTCGGCCGCCCCCGCGG
>JBARLO010000003.1:0-51689 GCA_049801955.1 Acidimicrobiales bacterium
ACGACGTGCTTGGCCACCCAGCGCGCGGCGTAGGCCGCGGACCGGTCGACCTTGCTCGGATCCTTGCCCGAAAACGCCCCACCGCCGTGGCGGGCCATGCCGCCGTACGTGTCCACGATGATCTTGCGTCCCGTGAGTCCGGTGTCCGCGTGGGGACCACCCAGAACGAACTTTCCTGACGGATTCACGAACACGCGCATGGTGCTCGTGTCGAGGTCACTGGGCAACATGGGCTTGATGACGTGATCGAGGACATCGCGGTAGATCGTGGCGTGGTCGTAGCCGTCTTCGTGCTGGGTGGAGACGAGCACGGTGTCGATGGCGACGGGCCGTCCTTCTTCGTAGGCGATCGTCACCTGGGTCTTGCCGTCGGGACGCAGGTAGGGAACCTGACCGGAACGACGGACCTGACTGAGGCGCATGGACAGGCGATGGGCCAGCCAGATGGGTAAGGGCATGTAATCGTCGTTGTCATTGCAGGCGTAGCCGAACATCATTCCCTGGTCGCCGGCACCCAGCGCGTTGAGCTCGTCCTCGCCGCCCGCGCCACTGCGCTGTTCGAACGCGACGTCCACGCCCGCGGCGATGTCGGGACTCTGCTGGTCCATCGAGACGAGCACGGCGCAGTTCTTGCCGTCAAAACCCTTCGCACCGTCGTCGTAGCCAATGTCGAGAATGGTCTTGCGCGCGATGGACGAGATGTCGACCACCGCGGTCGTTGAGATTTCGCCAGCCACCACGCACAGGCCTGTGGTGAGCAACGTCTCACACGCCACGCGCGCAAGGGGGTCCTGGGTCAAGATGGCGTCAAGCACTCCGTCAGAGACCTGGTCGGCGATCTTGTCGGGGTGACCTTCAGTCACCGACTCCGACGTGAAGACGGTGCGGTCGCTCATGGGGCTCCTTGAAATCTCTGATTTATGCCGTAGCGAACAATGTATTTACCCTAGTCAAGATCGCCCACGCGACCCCTTCTTTTGAGCGGTGCGACACGCGTTCGGGTTCCGCGTTTCGACTCCAGAGCACGACTTCATTGGTCGGATGCTCGAATCCCGCACCCTCGGCGCTGACGTCGTTGACGACCAGTAGATCGACGTTCTTCTTCTGCCACTTGATCGCTGAGTTCTTGGCGACCTCGTTCGTTTCGGCCGCGAAACCGACAATCACTTGTCCGGGGTGGCGAGCCGCGACGAGGTCGGCGAGTACGTCGGGCGTGGGCACAAAGTGCAGTTCGGGTGGTCCGTCGCGGCGCTTGAGTTTTTCGGGCGAGGGACGCAGCGTGAAGTCGGCCACGGCCGCCGCCATGATGACGCAGTCGTTCGTGGCACTACGCGAAAGAACGGCCTCGTGCAGCTGTGCGGCACTCTCGACACGCACCACGTTGATGGCCGAACGAACATCGAGAGCGAGGTCGCGCTCCACGGTGGTCACGAGTGTGACACTCGCGCCCATGCGCGCCGCCACTTCGGCGAGCGCATATCCCTGACGGCCCGAGGAGCGATTCGTCACCACTCGCACGGGGTCGATCGCCTCTCTGGTTCCGCCGGCGCTAATGAGCACCGCCTTGGCGCTCAACACCCCACGGTATCCCTCCAGGATGTGCTCGATCAGTTCGGCGACTTTGGCGAGATCCGGGAGTCGTCCCGTTCCCTCGTCACCTCCGGCCAGGGCCCCCGTCTCCGGCTCCAGCACCAGGACCCCGCGTCGGCGCAGCGTGGCGAGGTTCTCTTGGACCGAGGGTTGTTCCCACATCTCGGTGTGCATCGCCGGACACAGCAGCACCGGTGCGCGCGACGCGAGCAGGGTCGCGGTCAAGAGATCGTCGGCGAGGCCCATCGCGTAGCGCGCGATGAGGTGAGCGGTCGCGGGGGCCACCACGATCACGTCGGCGTGCTGACCCAAGTAGGTGTGCGGTATCGGAGTCGTGGGATCGCCGTAGAGCGACGTGCGCGCGGGCTCACTGGCGAGGGCGGAGAACGTTTCGACACCCACGAACCTCGTGGCGTCGGGCGTTAAGACCGGAGCAACGTGATACCCGCGCTCACGAAGCAGGCGCAGCAACTCTACGGACTTGTAGGCGGCGATTCCCCCGGCAACGCCGAGGACAATGCGAGGGGCCTCGGTCTTAGGCGTCGCGGAGGGCATCGGTGAAGGCGTCCAGGTCACTGTTGGCGTCCTGGCGAGCCTGCTCCAACGCTTCGGCCTGGAGACGCTCGTCTTCGAGCTCCTCGGTGGTCGGGCGGTGGAACTGGAGTTTGCCTTCGTAGAGCTCTTCCATGGCGAGCGAGAGTGACTTGTTCGACAGCGACGATACCTGGGGCGGAATCAGGGCGCCGTGGCCCGAACCCAGTCCGTTGTAGTACTCGTTGATCTCGCGGGCCCGAATCGCGGTCACTGCGACCAGGGTGAACTTGGACTCGCCCACGCGCGTGAGGAGGTCCTCGATGGGTGGGTCAACGAGAGTGGGGCGTTCGGCCATGACGGTCAGTCCTTTGAGGAGAAGTCACGCCGTTGCCGGCGGAGCCCCTCCAGTATAGAGAGGATTTCGCTGGCCGCCCGCTCCACGTCGTCGTTCACCACGACGTAAGTGGCCAGTTCTCGCCCCCGGGCTAGCTCTGCGGGAGCACTGGCCAGGCGATCGGCCACGTGTTCGTCGTCGTCACCGCGTGCGCGCAGGCGCTCTTCGAGGAGATCCATCGACGGCGGAAGGATCAAGAACACGACCGCGTGCGGGTGAGACGCCAGGACCTGCTCGGCCCCTTGCACCTCAATCTCGAGCAGGACGTCACAGCCGTCGGGCGCGATGGGCAACGGCGTGCCGTAGAGGTTGCCGTGGAACTCGGCCCACTCGAGAAACCCTCGCGCCTCGATCGCCTTCTCAAACGCAGCGCGATCAACGAAGTGATAGTCGTCTTCGGATTCACGTGGTCGAGGAGTTCGCGTCGTCCAACTGCGACTCAACCACATGTGCTCATCGGCATCGACGACGCGCTGGGCCAACGTGCCTTTGCCTACTCCGCCCGGCCCGATGAAGATGACCAGCAGAGCTTCAGCGGACAAGAGCTCGAAACAGTTCGGCGCGCTGCTTGGGGCCGAGCCCGCGGATGCGACGGGTCTTGGCAATGGACGCGCTCTTCATGATCCGCTCGGCCTTTACTTCGCCGATCGCGGGAAGGGCGCTGATCAAGTCGTACGCGCGCATCTGGGCAACGCACTCTTCCTGCGCGGCCAGGCTGAAGAGCTGCTCGAGGGACAACTCACCGGTCTTCACCATTCGCTTGACCTCCGCGCGGCGCCGGCGATTCGCGACGGCCAAGCGCGACGCTTCCACTCGCTGTTCTTGCGACAGTGTGGGCGGCGTCGGGGTCACGTTCGTCAGACTAGTCCCAGGTGGTCACGACGGCTAGAGAGTCTTTCCTAATCTGAGCCAAGAAACTTCCCGCCCCGGCGCCTCAGAATTCCCAGAACCTTACGCTAAGTAAATTATGCACAATCTCGTTGTTGGGATCGTTAAGAAGTTCTTAACGATCACGCGGGCGTGAGTGATCGGCGCACTCGTCCTCGTTGCGCTAACGAAGGGCGTCCCACAAACTGTCGCGCCAGCGCTGGGCGGCGTCGCGCAGCGATCGGCGATCGGGTCCAGCGTTCAAGATGTCGCGTGACACACTCGCGAGCACCCGGGGGTTATCGCACCCCGAGAACAGACGAGCCACGTCACTCGCGTCAGCTCCTTGGGCCCCGATCCCCGGCACCAAGTACGGACCACCCAACGTATTAAGATCAAATAGAGGGGCATCACGGGTCGCGCCCAGCACCACCCCCACCGAGCCAAATCCCTCATCGGAGTGGTTGATCTCGGACACTTCGCGCAGGACCATGTCTTCGACACGTTCGTGATCTTCGGTGCGCGCGCGCTGGACAACGCGACCCTCCGGATTGGACGTCGCCGCCAAGACGAAGACGCCACGACCCGTGGCGGCCGCGAGCTCGAAGAAGGGAGCCAGCGCACCGACCCCGAGGTACGGACTCACCGTGAGCGCATCGACGCTCAAGGGAGATCTCTCATCGAGCCACGCGTGGGCGTACCCCGCGTTCGTCGGAGCGAAATCGCCGCGCTTCGCGTCGGCGATGACAACGACGTCGGCCTCGCTCGCGTCGGCGATCAGTCGTTCCAGCACACGGTAGCCGCTCGATCCGAAGCGCTCAAAGAACGCAACCTGAGGTTTAATCGCCACCGCCACCCCGCGCACCGCATCCAACACGCTGAGCGCGAAGAACTCGAGTGAGTCCACGTTGTCCACACGACCCCATCGCTCGAGTAACTCGCGGCTCGGGTCGACGCCCGCGCACAACGGACCGAGCTCCTTGAGGCGTTCATCAAGTTTTGCCCCAAATGTGTCAGCCATGAGCCGCTCCCATCACTTCGTCGAGCGACCTGACGCCGTGGGTCGTCAACCAGTCGCTGAGTTCTCGTTGCACGCGCCACGGCGCCCGGGGGTCGGCAAACGTCGCGGTTCCTACTTCAATGGCGTTGGCCCCCGCCATCAACATGGCCACCGCATCTGCTCCCGACGCGATCCCGCCCACGCCCACGATCGCGGCGTTCGGAAACGCGTCGCGACACTCGTAGATCGCGCGCAGCGCGACGGGCAAGATGCCCGGACCACTCACTCCCCCGCCCCCGTTACCGAGCATGGGTCGTCGCGCCTCAATGTCGATGACGAGTCCGAGCACGGTGTTCACGAGCACCAGAGCATCGGCCCCCGCCTCGAGGGCGGCGCGGGCCACCTCAAGGAGCAGTGGCGTGTTGGGACTCAGCTTCACCCACAGGGGAACCTCCGCGACCGTGGCCGCCGCCACGATCTCGGATGTCGCTGCGGGCGAGTGGGCGAAGATCTCGCGGCGACTCTCTAAGTTGGGACAGCTCGCGTTCACCTCCAGCGCCGCAATCTCGGCCCCGCGCATGGCACTCGCCGCGCTCGCGAACTCTTCGACGCTGCGGCCCCAGATGGAGCCCACCACCGTGGCGCCACGGGCCAGGAGCGCGGGAAGGTGCTCAGCGCGCCAGGCCTCCACACCCGGGCCGGCCAGGCCGACCGCATTGACCATATGCGGGCCGGAACTAGTAAGTCGTGGTGGCGGGTTCCCCTCGAAAGCGAAGGGCGCTAGTGACTTGGTGACGACGGCGCCCAGTTGGGCCAGGTCGCCGTAGTCGGCGAGCTCGTCGCCGAGGCCCGCCGTGCCCGACGCCGTGAGAACAGGAGATGCGAGGTTCACACGCCCGACCCGTGTCGCCAGAGCACTCATGCGTGCAGCGACTGGAGCGACGCCACGCGCCAGCCCTTGTCGCGCGTATCGGCAATACCTTTGGCGGCGGCGAAGCCCGCACTGAGGGTCGTGACGCAGGCCACCGCGTTCGCGACACAGGCCTTTCTGATCTCGGCGCCGTCCGAACGCGCACTCGATCCCGAGGGAGTGTTCACGACCATCTGCACTTGGTCGTTCGCGATTAAACCCACGGCGTTGCCGGCCAGGTCGCTCAACCCCACCTTGCCCACCAGCAGGTCCACCTTTACGCCCTGGGAGCGAAAGTAGCCCGCCGTTCCCACCGTCGCCACGAGGCGAAAACCCAGATCGACAAAGAGTCGAGCCAACTCGACTCCGGCCACCTTGTCGCGGTCGGCCAGTGACATGAAGATCTGGCCGTGGTCCGGTAGGCGGGTGCCGGCGGCTAACTGTGACTTGGCGAAGGCGATCCCAAAGCTCTCGCCAATACCCATCACCTCACCGGTGGAGCGCATCTCGGGACCGAGAACGGTATCGACGGTGGGAAAGCGACTGAAGGGCAGCACCGCCTCTTTCACGCTGACGTAGGCCGGGTGCGGGGTCCCAGCGCCCAGCACCCCTGCAGCGCGCAACTGTTCCAGAGTCTCACCCATCATCACGCGCACCGCGACTTGGGCGAGTGGCACGCCGGTCGCCTTGGCGACGAAGGGCACCGTGCGACTCGCGCGAGGATTCGCTTCGAGGACGTAGACCTCGTCGTCCTTCACCGCGTACTGCACGTTGATGAGTCCCACGACGTCCAGCGCGTGGGCGATCTTTGTCGTATTCTCGCCCAAAGTGGCCAGCACGCTCTCACTCAGCGACTGCGGCGGCAAGGCGCAGGCGGAGTCGCCCGAGTGCACCCCGGCCTCCTCGACGTGTTCCATCACTCCCGCGATGTAGACATCGCCCCCTGAATCGCGCACCGCGTCGACATCGACTTCAACGGCGTCTTCGAGAAAGCTGTCGAGCAGGATTGGTCGGCTCTGGGAGACTCCCCCCTCTCGCGCGAGCGACCCGTGTTCGCTGGTCAGATCCTTCATCACCCGCTCTAAGGACGCGTCGTCGTAGACGATCTCCATGGCCCGACCGCCGAGCACGTAGCTCGGGCGCACCAACACCGGGTAGCCCACGCGCTTGGCGATCACGCGCGCCTCGGCGAGGGTCAACGCCACGTCCCCGGGTGGCTGGAGGAGACCCAGGTTCTGGCAGATCTGGGACCAGCGCTCCCGATCCTCGGCGGCGTCAATCGAACGCACCGGCGTGCCGAGAACGAGGTCGGGGTCGAGGGAGTGCGAGAGCTTGAGGGGCGTCTGGCCCCCGAGGGCGACGATGACGCCGACGAGCCGCGCACCGTCCACGCAGGCCGCGCGCTCGGCCTCGATCACCTCGGCGAGGTCTTCGGGCGTAAGCGGCTCGAAGTACAGGCGATCCGAGGTCGAGTAGTCGGTCGAGACCGTTTCGGGGTTGCAGTTGACCATCACCGACTCGTAGCCCATCGCGCGCAGGGCCATCGAGGCGTGCACGCAGCAGTAGTCGAACTCAATGCCCTGGCCGATGCGATTGGGTCCCGAGCCCAGGATGATCACGCGATCACGCGAGGAGGTGGCGACCTCGCTCTCGTCTTCGTACGTGCTGTAGTGATACGGCGTGGTGGCCGCGAACTCTGCCGCACACGTGTCGACGGTCTTAAAGGTCGTCACCACCCCCTGGGCCCGACGCCACGCGCGAACCGACGCGGGATCAGAGCCGGTGAGCTGGGCGATCTGGGTGTCGGAGAATCCCCACTGCTTGTAGCGGCGCCACTCGCGCGCGTTCAGAAGCTCGGGATCCAGGTGCGTGAGTTCGTGCTCTCGCTCCACGATGAGTGACAACTGGTGCACGAACCACCGGTCGATGCCCGTGCGCTCGGCGATCTCCTCCACGGTTCCGCCCCGGCGCAAGATCTCGTGCAGCGCAAAGAGGCGCTCGGGCGTCGCGATCACGCAGCGCTCCCAGAGTTCAGCGTCGTTGAAGGACGCAAACTCGCTCTCACTGCCCAGCGCAAAGCCGCTGCGGCCTTGCTCGAGCGAGCGCACCGCCTTTTGGAGTGACTCGGGGAATGTGCGCCCAATCGCCATCACCTCGCCAACCGACTGCATCCGTGTGCCAAGGCGCGGCGAAGACCCCGGCAGCTTCTCAAACGCCCAGCGCGGAATCTTCGTCACCACGTAGTCGATCACCGGCTCAAAGCTGGCCGGGGTGACGCGGGTGATGTCATTGTCGATCTCGTTGAGCGTGTAACCCACCGCCAGTCGGGCGGCGATCTTGGCGATGGGAAAGCCCGTGGCCTTAGACGCGAGGGCGCTCGAGCGCGAGACGCGGGGGTTCATCTCGATCACGAGACGCTCGCCGGTCACGGGATTGACGGCGAACTGCACATTGGATCCACCGGTCTCGACCCCGACGCGACGCAGCACGCGAAAGGCGTCGTCGCGCATGGCCTGATACTCAACGTCCGACAGCGTCTGCTGGGGGGCCACCGTAATCGAGTCGCCCGTGTGCACACCCATCGGGTCAAAGTTCTCGATGCTGCACACGACCACGCAGTTGTCCGCCACGTCGCGCATGACTTCGAGTTCGAACTCCTTCCACCCGGCGATCGACTTCTCGACCAGAATCTCGCTAATCGGCGACGCGGCCAGACCTTCGCCGGCGAGTCGCACGAACTCATCGTCACCGTGCGCGATGCCCGTGCCCGCGCCGCCCAGAATGAAGCTCGGCCGGATGATGATCGGCCAGCCGATCTCGTGGGCGACCGTGAGGGCCTCTTCCACGCTGTGCGCGAAGCCCGACTGGGGGACGGCTAAACCGGTGTCGGCCATCGCCTCTTTGAAGCGCTCACGATCTTCGGCTGTTTCGATCGCCTCGGGTCGCGCGCCGATGACTTCCACCCCGAAGCGCTCGAGGTCCCCGCGGCGTACTAACTCCATCGTCAAGTTGAGTGCAGTCTGGCCGCCGAGGGTCGGCAGCAGTGCGTCCGGGCGCTCGCGCTCGATGATGTCCACCAGTACGTCGGCGTCGAGAGGTTCGATGTACGTGGCGTCCGCCGTGGCGGGATCCGTCATGATCGTCGCGGGATTTGAGTTGACCAGCACGACGCGGTAGCCCTCGGCGCGCAGCACCTGGCAGGCCTGGGTGCCCGAGTAGTCGAACTCACAGGCCTGACCGATCACGATCGGTCCCGAGCCGATCACCATGATCGTTGAGAGGTCGTTACGCCGTGGCACTAGATCGCCTCCAGAGCGTTCGTGCGCAACAGCGTCTCGAAGCGCTCGAAGAGGTAGCGCGCGTCGTGGGGTCCAGGTCCGGCTTCGGGGTGGTACTGGACCGAAAAACAGCGCTCGTCCGCGCAGCTGATTCCTTCGATCACGCCGTCGTTGAGATTGAAATGGCTCACCACGCCGCGCTCGAGTGAGTCGGGCACGACCGCGTAGTTGTGGTTTTGGGCCGTGATCTCGACGCGTCCCGTGGCGAGGTCAAGCACGGGGTGGTTGCTGCCGTGATGGCCAAAGGCCAACTTGAAGGTCGCGCCCCCCAGGGCGTCGGCCAAGAGCTGGTGACCCAGACAGATCCCAAAGATAGGCGTCGTGCCGAGAAGGTCCGTGATCGTCGAGACTTGCGCGCCCAGCGCGGCGGGGTCGCCCGGGCCGTTGGAGAGAAACACGCCATCAGGGCGCTGCGCGCGTACGGCCTTCGCGTCGAGAGACGCCGGCACGACGGTGACGCGAAAGCGCTCGGCCAACTGACTCACCATGGTCGACTTGATGCCGTAGTCAAACGCCACGATGTGCAGGTCGCCCGCCCCGCGCTCGTAGATCGACGTCGTGGTGACATCGGTGACGAAGTCACAGCCGCCGGTTCCCGTGGCCGACGCCGCGGCGGCGACCAGCCCGTCGCCGGGTCCGAAGGCTCCAGGCAGCGCACCGTGCGCGCGCAGGTGATGCGTGAGGCGACGGGTGTCGATACCAACGATGGCCGGAACCTCGTGGCGAATGAGGTACGCCTCGAGTGCTTCACGGGATCGCCAGTTCGAGGGCAGTTCACTGAGCTCTCGGATCACCACACCTCGACACCACGGCCGGCGGGCCTCGTCGTCGAGCGGGGTGACCCCGTAGTTGCCGATGTGGGGATAGGTGAAGGTGATGACCTGACCGGCGTAGCTGGGGTCGGTCACGACCTCTTGATACCCGCTCGTCGAGGTGTTAAAGACGAACTCGCCCGTCGTCACTCCCGACGCGGGTAGATACCCCGCGGCGTACCCCTCGAATGTCGTGCCGTCGGCCAGGACGAGTTGGGCTTCCGGTCGCCTCACGTGAGTGATCCGTCGTTGACGACCAGCGCACCGCGCACCACCAGTGCGCGCACTCGACCGCGCATCTCGCGCTGATCGTACGGTGTGTTCGACGCGCGACTGGCCAGCGCGAAGCGATCGACCCGCCAGCGCGCGCCGGGGTCAAAGACGACGACGTTGGCCTCCTCACCCGCCGTCATCCCCCCTCCGTGGGCGCTGTGACCAGGGTGTTCGTCCTCACGACGGAGCTGGGCGATGCGGGCGGGGTTGCGACTCATCACCGAAAAGAATGTATGCGCACTAGCCTGCTCACCCAGCGCTTCGTAGGTCAGAGAGCCCGCGTGCTCCAGATTGAGCATTCCAGCCGGTGCCTCGTCAAAGGGTAGATCCTTCAGCTCGCTCGCGTGCGGAGCGTGATCGGTGGCGACCGCGTCGATGTCCCCCGCGTCGAGAGCCTCGCGAAGTCCCTCGACGTCGCGGCGTGAGCGCAAGGGTGGGTGCACCTTGAAGATCGGGTCGTAGGACTCGAGCGCGCTCTCGTCCAGGGTGAGGTGATGGGGAGAGACTTCACAGGTGACCGGCAGGCCCTCATCGCGCGCGGCGACCACGAGTTCGACCGAGCGGCGGGTCGAGAGGTGCATGAAGTGCAGCGCACAACCCGTGAGGCGAACGAGTTCGATGTCGCGCAGGACCATCAACTCCTCGGACAACGCGGGTCGACCGACGAGGCCGAGCCGACTGCTGAGCGCGCCTTCGTTCATCGATCCCCCGCCCGCCAGCGCGTCGTCCTCGCAGTGCTGGGCCAGACGAACCCCGAGTGACTTGGCGTAGGTGAGGGCCCGGCGCATGACGCCCGCGTTCTGGACCCCCGCGCCGTCGTCGGTGAAGAGGCGAACCCCGAGGGCGGCCATCTCGGCCATGGGCGCGAGCTTCTCGCCCTGGCGTCCCTGGGTAATGGCACCCGCGACAGCGATGTCGAGCGGCGTCAGGGATCCTCGCGCCAAGACGAAGGCCACGAGGGCCGGCGTGTCGAGGGCCGGTTCGGTGTTGGGCATCGCCACCAGCGCTCCGTATCCCCCGATCGCACCGGCCCGCGCCCCCGACTCAATGGTCTCGGCTTCTTCTCGACCTGGTTCGCGCAGGTGCGTATGGAGATCGACGAAGCTCGGGCCGACCCAGCAGCCCTCGGCGTCGATGATCGTTGCCCCCCGGGGCGCGTCGAGGTTGAGTCCCACCTCGACGAGGCGCCCGTCTGTGATCAGGACGTCGGCGACGTCGCTCGTCGACTCAGTAATGACGCGCCCACCGCGCAGGAGCAGGTTCACGGTCGTTCCTCTCTCGCACCCGCGATACTGAGATACAGGACCGCCATTCTGATCGGCACACCGTTGGTGACCTGTCGATCGATCAGCACCGAGGGCAGTCCCACCACGCTCGAGTCGATCTCCACCCCTCGATTGATGGGTCCGGGATGCATCACGAGGGTCGCCGGTGCCAGCGCGCGAGCGCGTTCGATGGTCAGTCCGTGGGTGGTCGTGAACTCGCGTAGTGAGGGCACGAATGAGCCCGACCCGCGCTCCACCTGGAGTCGCAGCAGCCCCACCACGTCCGCCCAACCCAGAGCTTCGTCGAAGTCCTGGGCGACGCTGACCGGCCACGAGTCGACGTCGTCGGGGAGCAACGTGGCCGGGGCCGCCACCTTGACTTCGGCCCCGAGGGTGACGTAGGCGCTCACGTCGCTGCGCGCGACGCGGCTGTGGCGAAGATCGCCGACGATCAAGATGCGCAGTCCGCGAAAGAGTTCGGACCCGGTCTCGGGACTCTTCGCGCCGGCTCGTTCGGCCAGCGTTTGGCGAATGGTGAAGGCGTCGAGGAGGCCCTGGGTTGGGTGCTGATGCTGTCCATCCCCACCGTTGATGACGCGCACGTGGGGCACGTAGCGGCTCACCTGCAAGGCCGCGCCGCTCGACTGATGTCGCATCACCACCGCGTCAATACCCAGGGCGTCGATCGTGGCGATCGTGTCGCGCAGGGACTCGCCCTTCTTCACGCTGCTCGAGGCGATGGCCAGCGAGAGAACGTCGGCACTCAAGCGCTTGGCCGCCGTCTCGAAACTGAGGCGCGTGCGCGTCGACTCTTCGAAGAACAACGACGCCACCACTCGTCCCTTGAGAGCGGGCACCTTCTTAATGGCGCGCTGATTCACCTCCACGAAGGACTCCGCCACGTCCAGAACCTCGACGATCGCTTCACACGAGAGATCGTCCAGCGACAGGAGGCTCTGTCCGCGCAGCGACGTACTCACGTCTTCGTTCCGATCCACACACCCTCCAGGGTGGCCCTCACGTCCTCATCGGTCGACGTTGGCAGGTTCTTACCTACGTAGTCGGGTCGGATGGGCAGCTCGCGGTGACCGCGGTCGACCATAACGGCCAGTTGCACCGAGGCGGGCCGACCCCAGTCAGTCAGTGCGTTCAGGGCTGCGCGGATGGTGCGCCCGGTATAGAGAACGTCGTCGACCAGCACCACCGAGCGACCGGTGAGGTCCTCCTCGAGACGAGTCAGGGAGGCTCGCGGCGCTGGGTTGACCACCAGGTCATCGCGATAGAACGAGACATCGAGCAGACCGAGCGACACCGGTCCGTTGCCGATTGACCCCAATATCTCTACGAGACGCTCGGCAAAGGGCCTCCCGCCAGTTTGGAGTCCGACGATCGAGACGTCGGCGAGATCGTGGTTGTGTTCTACGACCTCGTGGGCCATGCGCGTGAGCGCGCGTGACACGTCTTCGGCAGACAGTAGTTGACTCTTCACCACGAAGGAGTCGCCCGCGGTCGGGACCGCTCGCTCGTTGTCGTACGTCATTGCTCTCCTGTCGTACGGGCCTCACAGGACCCGTTTCACGACAGTCCCCCGGGCGAGCCCGGAGAGCTGTTGCCTTAGTGAACCGTGTTAATGGTAGTCGTAATTAGCGTGACGACGATCGAGGAGATCGCCACCCACACCCAGAAGTACCGGACCAGGCGCACCTGGTACCACTTGTCCCCGCTAACGACGCCGCGCGCCGATCGAATCGCCAAGCCCAGTCCGAGGAAGGCCAAGATCGCCAGGTGTCCGAGGGTTGAGGCGATGATCGCCATGATGGCCGAGTCGTAGGTCGTGTAGGACATTGTCAGCGAGTCATTCACGGCCACGAAGACCTGGGGAATGTCGCTCAGCTGCACGGCTGCGACCGCCACACCGGCCAGAGCCAGGACCATGGCGAAGAGCGCCATCGGCGAAAAGGCCTTGGCGTTCTTGGTCGCGCGTAGCCCCTTCTCCCCCAGCCACAGGACCGCGGCACTCGCAATCGTGAACAGGCACACCAGCCACTGCAGGCCCGCGGACAGCGGTCCCACGTAGACGTCCTTGGGACTGCCCAGGCTGCCGTTATTAAGAAGGTTCTCCCAGCCCTGGTACGTATGCAGGCCGCCGGGATATCCCTGCATCATCATCCAGTGGTTGTTGGTGTCCACCCCACGAAGGTAGAGATAGGTGAAGAGCAAAGCGGCCACGGTGATGACGTCGGCGCCAATGAACAGCCAGATGCCGAGACGCTCACGCGCGTCGACCTTCTCGGGCGTCTCGTGATGCCCTCCGCCTTCGTGCTTTTCGCTCTGAGGTTCGATATCCGCGATGCTCATACCTGTACCGGCTCCTCACTGTCGAAGTGGTAGGGGTCCTGGGTGATGATGGGCTCTACATCAAAGTTCTCGAGCGGCACGGGCGTGGGCACCTGCCACTCCAGGGTATTGGCGTGCCAGGGGTTGGGCCCGGCAGCCTCACCCTTGCGCCACGAGTGGATGATGGCACCCAAAAGTGTCAACATGCCCGTCATGATGATGTAGGCACCGATCGTCGAGATGAAGTTGGTGTGCTCGAAGGCAAAGCTGTACGACGCGTCGCGTCGCGGCATGCCCTTGAGACCCGAGAGGAACATTGCCCCAAAGGTGATCTGCACACCAATAAAGACCAGCCAGAACGCGTACCGGTTCAAGGTCTCGTCTAGGAATCGCCCGGTGACCTTGGGGAACCAGTACGCCAAGGCAGAAATCGCGCCGAACAGCACCGAGCCCACGAAGATGTAGTGGAAGTGCGCGGTCACGAACATCGTGCCGTGCAGCTGCTCATCCAGCGGCACGTCCGAGAGATAGATACCGGTGACGCCGCCGATGATGAAGTTGAAGATGAAGCCGAACATCCACAACGTCGGTGACCTCATCCACACATTGCCGCGCCACAGGGTTCCCACCAGCACCAAGAAGAAGATGCCCGTCGGTATGGAGATCAACTCGGTCGTCACCATGAAGGGACCACCCAGCGTCGGCGCCCAACCGGAGGTGAACATGTGGTGAGCCCACACCAGAGCCGAGAGCCCGGTGAGGGCCGCCATGGCGCCGATCGCCGTGCGGTAGCTGAAGAGCGGCTTTCGTGCCATGACCGTCGAGATCTCGAAGAGCGCAGCGACCGACGGTATCAAGATGACGTACACCTCGGGATGGCCCATCAACCAGAAGAGGTTGGCCTGCAGCCAGCTCGTGCCACCGCCGGCGGCGATGTAGAAGCTCGTCGAGGCGGCGCGGTCGAGGATCTGATTGAACTCGGCGATGAAGAAGAAGGGGAACGCGTAGAGCGCGAGGGCCGACGTAAAGAGCGTGCCCCACACAAAGATCGGGAGGCGATCAAGCGTCATGCCCTTGGTGCGCATCGACAGCACGGTCGTGATGGTATTGATGCTCGCAACCGTCGTTGAGACCGTGAAGGTCACAATGGCGAGCGCGAAGAAGTCCATTCCCACCCCCGCCTGGTCGCCGATCGTGCCCAGCACGACCCAGCCCACGGGCAGTCCCCCAACTGCAAGGACCGTCACGAGCAACACGGCCGCGCTCACGAGCGTCCACAGACTCAGCGCATTGAGTCGTGGAAAGGCCATGTCGCGTGCGCCGATCATGATCGGCATTACGAAGTTGGCCCACGGTCCCGATATGGCCACAATCAAGGCCAGGATCATGACCATGCCGTGAATGGCGATAAAGCCGTTATAGACCTGCTGGTTGACAAAGTGGGTGCCGGGGGTAATGAGCTCGGTTCGCATGGCCATCGCGAGGATTCCCCCGACGCCGAGCAGGCCCATCGTGACGATGATGTACTGAACTCCCACCACCTTGTGGTCCGTGGTGTACTTCCAGTACCGCACACGACCGAGGTCTTTGCCGGCGTAGTACATGTTGTCGTCATGGGTGTTGTCGCGCCCCACCAGCCACTGCAGTGGCGCGTTGAAGGCCCCAATGCCGATCCAGAATCCAATCATCCAGCCGGCCCCGGTCATCACCGCTTCCTGATCGGAGAAGTTGTCGCTCCCCTGCCAGAACAGGTGTCGCGCGATGAACCAAAACACCCAGGCAAAGACGACGCCTAGGACGATTGCCGTGGCGAAGTTCTGTCGCCGCGCGAGCCCGCCGCCCTGGGGCTTCGACGTTGTTTCAGTGTGCTCAAGTGTTGTCGTCACTGGTACCTCCTACACTCGCGCCGGTTGGCTGGCGAGCCACGCAGAGAACTGTTTCGGGGTTACGACATGACCAATCGCGTCCATGAAGGCGTGATTGAGGCCGCAGAACTGCTCACAACGAATCTCGATCGTGCCCAACTTGTCCGGCGTGGTGTGAATCGTCGTCCAGACCCCGGGGTTCGCGTCCACCTGTACGCCGAAGTTCACGACCCAAAACCCGTGGGTCACGTCCTCAGAGGTCACGCGAAACTCGACTTCTCGATTGTCGGGAACGTAGAGCTCATTGGACACAATGTGGGTTCCCGGGTAGGTGAAGGTCCACACCCACTGCTGACCGGTGACATCGACAACGAGGGGGTTGCCCGAACTCGAGTTCTCGGCCGCCAGCGCGCCCAGACCCCACACCAGCACAAAGACGGTGAGGACCGTCGATGCGGTGAGCCAGGTCACCAACAACTTGGTGTTCTCTCGAATGGGCGGGGCCGCCGGTGGTACGCCGTCACCGCGGTAGCGGTAGTGCTTTAACACATGTATCGCCGCGGCGTAAACGCCCGCCGCCACGGGAGCCGCGCAGACTGTAAAGAGAATCGTGGTGGTGACCGCGAGATTCCCATCGTTGCTCATCATGTGGGGCATATAGCGATGAGGTATGAATATTGCGAGCACTACGAAGACGACGGTCAGAATTCCCCACGTCCAGAAGAAGAGCCGAAGCGATGATTTGGTCGAAGTAGCCACGAAGTCTCCTATTGAACCGTCAGCGTGCCGGACATGTAGCCGAAGCTGCTCATCGCCTCACCAAACCCGTTACCGAGGCGGCTCCCGCCGCAGGGGAATTCGCAGTTCCACTCATAGACGGCGGCACCACCGGTGGTAAAGGAGAACTTCACGACCACCGGCTTGGGGTACACACCAATGCCGAGCTTGAGGGGCATCTTGGTGGCGGTGTTAGCGGGTAGCGGTACCGAGATCCACAGGTACTTGCCGTTGCCCGGAATGGCGTGCAGCGTCCACGTGTGGCCAATCTGGGATACCGTCGTCGTCTTGACGCCATTGACGTAGTCGAAACCCCCATTGGTGCCGATCACGTTTTCCAACGCGGGATTGTTCGGCGGCCCACCCGAGTCATATTGATCGATGGTCATATCGACAGTCGTATTGGCCGGAACACTGATGTTGTCATTCGAATATGTCACCCAGTCGGGGTGCGGTCCGCCGCTAGCACCATGGACCCCCTCGAGGGAGTCCGGGTAGGTCGCGATCGTAATGCTGCAGGTATGGGCCTTCGTCGTGCTCTCGACGCACTGCAACGCTGTTTGGTGCGGCGTCGCTGATGCCAGCGCGAAGCCCGCCAGGGCGAGAACGCCACCCCCGATGAGCACCGAAGCCACCGCCACCCCAAGTCCCTTGGAGCGAGCCATTCGATCTCCTTTGACACGTTCACGACGGAGCGACATCGAAGTCCCCCGCTTAACGAAACTCAGCGTACATTTAGAAACGCGTCAAGGGGGGCTAAATTTGTACCAAATGGTGAGCAAGGCGAAGAACATTTTCAGAATTCATCTGGGCCTGTTTTTGGCGGAACTTATCTGCATTCCCGCCTTCGTTATCGAACTCTTTCGAGCCCTCGGGGGCAACGAGCTCTCGTGGGCCTACGTTTTTGAGTGGCCCGCCCTGGGCGTCTACGCCATCTACATGTGGCGAAAGATGCTGCGCGAAGAGCGCGGGCTCGATACGCCCAGACCTCAAAAGGCCTTTACGGATGACACCCGCCTCGCGGAGTGGAACGCCTATTTGGCGTCAGTACACCGCAACGATCAGCCCGCCACGCCCGACAAGTGCGACGAGTGATGCTCGAGTGCGCCCAGTAGCGATCCGTCGCGCTTGATGAGGCGGTGCAGCACCAGGATCAGGCACGGCACGGCCCACCCGTCGCCGCAGATCCACAAGATCCCCGCGGCCAGGCGCTGCTGACTGAAGGCCACCGCGGCCGACGAGGCCATGCCCGGCATGGCCGCCATTCCGGGATGCATCACCATCACGCTGTACCACGAGGCCTTGGTAAAGATCGCCATCGACATCGCGAGCATGAGCATTTCGAAGAGCGTCACGATAAGGGCCAGGAACTGAATGCGCAGTCGTACGTGAGTGGTGCGCGGAGGCGAGGGAACGATGAAGTGAAAGAAGAAGAGGCCGCTCAAAAGAAACGCCGGCTCGACCAGCCACTGCATCATCCAGTCGCGCGCCATGACGTAGTCGAACACCCTGGGTAGGTGCGAGGCGACCATGACGGCGTTGAGAACGACCGTGGCGACAATCGGATTAAAGAGCCACTTAGGAGCGTGCCAGGTGCGCTCGAGGTACCACCAGGTCAACAGGCGACGCCGAGCGGGGGCGCGCGGCAACCACCACAGTGATCGAAGCGTCGCTGAGGTAATGAGACCGATCGGTACGAGGAACATGACCAGAATGTGCGCAAGCATGTGCTTGGGCAGACTGACCATTCCCTCGCTGGCAAACGAGGAGGCCGTCGCGTACCACAGCAACGCCCACGTCAACAGCGAGACTGCGAACTGTACGTTCACCCGCACCGACGTCACCTTGCGATGCGAGTAGGCGACAATGGAAAGAACGGCCCCCACGATGGCGATGACGCCGAGGGGGGCCACGACTAACTCAGTCCCGACCGGTGTAACAGCGACAGCAGCACGCTCTCGCTCGACACCTGAACGCCCTTGGTGATGGCCGAGCCGTAGGCCGGGTCGTCGGGCAACTCCCAGCGCAGGCGCTGATGCGGGTCGATGATGAACATGAAGTCAAGGTGCACGCTCATGACGTCGCCGGGCACGTTTTCCACGTCGATGCCGTAGGTGCTCCACAACTTCTTCATCACCTTGGTTTTACCAGTCACGAAGTAGAAGTTCGGTACAGAGCTCATGTCGTGGATCTTGATGAAGTGACGCACGTCCGCCAACGTCTCATGTAGAGGGTTGGCGGCGATGGCGACGATGTCGAGCGGCGCGCCCGCCGGGAGTTCGGAACGCACCTGGCGCAACTGTGCCGCCAGGAGCGGACAGTCCGTCCAGCAGACGGGATCGAGGAAGGTGAGCAGCGTGTAGCGCCCCTTGTGCTCGCCGAGGCGATAGGCGTGGCCGAACTGGTCGGTCAAGGTAAAGTTCGGCGCCTTGGCGTGCAGCGCAACCGGGTTGGTCTGGTTGGCCGCAAAGAAAAACGTGGGTTCGGCGGCCGACACCGAGGCGACGCCCATGGACACGACAGAAAAGAGAATCATCGCGGTACCGAACGCCGCCGCAACGGCCCCCGTGCTGGACCGGAACTCTTCGGGCAGGCGGCGCGGGAGCGGCGCAGCCGTACGGTACGCGGGTCGCGCACTAAAGACGAGGAGGGCGAGAGGGATCATCGAGTTGATGTCGGTGCCGACGCCACCAAAGATGGCGACGTCTTCACCGACGATCCAAAAGATCACGGCGCCGACGATGAGTGTCACGATGGGCCAGTTGATCGCGTGCGTGCTCGCGTACCACAGCCCTGCCGAGCACACGAGTAACCACAGGATTACCGCGATGTTGAATCCTCCGCCCAGCGTGCCCGCGATGTCCCCAGCGTGGAGCACGATCCACGAGAGCGCGTGCGGTTGAGCGGTTGCGGTCATGGACTTGGTCATCGCCGTCAGAGCGTTCGAGTTGCCACCGTGCCAAAACTCGGCGGACGGCAGGCATTGCAGTATCGCTGCCACAAAGAGAACGAGCGCCATGATGCGAAGCGTCCATCGCGAAAAGTACTCACCAAAGTACCTGGGCGACACGGCGAGCCATACGGCGGCCACGACATAGAAAAAGGTAGCGCCGGGCCAACCAAACAGGATTGAGGAACCGGCGGCGAACGCCCCCCCGGCCCCATTTCCCACGAGCCATATCAATGATCCCCACCCGGCCGCCACGACGGCAACGGTGCGCCCGACGGCACCGTTCGACACGATGAGGGCAATACCGATGCCCACTTGGATCCACGCGGTACCGGTGGCCAGAGAGATGGGATGGGCGTTCCACAGCGAAATGCTGTGCAACATCAAAGGGTGAAGAAAACTCGGAGCGCCCGCGATGGTGGGTTTGACGACCACATCGGCCAAGCCCAGGGGCATTGAGGGCTGAAACTGCAAGATCCCGTCAAAGAGCCATATCAGTCCAAAGCCGATTCGCAGGATGGTCCGTGCGCGTGGCTCGGAGAGCCCCGCGGGAGAGAGATTGAACGTCGTCAAACGACGCAGAAGTGTGGCCCCTAGGAGCAGGACAAGCCCGATTCCAATAATCCAGTAGATACTCGTCACGTAGAGGTGATGATGAAAGATCGAAACGATCGTCGGGTTGGTCAACGAGATGTTGTCGTTACCCATGCCCGGCATTTGGTGCTCCTATGCTCCGCCGAGCAGCCTCTGCGAGACCGACGACAACACACCGTTCACGAACGATGACGATCCGTCAGTAGAAAAGACCTTGGCCAACTCGACGGCTTCGTCCAGAATAACCGCGACGGGTGGCGCATTTTCCATCAGCAGCTCGCCAATGGCGAGGGTCATGATGAGCCGATCGACGAGCGCGATGCGCTCGAGCGGCCAGTCGATAGAGAACTCACTGATTAAAGCGTCGGCTTGCTCTCGATGCTGGGACGCCGACGTCACCAGCTCGACGGCGTAGGCGTCGGGCCGCGTGTTCAACTCGTTCAAAACGACCACCACGGGCCGATCCTTGATCGCCGATTCGTACATGATTTCGAGCGCTCGTTCGCGCGCTCGTCTTCGGCTCAGACCGAGTTCGCTCACCCTACGCTCGGGTCATGTATTCACCGGTGCGGGTGTCGACCTTGATGGTCTCACCCGGACCGACGAATAGGGGCACCTGCACTACGAGGCCGGTCGACAGGGTCGCGGGCTTGCGGGCTCCTGAGACGCGGTCTCCCTGGACGCCGGGCTCGGTGTCGGCAATCGTCAGTTCAACCGATGCGGGTAGTTCGACGCCGATGATCTCGTCGGCGTACGAGATCAGCATGGCCTTGCCCGTCTCGACCAGAAAGTTGGTGGCCTCACCCAGGCTCTTGGACGATACGGGGACTTGGTCGTAGTTGCTCTGGTCCATGAAGATATAGTCGTCGCCGTCGCGATAGAGGTACTGGGTGTCGCGCTTGTCAATGATCGCCTGCTCGAGGCGCTCGTCGGCGCGATACGTGCGCTCGATGACGGCCCCGGTGCGGGCGTTACGCAGTTTGGTGCGCACGAACGCCCCGCCCTTACCTGGCTTGACGTGCTGAAACTCGATGACGCTAAAGAGGCCCTCGTCGATCTTGAGGGTGATGCCGTTTCTGAGGTCAGAGGTCGATATAGCGGCCATGGGCCTGGTTGCCTTTCGCGAATTGTGCGTTACTCATTCTAGTTAGCGCGACCTCGGGCCCGAACTACGAGGACAACAGACGATCGACCGCCTCGAAGGCCAGCTCGTAGCCCAGGGCGCCGAATCCCGCAATCGTCCCATTCACGACGCCCGCAATGGTGCTGGTGTGTCGAAACGGCTCGCGAGCCGCCGGATTGGACAAGTGCACCTCGATGGTGACCCCCTCAAAGGTCGCCAACGCGTCGCGCAGAGCCCACGACGTGTGGGTCAGTGCTCCCGCGTTGATCACGATGGCCACACACGTTCCTCGAGCCCCGTGCACCGCCTCGATGAGGTCTCCTTCAAAGTTGGACTGTTGGTCGCGCACGTCATAGCCCTGCGCTTCAGCGCGAGAGCGAAAGTGGTCGACGTGTTCGGCCAGGGTGGTCGTTCCGTAGATCTCGGGACTGCGCGTTCCGAGCAGATCAAGGTTGGGACCGGACAATAGCAAGATCGTTCCGCTCACGATTCTCCTTTAAAACGATCCAGTACGTTACCCACGAACGCGCGATCGAGGCCGCCGACGAGCGAGAAACCGTTGGGGCCATCGAGCACGAAGCTGAGGTCGTGACGCGCCTTCTTGTCAAGGGTCATGGCGTCAAGGATCTCATCGGTCCCGTAGTCGGGCGAAAGGCGACCGTCCAGTTCCAGGGTCCGCAACACCTCATCGTGATACTCGACGGCCTCGTCGTTGACCCGATTGAGCGCACGCGCGAGTCGAGCGGCGAACGCGAGACCAATGGCGACCGCCTCACCGTGGCGGAGTTCGTCCGCACTGCGATCTAGTGCAATCTTCTCGAGCGCGTGAGCGAGCGTGTGTCCATAGTTCAACAGGACGCGCCGCCCTCCTTCGCGCTCGTCGTCACTCACGATGGCGACTTTGAGGCCGACCGAGACTTCAACTAACTCCCTGAGCGATGCGCGGTGCAGCGACACCACGTCGCGACTCTCGAGAATCCAGCACTTAGCCACCTCACCCAGACCACTGCGCCGTTCGCGCTCGGGCAAGCTCTCGAGCACACCCGTGTCGCAGAGCACCCCGAGGGGCTGATGAAACGAACCCACGAGGTTCTTGCCGGCGCGAAGGTTGATCCCGGTCTTGCCGCCAATCGCCGCGTCGACCTGGCCCACCAGCGACGTGGGTATCTGCACCACAGCGACACCGCGTAAGTACACCGCGGCGGCGAATCCGACGAGATCGGTGACGGACCCGCCCCCGATCGCGACGACGACGTCGTCGCGTGACAGACGCAGGGCAGCGAACGCGTCGAGGAGATCTTCGAGAGCCGAGAAGGTCTTGGCCATCTCACCCTCGGGCACGAAGAGGGTGTCCTGGCCAAGACCGGTGTCGATCTCGCTCCACACGTGGGTGGCCAGTGACATCGTCGTCACTACCGCGGCGGCCCCCGCGCGGGGCGCGCGCTGAGCGATCACGTCGGCGAGATGACGTCGCGCGCCATCCTCCACGACGACGTCGTACTCGCGGTCATCGAGTTCGACGGTGAAGATCACGATCGAACGTTCTCGTCGGCGGCGAGGACGCGTTCGAGCACCTCATCAATCGAACCCGACGCGTCAATGCGGGCGCGCGAATTCGCGCGATACCACCCTTCGCGCTCCGCGCGAAGACGCCGTAGCGACTCGCCGTGGTCGCTGCCGAGCAGGGGACGCTCCCCCAGGGCTACGCGCTCGAGGAGGGTGTCGTCATCGGCATCCAGCCATATCGTGTTCTCGCGGACGATCAACTCACGCGCTCGTTCGTGAGTCACGATCCCGGCACCGGTCGCGACCACCGCCTTCGATTCGATGGCATCGCACAGGGCGTCGAACTCGCGCTCGCGAAAGTGCATCTCGCCGAACGTCCGCAAGTAGTCCGGCGCGGACATGGCCACCGAGTCAGCGATCAGTTCGTCGGTATCGAGAACCTCACACCCCCAGCGCTCCCCCAACGCCCGAGCCACCGTGGACTTGCCCACGCCCGGGAGTCCTATGAGTAGTAGACGCGCCACGGCTACTCCGCGCGCGGGCCAGAGACCAGGTCGCCGAGGGAGTCGACGTAGTTGCGTTCGTTGCGCACGAACTCCTCCACGGAGTCACCGCCAAACTTACGCAGGGCCTCATTCGCCAGCACCAGGGCCATCATCGACTCGGCCACCACTCCCATGGCGGGCACGGCAGTGACGTCGGTGCGCTCCTTAAACGAGACGGTCGACTCGCCCGTCGCGACGTCCACCGTCTCGAGGACGGGACGGTTCAAGGTGGCGAGCGGCTTCATCGCGACCTTGGCGATGATCGGCGCACCCGAAGACACCCCGCCCTCGAGGCCGCCCGCGTGATCACTGCGTCGGATGTACCCCCCGCCCAACGCGTAACTCTCATCGCGAGCGATCGCGTCGTGTGCGGTGCTGCCGCGCTGACTGGCTTGGATCATGCCGTCGCCGATCTCGACCGCCTTGACGGCGTGAATACTCATCAGAGCGCCCGCGAGCAGTCCGTCGAGCTTTCGGTCCCAGTGCACGTAACTGCCCAAGCCCACGGGGACGCCGTACGCAATCACTTCGGCCACGCCGCCTAAGGAGTCCCCGGCCTTGGCGGCCGCCTTGATCTCGGCGATCATCGCCGCTTCGCTCACCGCGTCGAAGCATCGCACCTCACTGAGGTCGATTCGCTCGAGGTCGCTCGTCTTGGGACGAACGTCGCCGGGGGTCGCCGCCTCTCCGATACGGATGATGTGGCTCACGATGGCGACGTCGATCGTGGCGAGCAGCGCCTTGGCGAGCGCACCCGCGCCAACGCGAGCGGCCGTTTCTCGAGCGCTCGCACGCTCCAGGACGTCGCGCGCGTCGTCGAATCCGTACTTTTGCATTCCGGCCAAGTCGGCGTGGCCCGGACGCGGGGCCGTCAGTCTCTTCGTCGGCGTCCCCGGTGCGGCCGACATCTCCTGCTCCCACTTGGGCCACTCGGTGTTAAGGATCTCGAGGGCGACCGGCGACCCCAGGGTCCGGCCGTGGCGAACGCCCCCGATCAACCTGACGACATCACGTTCAAAGCGCATCCGGGGTCCTCGGCCGTAGCCCAAGCGGCGACGGGCTAACTCATTCGAGACCGTCTCTTCGCTGATCGCGAGTCCCGCCGGGAGCCCCTCCACGATGACGCTCAGCGACGGGCCGTGGCTTTCGCCCGCGGTGAGGAAGCGCAACATCTTCCAATTCTATGTTGGTGACGAAACTCGCCACTTTGTTGTCTCGCCGCCTGCGTGAAACTCACACCACCAGCGACGCGAGGACGATCGTCACCACCGCGAGCGGCACGCCGACCTTGAGCAAGTCCCGACTGCGGGGTTGCGCCCCGTTCGCCTTGGCGATGCGAAACCACAACAATGTCGACATCGCGCCGGTCATGAAGAGATTCGGCCCCAGGTCGAGTCCGAGTAGGAGGGCGTAGGGATGGGCCACGTGACGTCCGGCGAAGAGCGACGCGGCGGGGAGATTGTTGATCACGATCGAGGTGAGTCCCGCCGCCGTGGCCGTCGCGAGTGAACTCGCGTGCGCCACGAGGTGGCTGGGCCACGCCCAACTCCGTCCGAGCCACCCCACCAAGACCGCTAAGACGAACAGTGGCACCACCAACGTCGGATTCGCGGTGCGCATCGTCTCTCGAGGTCCGCGCGCATGAACCGCGCACCACGAATACACCTCCACCACCGCTCCAAGAATGAAGACGGGAAGAGCGGGACGACTGAGGGCGAGCATCATGACGAGCGCCACGACGACCGCCGCAACGCCCGGACCCCATCGGAAGTGAGGTGACTCCATCGTCGCCACCGCGTGATGAGCTCGTAGCGGCGACCGTCGCCAGAAGCCCACAAAGAGGATCGTGGCCGCGACCGCGATGAGCCACGGTCCGACCATGTGTTCGGCGAACACGAAGCCGGGCACGGGTCGACGGGCAAAGACCAGCAAGTTGGTGAGATTGGAGCCGATCAAAACGAGTGACGCGGAGTTCGACATTAGGACTGTTCCATAGAGGAACGCGGATTCGTCCGATGACCGTGAGCGCGCGGCCTGCAGCGCCACGGGGGTCATGAAAACGACGGAGGTATCAAGATTCAACAGCGCCGTGACCAGCGCCACCGCGAGCATGGTCGCCACGAACAGTGCGGCGTCGCTGCCGGGTAGGCGCGCACAACGCGAGCCCAGGTACTCAAAGAGCCCTTCGCCCGCCGCGACGTGGCCGACAAAGAGAAGGCCCACGATGAGCACGAAGGGCGCCCAGGTGGCCGAGAGCGACTGACTCAGCAGGTGCATGCTCTCCCCATCGTCAGATCGAGTCGCCCGCTAGCGAGCGCTGACGACCAGGGGGCGATTCCTGGCTCGCCGCGAGTCACCGAGGCGAAGAGCTACTCGGCGCCGTAGAAGGGATTCACGCCTGAGGCGTGATCGGTGACGTCCAGCACCTGAGTGAGTTCGGGGATCGACTCCTTCAGCATCGTCTCAATCCCCTGGGACAAGGTGAGGCGGCTCATCGAACAGCCTTGACAACCACCCGAGAGTTTGATGTAGGCAATGCCCTGGTCCTCGTCCATGGCGACGAGGTCGGCGCGACCACCGTGCTGAGCAATGGAAGGGTTGATCTGCTCGTCGAGCACCACGAGCGCGATGGACCCCAGAGCTCCCTCGACGCCCATCGCAATGATCTCGGCCGGTACCCCGGGATTGATCTCTTCGAGCGAGGGATTGTTGGGATTGACGAGGACGAGCCCCCCGCCACCCTCGTTGGCGAACTCCAGTCGACTTCCGCGCAGGCGATCCACGCTGGCGGCCGGCACCACGATCGTCACGCCACCGTCACGCCCGATCGCCGCGTCCTCGGGCGCGAGATTGAGCTCAGAGAAGTAGAGGTCGTAGGTGTAGCCCGCGCCACGCGTGCCGGTCACTTCGATCCACAGCGCGAGAGTGTCACTCGGGGTTTCGGCGCTCATGGCGTCGATCACGACGTTGCGCGCTTCGTCGGTCAGGCTGAGAACATCAAAGGTGTCGATCGAGGTCATGCTCAAAGTGTAGAGGTGCCCCGGGATTTCTGGCGCGCACAGTAAGTTCGGTGCGTGACATCAATCCCCCCCGACACTCACGAGTGGGTCAGTTTCGAAGACCTCAAGCGTGAGCGCACCTGGATGTTCGACGTGACATTCCTCGAAAGTAACTGGACCTGTATCTTCGGCAACGGCTGCCAGGGCGTGCTCACCGGTGCCTCGCCTGAACTGGTCCAGGGATGTTGTAGCTACGGCGCGCACTTCGTGGACGAAAAGGACCAACGCCGCGTGGAACGGGCCGCCAAGCGCCTCAGTGCCGAGCAGTGGCAGTTCAAGTCCAAGGGCAAGAACGGCACCACCCGGGTTAAGCGAAACGGCGACATCGTGACGCGCCTCGTCCAGGACGCCTGTATTTTTCTCAATCGTCCCGACTTCGAGCGAGGGCCCGGCTGTGCACTGCACGTGATGGCCATCGACAACAACGAGAGCTACATCCCCCTGAAGCCCGAGGTCTGTTGGCAGCTGCCCCTACGGCGCGACGAAGAGATCCAAGACGACGGCCACGTGATCACTCGCATCGGCCAGTGGGATCGACGCGACTGGGGCGCGGGGGGTGCAGAATTCCACTGGTGGTGTACCGAGTCCGCCTCGGCCTTCGTCGGCAAGACCCGCGTCGTCGACTCCATGCGCGAAGAACTGGTCGCCATGGTGAGTGAGCCCGTCTACCAGCGGCTCTACGCGTACCTCGATCAACGAGCGTCTCAGCCCAAGGCCACGCGATTGGCGCATCCGGTCATTCGAAAGAAGGCCTAGCCTTCCGCGGCGAGGGGATCCTCTTCGTTAAACGTGGTGCGAGGCAGAGATCCGAGGATTTCGTCGTAGCGGTCCTCTTCGGCCAGGCACCATTCGGCGTGTACGTCGTCGGGAGCGGCGCCACACTCAGCGCACGTGGTGGCTCGCGGTCCAGTTGACCTCTTTAATTCACGAGCCTCGACAAAACGACGGTGACGACCCTTTTTCACGTCAACTCCTCACTGGCCGCGGGCCAAGACCCAGGCGGCGGCCATAACCCAATTTTGTTCGGGTTGCGGATCCATACTACCAAGACCGTCTTGCGACTTAGCCCCTAACATTTGCCTCGTGAGCACCGCCTTTGACCCCCAGGACATGATTCTTCGCTTTCGCGAGCGCGCTGAGGCCGTGAAGCGACGCGGACTACCACCGGTGGAGGGTCCGGAACGCCAGATGTTCATGGACGCCGCCAAACTCGACTTTCAGGACTTCGCCATGCTGGGTGACGCCACCGCGACACTCGATGACGGCATCTTGCGACTCGAGATCGACCTGCGCCCTCCGTCGAGTTAGGTCGAAAGGTCGCTTCTGATCCGAGCGGACGCCTCGGCCAACTGCGCGACCCCCAGGGAGAGGTCACTCATCGCCCGCGTGCGTTTCGTGGAGTTGGATCCGGCTTTGTAACAGACGTTGGCGCCCGCACCCAGGTTGCCGTAGGCCTTGGCGAGAATCGAACTTGCGAGATGATCGGGCGTGGGCAGGGCAGAGTTCGCCTCTTCGGACTCCACCAGCATGACCGCACACACCGTGTGCAGTTCGCTGGCGGGAGCCGACTTGCTTCGCAGCGCCGTCGCCGAGTGCTTGGCGTCATTAATCAGCGTCTTATTGTTCGCGACGTACGCGCTCTCCGACACCCACGACTTCATCGCGGCCTTCATCGACTGGCTCCCCCACGCCCCCAGAACCGCGACGCACAAGGCGAGCACCGCCGCGCTGCGCAGGACCTTCGCTCTGTTCACGTGGCGACGACCAAGTGCAACTGGCGCGGTCCACGGCGCACGACCAAGTAGCGGTCGTGCAGGGTGTCCTTGATCGTCACCCGCGCGTCCGCGTCGAGGCGCACGTTGTTGAGGTACACCCCACCCTGATCGAGAAAACGACGCGCCTCCGCCTTGGACTTGGCCAGTTGCGCGCCGACCAACAGCTCAACGGGATCAACACCCACCAGTAGGTCCGCGCGCGACCAGGTGGACGAGGGAGCGTCACCGACGACTTCAAGCAGCGTCGATTCATCGAGCTCGGCGATGGACTCAGAAAAAAGAGCAGCGCTGGCCCGTTCGGACTTCGCGGCGGCGTCGTCACCGTGCACCATGACGACCACCTCGCGGGCGAGAACTCGCTGGGCGCGGCGTTCCTGGGGCGCCGCTGCCGTCGCGTCGTCCAGTTCGCGAATGGCCTCGTGAGAAAGGAACGTGAAGTAGCGCAGCAACTGGGGCGTGACCACGTCGTCGCTGTTGAGCAAGAACTGGTACATCTGAAAGGGCGAGGTGCGTTGGGGGTCGAGCCAGACCTGCTCACCACCTTCGGACTTACCGAACTTCGTACCGTCGGCGCGCACCAATAGGGGCGACGTAAGAGCGTCCGCGCTGCCGCCCGCCGATTTGCGCACGAGTTCGGCACCCACGGTGATGTTGCCCCACTGGTCCGAGCCACCGAGTTGCAGGGTGCAGCCCTCATCGAGGTAGAGGCGAAGAAAGTCGTAGGCCTGGAGCAACATGTAGGAAAACTCGGTGAAGGAGAGCCCCACGTCGTCGCGATCCAGTCGACTCTTCACGGACTCCTTGGCGATCATCTGATTGACCGTGAAGTACTTGCCCACGTCGCGCAGAAAGTCGGTCAAACTCACCGTCGTGAGCCAGTCGGCATTGTTGAGCAGGGCCGCTTGCGCCCCACCCGCGCTGGGTTCAAAGTCCAGGAATTGGGCCATCTGGACGCGGATACCCGCGAGATTCTCTTCGAGCACCTCGGGCGTGAGGAGGGGACGCTCGGTGTCTTTGAAGCTCGGGTCCCCAACCAGGCCCGTTCCGCCGCCCGCGAGGGCGATCGGGCGGTTACCTGCTATCTGCAGACGGCGCATATTGAGCAATGGGATGAGGCTGCCTAAGTGCAACGAGGCGGCCGTGGGGTCAAAGCCTACGTAAAGCGTGACCGAGCCCGCGTCCAGGCGATCAAATACGCCTTCGTCAGTGGTCTGATGGATCAGGCCCCGAAACTGCCAGTCGTCACGTACTTTCATGGATCGAGTCTACGGGGCGGGTCGATTACAGCGATGGCGTGAACGGCAGGTTGGTCTGGAGCCAGAGCACGAACGTGTGCCACCAACCGGTGATCTCACTCACGCCGATGGCGATGAGCAGCACTCCCCCGATGATGCCAATGATCTTGGCGTGGCGGCGCAGCCAGGTCGAGGCCACGGCCATCCACTCCGTGGCGATGGCCGCGATGAGAAAGGGCAAGCCCAAGCCCAGACAGTAGAAGAAGGCGAGGATCGAGCCCCGCAGCGCGGTCGCACCCGGTGAGGCTGAGGCGAGGACCAAGATTGCCGACAGGGTCGGACCGATGCACGGCGTCCAACCGAGGCCGAAGGTAAAGCCCAGCATCGCGGCCCCCGCCACCGAGGCTCGCGGCAAGTGGTGGATGCGCCGCTCGCGGTTCAGCCACCGTGAGGGCCACCACCCCGCGAAGAACAGACCGAGTCCGATCGTGATGGCGCCAAAGACGATCTCCAAGATCCGCTGATGCTCATCGAGCTTCTGTCCGAAGTCACCAAAGAGGGCACCGAAACTAACGAATATGACAGTGAAGCCCAAGATGAAGGCGATCGCTCCGACCAGCGCGCGTCCACGGCCGGTTCGACCTTCGAGTCGACCGGCTGACCCCGTGAGGAAAGCCAGATAGCCCGGCACCAGAGGCAACACGCACGGCGAAGCGAACGACACGAAACCCGCGGCAATGGCGAGCGGAATCGCCGCAAAGAGCGAGGCCGGCAGAGCCGCGATCATCGGCGCGCCACCAGTGCGGCCACGCTCTCGTTCCATGAATCGTGAATCGCGACGTTGTCCTCGCGAGAGGGAACCCTGGCCACGACCACGCTGAGCCCTTCGGTACCGAGGCCCTTGTCCAGCGCGCCACGCAGTTCATCGAGCGTCGTGACCGTGGTCGCGTGATGCCCGAAGGCCCGAGCCACCGCTTCGAGGTCGAGGGGGCGCGGCGTTCCAAAGAGTTGCTCAAAGCGCTCGGCTGACACGCGCGACGCTTGAGTGAGGAACGAAAAGATCCCGCCGCCCCGATTGTCGGCGACCACCAGCACACACGTCCCGCCGGCCGTTCCCAAACCGTCGACGAGGCTCGAGACGTCGTGGAGCATCGTGAGATCACCCACGTAGCCAATGGCCCGCGATCCGGCCGCGACGCCGAGGATCGTCGAGACCACGCCGTCGATCCCGTTCACGCCGCGGTTAGCGTAGGTGGCGCTCGTACGCGCCGGCGCCCACCACTCCACGTCACGCACGGGCATCGACGATCCCACCGCGAGAGCAGCGCCCGACTCATTGCTGGCAGCAACCACCGCTCGCGCGAGGGCGGGCTCGACCAGTTCGCTCTCGTGATCTTGTTTCTCCAACCACCGACCAACTTCTCGCGACGCGTTGGCCCACGTCGTGGCGTACGCTTCGTCGCCCACGAGCGCAGTCACGCCCTCAACGGGCAGCCCGGCGTAGGTTTCGCCGACCAGTCGATCGGGATCCGCCACGAAACCCGCACCGTCGAGTGCGATGGTGCGTGCGCTCCACGCACGCAACTGCTCGGCGAGGACCTTGGACGCGGGCAGTCCACCCAATCGAACGACGATGTCGGGCCGTACCCGCTCAACGAAGTCGGATGAACGAAGGAGTGCATCGAAGTAGGCGAGGGTGCCGTTGGCGGTCGCGTCACCGAGCACCACCCAATTGAGTTGGCGACACACCTCGATCGTCTCGCGTGACACGCCACGTCCGACGACGCACAACACCGCCAGTCCTCTCACATCGACGCTGGGAACCTCGTGTTCAACTCTCGCCACGTAGCGCCCGCTTCGCCCAGGTAACTCCAGTGAGTCCGCAACCAACGGCTCGAGGAAGGCGGCGTTCAGCTGCACCGGTCCGGGCCGCATGCCGGTCGCCGAATACCACAGATCGTCGGCGACGTCCCGCCAGCGTGGCGAGTCCTCAAAATTGACGACAAATGTGTCGGTGGATCGACGCACCATATCGCCGTACAGATGGGCCTGCTCGATGGTTTGGGGCGCGCCCACCCCGTGCAGATTGGGCGGGCGGTCGGCCGTGACGACGATGAGCGGCACGAAGGCGAGGTCGGCTTCGGCGACGCAGGCGTGGAGCTCGGTCGCGGCCGTCCCGCTCGTCACCACGACGGCGACTGGACGACGCGTGGCGAGGGCTCGTCCCAGTGCGAAGAAGCCCGCACTTCGCTCGTCGAGTCGCACGTGCAGGGTGAGGCCCTCGGTGGCCGCCGCGGCCAGGACGAGTGGCGTCGAGCGGGAACCGGGTGAGATCACGACGTCGCGGAGTCCGAGTTGAGCCCATTGATCAAAGAGCGTCGCACTGAACGTGGCCTGCGCCTCACTGGCGCTCGGTACGCTACGTGACAATGTCGCTCCTCGGTCTAGATCGCGCTGGCTCCGGGCCAACCCTGGTGTGGCTGCACGGTTTTACCCAAACGAAGCATTCGAGCCACCGATTCCGTTCCATTCTGGCAGGATCGTACGAAGTCCTTACCATCGACCTGCCGGGGCACGGCGAAAACGCGGGCACGTCGGGCTCGCTCGAAGACACTGCCGACATGCTCGCTGAGGCGTTGCCGAGAGATCCCTTTATCCTCGCGGGCTACTCCTTGGGCGGACGGGTCGCCCTGCACTTCGGGTTGCGCCACCCCAGTCGTCTGGCCCATCTCGTCGTACTCAGTGCGACGCCCGGCATCGCGCAGGGCGAAGAACGCCGGGCGCGGCGTCACCGCGACGATGAACTGGCCGATCGCATTGAGACGATAGGAACCGACGCCTTCCTTGATGAGTGGCTTGCGCAACCCATGTTCCGCGCGTTGCCCCGCGATCCGCTGGAACGCGCCGCGCGAAGCCGCGACGCCCGCGGACTGGCCAATTCGTTGCGATGGGCGGGCACGGGGACCCAGAGCGATCTCACGGGAATGCTCGGTCAACTCGCGACGCCCACGTTGATCCTCGCCGGAGCGAACGACGAGAAGTTCGCCAACGAAGCCATACGGTTGGGTGAATCAATCGCGCACTCGACGCGCCGGCTCGTGCCCGAGGCCGGGCACGCGGCACACCTCGAACAACCTGAGACGGTTGCCGCGTTGGTCGCGACGCTCTAACCCCAGTACGCGTTGGCCGCCAGCAGCGCGCCGAGGAGCGCGCCGATTCCGAGTTGCGCGCGAGCGGAGTACTTCAACATGGGCAATAGCTCTCGGCCGCGGCGCGCGGAGAAGGCCATCTGCAACGCAGGAATGTAGATCAAAATCGCAGCGAGACCGACGACCAGTTGGTGGGCCGCCATCGTGCCCACCACCACACCGAGGACGCACACGAGGTAGAGCCAAGAACTCCTGGCTCGACCCAATCTCGCCGCCAACGTCTTCTTCCCCACGGCGCGATCACCCTCGACGTCGCGCAAATTATTTGCCTCGAGCAGCGCGCACGCCATGAAGCCCGTGGCAACACCGAGCCACCACGCGCGTGAAGGAATCGTGAGGTGCTGGACGTAGGCGGTGCCCACGGTCGCTACGAGACCGAAATAGATAAATACGAAGAGTTCCCCGAATCCGTAGTAGCCGTAGGGCCTCGGCCCGCCGGTGTAGAACCATCCCGCCAGCACGGCGGTCGCTCCGATCGCGACGAACCACCACGTCGTGCGCGAAGCCAGGACCAGACCGGCCGCGCAGGCGAGAGAGAATCCGAGGTACGCCGCGCCGCGCACCCAGGGTGCCGGTACGAGTCGTGAGGCGGTGAGTCGAAACGGGCCGACGCGCACTTCGTCGGTGCCGCGCACGCCGTCGGAGTAGTCGTTGGCGTAGTTGGTCGCCACCTGCAAACAAAGGGCGATGAAGAGACACAGCAGGGAGTTCACCCAACTGATGCTGAGGGGCCGGATGAGCAACGTTCCCACCAGGACCGGTACCCCGGCCGCGGGCAGCGTGCGCGGCCTCGCGGCGAGCACCCAGCGACGATACGGCCCGGGGGCGTCGGTCATGGACGCTTGGGAAACTGCGAGAAGTCGGGCGATCGACCCTCGACGTACGCATTGCGACCCTCCTGGGCCTCTTCGGACATGTAGAAGAGCATCGTCGCGTCGCCCGCCAACTGTTGAATGCCCGCCAGGCCGTCGTCGGCCGCGTTAAAGCCAGCCTTGAGCATGCGCAACGCGATCGGTGAGAGCGTCAAGATCTGGCGACACCACGCAACCGTCTCACGCTCCAGGTCATCAAGGGGCACGACCGCGTTCACGAGGCCCCACGCCAGAGCCTGCGCCGCGTCGTACTGGCGACAGAGGAACCAGATCTCCTTGGCGCGTTTGAGTCCGATCGTTCGAGCGAGCAGCGACGATCCGTAGCCCCCGTCAAAGGATCCCACGCGCGGGCCGGTCTGACCGAAACGACCGTTGTCCGCAGCAATCGTGAGATCGCACACCAAGTGCAATATGTGGCCACCGCCGATGGCGTAGCCCGCCACTTGGGCGATCACCGGCTTGGGGAGACGGCGAATCTGGACCTGCAGATCCAAGACGTTGAGGCGACCCACGCCGCTATGGGCGACGTCATCGTCTCCCATGTAGCCGTCGTCACCGCGAATGCGCTGGTCGCCACCGGAGCAAAAGGCGTCAGGCCCCGCTCCGGTCAACACAATTACCCCCACGCTCAGGTCGTCGCGCGCGGCTTCAAAGGCGCGCGATAGTTCAAAGAGCGTTTGCGGCCGAAAGGCGTTGCGCACGTCAGGCCGGTTGATGGTGATGCGCGCGATCCCCTCGCCCACCTCATAGATTATGTCGCCGTACTCTCCTCGGCGCCCCCAGGCCGGCAAGGCTTGCACTCGAAACTCGTCCAACGGGTCGTGCGGGGGGCCTTGAATCACGGTGTTTGCCATGGCGACCACGCTACCGGCTCATCACCGTGGTGCGGTAGGGGCGCTGCGTCGAGCGCCGCTGTCACTTTCGATGAATGAAGGGCCCAGGAAACTGGTTGACGTAGTGATCGGCGTGACCGATGAGAAGTTGCGCGAGGACCAGACCAACGACGATCGCGCTCAGCACCAACCACTGACGAGGTCCAGCGCCCTTCACCTGACGACGCGTGCGCCAGTACAGGTCTCGCGGGGCGAGCGTGGCCGCTTCTCGGAAGTGTCCCAGGACGTGAACCGTCATGACGATCAGCCATGCGATGAAACTGTCGCGATGCAGGGTGTCAAAGGTAGCGCGCTCGTTGCCACTCACAAAGAGCAGGACGACTCCGGTGACAAAAAGAACGAGGGTGACGAGCACGACCAAGGGGCCGAGCACTCGCAACGTCATCGGTGGGGGGCCCTTGTGTCGGTACTCAGGCGAGCCCGCGTAGTACCGCGCGAAGCGATAAATGGTGCTGCCCATTTTGAGCACCACCAGCGGAATGAGAAGCAGGCCCACGTAGACGTGCAGGGTGAGGTGCGGGCCCACACCCGTGGCGACGGTGTAACCCTCCAGTGCGAGAAGAACGAACAGAATCGCACCCAACGTGCTCGTGAGACGGGCGTTGCCCGCCACGCCGGGCGCTGCGACGTCCTCACCGGCGTGAGAGGAGCGGCCGGTAGTGGACGGCGTCGCGCGAGGCCACGAGCGCGGAGACTGCTCAGGACCGCTCGAAGACACGGCACCAGTCAAGGTGGCGATCCTGACAACCACGTGAACGTCGCACGGTTCTCGTTATGAGCGACGGGATTCGAAGGAGGGCGACCTAAGGTCACAGGGTGCGCTCGTTGCTCGCAATCGACCTACCCCTAGGCCCCTCCCTCGAGGTCGCTCTGCGAGCGTGCGCCGATCACGACCAGGCTTTTTGCGTTCTCAGCCAGAGGCTCTCCCCTCGCCGTCGACAAGAAGAGCTTCGCTGGCTCGGTGCGACCGAGGTTCTCGACGCCCAGGGGCGACGTGCGCTGCCCGAAGGCCGCGACGTGGACGACGACATTGGTCTCGTCATGTTGACGTCGGGATCCAGCGGCGAACCAAAGGCCGCGGAACTCACGTGGGACGCGCTCGTCGCGAGTGCGCAGATCACCCAAGCGACCCTGCGCGCAGACTCACCCCCGGTCTGGTTTCCCTGCCTACCCGCGAACCACATCGGAGGGCTGACCGTCCTGCTGCGAGGGATACTTTCGGACGCGTCCCTTCTGTGGACCGACACCGACGATATCGAAGGCGCGGCACGCCTCGGCGCCACGCACGTCTCGGTGGTGCGCACCCAACTCGCTCGTCACGACGTGAGCGGCTACCGTCGCGTCCTCTTGGGTGGCGCTCGACCTCCCGAAGGCCTCCCCGAGAATGTTCTCACGACGTGGGGCATGACCGAGACCGGATCGGGCGTTGTCTACAGCGGAGTCCCGCTACCGGGCGTGGAGTTCATCGCAGTCGACGGTGAGTTGTGCGTACGTACACCAACTCTCTTTCGTTCGTATCGCAACGCCCCACGACCCGAGTACGTGGACCCCGAGGGCCGTGAGTGGTTCCCGACCGGTGATGCCGGAGAAGTCCTCGGGGATCGGATCCGCGTGTTCGGGCGACTCGGATTCGTGATCAACACGGGCGGCGAAAAACTCTGGCCCGAGGACCTCGAGTCAGTCCTCGCCACCGTGGCGGGTGTGACCGACGTCGCCGTCACGGGAGTTGAGGATCCCGAGTGGGGACAACGAGTGGTGGCTCTCGTCGTCAGCGACGATTTAACGATTGATGAGACTCTGCGCAAGGTCGCGAGTGAACGTCTCGGCCCCTGGGCCAAACCCAAAGAGATACGTCACGTCACGGCGATCCCGCGAACGTCGAATGGCAAGATCCTTCGCGCAGCGCTCGCGCGCCTGCGCTGAGATCACTGTCGTCAGAAGCTTTCGTTCGTCTTTCCGCGACGCGCCAACGAGTCCACGGTCACCGCGGCCAGCAACACGATCGCGACCACAATGTACTCAACGGCCGTACTCACATTGATGAGCGCCATACCGTTATAGATCGTGGCGATGACCAGGCCCCCGATGACTGCGTGGATCATCTTGCCGCGACCGCCGAAGAGGCTGGTGCCACCGATGACGGCGGCGGCCACGGCGTACAGAACGTACGTGCCCCCCGGCACAGCGTCGGACATTCCGTCGAGATTCGAGGAGTACAGCAGACCCGCGACCCCCGCGGTGAACCCGGCGAAGGCGAAGGCGAGGAGCCGGTACCGGTTGACGTTGATGCCGGCGCGCCGAGCGGCCTCCTTGTTGCCGCCGATGGCGTAGATGTAACGGCCCGTCCTCGTCTTGGTCAGGATGAAAGAGCCGGCAATCAGCATGGCGAGATCGATCGGGATGGCAAAGGGCATGCCCCTGATAATCGAGAACCCTGAGCGGTTGGTGTTAAAGATGAGGGCCAGAACGACTCCCGCAATGGCCAGTGCGGCAATCTTGGCCATGGTGAAGTACAGGGGCTGCAAGGTCAGACCGTTGATGCGGCGGCGCTGATACGAACGCACCATCAATATTGCCGCAATACCTACCAGGATGACGAAAAATAGCCACGTCCACAGCGGCGTAAAGTTGCCGTTGACCAGATTGTAGAGGACGTGGTTCTGCACCGGAACCGTGCCACCCGCGTTCTCCCGGTCGATCATGTAGATCAACACGCCCTCGAAGCCGATCTGACCGGCGAGAGTCACAATAAAGGACGGTAACCGCAGGTACACCACGAAGAGACCCGAGGCAAAGCTGAGCAAGCTGGACACCGCCAGCGACGCAAGAAACGCCAGTGCCCACGGCCAGTGCCAGGACGCGCTCGTCGTAATTGTCGCCACGGCACCGCCGATGCCCAGGACGAAGCCGAGAGACAGGTCGATCTCTCCCAGCAGCAGCAGCCAGATCTCGGCCATGCCGAGAAGAATGAACACCGTCGACTGAATGAAGAGATTCGTGAGGTTTTCGGACTGCAAGAAGACGTGATTGCGAAAGTAGAAGTACAGAACCAGGGCCACTAGGCCGAGCACGACGGGCAAGAGCCCGCTGTCGCCGGCGTTCAGGCGCTTGAATACTTTCTTGAGTTCACTGTCGCCAGCGAGGGTGTCGACGTGGAGCGTGGGGTCAGTGGGGGGAGACGCGGGCACGAGGAATGTTACCTTTCGGCTACTGGGCAGTCGCCAGAGTAGAAGGAGCTCGCGCCGTCGTGCCGGTAGTGATGAGGTCGACGGCACTTCCGGTGTCGTAGTTCTGGACCGGTCCACTTGAGACGATCGAACCCAGATACATGACGGCCACCCGATCCGCCACTTCAAATACATCGGTCAAGTTGTGCGAAATAACGATGACCGCAACGCCCCGTGAGGCGAGGGTCTGGATGAGGTTGATGACTTGAGCGGTCTGGGACACACCCAGGGCGGCAGTGGGCTCGTCCAAGATGACGAGTTGAGAGTCGCGCATGACCGCGCGAGCCACCGCGACGGCTTGGCGTTGCCCACCGGAGAGAGAACCAACCTTCTGGCGTACTGATTTCACCGTCGACACCGAGAGATCCTTCAGTGTTTTAATGGTGGTCAACTCCATCGTGATCTCATCCAAGATGCCCAATCGGGTGGCTTCGTGGCCGAGATAGAGGTTCTCGACGATATCGAGATTGTCGCACAGCGCCAGATCCTGGTAGACGGTGGCGATACCAAGATCGGCCGACTCGCGCGGGGAATGGATGTGGACTTCTTTACCGTGCCAATAGATGTGTCCACTCGACGGTGTCCATATTCCCGAAATGGTCTTAATGAGCGTGGACTTGCCGGCACCGTTGTCGCCAATGAGCGCAGTGACTTGTCCCGCCGGAACGTCAAGATCGATATTCTGAATCGCCTGCACGGGACCGAATGACTTCGAGATCCCGCGCAGGCTCAACAGAGTTTCACCAGGTGTGACGTCCACCCCGGCAACGCCCTGGATCACGGGCCCACTTTCGGGGGCGTGCTCTTCCGGCGCGTCAGGGGTGGACGTCACAAATTCTCCTTGGTTACTTGATGCCGTACTTCGTGCAGTCAGCAGCGTACGTCGGCTCAGTCAAACCCTGAACCACCGGTGCGTTACTGGTGCAGATTGACGCCACGGTCACGAAGTGCTGAGCAATGACGGTGGACTCAATCGTCGACGCGGTCACCCACGACGAAGTCAAGAGAACCGACGGCACGTGCTCGTAAGCCGCAATCTTGGTGCTGGAGTCCGTGGTCGTACCGTTCACGAGGCCCTTGGGCGGCTTGACGCCTGCACGCAGGTAGAGCGCCAATGCGGCGGCGGCCTGAGCTTCCTCAAAGATCGGCTTGTACACGGTGCCGCACTGGTATCCAGAGATGATGTTCTGGAAACCGGTGGGTGTCGCGTCCTGGCCGGTGAAGGGAATCGTGTCTGGTGCCAGACCTTGGCTCTGCAGGTGAGCGATGATCGGCGCAGCGTTCTCGTCGTTCGGAGTCAACACGGCGTTGATCTTCGGGTTCGCGGTAAATGCACCCTCGAAGTCCGTCAGAGCCTGCGCCGGCGTCCATGTGCCCACGCTCTCGTCAACCGTGTTCGCGCTACCACTGCCACCTTCGGCCGGGGCGTAGCCCGCGGCGGTCAGTACCTTGTTGTAGCCCTCACCAAACAGCGTCGCGTTGTTGTCCGTCGGCGCACCGTACATGACATACACCACAGGGCTCTTTACGCCCCATGCCGTGATGCATGCGGTGAGGCCGCTACCCAACTGCGTACCGACGGTCACGTTGTTGAAGCTCACGTAGTAGTTACGGAAGCCACCCAGCGTGAGGCGGTCGTAGTCGATGACCTTGACATGGTGCGCGACCGCATATGCCTCAACGGCGTCACCGGTCGTGGAGTCTTCTGGGTCAATAATGAGCACCTTGGCACCGTTGGCCACGTCCGCTTGCGCATCCGTAAAGAAGGTGTTGTCACTACCGTCACCGTTTTGGACAATGAGGTCCTTCGCCGGCAGTCCCGCCGCCTTCATGGCGGCCTTCATAAACGGCGCGTCGAAGTCGGCGTAGCGGTCAGACGACGTGGTGTCAGGAAGGATCTCAGCGACCTTGCCCTTACCCTTCTTCGTCACGCCTACCAAGTACTTCATTGTCGCGTAGTTCGTCTTGAAGGTGGTCGCGCTCACCGTAGGTGACGCGGCTCCCGAAGAAGAACTGACCATCGGCAACGCCAAAGCGGTGAACGACCCCGCCAAACCAATCGCCGCGAGGGCCCGACTCTTTTTCAATTTCATATTTTCCCCAACCCTTCGTATGGCACCCCAACGATGCCATCTTTTGTGATTACTGCATGAACGTCCTGTGACAGCAACGTCCGCAGAGAAAGTAGCACGTGAGAATCCTTAAAAATGTGCGCGTCGGTGAAATCCACAGGTGAACGTCTGCACTTTGGCACTATTGTTTGGCGCCCGAAGCCCTCGGTGGCCCGCTGAGTTCGCTCTACGCGCGCGTTGCTCAGTATTTACTTGGCCCCATTGCGCATCTCCGCGTGCCCAACGCGAGTCCTCGTGCCCCTGCATCGTGAGCGTTCTGCGATGAGCGTTCTCAGAAGGCGAGGACTCGATCCATGGTCTCCATGATGGCGACGGACTCGTCAAGGGGCATAAGGTTGCTCTCTCGCCGCCCGTCGCGCAGACACCGTGCCACCTCTTGGGCTTCGTAGTGCAGGCCTCGACCTTGGGTCTCGAAGCGGAATTCTTCGCGCTCGCCGTCCCGGGTAATCAGCGTCATGGAGGTGGGGGCATAGAAGTCGCTCGCAATCTCGACGCGAGCGAGCGTGCCCGAGACGCACGCCCGTGTGGCCGTACGAGCGAGCGACGTGCAAGTCAGTGACGACTGGGCTCCGCTCTCGTAACTAAAGATCATCGAGACTTGGCCGTCGACTCCGGTAAAGGCCGGCTCCACCAGGGCGGTGATGCGATCGGGGGTGCCGAGCAACATCGACGCGAATGATATGGGATAGACGCCCAGGTCCAACAGTGCGCCTCCCCCGAGTTCGGGCGCGAAGAGCCGAAACGTGGGGTCTAACGTGAACCATTTGCCGTGGTCGGCCTCGAACGTGACGATCTCGCCGAGGCGTCCCGCCGCAATGAGCTCACGCAGCGCGACCACGTGCGGCAAAAAGCGTGTCCACATCGCCTCCATCATGAACAGACCCTGGTTCCGAGCGAGGGCCACCAGGTCGCGCGCCTCTTGGCCGGTCATCGTGAAAGCCTTTTCGACGAGCACGGGTTTTCCTGCGTTGAGGGCGAGCGAGGCGTTCTCGAAGTGCATGGGATGTGGCGTGGCGACGTAGACCGCATCGATCTGGTCGTCGTGTACCAACGCCTCGTACGAGTCGTAACGTCGCGGCACGTCAAAGCGTTCACCGAAGGCGTCGGCCGAACTCTGTGAGCGCGAGCCTACGGCCGCCACCACCCCGTCGTCGATGTAGGCCAAATCGCCCGCGAACGTGCCGGCGATGCCGCCCGTACCGAGCACTCCCCACCGCACCGGATCACTGATCACCACGTTGCTCCTCTCGTTGTCGCAATCACAGTAGCGAGGACGCGTTACGGCCAGCCACTAAACAGAGACCATGGCCCAACTCGCCCAGCCGATTGAAACCGAGCGGCTCATCCTGCGCCCCTTCGAGCCGAGTGACCTCGACGACCTCGCGTCACTCTTTGGTGACGAGTCCGTCAATCGCTATCTCTACTCCGAACCACGTTCGCGCGACGAGACCAACAGTGCGTTGGAGAAGCGACTCGGTAGAGGGAGCCACCCCGAAGAGGACACCATCCTTCGCGTGGCCATCGCCCTACCGACGACAAATCGTCTCATCGGCGACTTCATGCTCCACTGGAATGAGGATGTCCACCGACAGGGCGAGATTGGTGGCTCGCTACACCCCGACGTGCACGGGCGGGGCTACGCGAGCGAAGTGTACGGACCCCTGCTCGAGCTCGCCTTTACCCGCTACGACCTGCATCGGGTCTGTGGGCGGTGCGATGGCCGCAACGCGGCATCCGTGCGCTCCCTCCAAAAGGCCGGCCTTCGTCAGGAAGGCCACTTCGTGGAGAACGAGTTCGTCAAGGGCGAGTGGACCGATGAGATCGTGCTGGCCATCTTGGCGAGCGAGTGGCGCGCCACGCACCACCCGAGCTAACGGCACTGGGGCGCTGCGGACCTCGTAAGGTCGTTGGCCGTGGCCTTGTTACGCGACGTGAAGTCAGAACTGGGCTCGTCCTACTTAATCGACCACGCCGACAACCCAGTGCTGTGGCGCACGTGGGACGCCGACGCGCTGGAGGAGGCTCGCACGAGCGACCGGCCGATCTTTCTTTCGATCGGCTACGCCGCCTGTCACTGGTGCCACGTCATGGCCCACGAGTCCTTTGAGAACGAGACCGTCGCGCATGAACTGAACGAGTTCTTCGTTCCCGTCAAGGTCGATCGAGAAGAGCGCCCGGACGTCGACGCCCTCTACATGGCCGCGACGCAACTGGTGTCTGGTCACGGGGGTTGGCCCATGTCGGTATTTCTCCTGCCCGACGGTCGACCCTTCATGGCGGGCACGTACTACCCGCCCACTGATCGTGCCGGCCAAGTGGGCTTCTTGCGCCTGCTGGGCGCATTGCGCGATGGGTGGATCAACGAACGCAGCGCCATCGAACGACAGGCCGACGAACTCGCGGAAGCGATTACCCGCGAAGTTCACTTCGTCGATCACCTCGCGCCGTACGTGGAGACCATTGACCTTGGCGCAGTTCGCGAACAACTCTCTCGCGAATTGGTCGCCCAGGCCGACGACGACGGGGGCTTTGGATCGGCGCCCAAGTTCCCGCGCCCCAGTTTCGTGACGGCCCTATTCGAGAGCGATGACGCGATCGCCCGCGACGTGGCGACGCTGACCCTTGAGGCCATGAGCCGCGGGGGCCTGTACGACCATTTTGGTGGCGGCTTTGCCCGCTACAGCGTGGACGCCCGCTGGCACGTACCGCACTTCGAAAAGATGCTGAGTGACCAGGCCCTCTTAGCGCGTTGCTACTTGCGCGCCAGTCGCATCGCGCACAACCCCACGTGGCGCGACGTGGCACTGGACACCCTCGCTTTTGTCGAGCGCGACCTTCGCCTTCCGGGGGGTTACGCCTCGTCGCTGGACGCCGACGCCGCGGGGGTGGAGGGATCGCACATCACCTGGACGCCCGAGGAGGTCCGTGCGACACTGACGGACTTTCCCGACGACGCGGTGCAGGCCGTACTCACACGGTGGCGCATCACGTCGGCTGAGAACTTCGACGGACGCTCGATTCCGCGACTGGCCACCGGTGAGGCGTTCCTCACGCCGCCTGAGGTACTCCCCGCCTACCGCGCTCTGCTCACCGTACGACAACTCAGAACCCAACCGAGTCGCGACGACAAGATCGTCCTGGAGTGGAATGCCATGGTGGCCTCGGCATTTCTTTCGAGCGGGGTCGATCAGTACGAACGAGTTGCACTCGAGCTCTTGGCGTCACTGCACACCACTCACTTTGCTGGGGACACCTGGTGGCGCACCGAACACCAAAGAGCCCAGGCCACCGCGAGCGATCTCGCGTGGCTCATCGACGCCTCACTGGACGCCTATGAGTTCACCGGTGATGAAGAGTGGCGCATTCGCGCAGACCACCTCGCTACGTACCTGGTCGCGCACTACTGGGACGGGCCGGTCCCGAGCGATCTCGACGCCCACGTCGGGGCCGGGTTCTTCACCCAGAGCGACCTCGTTGGCGACCTGGTCACTCGGCCCAAGGAGATCTTCGACGGGGCGACGCCCTCGACCCACGCGATCGCGACACGGGCACTCGCGCGCCTTGCGCTAAGCGACGGCTCCACCACGTTCCTCGTCATCGCTCAGCGTCTCGTAGAGATCGCGGGTTCGCTCATTGTCTCGCATCCAACGGCGGTCGTCGACCTCGTCGAGGCGGCCGGATTCGCCATCGACGGTGTCGAAGTCGTAATTCCCGGAGATCCGAACGAACTCTCTCACCACCTACGATCGTTGGCGATGTCGCGCGCTGTCCTCGTTACCGGTTCGGGCTCCTCGCCCCTTTTGAGCGGACGATCCCCCGGATACGCCTACGTGTGTCACGCCGGGGTGTGCGAGTTGCCCGTCTCCCGTGTGGCGGATCTGGACGCCGAGTTACGAAGGAGTGGCGTGTGCCCGTCCTAAGTCGCGACCCGGCGGTGCGCGCCACGCGCCGACTCATCTCGCGCACCCCCCAACGAGAGACCGTCAACCTGACGCCGGGCGCGACGGTGCACGGTCTCGTGCTCGGTTCCACCAACGAGTCCACCACCGTCGTCGACCTCGCGAGCCAGGCCATCGTGCGCTGGCGCATCCCGTGGCCGCTCGACATCGAGACGGACCTCGCGGCCTTTGACGTGGTGGAGGGCCAGTTGGCCGAGGACGTTCAGCGCGACGATCTGGCCCAACCCGAAGCGGTGACTCTTGGGGATCTGCCTCGTCGCCTCGGTACCTACCGGGGTCGGCGCGTGCGCACCTGGCTTGAGCAGCTGGCCAGTCCCGCCGACGGTCCCCTCTTTGGCTTTCGCGGGCCGAGCGCGCCGTACTGGGAGTTTCGCGGCGAACGGCCCAGTGTGGCCCTCATCGCGGCCGATCGCGGCCCCCAACTCCTGCGGCGACCCGACGACGGATCGACCTGGGTGAGATTTGGGTGGTTCGGCGATGACGTGTGGCTGCTCTGCGAAGACGCCCACGCCATCCGCACGATCGAAGCGACCCGCCGCACGTCGCTCGCGGGCAAGGATCTCGCCACCGCCCTCGGGTTTCGCCCGAACTACGTGCTCACGACGCTCTCCCAGCCCCTCGACGGGCACTGCTACAAGAGCTGTACGGGACTGCTGCCGCGCGGGTGAACTATTTGGGCAGTTTGCCCGTGGCCAACGACTCGGCCATGGCCCAACCAAAGACCACCAGACGCTGACCCTTCTCGGGCTTGAGGCCCTTAAAGAAGGAGTGCGCGCCGTCCGGGATGACGCCCTTGGACGCCACGTAGTCCAGACCGCCGACCGGACCAGGGCTCACGGTCATCACGAAGGTCTTGTCGTCGATGGACTTCTCGGAGCCAAATCGCTTGGCCAGGCGACGTCCCCAGGCCCGGTCTTCGCCGGTGGGGCGATAGTCCAGGCGCGGCACCACGTCGTCGAGACCGATAAAGGCGCGGTACCCGTCAGGAGAGGTCAGGCGGGTCCCCAGCAGCACGTCCTCGTCCGGGAAGGCCAACAGGGCCCGGCGGAACTGGTCGTGCAGGATCGACTTCAAGGTCTGGTCGGACTTCGCGTTGCGATCGACCAAGAGGAGGCCCACGAGGAGCGAGGGGGTGCCCCCGATGCGCTCCAGCGTGCAAAACGAGTAGCCGCGCAACTTGTTGCCCTCGCGCGCGTGCGTGACTAAGACCCACTCCTCGCGCTGCTTAGAGAGAAAGCCGATGTCAAAGTTGGGCTCTCGGTCAACGCAGAGATCGGCCATTTCGGCGAGCTCTGCATCGCTGAGGGCAGTGGTGTCCTTGGTGGTGACCGTCATTGCCATAGGCATCCATTCTACGGCACGCCTGATGCATGTCCGCCAGCGTCAGGCCTTGATGACGTTTCGGCCGAATTCTGCGCGCAGATCCCCCACCACGCTCGGAATGCTGACGTTAAAGGCCGGACCCAGTCGAAAGACCTTGCCCGTGGCTCCGGTTTCCACTACCACGGGCGAGGGACCGGGGAATCGCGTCAGAATCTCGCGCAACGTCGCGATCGCCCCTTGGGTGAGGTCTTCGGGGCGCAACGAGAGGCGAAGTTCCTCATTGCCCCGTTCGAGATGGAATCGCTCCACGTCCACGGCGTTAAAGCGCATCTCTTCGTCGTTATCGCTCACGCGCACCTTCATCACGACCACGCTGTCCTTGACCAGAAAGCCACTGAAGCGCTCGAAGGCGGCGACCGAGAAGTTCACTTCCAGCGAGCCACCGAGGTCTTCGAGGATGACGCGCGCGTAGGGCTTGTTGGCCTTGGTCTGGCGGACCTGCACTTCGGCGAGAATCCCGCCCACGATGACCGGGCGATTGCTGTGCGAGATCTCCTCGGCGCGCTCGCGCACCGTCACGATGGTGCCCTCGGTCTTGGTGGCGAGGCTGTCCATCACCCCATAGAGCGGATGATCCGAGACGTAGGTCCCGAGCATCTCGCGCTCAAAGTCGAGTTTGATTGACTGTTCGAACTCGATGTCCGACACGGGCAACTCGGTGCCCTCCCAGTCCCCCTTGCCCTCGGGGTCGAAGGCAGCAAACAGGGTCGAGATGCCTAGGGCGAGGTCCTTGCGCCGCGCGAGGGTGACGTCGACGATCTCGTCCACCCGCAGCAAGAAGCCCTGACGGGCTACGTCAAAGGAGTCGAACGCGCCAGCCTTGATGAGTGACTCCATCGTGCGACGGTTGAGCACCACGGGGTCCACGCGACGGATGAAGTCATACACACTCAAAAACGACCCGCCCGCTTCACGCTCGGCCACGATCTTGTCCACCACCGCTTCACCGACGTTGCGCACGGCCGCCATGCCAAAGACAATGGTGTCGGACTTCGAGAGTGAGGGCGTGTAATCGGCGAAGGACTGATTCACGTCGGGCACGCCGACCGTGATACCCATCTGACGCGCCTCACTCAGGTACACGGCCGCCTTATCCTTGTCGTCGCGAAACGAGGTCAGCAGCGCCGACATGTACTCCACGGGATAGTTCGCCTTCAGCCACGCGTTCTGGTAGCCAATCAGCGCGTAGCCGTAGGCGTGGCTCTTGGGAAAGGCGTAATCGGCGAACGGCTCGATCTTGTCGAAGATGGCGTCGCCGAGTCCTCGGCCGTAGCCCTCGCGCTCGACGCCGTCCACGAACTTGGCGCGCTGGTCGCGAATCATCTCGCGAATCTTCTTGGCGCAGGCCTTGCGCAGGTCGTCGGCCTCGGGCAACGTGTAGCCCGCGAGCGTGGTCGCCACGCGCATGATGTCCTCTTGGTACACCATGAGCCCGTAAGTGCCCGAGAGCACGGTCTCTAAGGCTTCGTGGTCGTAGCTCACCGCCTGGCGCCGGTTCTTGCGGTCCGCGTAGTCGTTGTGCGTGTTCTCGCCCATCGGCCCGGGTCGATAGAGCGCGTTGAGGGCGGCGATGTCGTCAAAGGTCGTCGGCGCGAGTCGCCGCATGAGCTGGCGCATCTTCTCGCCCTCGAGTTGGAAGATGCCAATGGAGTTGCCTTGGCGCAGCATCTCGTAGACCTTCTCGTCGTCCACGGGCACGTGGTCGATATCGACGCGCGAACCGGTGCGACGTTCGATGTGATCGAGGGTTCGCTCGATGATGGCGAGGTTGCGCAGACCGAGGAAGTCCATCTTGAGCAGTCCGAGCTTCTCGATGGCGCTCGCCTCGTACTGGGTCACAATGGGCGCGCCGTCGGGTGAGCCGTTGGGCCCGGACTTGCGCTGGATCGGCACGTAGTCAAGGACCGGGCCCTTGGTAATGACCACGGCGGCCGCGTGGATTCCGTCTTGGCGACGTTTGCCCACAAAGCCCTTGGCCACGTCCACCACGTGCTTCACCTCGGCGTCGCTGGCGTAGAGCGCGCGCAGCTCGGTCGCCTCGCCGTAACGGTTCTCGTAGCCCGGCATCGGGCTGAAACACGCCTCGAGCGGCAAATCCTGACCCATGAGCAGGGGCGGCATGGCTTTGGCGATCTTGTCCCCGAGTTGGGGCGGATAGCCCAGCACTCGCGCCGAGTCGCGCACCGCCGCGCGGGCCTTGATGGTGGAGAACGTCACGATCTGGGCTACGTGATCCGAGCCGTAGCGCTCGGCGGCGTAGCGAATCATGTCGCCGCGATAGCGCTCGTCAAAGTCCATGTCGATATCGGGCATCGAGCGTCGTCCGGGATTGAGGAAGCGCTCAAAGTACAGACCGTATTGCAAGGGGTCGAGGTCCACGATGCGCAGGCAGTAGGCCACACAGCACCCGGCCGAGGACCCGCGACCCGGGCCCACGCGAATGTTCTGCTCGTGCGCGTGGCGAATCAGGTCCCACACGACCAAGAAGTAGTCCGAAAAGCCCATGTCCGCGATGACACCGAGCTCGTAGTCGATGCGCTCACGCACCTCGTCGCTCAGTGTGTGTCCGTACCGATCGCTCGCGCCGCGATACGTCAGGTCGCGCAGGTACTGGTTGGCGGCCTCCTTGTGGGCCGAACCTTGGTAGCCCTCGGGCAGGGGAAACTCGGGCAGTCCGTCGTTGTCGAACTCGATGGTGACGTTGGCTCGTTCGGCGATCACCAGCGTGTTGTCACACGCGACGGGAACCTCGCGAAAGAGGTAGCGCATCTCCGCGGCGGTCTTGAGGTAGTGCTGATCGCTCTCGATGCGAAAGCGATCGGGGTCGGCCACGCGCGAGTTCGTGCCGATGCAGAGCAACGCGTCGTGCATTTCGGCGTCGCTGTGCTTGACGTAGTGCAGGTCATTGGTAGCGACCAGTGGCGCATCGAGGTCCTTCGCGAGGCGCATCAGGTGAGGATTGGTGCGCTGCTGGGCCGAGATGCCGTGGTCTTGGAGCTCGACGTAGAAGCTCTCCCGCCCAAAGATCGTCTGCAAACGTCCCGCCAGCTCGAGAGCCTTTTTGTAGTCGTCCTGTAAGAGCGCCTGGAGCACCACGCCACCCAAACAGCCCGAGGTCGCCACCAACCCCGGCGCGTACTGCTCGAGAAGTTCCCAGTCGAGTCGTGGCTTGTAGTAGTAGCCCTCGAGGAAGGCGCGCGAGGACAGGATGCGCAGGTTCTTGTAGCCCTCGTTGGTCATCGCGAGGAGCGTCAGGTGGTGGTAGAGCTTCTGGCCGCCTTCGGAGTCGCCGCCCGTGTCGTCGATCTTGCCGCGACGAGGTGGGCGATCAAAGCGTGAGTTCGCGGCCATGTAGGCCTCGAGGCCGATGATCGGCCGCACCCCGTTCTTCAGACACGACTGGTAGAAGTCGATGACGCCGTAGAGGTTGCCGTGGTCGGTGATCGCGATCGCGTTCTGTCCATCCGCCTTGGCCGCGAGAACCATCTCATCGACGCGCGCCGCGCCGTCGAGCATGGAGTACTCCGTGTGATTGTGCAGATGGACGAATCCTTCAGCCATCAGCCGACCGCTCCTCCAGCTCTCCTCGTGAATTACACGGATGGGATTTGAAGGTTACCCCCATGCCCCCCACTCGCGCCACACCTATAAATAGGTGCCGGCACGCGGCTCACCGGCGCCGGGCGGAAGCGAACGATTGCGCATCTTTTCGAGCTGGGCGGCGGCGGCCGCCTGCTGAGCAAACAAGGAGGCCTGGATGCCGTGAAAGAGCCCCTCCAGCCAGCCGACCAACTGGGCCTGGGCGATACGCAACTCCGACTCCGAGGGCACGTCGACGCTGAAGGGAATCGCCATGCGCGAGAGTTCCTGGGCGAGATCCGGCGAGAGAGTGTCGGAGAGTTCGTGCACCGAGGTCTCGTAGATCTCGCGCAACCTAGTGCGACCGGCTTCGTCGAGGGGGGCGCTGCGCGCTTCGTCCAGTAGTTGCTTGACCATGGAGCCAATCCGCATCACCTTGGCGGGCTGACTGACGTAGTCGGTGTTTTCGGCTTCGGGACTCGCGTCGCTCTCGCCGGGAGAAAGAACTTGGTCAGGGTTCACGCTGACGTCGCTGGAGGGTATTTCGCTCATTGAGTCAGTGTGCCAGACATTGGGGCCACCTCATTCACTTCGCGCGCGACCACGTAAAACAAGTCCACGCGTCGATAGGATGGCGCCGTGAGAGTATCCACACGGGGGGATTACGCCAGCCGAGCCCTGCTCAGCCTGGCCCTTCGAGACAATTACGTCGAACCAACGAGCGTTCGCGACCTGGCCGAGCGCACCGGGCTCCCCCAGCCGTACCTCGAACAGATTCTTCTCAGTTTGAAGGGCGCGGGCCTCGTGCGCTCCAAACGAGGTGTCGGAGGCGGCTACGTGCTGGCTCGACCCGCCGAATCGATCACCCTGGCTGAAATTGTGTCCGCCGTCGACGGACCGATTAACGCCGGAGACTTCGGCGAACCGCACCAGGACGGGGCGTGCGACCACGAGGGCCAGTGCGTGCTCCTGGGCGTCTGGGCCGACGTGGGAAATCACATGCGAGAGCACCTGTCGAGTTTCACGCTGGCCGATATGGTGGACCAGGCCCGAGGCGGACGGCCGGTCGCGCGCACCCACAGCGCCTAAAAGCCCTATTTTCAAGGTTTTTGAGACCCTTGAAATAGGAATTACATCGTGGTAAATTAGTAAGGCGTCCGTAGGAGAAATACACGGCCCGCAGACGTGTCAGTTTGTGCCCCCCACAGACAAGGAGACGCCAGTGACCACAACAACGACCCCCACCCCCCGCCGTTCCGCAGTCAATACCAATGACATGTTGGGACTGCTCATGCGCGACCTCGACCGATACCCCATGCCCAACTACGACGAGCAGGTCGAACTCGCCAAGCGCGTCACCGCCGGTGACGAAGAGGCCAAAAAGCAGATGGTGGCGGCCAACTTGCGACTCGTCCTGCACTGGGCCCGTCGTTACCAGGACCGTGGTGTGGAGATGGTCGACCTCGTCCAAGAGGGAACGTTCGGCCTCTTGCGCGCCGTCGAGAAGTTCGACTGGGAGCGGGGCTTTAAGTTCTCGACCTACGCCACCTGGTGGATCCGCCAGGCTCTGCAGCGAGCCGTCCAACAGCACGGGCGCACCATCCGTATTCCTCTTGAGGTGGGCGAGCAGTTGCAGCGCCTTGAGGCGACGACGGCCGAACTCACGTCAATTCTCGCGCGCAAGCCGACCGACGAAGAGCTCACCGAAGCGACAGGCATGTCCAAGAAGGAGCGCGAGAACTTGCGCGGCCTTGCGGGCGTGACGGCCAGCCTCGACCAGCCCGCCAGTTCGGACTCGGCCACCACGTTGGGCGATCTCGTCGCCCCCAGCCAACACGACTGGGTCGGTGACATCGAACAGACGATGATGAACGACGAGTTGCACGACGCGCTCTCGAAGTTGACCGACCTCCAGCGCGAAGTCCTGACCTTGCGATTCGGACTGAACGGAGCCACTCCCCTGTCGTTGCAGGCGACCGCCACCAAGATGGATATTGGGGTGCGTCGGGTGCGTCGGGCCGAGGATGAAGCATTGGCGATCCTGCGCGACGACTCGCGCGTGCTCGCCGCGCACGACGTCGCCTAAAGTTCGATCCCGTCGGGTAGCAACTCGCGCAGATCGTTCGGTAACGGAGCAGCGACGCTGACGACCTCGTCGGTGCGTGGATGGCGAAACGACAACGCCGCCGCGTGCAAAAACAGACGCTGTTCGTCGAGGCGCTCGTCGCGTCGATGCCCGTAGCGAAGGTCGTTCACGACCGGATGATCGATACTGGCCAGGTGCACCCGAATCTGGTGGGTGCGACCGGTCTCTAAGCGAAGGCGCAGCAGCGTCGACTCGTAGGGGTCGTCCAGACGCTCGAGCACTTCGTAGTGTGTTCGCGCCGGGCGGCCATCGCTGCGCAGAGCCATCTGCGTGGGGTTGCGCGTGGAACGTCCGATCGCCGCGTCGACGATCCCGCGCTCTTCGATCACGTGCCCACGTACGAGCGAGAGGTACGTGCGAGCGACCTCGCGCTGGGCCATTTGGCTGGCGAGAGATTCGAGGCCCTCGGGAGAACGCGCCACCACCAAGAGCCCCGAGGTTCCCTTGTCGAGGCGGTGCACGATGCCCGGCCGTTCGGCGTCACTCAGACCTAACTCACTCAGCCGTGCGATCTCGGGATAGCGAGCTAGTAGTCCGGCGGCCAGGGTTCCCTCACGCTGGCCCGCACCAGGGTGCACCACTTGGTGGGGGGTCTTGTTGACCACCACGAAGTCCGCGTCCTCCAGGACGACGTCAACGTCGACACTCGCGTCGGGCTGCAACGCCCCGTGCGTGGCGGTTCGCAACTGGGCCACGAGCAGTTGGTCCCTCGCGAGCTGCTGGGACGCCTTCGTCACGACTTTGTCGTTGACGCGCACGCGGCCCTTTTCTATGGCCTCGACCGCCTCGGCGCGCGAGCGTCCGGTCAGCATGGAAATGACGCGGTCGACCCTCATTCCCTCCAGAGTCGCGGGCACGAAGAGTTCGAGCGTCTCGCCATCAAACAGGTCGGGCTGGTTGGCGTCGCTCATCGTCCGAGCAGCCGATCGCCGCGTAGCGCGGCCACGATCAAGACGACAAAGCCGACCGTGATGGCGATGTCCGCCACGTTAAAGACCGGAAACGTCGAGACCGCGATGAAGTCCGTCACTTCGTGCGGGTGAGCGGCGAGTCGATCAATCACGTTGGCGACTCCCCCGCCGATCAAGAGACCGAAGCCCACTGCGGGTGCGCCCACGTTTGCGTTGAGGCCCACCGCCACGACCACCAGGGCGATGACGAGCGTGGCGATCGTCGTGACGAGTGGACCGGAACTGTTGATCGAAAAGGAGATTCCTGAGTTGTAGGTCAGACGCAGCCACAGCGGCCCCAGCACGTGATGGGCGTGATGTGCGAGATTGTGCCGCGCCCAGTATTTCGTGAGCGCATCGGCGATGGTGACAGTGAGCGCCACCGCCACCACGGTGTAGTTCAGCCGGTACCTTAAACGCTGGCGCGGCACGACACGCACGTAAAGACCGGCAACTGTGCGGTCAATCGTGCTTTCGAGATTGGATCGAAACAGCTGTCGCAGCGCCCGTAGCTGCCGTCGTCAATGCGGGCGAGCGCGACGTCGATCTCTTCCACCTTGAGGCGCTGTTCGGCCGCGTATTCTTTCAAG
>JBARLO010000004.1:0-93489 GCA_049801955.1 Acidimicrobiales bacterium
GACACGAAAGGAGGTGAGTTAGGGAGTCAACGACTCACACACACGTCGGTCGCTTCGCGACCTCCGACTGCACGGCGAGGTGTCCGAAAACTCCGGACTGAGTGTCCGAATTCGCCGGAATACGCACCAGAATGGAGCCAGGAGGACAGCATGAAGAAGAGGCATCACACCCCCGAACAGATCATCAGGAAACTCGCCGAAGGCGACAAATTGCTCAACCAGGGCGAGGAACTCACCGAGGTCTGCCGGCAACTCGAGATCGCCGAGTCGACCTGGCACCGCTGGAAGGCGCAATACGGCGGCATGAAGGCGAACGACGCCAAGCGCCTGAAGGAGCTCGAAACCGAGAACGGACGGTTGAAGCGAATCGTCGCCGATCTCACCCTCGACAACGCAATGCTCAAAGAGGTCGCCAAGGGAAACTTCTAACCCCGAACGCCCGTCGTCGAGCAGTCGTGATGCTCGAAGAGACGTTCGGGGTCAAAGAACGCAGGGCCTGTCGCGTGGTGGGTCAGCACCGTTCGACCCAGCGACTCGGGGTGCCGTTGCCCAGTGACGACGAACAAGAACTGCGCCGATGGCTCGTCGCCTTCGCCAAGGACCACCCGCGCTGGGGTTGGAAGCGGGCCACCCAGCACCTTCGTCGAGAGGGCCACCGCGTCAACCCCAAACGCGTCCAGCGTCTGTGGCGTTTAGAGGGCCTGAAGGTCCCCTATCGCAAGCGCAAGAAGCCCCTGCGCGGACTCGGGGTCCACGTGGGCGCCATGAGCCCCATCTGTCCCAACGCAATCTGGGCCATGGACTTCCAGTTCGACGAGACCCGCAATGGCAAGCAGTTGAAGCTCCTCAACATCCAAGACATCTTCACCAGGGAGTGCCTGGCGGTGAAGACCGAACGCTCCATCACCGCCGACGACGTCACGACACTGCTCGATCGACTCGTCGCCGAACATGGCGTGCCGGCCTACCTGCGCTGTGACAATGGTCCCGAGTTCGCGGCCTATGCCATTGCCGACTGGTGTCGCTTCAACGGCGCAGCGACGACGTTCATCGATCCCGGCTCACCTTGGCAGAACGGCCACATCGAGTCGTTCAACTCACGACTGCGCGACGAGTTCTTGAACGGACATCTCTTCGAGTCACTGCTCGAGGCTCAGGTGCTGCTCGAAGACTGGCGACACGAATACAATCATGAACGTCTCCACAGTTCTCTTTGCTACCTGACGCCAGTCGAGTTCAAGGAGCTATGGATGCAGCAAAACCAACAACGACTCTCAATGGCGCTGGACCATTAAGCGGGGTCCCCGCAGTTGGACGCCGTCGCGATAGAGGACCGCTCTTCGCGCTCGGTGAGGATCTGAAAGAGTAGTTCGGCGCCGCGGGTGTCGAGTTGGACGTAACCGAGTTCGTCGAGCAACAACAGGTCGACGCGTCCGTAACGGGCAATGAGTTTGGAGAGCCGCTTCTCGTCGGCCGCCTCGGCCAGTTCGTTCACCAACTGCGCGCAGGTCACGTAACGCACCGAGCGTCCCTGCTCACACGCCGCCATGCCGAGACCGATCAACAAGTGACTCTTGCCGGTGCCCGAATCCCCGAGCAGCACCACCGGTTCGCCACGTTCGAGGTAGCCGCCGCCCTCGAGGGTCGCCACCGTAGCGGGGTCCACGCTCGCTGACTGGCCGAGGTCGAAATCAGCCAGCAGTTTCGTGCGCGGAAACCCCGCCGCCTTCACCCGACGCAGTCGGCGTCGCTCATCGCGGTCGTCCACTTCGCAGAGCAGCACGGCCGCCAAATAGTCCAGGTGCGTCTGACGGCGCCGCGTGGCCTCCTCGGCGAGACGTGGGCCGACGCGCTTCACCGTAGGCAGTCGCAGCGAGCGGGTCGTGAGGTCCAGTGAAGCGAGCGCCGCGTCGTTCGTCACTGGGCACCCGTCAACGAGTCGTAGTGAGCAATGCTCGGCAACGCGCGATCAAAGTGCGCGAGTGAGTCGGGCACGACCGCGGGGCGCAGTACCTCGTCGAGCGACCGGCGGGCCTCGATCGCGACGATTGCCGCGTCGTAAGAGTGAAACTGGCGAGCCCGGCGCATGCCCTCGGCGACGAGCGATGCGCTCATCGTGCGCTCTAAGAGCAAGACGTCAATCAGCGCGCGCGTGCCCGCCCCGTCGCCCAAGTGCCGGCGAGCGCCGGCCCAGAACTCGTCGTGCGCGCTCGTAAAGCGACCGGTCGCTCGAGCACTCGCTAACGCCGTCGCCCCCGACAACGCGCCGGGCTTGTGGGTCAAGGTCTCGAGGTAGTGGTCGAGGACGAGCACTTCGCGACCCTTGCCCGGGGCTCGGTCGTGGGTCGCGAGTAGGTGGGCGTCGTCGTAGAGGGCGACGGTATTGGCCCCGAGGCGCACGGTCACTTTGCGCCCCATCACGGTGACCGGCACCGAGTAAAAGTTTTGACGCACGCAGACTCGTGACTTCGTGTCGACGCGCGCTCGCAACACGAGTTCACTCGCGAAGGGTTCGAGAGGTAGCGCGCGCAAGTGGGGCGCTTCGAGCGAGAAGTGCTCGCCCACGCTGAGGCGTCGTCCCTCGACGTGGCGTTGGTCGTCGCGTTCGTCGCCCTCGCGCACGAGTGCTTGCAGTTCGACGAGACTCGCGACGCTCGGCAGCGGCACGAAGTGGCGACGGCGAAAACGGCCGATCTCACCTTCGACGCCTCCTTTTTCGTGCGCACCCTCGACGCCCGGCAGGCAGAAGAAGGCGTCGAAGAGGTAGTGACTGCGCAGCTGCGTGAAACGTTCGGACTCGACGCGGCTGCGACCCTTTAGGACGCGCACCACGGCGGTCTTCAAGTTGTCGTAGCGCACGCGGGTGGGCACGCCGGCGAAGTGCTCGAACGCGCGCACGTGACCCTCGATGAAGACCTCTTGGGCCTGGTTGTAAGAGACGAAGTGGAAGGCACGGCCGCTGGCCGAAAGGCGCATCACGAACATCCAGGCCTCCACCATGACACCCTCGAGCATGAAGGAGAACTGCCCGAAGTCGACCTCGGCCTCTTCACCCAAGGGGTGCGACTGGGGAACCATGACCTGAGGAACGCCGAAGGCGCGATTTCTTTTCGCCTCTGCGACGTAGCGACGAACCGTCGACTCTGAGATCTCAGCGTCGTGCTCTTCCACGAGGCGCTGAAAGACTCGCCGCGCAGTGTGGCGCTGCTTCTTCGGTGCAGACTTATCCGCGTCCAGCCACCCGTCGATGACTGGGATCCAACGCCCGAGCACCGGAGACGTTCGCTCCGTTGAAGCCCTAGGCGGAGGCACTGCGCTCACCAAGGCTTGACGAACCGTTCGTCGGTGAACGCCGTATTTCTCGGCCAGAGCTCGGATGGAAACTTCATCGGGACCGAAGTGGGCTTTGCGAATTTCTTCGAACATCACTGATTTGGACCTTGTCGTCATGGCCCTAGATTTCCAGCCCGCAACGCTAGTTGCGTACTCCACCAACGCTGGTCTCCAGTCGGGGCCAAATCGGATGCTTAAGGTGGGGCCAAATCAGGTAATCACACTCAGGAACTCGACGGCGCAAAGTTTCTACGAAGCGTTGGGCTATGTGCGGCTGGCGGATCTTGAGTTGAAGGATGGCTCAAAACTATGTCAATACGAATTGAAGTTGCGATCGAGATAAGTTTCATTTCGGGTCGATCCCTCCATAAAATGTGAGGCTCAATCGCTCGGAACAAGGGTGAGAATTTCCGTTGTCGGATGAAATCCGGCTCGCAAGTAAAGATCATGCCCCGAGCCAACTTTAAATCTTGTGCACCCCTCATTTGCCATGAGTTCGAGTCCGACTGCTATCAGGTGAAGCGCCAGGCCACGACGTTGATAATTGTCAATCGTCCTCACCGGTTCTATTAGTCCAACTCCGGTGATGGGATCGGCCCAAAACAATGCGTATGCGCCGACGTCGCCCGACACTGTGTAAATCGCCAGGTCAAGTTTCGGATCGTACAGAGAGCACTCAGCTAGGCGCGCCGAAACATCCATTCCGGATCGAGGAATCATGGGGTGCGGCAGCTCGGAGTAATCGCTCCGCGAAACAAGTGTAAAACCGGCTGGCAACGGCGTTACTGAGGGCCGTTCATTTGCGTTCATCCATGAATTGATGCCGGGTTCACCTTCGACCGTGAAACCTGAGCGCTTAACAACATCGAGCAGCGCCTTATCGTCGGCACGGATAACGACCTCTAGTGGCCTGGCATCGATGGCTCGAATCTGCTCTAAAGCTTGATTCCATAAGACGGAAGCATGCGATGATGTGATGTCTTCTGCACAAATGAGGTCGCACTGCCACCTTTCGCCCCAGTTGGTTAAGACGACTGCGGCAGCAGGGCCGTCCTGATCAACCCAGAAATATTGACCTCGCGGGTCTTCGTGCTGGTCGCGACGCCACCACCACTGAAAATCTGCCGCCTCCCAAGCACCACCAGTGGATGAGTTCAGTCGAGCTGACTGGAGAAGATGAGTCACGAGTCTCAAATACTCCAGGCCGCTGGCTTCGACAAGGTCAAGTTGCGACAGGGTCTTCATGGAGTCAATGGTCTCATGAATCGTGATTCATGTAAATCCTCCATTACAACTCGCTATCCGTGCTTGGGCCCAGCTACGCACGGTCTCGTCCGTGCGTATCGCGCGCCTTAATTCCACAACTCAACAAGCAATTCCGCACTGTATTGCCGGAGAACCCCAGCCGCCGACCAACTTCTTGGAGCGATAGCCCAGACGAATAGAGACGCAACATCAATTCGACGACTTCGGAAGTCGGAGACTGACCGCGCATTGTAATTCCGGCTCTCTTGAGCTGCGCCGCAATCGTCGTACGGTTGCAATTAAATTCGCTGGCTAACTCGTACACAGTGGCCCCTCCCCCGTATCGTGCGGCCATGTCACTTATCTGCCCCTGGGTGAGCCGTCTCTGTCGTTGACGAATTGGGCCAACTAGTTGATAATCAGACGAGGGGTGATCCTGCGGTGCCTGCCTTTCAAAACGGCCCTCGATAAGGTGTAGCCATTTGTTTGAGTCAGCAGTGGTTAGGGCCACCAAAAGTCTGTTACTCAAACTATTGACCTGAAAGAAAGCGCGACTGGCAACTCTACGATTTCCATTCCCAGTTCTGATGTTCGACACAGTCGCGTTGTGTGCCCGCTGAAAGGCCGCCTCAGCCGTCTTTAACTCACTTCCGAGCAAACTATCGAACGGCGCGCGAAACTCGGCCTCAAGCCGAATGTCGCCGTTACTTGCGTCCTCTTGGACGACCAGCACCTTCTCGAAGAACGCCTGATTAAACATTCGCTTGATGTGTTCAGGGGCGTCGCGATACGCAGCGCTACAGTCGACAGTCAGATCCAGTGCCAACTGAAGATTGCGCTCGACTGCTTCGAACTCCAAACTCGTTGCAGCGAGTTGTGAGGCGATTCTCTGAAGCGCTCGTGTGATGCGCTCTTGTTCACGTCCGAGAAGATCGATAGGAACCGCGCCCGCATAGTGCGCTTCCAGGAGCTTCTGGCGCTCGCGTTCAAGTTTCTCGCGCTCGCGCTTGAGATCACCCTGTTCGACCTCGACGTGCTTACGCGTATCACGGAACTCTTCGCGGATGAACGCTTCGACATTCTCGCGAAAAGCCGAATCAAGCTGCATCCGCTCACAATGCTCTTCAAGCTTCCGTTCGACTTGCTGAGATTGCGGAGTGGCTCGCACTCGGTGAATGAGATTTCACTCTTTGGAAGGGGCTCATGCTTTTCCTTCAGTTAGGAGCAAGCAGACTCTCGAGCTGCAGCACGAGCTCTCCCGGTGGTCATTGGAGCGTTCTCCGAAATTGCTTACGTTGCCTACAGCCTCATCGCAGTCGGTCCAGACAAATACCAGGGCTTTCCCTGGATCAATGGGCTATTCGCAGCGATTATGGCGGCGTTGGATTTCGTCGCCATTCTGCTCGTGCTTCGCCATCCCACCAGAATTGCCCGCGTCATCATCCTCACCGATACAGAGTTGCTGCTTCCAGATCCCAAATGGAGACATGTCCCAATTTCCGACGTAGCGGGTATCGGACTCGGTAGATATCAGCCCGTGCTCGGATCAAAGAGGAAGGGTACGTGGATGCCGATCTTTTGGCGGAGAGACGGTGCGCATTTGCGGGTGGGCGGAATCGGATTGACCGTGTCGCAGGATTCGCCAGCGCAATCAAAAATTGCGAACGATATGCGCGAGATCTATCGCCGCGTTCTGGAGGCTCAGGGACCCACCGGACTATTGGCTAGCCAAGCGCTCCAGCGCAGCGCAAATCTGAGCCTCACCGACTCAGTTACGAGTGTCTGGGACCCATCCCGCTCTTTACCCAATCGAAGTAATCCTTAATCGTCCACGTTGGCTCGCAAAAACTGGTCATCGCGTTGACCAGATTTCATCACCTCGCTAGTTTCCGAGACTGCTTGAACGCCGAATTCAAGACCTCCCGGCAGGGGATGCTCACTTCAGCAAGTGTGCGACGATGGCTTCGACTCACAAGATGGGGGGCTCAGAATGAAATCACGGTTGGGAGTCGTCATTGTCGCTAGCGCCGTCGCACTCCTATTCAACGGTGCCGTGGTCACGAGCGCTATGGCCAGCTCGAATTCGGCCGTTAGGTCCGGGGGCACCGTCCGACTTACAAGTGACGGAGCAACGGAGTGGAACTTCGAAGCGCTACTACGCGAGACGTTCGGCTCGGCGCCGATCTGTTCGCTCAGTTCGAAGCCGGGTTCTCCCGTGAACTTCCCGAAGAATGACCACGGCTGTAGTCCGCTAGCAAGATATTCGCCCTGGATCTTTGACTTCAAAGACCTAGGACAGTCCTCTTTCCATGTGATGAGCAAGGAGTACACGCAAAAAGGCTGGGTTACGAACGCTGCACCTGTATTGATTGAAGGCGATCTCGTTGCGTGCAACAAGAGCGACACGCAGGTTCTAATGGGCTACTCGGATGAACCGTCGGACGCTATCGAATGTGCGGTAAATCCCTATATCCACGGGTAGCGAAAACGGTGAATCGAGTGGCACTTTTCTCAATCCCGAGAACCTACCCCTTGCGAGCATTTATGTGGTTACGACATCAGAAGCTAGTCAGCAGTAGCGACCCAAATGTTTGGCCAATAGGGTTGATTGGCTTGGATCAGTGCCGCGGGCAGAGATACGGGTTTCGATTCACACTTAGGTATTCCTTATTGAAGTACGCGCGAATACTAAGGTATAGATAGATATTTGTCCAAAAGGGCTAAGGTATAACTATGCTAAAATCGTCCAGAGCACAACAGTCCCGCCGAGAACTTGATCGCAAGTTCAAAACCGGGACGGTAGAAGATGTCCGAGCACGTCCAAAATCCGGGTGGGTGAGGGCCATTCGTGGTGCACTCGGAATGAGTCAAGCAACGCTTGCGAAACGCCTCGGGGTAACGCCATCTGCCGTTCATCAATTGGAACAAGCCGAACTGAATGCAGGGATCACACTGTCGAGGCTGGGGGAAGTGGCACGGGCCCTCGACTCTCAACTCGTCTACTTCCTCATACCGAACACCACTCTTCAAGACACCGTATTCCAGCAGGCTCGTCGAGTGGCAAGTGAACGACTCGGTTATGTCGAAGCAACGATGGCGCTTGAAGATCAGGAAATTGGAAATGATCGACAGCGAGAAGCGATCGACTCCCTTGCCAACGAACTCGTCGCGCACGGTCGCATCTGGGATACAAGATGAGCGATGGCGAACAATCTCTCGAAGCATTCTCGATCAAATCGATCGGTCCTGAACCCAACGGCGCGACGCCAATCGAGGAAGAAGACCTTAATGGGCTAATCCCAGACTTCGTCGCGACACGCGCTGATCTAAACCGTGTGGAGTATGACAACATCTCGAAGGCATTGCCTTGGGGTATCCAACAAGCGAGAACTCTCGGACCGAACGGAATACTCGAATACGGTTTCTTGATGAGACTCCACAGGCAAATGTTCGAGGACGTATGGCGATGGGCTGGGACCAAACGGCTTCGTGTTGCCAACATCGGATCGTCGCCTGAGTTAATCGTCTCCGAGGCGTGTCAGGCCCTCGACGACATGAAGTACTGGCACGCGAATGCGACCTTTTCCCATGATGAGCGGGCCGCGCGCCTTCATTGCCAATTGGTAAAGATCCATCCGTTTCCAAATGGCAATGGGCGGTGCACACGATTGTTTGCTGATTTGTACCTGGTGGCAATCGAAGAACCAATGTTCAGTTGGGGATCACGATCGATCGATGTTGATGGTGATGCGCGCAAGCGCTACATTGATGCGCTGGTAAAAGCTCGGAATGAGTATGACTTCGCCGACTTGACTGCGTTCGCGCGGAGTTGAATTTTCTTGCATGCGTCAGAATTGGTTGTGCGGCTGACCCATTTTTCAATTGTCGTCGGGAGCGACGTCAGCAATTCAGTCAGCAATTTTTTCGGACGGCGCCGGATCCTGACGAACTTGAGGGTCGACATAGATCAAATTTGGCACTTGGCGACAGGCCGCAGCGTTACCCCAAACGTTTGGTCAAAAAGGCCGGGGCGTGGCGCTCGCTCTTGGACAATCACTCGGTACTTAGACGGCCCGATCGGCGCCGCGCCCATCCGGCGATGCCGGACGTTCTGGGAGTAGGTCTTCTACTTGGGCAACCGTGGAGGCTGAGGATGGATGGTCTCACCTCGGGCCAACATCTCGACAAACTGGCCTATGCGCCTGGTGCGAGTTTCGGGTTTCTTGGCGTTTCCGATCCGGTAGAGGATGGCGTACCGATTCGCACTTGTGAGCACCTCAAACATCGCATTTGCGCGAGGATTCGCATGCAGCGCAGCGAGAAGATCCTCCGGCACATCAATGTTGGCTTGCCCAGCGTAGGCGGCCTCCCATCGACCGTCCTCTTTTGCGCGCCGAACCTCGTCTTCGCCGGATCGATGCATTCGGCCGGTGGCGATCAGCCCCTCAGCAATGGCAGCATTTCGTTGAGACCACGGGCTGTGAGCTTTTCGAGGTGTGAAACGTCGTCGAAAGGTAGAAGTGTCGCGCCGACCCAGTTGGCCATCAATCCAGCCAAAGCAGATCGCCTCGTCGAGCGCCTCGTCGTACGAGACGGTTGTCGGATCAACCGTTCCCTTTTTGGCCAGTACCAGCCAGACTCCCTGTGAATCGGCGTGGTGGTCACTCAACCATCTTCGCCATTCGCCCGCGTCCCCGACCAGCAGTTCTGGGAGATCCACGGCGTTCACAGTAGGCGCGATAGTGAGATCAACGTTCGCGTTAGTGTCATTGGTCAAATGGAGCGGACATACGACCTCTCGGGTTCAACTGCGATCCGCCAATAATGCACCGGCCAGTCATCCAAAATACGCTGAAATTGCTTCAAGGGTTGACCGTCGTCGGCGTGGCCAGCGCCTTGCTAGCGCTTTCATCAACCGTTGCGGGTTCGAGCCCACAGGTCGCGCCGGAATCCTGGAGCGCCTATTTTCCACGGGATATCGGCACCTCGTGCGGCACCACGCTTCCAGCACAATCGAGCACAGTTGATTCCAACGTCACCACCACAAACGGCAGCATTGTGTCGAAGTTGATTTCGGTTCGCACGACTTCTAATGGCACAATCTTCACGTTCCGCGCCACGCTGAAAGTTCGCGAGACGGAAAGTAACTCAGAGACGCCACCATTTGCGCCCATCACCTCGACTCAAACGTTGGAGTACGTACTCCTAAAGAACGGCACTGTTGAGGCTCCATTCCAGAAGCAAGTGAACTTTCAAGATGAAGCCTCCGTTCGCGGACATTTTCTCTTCCCTTCGATCGCCGACATAAAAGAGGGGATTACCGAAACGACCGAGATGCACTTCTCGTTCTCTCCTTCAACACCAGCCGGCGCTGCGGATTTCGAGGAGCTCACGAAGGGCCATGTGAAGACGCTTATTGGTACCCAGGACGTTCAAGTCTCAGGCGAACTTCGAAAGTCGATCGTCACTCCCTCGGGGACATTTCGCAATGTCGTCGGCCTACGGAACGTCACCAAGAGTGTCGCGATTCAAAACGCAGTCAATCCGCAGATAGCCACTCAGCTCGATGCAGAGTTTCTTGAGGAGGCGCGAGAAAGCACCACGACGATTTGGTACGCGCCCGGACGCGGGACGGTGAGCATCTGGTACGTCTCCCCGGCGGGAAAGAGGACGATCGAAGACACTAGGTGCACGTCAGCGGAAGGCTTAACCGTGAGTATGGCTAAGAGGTGAGTTCCGGGTAGTGGCAGTGCCGGTGAAGGACAATCCAGTCAAGAACGCACTGGTCCGATATTTCTCTTCGGACGACAAAGAGCCGGGGTTGGCCGTCCTTAGCGCCATGGTGTCAGTCGGGCTGGTCTTGTCGGTGGGCGCCCTCGCGGCCATCACGGTCGACGTCGGATGGCATTCGCTTTGGCGCGTTCTCGAGAACGCTGACTGGACATTCGCCTTGTACATCCCCGTGGCGGTGGCCGTCAGCTACCTCGGCTACACGATTGCCTACCGGGAGGTGGCCAACGCCGAGGAGTGCGATCTCAGTTTCGTCGAGACGTTGCGGCTCGTCACATCTGGTTTCGGTCCGCTCAGTCCCCGCGGCGGATACTCCATCGACGTACGTGAACTCACCAAGCGCGGAATAGACAGAGACACCGCCAGACAGCGCGTTCGAGTGCTCGGCCTGCTCGAATACGCCGTCCTCGCCCCGGCGACCTTAGTTGCCGCGGTCTACATGCAGGTAGAGGGTCTGAAGGCCCAGTCCGGGCTCGTCCCGTCATGGATCATTGGAGTGCCACTAGGAACGATCATCGCCGTGTGCTTGCTTCTCAGGTACCATTGGCGCGGTCGCCCTACGACCTGGTGGTCGCCGTTGCGCAACAACCTAGATGCCATCGACGACCTCCTCGCTCTGCTTAAATCTGGACGCCGGACGCCAACCGCCGCGTTTGGAATGCTCCTCTACTGGGCAGGCGAGATCGCCGCGCTGGGGCTTTGCATCGACATCTTCGGCCATCGACGGGGCGCCATCGCCGTCATCACCGTGGGCTACGCCACGGGGTACGCTCTGGCGCGTCGAGCGTTGCCTCTCGCTGGCGCCGGTGTCGTCGAGGGACTTATGCCGTTCGCCCTCACCTGGGTGGGCTTCCCGCTCGCCGCATCCGTCTTGGCGGTCATCGCGTACAGGGTGTTCAATCTGTGGCTGCCGATGATCCCCGCCGTCATCTCTCTTCGCCACTTAGAGGGTCCGGACCGGCAACAAGCGCTCGAACGATAGCTCCGTAGCCGAAGGATTACATCTTGTTCGCACGAAGGCTCCGCTCGAGCAGCGGTATGTTCTCACTCGCTGGTGCGACCTACGTCGTCGGTCGTTGCGACGATTGGACTGTGACTGAGCATGATCGCTCCGACCACTGCGAGCAGTGCTGCGGTCACTTCAACAGAGACATCGATTGGAGCAAGGCGGATCCGTTCGTCGAAGAACACGATGCCCAGGATCGTGGCGACGATCGGATCGGCGATCGTAAAGCCTGGTTGAGATGCCGCAAGGGAACCCGCGCTGACCGCGTTCGACTCGAGGACCATGGCGATAAGGCCGACAGCAACCAACACGTACGGAGACCAGTTCGTAAAGGTCGCCGCGAGACCGTGATCGAGACGAGAACCGAACTCTCTTATCACGGAGGCCACGAAGCCCCAAGTCACCCCCGTCGCCACGCCCAGGGCGGCCGCCCGGCGCGAACTCGACGTTTGTCGATGACCGCTCCCAAAGTATGCGACGGCGATGGCGATCGCCACTACCACACCAACACCAGATCCAGCCAACCACCACGATAAAGCGGGCGCGCCATCGTGACCGTTAGTGGGTGAGGCCGAATAAATGAACAAAGCCAAGCCTGCGACCATAGATAGAGCGGCGAACCAGTCACGGCGCCTGACGGAGCGCTTGCCCACGATGCGCAGGTACGCAAACACGAGCACGAGTTCGAATGAGAGGATTGGTTGAACAATGGCGAGACCGCCAAAGTGCAGAGCGACAATCTGCAGAATGAAACCGGAGATCATGCTGGCAATTCCCAGGAGCCAGACGGGTCGACGAATGAGACGCAAAAGTATTTCCACGCTGAATGCGGCTCCGTGCTCCGTCTCCTTCGCGCCCAACCTCTGGCATACCGACGAGGCGGCGGTGAACAGACTGGCGCCGAGCGCGAGAAGTACGGCCTCAAGCACTTGTTCTATCCATTTCGGATCACATCGTCCGTAAGCATCAAATTGCGAGGTTAGCCAACGCGTTTCGCGATGCATGGTGGCGAACACGCCGAACTCTTAAGAACCGGAGGCATTACCATTTGCGGCGACAGGCCACAGCGATGCCGGCCGCTCTGGGAGTAGGTCTTCTACTTGGGCAACCGTGAAGCCTGAGGATGAATAGTCTCACCTCGGGCCAACATCTCGACAAACCGGCCTATGCGCCTGGTGCAAGTTTCGGGTTTCTTGGCGTTTCCGATCCGGGGCGTACCGATCCGCACTTGTGAGCATCTCAAATGTCAGCCGCCTCGAATAAGGGACCACTTGCCGGTGCTCCCGCCACGAGTAAGGGACCACCTACCGGGTAGTTCCGCCACGAGTAAGGGACCACTTGGCAGGTAGTTCCGCCACGAGTAAGGGACCACCCTTCCGCCACGAGTAAGGGACCAGGCGAGTCCACCAATGTCGACCGGGATTCAACTCGGCTGGACACATCTATCGACAACGGAAGGTGTGTCCCTTGACATATGTGGAGATAACAATGATCCAAGTACTAGAGGTTCTTCGACGGTGGCTGCGCGGTGACGCGGGAGTGCGCATCATCGCCCAAGGAGCTGGCGTCGATCGCAAGACCGCCCAGCGCTATATTGACGCGGCCCAAGAACTCGGTCTCACGCGAAGTGGGGGTGATGAGCAACTCACCGATGAATTCATCGGACGAGTGCGCGAAGTAGTTCGCCCGTCGCGCGCTGGCGAACACGGCACGTCGTGGGAGCTACTCGTCACGCACGAGGAGCAGATCAAGCAGTGGGTAGATGACGATCTCACCGTCGCCAAGATCGGTGACTTACTCACTCGACGCGGCGTGCAGGTTCCGGGTCGCACCTTGCAGCGATTCTGCGCCGAGAAGTTCACCAGACCTAAGAACAACACGGTGCGCGTCGTCGACGGTGAACCAGGTCAAGAGCTGCAGACCGACTTCGGTCGCATGGGAATGCTGTTCGATCCCCACACCAATCGACGACGCGTGGTGAACGCCCTCATCGTGGTGGCGGTGTGGAGTCGCCACATGTTCGTGTGGCTCTCCTACGGTCAGCGCACCGAGGACGTCATCGAGGGACTCGACGCTGCGTGGAGAACCTTCAATGGCGTCTTCCCCATCCTCATTCCCGATAACTTGTCGCCGGTGGTGACCAAGGCCGACGCGCTCGAGCCTCGCTTCAACGACACGTTCCTCGAGTACTCCCAGGACCGCGGCTTCTTGATCGACGCCGCTCGCGTGCGGCACCCCAAGGACAAACCCCGCGTCGAACGCCAGGTGCCCTACGTGCGTCGTCGCTTCTTCGCCGGTGAGACGTTCGTGGACCTCGCCGACGCGCAGCGTCGAGCCGAGGCGTGGTGTCGCGACGACGCGGGGATGCGCATCCACGGCACGACGCGGTGTCGACCGATCGAAGCGTTCAAAGCCAATGAGCAGGGGCTGCTGCTCCCGGCGCCAATTCTCCCCTACGACGTGCCGATCTTCGCTGCTCCCAAAGTTCACCGCGACCGACACGTTGAAGTGGCACGGGCGATTTATTCGGTCCCCGGTGAACTCGTGGGACAGACCCTCAGCGCTCGAGCGGACCGAGCAACCGTCAAGCTCTACGCCAAGGGACAACTGGTGAAGGTGCACCCGCGCGTTCCAGCGGGAAAGCGCTCCACCGACCCCGCGGACCTGCCCAGTGAGCGCAGTGTCTACGCGATGCGCGACGTCAACCAACTGATTCGAATGGCCCAGCACCACGGCGACGTCATTGGTGCTTACGCCGAGGCGGTACTCGACAATCCACTGCCCTGGACCAAGATGCGCCAGGTCTACCGGCTCCTCGGACTGGTGAAGAAGTGGGGCGCGAACACGGTCGAGCTCGCGTGCGCGAAAGCTCTCGAGGCCGAAGCGATTGACGTCAATCTGATTGCTCGCATGATTGAACGAGCGACCGAAGCCAACGAACTCGACGCGCCGCCAGCACCCAACGTAATCCAGGGACGCTTCTCGCGCGACCCGTCGGAGTTCTCCGCCACCAAGGAGGTGGGACGATGAGCGCCCCCACGCCCGTCATCACCTCGGAACTGAGGAGCGTCCTCTCACGACTGAAACTCGGTCAGATGATGGACACGTTGCCCGAGCGGCTGCTCAGCGCTCGCCAGTCCTCGATGAGCCACGTCGACTTCTTAGAGATGGTGCTCAGTGACGAGGTCACTCGACGCGACTCGAGGTCCGCTCAATTGCGCGCGAAGGCCGCGCACCTCGATCCATCGATGCTCGCCGAGACGTGGGACGACTCCGCGTCAGTCACCTTCGACCACGCGCTGTGGCAGGAGCTCACGACGCTGCGCTTCGTCGACAACAATCACAATGCGCTGATCCTCGGACCCGTCGGAGTGGGCAAGACGTTCCTCGCGACGGCGCTCGGACACATTGGATGTCGACGTCGTTACCGGGTGCACTTCGAACGCGCCGACAAGTTGTTCAAACGCATGAAGGTCGCCCGGCTTGACAACAGTGTCGACGCGGAGATGCGAAAGTTAGTCGCGGTTGATCTGCTCGTGATCGATGATTTTGCCCTGCACCCGCTTGACGTCACCGACACGAATCTCTTCTACGAGTTGACCGTCGAACGACATCGTCGCGGTTCCACGGTGATCACGTCGAACCGCGACCCGAGTGAGTTCCTCGCTCAGTTCGCTGATCCTCTCTTGGCGCAGTCGGCCGTCGATCGCGTCCAGAGTGCGGCCTACGAACTCGTCATCGAAGGCGAGTCCTATCGCAAGCGTCAGCGGCCACAGATGAAGTCATTATCGCCTCACCTGGAGACCCCAAAGAGTGGTCGGCGTCCCACCAATTGACAGCGACTCGGCGGTCTGTCAACATCAGAGGCGGCCGGCACGGGCAAAGGGACGAGGTGACCCCTTACTCGTGGCGGAAGGGTGGTCCCTTAGTAGTGGCGGGTGACACTCAAACATCGCATTTGCGCGAGGATTCGCATGCAGCGCATTGAGAAGATGCTCCGGCACCTCAATGTTGGCTTGCCCATGGTAGGCGGCCTCCCATCGACCGTCCTCTTTTGCGTGCGTTCGCCACAAGATGTCCAGGTTGCTCCCCGGACGCGGTTGATCCAGTAACTCCAATGCCCGAAGGCGATATGGGTCTCGGTGCGATCACCACGTTTGACCCTTGCAACGAGAACCTCGGCATGGGCTCGAGCTCGGTACCGCTGTATCTGGTCAGCTACGGTTCATGAAGGTGAGCATCGGCGCGTATCGATGCACCAGATCACCGCTCCTCAGACCCACGGCAGAACGAGCTCCGCACGCCGGTCAGATGGACCCCGTTCGCGTTGGGTAACTGCTTTGACGCCGCGATCGTCGAGCCCCCGCCATTGCCTCACACGACACCACGAGGGGTGGTCTACCATGGCGCTGACTATTCACAGAAGCTTGTTGGTTCGGAGGTGAGACCGATGCCATACGAGAGGGGCCCGCAGCTCTCGGGCGCACGCATTGAGGATGCCGATTTCTCCAATGGTCGCCTGCACGCGGCGAACTTCGAGGGTGCCAAGATCACGGACGCGTGGTTCTACAACGCCGACGTCTCGGGCGATCTCGAAGGACTCCGCTTGAATGGTATCGAGGTGGCGCCACTGGTGGAAGCGGAGCGGGCGCGTCTCTTTCCGGAACTCGCCCAGTTGCGGGCGTCCGACCCTCAAGGAATCGCCGATGCGTGGACGATGATCGAGGTTCACTGGTGGGCCACCGTTTCTCGAGCGCGGGAACTTGATCCGGCGTCGCTGTACGAACGCGTGGATGACGAATGGAACTTCGTCGAGACGTTGCGTCATCTCGTTCTCGCGACCGACTGCTGGCTGGGACGGATGGTGAAAGGCATCGAGCGGACCTATCACCCCTGGGGGCTGGGTGGGTCGTGGCTCAGCGAACCCGGGGCCTGGGGACTCGACGTCGACGCTCGCCCGACGCTGGACGAAGTCCTCGACGTCCGATGTGGACGGATGGACGAGGTCAAACTCACGATCGCCGCCCTGACGCCCGAGGAACTGCATCGTGTGTGCACTCCCCCGAACACGCCTGGTCATCCGAATCGGGAGCACACCGTCCTCGCATGCATCCATGTGATCCTCAACGAGGAGTGGGAGCACCACCGGTACGCGGTGCGCGATCTCGAGGTGCTCGAAGACCTGTGACGAAGGGAGCTTTCCAGCTCGGCTGACCGCGTCAACTGGGTCGAACGAGGTCGCTTGAAGGTGGCGAGAAGAACATCTAATCCGCTCGGCCCCTATCCGGCGGTGCACGTCGGCGATTGAATCGCTGCCGGTAGCGTAAGGAGTGGTGATCGCCGACCGTTATCTGGAACAGCACGAATTCTCCTGCGGTTTCTGCAGCTACGTTTGGCGCGAGACGTTTGAAGTACGTGAAATTGAAGACTCGCAGGGTGGTTCGTGGCACTATTTCTACTTGGCAGGCTCGCCGGTGGCATCGCCGTCGATTCGAAATGTATGCCCAAGTTGTAATCAAACAAACGCGCAACATCGACAGATCGATCGCCGCCAAATACGGGAGCGAGATGATGTCTGACTCGTACGTAACTCCTCTATGAGGGGCGCACGGGTTGGACGCACTATTGGTCGAGCCGAGGACTGGCTCGGTGTAACATGCGAATCACTATCGAGAATCGCGCCACAGTCGGCGCAGACCAGGTTCCCGTAACACGCGGACTCGCCTCCTTCATCTGAAGTGACGTTCGTCAATTCGTCGAGCAAGCTAGCAGAACACCCTCGTTCGACGGACAGGTAGTCGATCGAGAAACGAACGGGACCCACAAACTTCACGAGATGATCAAGCCCTGGCGGAATCGCCTGGAGACAGCTTTGGTCGACGAGTTGGTTCATCACGACCTCACCGTGTGTGACGAATCGCACCTGGCCAACTTCCACGGTAAGCACTCCCCAGGTTCCGTCGGCGAGATGATGGAAACTCCTTGTCGCAGTCGGGGCCGTGTCCCTGTCCCACATCGGAGATTTTCTCACGAAGCGCAGTCCTTCAGGAAGTTCTGCTCGATCGCATGAGGGGCAGAGCAGGCAGGTACCAAGTCGTTCCCGGCGGGTAGTTTCGTCTAACACCCACGCCCTCTCTTGAAGTGGCGGATTATGTCGAACATGTTGTCTATGGCCGCACGAGAGCCGAGCGATCCACACGCGGTCGTCGTCGAGGATGAAATCCACCATCGCTCTCCTCATACGATCCCCGAATCATCGTCGCTGTCAAAAAACTCGACCTCGCTGACTTCCGGATCGCCGTAACGCCGTGAGAGTCGTCGCAGCGTCAACACTCGTTCGGTGTGACGTTCTTCGACCAGTAGTTTCTCTCTCGCGCGCAGTAAGTCAAACTGATTCACGAGTCCGTCAAAATGTGTGGGGTCATCACGATCGACCACGACTACCACGCTGACTCCCTCGGCGGCCATTCGATCCGCGACGGATCGAAGTATTTCGTCGGCGAAGGCCGTGATGAGCGCCGTACTCATCCCGTCACGAGCTCGCCAATTCTCTATGTCCTTCGATTCGAGAACAGCAGACCACGGAAGTACCCCAACGAGAGCGTTGCCCTCGTCCATGACGGGATACAGGCGTTGGCGGCGCTCCAGGGAACCTTCCGGCATCGAGGCGTAGATGTCCGCCACGAGAGCATCGGGTTCGACCGTCACGATGTCGGTCTCCATCACTTCGCGCACGAATGTCGCTTCCAGGGGATCGACCGAGTATTCGCGCATGACGTGGAACCCCCGGCGCGCGACCTTCTCGGTGAGTATTGATCGCTTGAGAACGAGCACGCTCACCAGGTGCGCCAGCGTGGCCGTCACCAGAAGAGCCAAGAGAATGTGTGAATCGTCCGTCAGTTCGAAAGCGAAGATGATCGCGGTGAACGGAGATCGCGTCACGCCGCCAAGGGCGCCAGCTAAGCCAATGATCGCCCAGACTCCCGGCGAGGCACCGGGCAGCGCGTGACCCAGGACGCCACCAAGAGCGGCTCCCATCATCAATATGGGTGCGAGTATTCCCCCGCTGGTGCCACTCCCGAGGCCCCCTGACCAAATGACAAGTTTGACGAGGAAGAGTAGTAGCAGGGCCCCGATGGTGAGTTGTCCCAGCAGTTCCGCGTGAATCGTGTCGTAGCCCACGCCGAGTGCTCGAGGGTCCACCAGTCCGCCGAGACCAATGATCAGACCGCCCAGCATGGGCCACCACATCCAGTGAAGGTGGCGCGTCAGCTTCTTAAAGAGGTCCTCGCTGAGGTACACGGCGTGCGTCATGACCCAGGCCATGAGTCCACAGGACACGCCAATGGCCGCGGCGCCCAGCAGATTGAAGCCCGCAATCGGCGCGTGGCTCGGTATGACAAAGATCGGTTGGGGCGTGACCAAGTGCGCTGACGCCATACCCATCCGTAGCGCGTCGGCGGTCGCCGCGGCGATGCCGATCAGCACCATGGAGCGGGGACGAAACTCGAAGGCCAGAAGCTCCACCCCGAACAACGTCGCTGCCACTGGTGTTCCAAAAACCGCGCTCATCCCCGCAGCTGCCCCCGCCACTAGGAGGCTTCGTCGCTGCGCCGCCGTCAACGGAAAGAGTTGACCAATGATGGATCCGATTGCCCCGCCGGTCAGGATGATGGGGCCCTCAGCGCCGAACGGTCCACCGGTGCCGATGCTGATCGCGCTGGAGATCGGTTTCAGAATGGCGAGGCGCGGCTGCACGGTGCTTCCGTTAATGAGGATTCGCTCCATGGCCTCGGGAATGCCGTGCCCGCGAATCTGCTCAGAGCCGAACCGAGCCATCAGCCCGACGATTAAACCACCGCCAACCGGAATGATGATTGCAATCGGACCCAACGTGTTTCCGAACGGAGAGACTAGGTGGACACTGAGGCGTTGAAAGTAGAAGAGGTTGGAAAAGAACCCGATCATGTCGAGTAGCGCCAGCGAAACCCCCGCTCCCACAACTCCCACCAGGACGGCGAGAGGGACCAGTTTGAGAATTTGCGGCGAGGTCGTGAAGTCACCCAGCGTTCTCTCCGCGCTCGACGGGGCGGCCTCGGGAGTGTCGCTCATCGGATGGTGCCTTCAGGATCCGCGCATTTCGTAAAGGAACACCCTCCACAGCGCAACTTGAGATTATATCGCGGCACGATGTTATTCTAGAAGGAGTGGAACTTTCAGATGAGACCTACGCCCGCCTGCTCAGCATTCGAACGGGGATGCGCTTGTTCGATCGCTGGAGTGAGCAGCAGGCCCAGGTTGCCGGGCTTACGACCGCTCAACATCAACTGCTTCTCGCCATTCGCGGACACCGGGACACACGAGGGCCCACGATTGGTGAAGTCGCCGACTACTTGCTACTTCGTCACCATTCAGTCGTCGGACTCGTCGACCGAGCGGAAGCGTTGGGGCTGATTAGTCGATCGAGAGACGACGACGACGGTCGCGTTGTCCGACTCTCACTCACCACCGAGGGCGCGCATCGACTGGAGGACCTGTCGATGTTGCACGTCGAACAGTTGAGGCGCCTCGGTACCGACTTGAGCCACATCTCGGAGGGATTGGACCCGGTTCAAAGTCCCCACGGCCTCCCGAAGTAATAATCAAACCGATGGGTAGTGACGGCGCCATCGATAGAGCGTGCCGTGGCCGACCGGCTTCACCTTTGATTATTCGCTCTCAGTCCGCGCGACGAAACTCTGGGAGTACCGCTGTGGTGGAGTTTCTCGAAGAGGTGCGAGAAAGCACCACGACGAATTGGTACGCGTCCGCTCGCGGGACGGTGAGCATCTGGTACGTCTCCCCGGTGGGAAAGAGATCGATCGAAGACACGAGGTGCAGGTCCTAGGAGTCGGTGGATCCAAGTCTCGACTTTCGTCGACGAACGGTAGTCGAGAGTCCTTAGCTGCATGGAGCAAGCAACTGATCAACGGAGCACGGCTCGGTGCCGAGCCTTCGGCTCAAGGCCCACGAGCCTCTCTGGTAGAACGAGACCATGGACGTCGAATTGAAGCCCTATCAGCCGCTCTACCAAGATGACCTTGTCGCTTTGTGGGAGTTATGCGAACTTACTCGGAGTTGGAACGATCCCTACCGCGATATCGAGCGCAAGTTACTCCACGACGGCGAGAATCTCTTGATCCTTGAGAAAGACGGAGAACTCATTGGGAGCATCATGATTGGTTACGACGGTCACCGGGGGTGGATTAATTTTTTGGCCGTCCACCCAAACCACCGGAGCAGCGGGTTTGGTCGGTTGCTGGTGGAAGAGGCCAAGAACCGATTAGAGAAAATGGGTTGCGCCAAGCTCAACCTTCAAGTACGAAGTTCAAATGAAGAAGCGGTCGATTTCTACCGACACATTGGGTTTGTTGTCGATGACGTCGTGGGTATGGGCATTGGCCTTCAGCGTGACGCCACTTCACAGTGATGGCGTCTGCCTCGACGGCGTGACACGTTGAGCGAGAATCCCAAACGGCACACTGTTGTTACTGGTGCACTTGTGGCCAATGAAGAAATCCTTCTTTGTCTGAGGTCGAGACAGCGGCAATGGTTTCCAGGAGTGTGGGACTTCCCCGGAGGTCACGTCGAGTCTGGTGAGTCTCCCGAGTCCGCTCTTCGACGCGAGCTTCGAGAGGAGCTCGATATCGACATCGAGATTCCGGGGAGCACACCAGATCATCGAGTCGTGAGCGGACAGCTTGATATGAGGCTCTGGATTCTCTATCGGTGGTCGGGGACACCTACAAATTCGGCCCCGAATGAACACGAACTAATCGCTTGGTTTACCCTCGCCGACGCTCGCAATCTCGTTCTCGCTCAGGAGAGCTACTTAGCAATCGTTGAACAGGTGCTCGCGCACTAGTCATTGACCGACGCTGATTCCGTCGGTGCTACACGTATCTGCCAATGAGGTCGCCGAGGTGATGAATCGAGTCGCCAACCCAGTTGACTTCTTCATCGTTCCTATCGGCAGTGTGTGAGGTATGTTCGTCGACCTGAATGGCCGTCATTCCAAGAGAGCGGGCCCCGCTGAGTTCGTTGCTTCCGCCATCCCCCACGAATACACACTCTTCAGTTGCGACATTCAACCGCGAGGTAACGAAGAGGTAGATGCGCGGATCCGGTTTGCGTAGCCCAATCTCGCACGAAAACGCCACCTGCTCGAAGTACGGGCGAAGCCACGAAGAGTCCCACGAGAGAGGAGTCTCGATAGAACAATCCGTGACTAGTCCAAGTCGATATCCGGCGGCCTTGAGCTCCTGCAGAGTCCCCTCGGCAGATCGCGGCTCCAATAGTCTGCGTGCAAACGTCAGCCTGATTGCCGCGGCTCTCTCCAACTGCGCCCGTTCTGGAGATCCCCCAAGACGTCGGGCCAGTTCTGCGAATGTTTCGACTAGGTCCCCTAGTAAACCTTTGGTTCGCGCGTCAAACGTCGACCGGTAAAGCTCGGCGAAGCGGTCGCCATCGACACCGATCGTCGCGGCGACCTCGCGCGCGACGGCATCGCGAGCCTCATTTGTGCCCGCTGGCACAAGCGTTCCGTAGAGATCAAAGAGAAAAACTGACGTCATTGGTTCGACTTTAGGTTTTGAAGTGATCACAGCCTTGAATCTGGGTTGAAGCACCACTCGGCAAACCCGTGTCCAACCCGGACAACTAGCACGGGCCACTGCCAACGTTCGGACTGTAGGCCGGCGAGGGATTCACCTCGCGAGGAGGGCGGTCGGTCTGCAAGAGGGATATCGTTTCTTCAATGCGAACCGGCGGTGGACACGATGCCTTTCAGCGAGAAATGGATGACGCGGTTCACATGCTGTTCTCACTCGTCGCTGAGGCGGTCGGTTGGGCCACTGAGTCATTGTTGTCCCAAGAGACTGACCGAGCACGTGAGGTCATTGCGGACGACGAGGCTTTCGATGAACGATGTAACCGCCTATCGGGACTCATCAAGGAGCGCCTCGCTCGTGGAGTGGCAGCCACAGAGCTAGAGGACCTAGTCGCCGTACTCCAGATAATTCCCGAGCTGGAACGAAGCGCGGACCTCGCCAAGAACATCGCCCAGCGGGCGACCAAGTCCATTGGAGGACTGATTTCTCCGCGAAGTCGAGGGTTGATCGACCAAATGGGATCGACGGTCACAGAGATGTGGCGCGACGCCGCAACCGCGTACCGACATCGCTCACGTGACGCCGCCATTGAGTTGAGCGACGCGGACGACACACTTGACGAACTTGCGGCTCGCCTCGTCCAAGAGGCTGTGGACTCTCAAGCCGAACCTCAAACCGCGATCGACCTCGGCCTACTCGCGCGTTACTACGAACGGTTGGGCGATCACGCCGTCAATTTGGCTCGTCGCGTGGAGTTCATGAGTCATACTCGGCGCTTCTCTGCACCACGGCTACACCTCGGTCGTTCGAAGAGCGACTCCGACGAGACACCGCGGTCGCGTACCCAGAGAGTCCTTCGCAACATCGCGAGATTTCGCCTCTCCCCCACCGACGACGCATTCTTCGAGCTATTTCGCTCGGCCAGCGAGAACTGCCTGGAAGCAGCCCGTACCTTTCGCGTCCTGACTGACACCCTGGGTAACGATGCGAGCTTGTTTGACCAAATAAAAGGCAACGAGCGACGAGGTGACGAACTGACCACCGAACTACTCACTCGTCTGGATCAGAGCTTCGTGACTCCTCTGGATCGCGAAGACATCCACGAACTCGGTGACAAATTGGATGATGTCGTCGACGCCATTCTCTCCGCGGCGTCACTGATGGATCTCAACCCCGATGACAGTCCGCCACCCGAACTCAATGAGTCAGCCGACACTCTCGTGGCGATGGCGACGGAACTCGACTCGCTCATTCGATGCCTACCTAGTGGAAATGGGGCTCGGTTGCACATCGAGCGAATCGAGCACCTCGAGCGTCAAGGCGACGCAATCTTCCGGCGCGGAATGGGCAAACTTCTCTCGGGCGCGTACGAACCTCTCACGGTGATCGCATGGAAAGACATCATTCAGTCGATCGAGGAGTCGCTCAACTCGATCGAAGACGCCGCCGACGTCATTGAAGGGATTCTCGTCAAAAGTTCTTGAGCACTCAGCGGATAAACAAGTGCGCAATCAGAAATGTGACGTACGCAGTAAGGGCAGCGCCAGGAATGGTAAAGATCCAGGCAAAGACTACTTGTTGGGCGACGCTCCATCGCACGGCAGTGAACCTCCTCGTTGCACCCACCCCCATAATCGACGACGTCATGACGTGCGTCGAGGATACGGGCATCGCGTAGGCGTACGCCGAAACGAGCAGCACCGCCGCGGCGGCACTCTGGGCGGCAAAAGCGCGTGGCGGATCGAGTGGAGTAATGCGGCTGCCCAGTGTGCGAATCACGCGCCAACCGCCCGCCAGTGTGCCCAACCCCATCGCGCCGGCGCAGGCAAAAATAACCCACAGCGGAACCGCGAAGCCCGAGAGGTGGGCCGTGACGACCAGGGCCAGAGTGATGACCCCCATTGTCTTTTGGGCGTCCTGCGTGCCGTGAGAAAACGCCATCGCAGTTGTCGAGACAATCTGTCCGTGCTTGAACTCTCGATTAACCAAGGTCGGCCGAACGCGCCGAAAGCCCCACAGTATGGCCGTCATTAAGAGATAGCCCAGTAGGAATCCGATCACGGGCGAAGCGGCCATCGGGATCACGACCTTGTCTACCAAGCCCCTCCAGAGCACGGGACTCGAGGCTCCGAGGGCGGCCCCCACGAGCCCCCCGATCAAGGCGTGCGTAGACGACGACGGGAGACCTGCCCGCCAGGTGAAGAGGTTCCACGCGATGCCCCCGACAAGGCCAGCAAACACCAGCACAAGGCCATCAGTTCCGATAGGGGTTGAAATAATGCCCGTCCCCACCGTGGCCGCGACTTTCGTCGATATCAAAGCTCCGACTACATTGGCCCCCGCAGCTAGGGACAAGGCCGCCGCTGGTCGAAGGGCACGCGTAGTGATCGAAACCGCCACGGCGTTTGCGGCGTCGTGGAAGCCATTAGTGAAGTCGAACGCCAGGGCGACGACGATGAGAAAGGCGAGACCGAAAGTTCCCATAGTTAGTGAATCGCTCGAATGCACATGGACGAACCTGTCTATCAGAGTGAGCCGGTAGCCCTGTCTCGGTGCGACACATCTGCTCCACGCACTTCTCAGATAGGAAACGGGGTCCAACGTTACGTTGGTGTGGTGGAGTTTCAAGGTGCAAGGTCCGTGCACGCGACCGTTCTCGCGACGCTCAACGGAGGAGGCCAGCGCCAGAAAGCTCAATCGGGCCTAGACGCACAACCAAACCCTCAATGATCCCGGGCAATACTTGAATGCATGGCGAATCTGGCACTGTTTGATCTCGACAACACCTTGCTCGATCGACAGGCAGCCTTTAGCACCTGGGCGACGAGTTTTATTGCCGCACACGGTCTGCCCTCACACGCGTGGTCAATCATCGAGTCAGTGGACGAAGAGGGCTTAACTCCTCGCGACGAGTTCTTCTCACAAATCAGAGGAGAGTTCGGGCTTACCACAAGCGCGCAGAAACTCCTGGACCTCTACCATCTCGACTATCCCGCCTGCTTCGCCGTCGATGACGAAACCGTACGTGCCGTTCGAAGTCTGCGCCAAAACGGATGGAAGGTTGGAGTTGTTACCAATGGTCCACCCACACAATTGGCGAAACTCGAAGCAACGAACCTGGTGAAGGAGTTCGACGCGATCTGAATTTCTGCGTTGGTCGGTGCTCAAAAGCCCAGCGTCGAGATTTTCGAAGAAGCGGCTCGAAGATGCGAGGTGCCACTTACGGGGTGGATGGTTGGAGACTCTGCGAGTGCCGACATTGCGGGTGGCATGCGGGCCGGCCTGCGAACGATCTGGATTGCGCGAAATCGATCGTGGGACGTACCGGACTTCAAGCCAGATGCGACGGTAGCGACCGTGGCGGAGGCGGCTGCCGTCATCCTCAAAGAGATCAGCCATGCGGATGGACGGCCGAGACATTCTTCGCTGGAGACTCTCTGGGGACGTCCGACCGAATCACTGTGAGAAAATCACGGTTCGCTTGCCCACTAGAGCAACGCGGTCCTCCGCAATAAGTTTGAGCGCACGAGCGAGCACGAGGCGCTCTACGTCGCGACCGAGTGCGACGAGGTCGCTCGTCGTTCGCGCATGGCTCACTCGGATGACGTCCTGGTCGATGATGGGACCTTCGTCGAGATCGCCCGTGACGAAGTGCGCCGTTGCGCCAATGAGTTTCACACCTCGCTCGTAGGCCTGATGGTAGGGCCTTGCGCCTTTGAAGCCGGGGAGGAAGGAGTGGTGAATATTGATGACCCGACCTCGCAGTTCATCGCACAATTCGGGTGAGAGGACTTGCATGTATCGAGCGAGCACGACAAAGTTGACTTCGAGATCAATGACGAGTTCTCGTAGCCGGCCTTCGGCGCTACTTTTCGTCATTGGCGTGACCGAAATCTCCTCAAAGGGGATCCCGTATCGCGCAACGAGGGGCGCGAGGTCAGCGTGATTACTCACGACCGCGACAATGTCGACAGCGAGGTCGCCGATGTCCCATCGATACAACAGGTCGGCGAGACAGTGATCGGAGGTTGACACCATGATGAGCACCCGCCGACGAGCGTTCTCAGGACGCAGGCCCACCATGGGCGTGAATTTCGAGAGATTCACTGCAATCCGGGACCGGACGTCCGCGGTGTCGCTCGCCACGGTTTCGAACCTGGTCCTCATGCAAAAGAGATTGGTCACCGGATCGGTGAACTGATCATTCTCGAGGATGTTGCCATCGACCTCGACGATGGCGGTACTCGCTGCGTGCACTATTCCCGGTTGGTCATCACACTGAAGTGTCATCAAATAGATCAAATACTTCGCCTCCGCATTCCGACTATCTTGCTCGATTTATTAACTGCTGCGGCGTGTCGGCCCTTTGCCAGATAAGCAATGGCAGCAGAACTTGATGCGAAGGCGAAACTCCACCAGCGCAGCTGTTTGGCTGCGCGAAGCCTCTCGGTCACAGCAATGTTTTTCGAGGCGCACCTTATCGCGGTCTGGCATTACTGCAGAGGCAAGAACAAATGACTAATTCAGCTTTGAGAGACCGCTGTATTCCTTGTTCCGCTTGTAGAGATAGAAGAGCCCGCCGAGAATTGGGATCACAAATATAACGATGAAGACAGATGCTGGACCACCGCCAACCTGTTGTTTCGTCGCTCCAGCGCGAAGTCGCTGTTTGGCATCTCGCGACGCCCAGGTCGCAAGTCCTCCAAAAATCAAGAGATAGACAACTAGTCCACTCATGGTCTTTCGCCCCTTTAATGAGAGATTGATGCTGGCAAATCTAGAAGCCAAGGTCTCTTAGGAAAAGGGGAACGGCCACAAGTTCACGCTCCCGACACAATGTCCTCGCGCCGAAAATTGCGCGAGATTGTGAACGCAGGATTTCCGACTCGGTGATCTCGGGATAGTTGGTTAACGTTTCCTTCACGGGGCGAGGAGGACCGAGCATGGCCGACGATCTAGAGGGACGAAACGTTGTCGTGGTTATTGCCTATCGCGAAGCCACGATCTATGCGACTGACGCTTTAGCGGGATCACGGCCCGAACATCTCGTGGCGCCAGATCCTCTCGGGCGCTATCACAAGGTCCATCACCAGGCTGGAAATCCTCGCGGCACCTACGAAGATGACAGTTCACAGTATTGGCGAGAGTTGACAGCGGCTCTTTCTCCCGCGCTAACCATTCTTGTGCTGGGGCACGGCAAGGGTAAGGCCAACGCGTCGCACCACTGGGTCTCCTACGTCGAAAGGGAACGGCCCGATATCGCCGCAAAAATTATTGCCGACGTTCGAGTTGACATCGACCACCTCGACGACGAGCAGATCTTGCGATACGCACAGCGCTACTACGACGATGAGCCGCCCCGGGACCAGTGGGGCAGCAACTGAGGACTTTGCGACGTCATCGGCGTCAATCCACCCGATGCGGTGCATGTGACGTAAGTCAGTGACAATTAGGGAATGAATCAGGAACGAATCGAGCGACCTTCGGCCCGCGTCGTGGTTGTGGACGACAATTGGCGAGTCTTGCTCATCGAGGTTGTCGATCCCTCGAACGAACGACACCACTGGATCGTCCCAGGTGGCGGCATTGAAGAAGGCGAAACCCTCGCCGAAGCAGCGGCGCGAGAACTTAAGGAAGAAACGGGCCTCATTCTGACGCCGAGTGAACTGGGTTCTCCCATCGCCAAGAACAGTGGCGACTGGGAGTTTCGCACGACGTTGTACCACTCAGACAATTTTTATTTCATCGCCCAGGTACGAGAATTCGAAGTAGCGCTAGACGGATTGACACCGGAAGAAAAAAACGTCCACTTCGATTGGCGGTGGTGGACTCTGGAGGATCTTGACAGCGCGACGGTTCGCATTGTTCCGCCCGGGCTCGCTGACGCCATTCGGAGGATTCGAGCTACCGGAACACCTGGAGAACCTTTGGAACTCCCGTACGAAGAGTGAGCTTCGCGGGGCCGACCGCGTCTAGACATAACGTCGAACGCGACGGCGCTACAGCGCAAATGGCTCGACGTCGACAAGGGGCCGAAGAACGGCTACTGCGCCCTCCGCCGTGCCGTCGGAGCGCCTCAGCAGGCCCAGCGTCATCGCTAGGTCGATAACTCGACCATCTGCGGTGGTTGCTCTCACGTGTCCGGCGCGACCCCCATGCTGGAGTGTCCCAGATCCGAGGGCCGCATGAAATCCCGCCACATGTCGCGCGCGAAACTCCTCGGGAATGACAGGCACCATCGAGCCACCGACCATGGTCTCTGAGGTGTAGCCGAGCAGTGACTGCGCCGCAGGATTCCATGACGAGATCTTTCCCGACTCGTCAAGTGTCACGACGGCGTCCGCCATGAACTCGATCGCCTCTTGATTGATGTTCTCTGGCTCGTTGGTAGCCACGATCCCCTCCTTTGTTCAATACTCCGCGAACGTACCATTAGGCAGCGAACTCAATCGGTGAAATCATCCTTCGTTGCCACTTCCAACAACTCAACGGCGATATGAGACATCTTTCGGGAGGTCGTCGATCGCAAGGATTCTCGACGCGATTCCGAGTGACTTGCTCCACTTGACCGAAGCGTCCGAAAAGTCGACGCGCTGCGAGGTTCTATTGCTCTTTGGGGTAACGACCGAGGCGCCGCAGGATGAATTGACCGAACTTGCCGAGATTCTCACTTCGACCCTTTGCCGCTTCGTGATCCAGTCGATTTCCCTGGGGGCCACCACTGTCGCTGGCGAGACCGGCCAGGTGGATGTTGTTCGCCTCGGCTCCCTTTGGAACTTTCGCCATACGTAGTCGAAACTTCCTCGGCTTGTTTCCAGCTTCTCCCATGCGAACAGCATCCCACAGTTCCGACGGGATTCTCGTGGCGAGTACTCGAAACGTGATCCACCGATACTTAGGCGACCCTAGGGTGCCAAAGATGATTCCATTATCCGTGCTCGATCTCGCCACCGTCGCGACCGGATCGTCACCCGCGCAGGCGCTGCGCGAGACCACGGAGCTGGCGCGCGCCGCCGAGAAACTCGGCTATCACCGACTGTGGGTGGCTGAGCATCACGCCATGGCGGCCATCGCGAGCTCCGCACCCGCGGTCGTCATCGCCCACCTAGCGAACGCCACCACAACTCTGCGGCTTGGTTCTGGAGGCGTGATGTTGCCCAATCACGCCCCTCTCGTCATCGCCGAGCAGTTCGCCACATTGGAAGCACTCCATCCTGGGCGCATCGACCTCGGGCTCGGCCGCGCGCCAGGTACCGATCCGCGCACTGCGGTAGCACTTCGTCGCAGTGCCGATCTTCGCGCCGCGTCGTTCCCCGATGACGTCGTGGAACTCATTGGCTATCTCTTGCCCCGTGAAGGTGCTCCGGGTCACCCCTTCGCCACCCCGGGAAGCGGCTATCTTCCCGAGGTCTGGCTCCTCGGCTCGTCGACATATAGCGCGCAACTCGCCGGGATGCTCGGCCTGCCCTTTTCCTTTGCCTACCACTTCGCGCCGCAACTTCTCGGTGATGCTCTCTCGCTCTATCGCGCAAACTTTCAGCCGTCGTTGCTGCTCGATCAGCCGCGCGTCATGGTCGCGGTCTCGGTGTTGTGTGCACCCACTTCTGAGGAAGCCCGACATCTCGCTGGCTCATCTGCGTTGAGTGTGCTGCAACGTCGCGCCGGCGCCGTCGGGCTGCTCCCATCGCCCGAAGAGGCGGCGGCGTATCCGTGGAGCGACGACGACAAGGCCATCGTTGCTGAGGCGTTGGCGTCGCACGTCATCGGCGATCCCGAAACGGTGCGACGGGGACTTGTCGAGCTGATCGAGCGCACGAACGCCGATGAACTCATGCTCTCGACACGTACACACTCCTACGAGGCGCGCCTCGAGTCACTTCGCCTTATTGCGGAATCGTGGGGAATCTCTTAACCCACCCAGTTCCACCACTTGACACGTCCGTCCTGGATAGTACTATCTGGTGTAGTACTATGAGAGTTCCTGAAGTCAACAAGAATCCCAGCATTGCGCTCTACGACCAAGTCGCGGCAGAAATTCGGCGTTCGATCGCGGACGGAGAAATTGAGCCCGGAGAGCGAATGCCTCCGGCCATCGACCTGGCTGACGTGCTCGGGGTCAATAAGAACACTGTCATTCGCGCCCTTCACATTTTGCGAGACGAAGGACTCCTTGACTTCACGCGTGGACGCGGCATTCGCGTCGTTGGGACCCCTGAGCGCGGAGCGGTCATCGCGCGCATTAATGAACTTCTGGAGTTCGCCCGTCGTCAGGGATATCAGTACGACGAAGTTGTCGCAATCATTCAGGCCCAGGCCGCGCGGTGACGGCGCTGCGTTCTGAGAGTGCCTCATGACCCTCGCATCGCCGCGACATGACGAGGACGTCGCGTCGCTAAAAACGCTCGAGCTTCTCATTCGAGAGGCTCGAAGAAAAGCAAGGCGGCGGCGACTCAGAGTTGTCCACACGTTGTTCGCGGTTCTCTGCGTCGTCGGGGTCGGCGCATGGTTGGAGTTCGGTCACCCTCGCGGACCGGGCGTCGATCGCGCGCGAAGTGGCGGTCGCTCTCGCCCAGCCCCAAATGCGACATCGTACGCGTCGGGGTCGGGAGTCCTCGGTGGCCAGAGTCTTTCGTCGATCACGCCGATCGGCGCCAAAGTCTTGTGGGCGTGGACGCAGAATCAGTCGGCGCTCACCGGAGGGGGACAGGATATTGAGTTCACCACCAACGGGGGTCGGACGTGGAACAACGCCACGCCCACGGGTCTCAGCGTCGAAGGAGGGGCGCACTGGATCAACGGATTCTTCGCACTCTCTTCGACTCGGGCGTGGCTCGTGTACGGCAGAGTGGACAAGAATCCGCAGTACCTCGAGACGACAAGTGACGCGGGTCGACACTGGTCGAAGGTCGGCGTCCTGCCCCGGCACTACTGCACCTTGCAGTTTGTTACCCCCCTGGACGGAACGTGCACCGTCTACGCTGGCGCGGCGGGATCGATGGGGATCACGATCTACCGCACGAGCGACGGCGGCGCGCACTGGTCAAATCTCTTTGATAGCTACATGACCCCAGCGTCGCTCAATGAACCAACTCCGCCAGGCGGACTTCCATTTAGTTGCGACAAGAGCATCTCGTTCACGAGTGCCACGACGGGGTGGGCACTCTTTCTCTGCGCGGGAGGTTTTTCTCCGATCTACGAGTCGACCAACGGCGGCGCGACGTGGGTACAACGAAACGCGCTACCCCCTTCGCCCCTTCCCTCGGGTGGCAGCGGATTTAGCGGGACGCCGGTATTTTCTGGCGCGCATGGCGCCGTCGCCTACACCTACGGCAGTTATTCGCTGGTGTACGTCAGCGATAACGCGGGCCGCACCTTTCGTCCCGTCTATCCGCCGGGAAAGCGTCGACCCTGGAGCGTCGCTCTCCTCTCGCCCCGAGAGTGGCGTTTGGCGTACAAGGACAGCATCCTGGGCACCGACAACGCCGGGCAATCCTGGTTCGTCGTTACCAGCGACGCGAATCAAGTGGTGCCGCCCGAGCGATACGCCTCTCCGGCACCCGACGTTCTCTTCGCTAAGACGTCGCTCGCCTGGCTCATTGAGAACAACGTTCTCCTGCGCACGGTCAACGAAGGCCAGTCGTGGAAGACAATTGCTGTACCGGGGACACAAGAGGCTAAGTAATCGCTCGGCGATGCCTTCACGCGGGACAAGATAATGATCCCCTATTTGAGTAGTCGAGACATGCGCCGGTCGGCCAGCAGTCGTCCGCCCGTCTGACACGTGGGGCAGTACGTCATCTCATAGGTCTCAAAAGACACTCGGTGCAAGGTGTCGCCACACGGAGTGGGACAGAGTTCTTCGGCGCGACCGTGCACCTTGAATCGACCCCCGAGCTTGGCTTCCGACAGTCCCCCTTGGCGGGTGCGCTCGAGTTCGAGCGCCTCAGTCAACACGTCGGTCGCAGCACTCAACAAGGATTCACGCTGTTGCGCTGTGAGCGAATGGAGTGAAGCGAAAGGTGACAAACGAGCTCGGTGCAAAATGTCATCACCCCAGCCACGTCCGATACCTGATACCACGTGCTGATCGCGTAAGTCGGTAGTAAGGCGGCGCTTCGAGTCACTGGTACGAATAAATTCAGCGAACTCCTCACTGCCCGGCTCCGGTCCGAGTCCCGCCAGTGGCCCCTGCTCTCCTGGGGCCAATACCCACCACGAAACCTTTCGCTGCGTACCGTACTCGCGCACCAGCACGCCGATTCGCGGGCCGTCGAGTTCTCCAGCGCCCTGCGCAAAGACCAGGCGCGCCGCCGCACCGCGGGGGCGAGTGAGCTTCGGAGGCGCCTCGACGTCGAGACGTCCCGCCTGAGAGAGGTGCAGGACGATGCGGCTCGCGTTGTCGAATTCGAGCACGAGGTACTTGGCCCTTCGGCCAACCGAGGTGAGTTGGTGGTGCAACAGGGAGTCGGGGGTGGGCGCGTAAGTCTTGAGCGATGAGAATCCCAGCAGGTCGGCGCTAATCAGCGTGGCACCTGAGAGCAATTCGTTAAGTCGCTCGGACAGGGCCTGCATCTCGGGCAATTCGGGCACGCCACAATGTACCTAGTGCCCCTTCACAGCACCGACATTCAAGAGAGTCGCCCACTCACTCGCTCTACTTGGCTAACGAACGTACGAGGACTTAGCGGTACTCACCAGTGATCGTCGCGCGCCGGTTCTGCGCCAATCCCCGATACTTCGTTGAGACGCCGCGAGCGCTGATCACGTATCTCGCCACTCGATAGTGAAGGCGACGCAGGATTGTTGCCAGCGCGCTCTCGGTCGCCTTCGCTCGACGCAAACTCAAAACTCGATTGAACGATCTCACGTACACGCTGTCAGAGGTGGCAACAATCGACACCCGCGTGACTTGGTCATCGCGAATCCTCCGGGCCGCCGCTACCAGAGTGGTAAGTGCCGAGCGCCCGATGGCCGACTGGCCCTCGCCAAAGAACACAACGCCGAGCGCGACCTCCTTTAGAGCGCACTTGGGCGCCCCCGCAGTCCCGCAGGCGACTGGGGTGAGATGGATCGTGAGCGTGACCCCTTCGCTGGTACCGTAGGCGTTCGTCGCGGAGATGGTGAACGTGAAGGGACCAGCTCCCGTAAGACCCGTTACCTCACAGCCAAGGCTCGTCGTCGTACACACGACGTCGTCGCGAGTGTTGGTGACGATGTAACCAGTGATCGCTCCACCGCCGTCCGCAGCGGGCGGCTGCCAGGTGATATCGCCGCTGCCGTTGGCGATTGAGCCGCTCGGTGACTGTGGCGGGTCCGGCGCAGCATTTGACGTGGCGGGCGGAGACGACGGCGGCGGCGACGGCGAAGAGTGAGTCGGCGTCCACACCGCATAGAGAACAGTGTCGCCACTTACCACCAGTGTGGCGCCGGCGGCGTACGCCGTACCCGAACCGTTGGCCGCTGAGTTCCAGCCCGCAAAGACGTAACCAGTGTCGACGAGGCTCCCGGTGTTGCCCACGACCGTGGCGGTGGTGCCCGAGTAGTAGGGACTCGAGGGATCGTTCGGCGGCGCTCCGCCTGTGTTTCCATTGCCGTTGTAAGTAAGGGTGTACTGGGGTGCGGGAGTCCACAGGGCGTAGAGAGTGACATAGGACGTGGTCGCCGGGGCAACCGGCGCGGGCGGGACGTAGGGCGTCGACACCTCCGTGGTGTTATCTCCCGGCGCGGTCGACCACCCGGCAAATAAGGAGCCATACTTCGTCACTCCACTGGTGGGCAACGTGATCCCCGAGGGTTGACCGATCTCGAACGTGCTGTCACTGATCGAGCCCGTTCCGCCGTTCGCGTTGTACGAGACGGTCACGAGCGACGGGACGGCGGGCACTCGCGGTGACGAGCGCCCGCTCGAGCCAGCGGCGTTGGTGGCCTGGATGCTCACCCAGTACGTCACGTAGTTCGTGAGCCCCGTGATCGTGCACGCGAGATTCGTCACGGTGCAGCCCGATATCGAGTACGTGCTCGACACGCTGTTGGAACTGCCGTCGTAGCAAGTCAAGTCCGACACGTCGCAGTTCGTCACCTGATTACCGGCGAAGGACGCGTCAAAGAGCGTGATGGTGTACTCGTTGATTAGTGCGCCGTTATCGTTCGGCGCGACCCAGGCCACCCCGATTTGACCGTCCTGGGACGTGGTCACGAACGTCGACGCGTCGGGCGTGTCGGGCGAGGCGAACGGCGTTGCGGTCTCGCTGTTGGACGAAGGTCCCGCACCGGCTGCGTTCACCGCGCGAATTTCGACGGTGTAGCTGGTGCCATTGGCCAACGAGGAGATCACGAGCGGCGAGGCAACGCCGTTTGCGCTAAGCCACGTCGCGCCGCCGTCGAGTGAGTACTGGTACCCGGTAATTGCGCTTCCCCCGTTGCCACCAGCAGTAAAGGACAGCGAGACGTAGGAGTTACCGACGCTGACGCCGGTCAAGAGAGGGGCGTCGGGCGGATTGGCCGACGATGACCAGTCGCCCTGACCGCTACGGTTGACCGCCGCGACTTCAAAGATGTAGCCGCCGCCGTTGCTGAGATTCACAGTTGCACTGGTCGAGTTCGAGTTCGTGTCGACGGTTGTCCAGGTCGAGCCACCGTTATGTGAGTAGCGCACGACGTAGTCAGAAATGGCACTCGAACCGATCACGCTCGGGGCACTCCAACTGAGTGCGACGCTCGAGGGCCCGACCACCGGGGTGACGTTGGTCGGGGCACCGGGAAGTCCCGTGGCGTACGAAAGAGTCACGGACCCGTTCGCGCCATCACCGCTGTAGAACTCGTACTGCGCGTTGAGGCCGCTCAGCGAGCCCGTCGCGTTCTCTCCGGGACTTCCGCCAAGACCGAACCACTCATTGGACTCACCCGAGCCGAACTCGACGAGCCCCTGGGTACCACCTTGGGCACCGCCGCCGCCCCCGGCGCCACCACCTCCGTCACAGGACGCTGCCCCGACGCAGGCGTTAAACACCGAGATGCCCGCCTGGCCGTCCGTGGTCGAGACATCTGAGCGCGCGGCAAACGATGCGAGGGAAATCTGACCCAGCGTGCGTGGGTACTGACCCGAACCTCCCGCACCTCCCGATCCACCCGCCACCACTGTGGCCACGCTCGTGGGGTGGCTGAGCGACGATCCGATCTCCACGACCGAGGCCGCGCCGCCGGCTCCGCCGTACCCCGAGCAGCCACTCTGGCCCGCGGCGCCGCCGTTGCCGCCCGAATAGGCGCCAAGCGGATTCGAGCCACCAACCGCGTCATTCGGATCAAAGAGCGAGTTCACGCCGCCCACGCAACTTTCGGCGACCGGGGAGTCCTCGCCGCCGTGGCCAACAGCGATGCTCAGAACTTCGCCGGGCGTGACATCGATGGTGCCCTCGACATCACCCTGATATCCCCCAAGCGGAGGCCGGCCTGAGGAGTCCCGACCACCACGGCCGCCCTCTGCTCCCACGGCGTTGAGCGTGAGTTGCGTGACGCCAGCGGGCACCGTGAAGACCTGGACATCTGGCGAATAGCTAAAGGTGTCAGTAGCGACCGAGGTGGTGCTCGACGTGACGAGCGGGGCAGGACTATCCAGTTCCGTCAATGTGCCCTGGTCGTTGGGGTCGTTCGCGCCGTCGTAGGAACCCGACTGCCCGTTGTAGGTGGAGAAATAGTCTGCGACGTACCCGTTGGCAATCCAGACGGCCCCGCCGTCATCAACAGCCATTGCGACCGGTGCGTACTCCAGAGACACATCGCGCAGCAACGCGCCGGTCGTCGCACTGAGTTCGACGGCACTGTTCGGGCACTGGCCACTTACCCACACGTCGGATCCATTCGAGGAGATCGAATTGATGCACGACAGGCCATCTATTTGCAGCGGACCAGTGTCGGTACCCCAGGCGTAGGTGCCGTCGCTAGCGTTCAGGACGGTGACCGTACCGTCATTATTGGCGATCCAGACGTGCGTGCCATCCGACGTAATCGTGACAGGGCCGTCGTTGTCGGCGATGGGCGACGTGTCAGTGCCAAAGGCGTAGGAACCATCACTGGCGTTGAGGACCGAGATGGTGCCGTTGGCATTGTCGATCCAGACGTGCGTGCCATCCGAGGACAGCCGTCCGGCGAAATCAGGGTCAGCAATCGGTGTGACGTCGGTGCCGAAGGCAAAGCTGCCATCACCGGAATTGAGAACCGTGATGGTCCCATCGGAGTTAGTGATCCAGACGTGGGTGCCGTCTGAGGAGATGGTCTCGGGCCCATCGGGGTCGACGATGGGCGCGCTTTGGGTGCCAAACGCGTAGGAACCGTCGCTGGCGTTGAGGACCGTGATCGTGCCGTCGCCCTGGTTCACGACCCACACATGGGTGCCGTCGGACGACACCGAGGTCGGATCCGAACCCACATTGACGGTCTGTTCCACCGCTGAGGTGGCCTCGTTCACTTCACTCACGGTGTTGTCGCCGGAGTTGGTCTCCCACACCGAGCCGTCGTCGGTGGTCACCGCCGACGGCACCAAGCCCGCGGGAATGGTCTGGCTTTGCAGGCCAGAGTCGTCGGCCACATCAAAGGTCTGAAGGAGATCACCGCTGCTGTTGAGCTCGCTCAACGTCCCGTCGCCCGCGTTGGCGACCCACGCATCGCTGCCCACGAGAGCGACTGCCGCAGGGCTATTGCCCACGGGGTACGATCCCGTCACGCTGAGCGACGAAGGACCAATCGCGAGTTCACTCACCGTCGCGTCACCGGAGTTGGTCACCCAGACGTTGGTACCATTCGCGATGATCCCGGTTGGATCATTGCCCACGGGAATCGGCGACGAGCCAGTGTTGAACGCGTACGAACCGTCGTCGGCGTTGAGCACAGTCACCGTACCGTCACCGGAGTTGGTCACCCACACGTACTGACCATCGGAGTAGACGCCGGTGGGATCGGTGCCGACAGGAAAGGAGTTGACGAACGTCTGCGATGCGATATTGAACTCATCGACCACGTTGTCCTGGGAGTCCGCGATCCATACGTCGGTGCCGTCGGAGCTGACGCCGGTGGGATCGTTACCAATCCCGAACTCACTGATGAGCGTGCCGCTCGAAGCATCAATTTCAGCGAGGACGTCGTCGTCCGTCGTCACCCAGACGTCGGTGCCGTCAGAACTGATGTCCGTGGGCTGACCCAGAAAGGAGAGTTGAATCGTTGTCTCCACCGTGCCATTCGCGCTGAGCTCAGTGACTGATCCCCATTGGTTATAGAGACCGGAGTTAGCGACCCACACGTTGGCACCGTCCGCCGCGACGGCGACGGGAGCGACCCCGACCGCGACACTCTGGATGAAGTTCCCGCTGGCGTCAAGTTCCGTCACCGAGTTCGTGGCGTTACCCACGACCCACAGATTCGTCCCGTCAAAGGCGACGGCGTTGGTGTCGACAAAACTACTGATGGGCGTGTTTGCCGCGCCGGCACTCGTGAGATCGAGTCCCACGAGGCTGGTGAGACCAGAACACACCAATGTCAGAGTTAGAAGAGATCGAACACTCGGGCCGCGAAGACTTCGAACTCTCCGCGAGATTCGACGCATTGCCCAAGTTTATAAATGCACTTCATACACTTTGGGGATGCTCCGCGCCTCAGCGATGACGAGATCATCTCCTCTCTCACGACCAAGCCGGGGATTGGCCCTTGGACCGCTCAGGGACGAGACGACGTGGTTCTACGGGGGACTTGTCCCTGCGCAAGGCGGTCCAGCGCGCGCAGCACCTTGACCAACTTCCCGCACGCGGAGAAGTGGCGACCGTATCGCAGCATGGCCACGAGGTACCTGTTCTTGGCTGCCTCTGAGGAGCCTCCGGCAAACACGTGATGTTGCCGGACGTGTCGATTTCGTTGAGACTGGAGCGTCGGTATGGGTGGAAGGTCTCAACGTGGGGCCGGAGAGGAACAACATGTCCGAGTATCTAATTCTCATCTATGGAGATGAGTCGCATTGGGCCAGTCCCAGCGCCGACATGACCACAAAGATGATGAAGGGGCACGAAGAGTTTGGCAAGCGCAACGGCTCGAGCATTCGCGGCGGTAACGCCCTACAGCCAACGAGAACGGCCACGTCACTGCGCGAGGTAAGTCCGGGAGAGTTCGTCGTCACTGACGGCGCCTTTGCCGAAACGAAGGAGGCACTCGCGGGGTACTACGTCGTCGAGGCGGCCAACTTAGACGAAGCCATTGCCCTCGCCAAGCAGGTTCCTTCGCCCAACGGCGGCCTCGAAGTGCGACCCATCCGAGTCTTTGACTAAGAGTCGCGGTTCGTGACGATCGACGTCGAGACCGCAGTTGCCGATGCGCACCGTCGCGAGTGGGCCTACGTGCTCGCTGCGACGGTGCGGATCGCGGGCGACATCGACCTCGCCGAGGAGTGCGTGCAAGACGCCTATGCGCGGGCCCTCGCCAAGTGGCCGACTGACGGAATACCGGGCAACACCGGAGCGTGGCTGACGACGGTGGCTCGACGGCGGGCGCTCGACCTGCGTCGACGCGACGTGCGATTCGATCGCCTGAGGCCCATGTTGGTGGATGATGATGCGTCGTCCATCTTCGAGGGTCGCGACGCGAGTGCGATTTCGGACGATCGCCTTCGCCTGATCTTTACGTGCTGTCACCCCGCGCTCTCCGACGAAGCACAGATTGCTCTCACGCTGCGCCTCGTGTGCGGACTGACAACCAACGAGGTCAGCCGGGCGTTGCTCGTCAGCGAGTCAACGATGGCCGCGAGAATCACGCGCGCCAAAAAGAAGATCGCGGGTGCCCACATTCCCTACATTGTTCCTTCGTCCGAACAGCTCCCCGAACGCATTAGCGCCGTGCTCTGCGTCGTTCACCTCGTCTTCACCGCCGGCCATACGGCCGTCACGGGTGATCAACTCGTGCGTCGTGACTTGGTGGAGCGAGCTCTCGACCTCGCGCGAATGCTTCGGCTCCTGCTTCCCGAGAATCGAGGGGTCGCGGGCTTGCTGGCCCTCATCCTGCTCTCTGATTCGCGTCGAGAGACGCGAGTCGACGTGAATGGTCGTCTCCTTCTCCTCTCCGAGCAGGATCGCGTCAAGTGGGACCGCTCAGAGATCTCTGAAGGCGTTGCGCTCGTGCGTGAATCCCTTCGATCCCGCCCGCCGGAGCGCTTCGCACTAATGGCCGCCATCGCCGCCGTTCACGCGGAAGCACCAACTTGGGAAGCCACCGACTGGGACGAAATTGTAGGGCTCTATGACCTACTGACGGTGGTCTGGCCTTCGCCGATCGTGGCGCTGAATCGTGCCGTCGCGGTGGGATTCGCTCATGGAGCTCAAGCGGGCCTCGACGCCATCGACGAACTCGCCACCGATCCAACCCTGGCCTCCTACAGCTACCTCTCATCCTCGCGCGCAGAGTTTCTTCGACGACTCGGACGAAACAGCGACGCCACGCTCGCCTTTGAAGAAGCACTGGCATTTTGCGAGAACACTGTGGAGAGGAACTTTTTGTTGGCGCGCTTGAGCGAAGCCGCCCACTCGTCGGAAGAATCAAATTCGTAGCCGCAGAACGTCGTCACTCGGATCTGGTCGCCCACAGCTCAACGTGAGATCGATGAAAGGTTGCGAGTCGTTCACTCATCCGAACGTGACTCCATGGCAAGCGCTCTCGGGCCGACCAGGGATGATCGAGTTCCAAGAGGATTTGTAGCCGTCTTTCGTCATGAATCCGGGACACGACACGTAAGGTCGACAGGTGACGGGAGTTCTCCCGTCTCTTGGTACGCCAAGTTTGGGCCGGACGATCGAGAAGATTGTCGCCCGTTCGAGCTCGACGCCAACCTTTCCCCGAAGGGTATGTCATGTTGCTCACTTGGTTCACTATTGACTGCGACCCCTGGCGTTCGCCCCACTCAAGTCGACGGAGGTCCGACGGTGCGTGATGGTTTGATTTCATACGGAATTCTCAGCAGTGCGCCGCCAACCCGATGCGGACTAGCGACGTTCACCTCCGCGCTGGGTTCCACGCTCGAGGGCCTCGGAGCCGACGTGTCTCTCGTGCGAGTTCTCGACTCTCCCGGACAACGTTCAACGTCGCCCCTTCGCTCCATTGGTGAACTAGTGGCGAGCGACCCGACTTCGATCGATCGAGCAACGGCGGCTCTCAACGGTTGCGACGTCGCCGTGATTCAACACGAGTACGGGCTCTACGGCGGACGAGACGGTAACGACGTCGTCAAAGTAATTGATGGGCTCTTCGTACCTAGTGTGGCGATCCTGCACACGGTGCTCCAGCGACCGACGCCGCACCAAGTTCAAGTTCTCAACGCCGTGATCGCGGGAGTCGACGTCGCCGTGGTGATGACCCAGGGCGCGGCGACGACGCTGCGGCGCCTGCACGAACTCGGTGACACGCCGGTCGCCGTCATTCCCCACGGAGCCGCGCCGAGCACTCGCGCGTACGCCACGCGCATGGCCCGACCCAGGATTCTGACGTGGGGCCTCATCGGACCCGGTAAGGGCATCGAGTGGGCCATCGACGCCATGGTGGGCCTGAAGGATCTGTCGCCCGCACCGGAGTACATCATCGCGGGCCAGACACACCCCAAGGTCCTGATGAACGACGGTGATGTGTACCGCCAGTCGTTGGTGCGCCGAGCGGCAACGAACGGTGTCGCCGCGAGAGTCCACTTTGACAACACCTACCGAGACCTCGACTCGTTGAACGAGTTGATCAGCAGCGCCGACGTGGTCGTGCTTCCCTACGATTCGAAAGACCAAGCGACCTCCGGGGTTCTCGTCGACGCCGTCGCCGCCGGACGCCCAGTGGTGGCGACGAACTTTCCCCACGCCGTGGAACTACTCGCGACGGGCGCGGGCATGACCGTGCCTCACCGCGACCCCGCCGCACTGAACCTCGCGCTACGACGCGTTCTTACCGAACCGACGTTGGCCGCCTCTATGGCGGACGAAGCCCGCGTCCTCGGGGCTGGTCTCAGTTGGGCAGCGGTCGCCGATCAGTTCCAGGTGCTGAGTCGTCGCCTCGTGGAACGAGCGAACGCACGCGTATGACGCAGGCTCCCTCGCCCGACTACTCCCACCTGCTCGCACTTAGCGGACCCTTCGGCACGTTCGAGCACGCCGACCATGCTCGACCTCGAGTCGAACACGGATACTGCACCGACGACGTCGCTCGAGTGCTGCTGGTTGCTTCTCGTGAAGTTGAGCCGACCTTCGAACTCCGCCAGTTAGCGAGTTCATCGTTGGAGTTTTTACGCAGCGCACAGGCGCCTGATGGACGATTCAAGAACCGCAGAACGTCGTCGGGCGCGTGGCGCGGGGTCGCCGCTGACGACGACTGCTGGGGCCGCGCGCTCTGGTCTCTCGGTACCGTCATCGTGCGATCGAGCGATCCGAACCTCGTCGCTGAGGCCACGGATCTCTTTGAGCGCAGCATCGGCGTCGTGTCTTCGTCGCCTCGCTCCATGGCCTTTGCCACGTTCGGCGCCGCGGAAGTTTTAAGAAGTGACCCCGAAAACGAGGGGGTACTCGCCTTCGTCGACGCGGCGGCAGCGGCGCTGGATCGCCCTGAGCGAATCGACGGGTGGCACTGGAGCGAAGACCGACTGGCCTACGCCAACGCCGCACTCCCCGAAGCCATGATGATCGCCGGGACGGTCACCGGAAACGATCGTCTGGTGGAGACGGCGCTATCTCAGTTGACGTGGCTCCTCGATATGTCCTCGCTGGAGGGACATCTCTCGGTGACGCCCGCCGAGGGCCGAGCGCCGAACGTGGCGCCGAAGAGGTTTGACCAACAGCCGATTGAAGTAGCCGCAATGTCAGAAGCCTGCGTTCGGGCCAATGAGTTGACGGGTGACACTGAGTGGGTCAAGGGTCACGAACTCGCCGTGCAGTGGTTTCTCGGTGCCAACGATATTGGCGCACCAATGTTCGACTCGAACACGGGTGGCGGCTACGACGGGTTAACGGCGACGGGTCCCAACCTCAATCAGGGCGCGGAATCGACGATCGCCCTGTTGACGACGTTGCAGCAGGCGCGTCTTCTCGAGCCGGCCCTGTAGTGCGCGACGCCGGGATCGCCGTTCGCTCCAATCTTCGAATCTTCGCCGATCCGTCCAGGGTGATCACGCGGCTCTTCATACCGGGCAAGGAGCTCGTGGGCGGCAGCGAGGCGCGCACGTCCGAAACCATCGCGAGAGTTCTCGCACTCAGTGAATCTGACGTTTCGTCTGAGCTGAACGACTTGACCGATCGATTCTCGAAGCGCCACGAGGACATCGAGGCGGACTTTGATCGAAACGCGCAGCGCGTGTCGGACTATCTCGTCGCACCCATCTCGCCCACTCGTCGACAGCTGCTGGGCGCGGCCTTTACTCATGAATACTCACTCGAGGGCGCCTCGGTATGTAACCCGAGTCTCGTGGCCCATCCCGATCAAGTCGGAGTCGATGACGGTGCACTGCGGGTCGTCATGAGCTACCGATCGATCGGCGAGGGCCACCTTTCGTGCATCTGTTTTCGTACCGGAGAGATCGACGCTGCCGGCACGCTGCGATTTGACGAACCGCACCCCTTCCCCGTCGCCGCGACCACCTCCCAGGGCCCGTTGCGCCGCGAGGTGTTCCGCGCCAAGTTACGTGACTCGCGCTTCGACGACGAAACCGCTGCCCTCATTTTGATGAGCCTGCCGGCCCGTTTCTCGACCGAGCAACTCGACGCCGCGATCACTCGCCCGGCGACCCACAGCGACACTCGCCAGAACGTCGCCGAGACGGCGGGCGTGCTTCGTTCGATGAGCGAGCGATTCTACGTTGCGACGTTCGCGCGTGATGTGGACCTGTCGCGTCGAGTGCTGTGGCCGTCGACCGCGGGCGAAAGTGCCGGGGTCGAAGACGCCCGGTTCGTCAAGATCGAAGACGACGACCTGGATCACTACGTCGCCACCTACACCGCGTACGACGGTCGACACGTGAGCCAGCAACTACTCGAGACTGACGACTTTGCCACCTTCAGCTCGTCGCCGTTGGCCGGGCGCGGCGCCCAGAACAAGGGCCTCGCGGTCTTCCCCCGTCGCGTCGGCGGCCGGTTTGTCGCTCTGTCTCGCTATGACCGCGAGTCGAACGCCATCGCCTTTTCGTCGGACATTCACCACTGGGACCAGGTGTCCACGCTGCAGATACCCGATGCGTCCTGGGAAATGCTCCAACTCGGAAACTGCGGTTCGCCGATCGAACTACCCGAGGGCTGGCTGGTGATCACCCACGGCGTCGGCCCGATGCGTACCTACGCCCTGGGGGCTCTCCTGCTCGACCTCAACGACCCAACCAAAGTTCTCGCTCGGCTCTCGAAGCCTCTCTTGATTCCGAACGCGGATGAGCAAGACGGTTACGTTCCGAACGTCGTGTACTCCTGCGGATCACTGGTTCACGCGGGAACCCTGTATCTCCCCTACGGCATCGCCGATCAGTCGATCAGCTACTGCACCGTGGTGGTGAAGGACTTGCTCTCAGCCATGCGCTGAGTCACCCCGCGACGAGCTGCTCGTCGCACGAGATGTTCTCAGTGAGCGAATGCGCTCGAGAGATGACGCCCCTGTTCGGCGGCCTGACGCTCGGCGTCGCGACGCATTTCTACCGCCAGGTCCTTGAATTGATCGAGCGCCGGATTGACTCCCACCAACGTGAACTCCGTTTCGACCACGCGCGAGTCAAGTCCTAAGACGTCTTCGACGATGCGTCGCATCCAGCCCGTGGCGTGGTCCCAACCCTCGCGGGGCGTCCCTTCGCCGTAGGCGCCACCGCGCACCGTCACCAGCACCGCGGGTCGACCCCTGAGTGGCTGGCCGGCCATGGGGCCGACGCGTGGTTCGGTCATCACGAGGTCCACCCACGTCTTGAAGTGCTCGGAGACACCGAAGTTGTACAGCGGTACGGCAAACAGATACGCGTCGGCCGCGAGCAGTTCGTCGGCCAACGTGGCCGCGAGTGCGACGGCGTCTCTTTGCTCCTCACTGAAGCTCTCGGGCTGGGCGCGGTCGGCGAAGACCGACGCCGCCCACGACGTGGCCGGAACGGGATCGAGGCCGATGTGACGTCGGATCACTGCTTCGTCGGGATTGTCGTCGCGCCAGGCGGCCTCGGTGATGTCGGCGATCGCGCGGCTCACCGACCCTTCGGTGCGGATACTGGCGTCAAGTCGAAAGAGGGGCATCTTGATTTCCTTTGTCTGTCCTGTAGCTCGATCGCTCATAATCTACCGGTAACTTCGTAATACGTAGTCACCCACTTTCGCTGAGTACCTAGTAGAATCTCAGCATGTGTGCCGAGTCGACCCCGAGCGAGACGCTTGACCTGGCGGCGTCCAGCGACGAGGAGACCTCCAAGACCTGCGACGGAGGCCTCGCTCACGCCTTCTTCTTTCTGGGGAAACGCTGGAATGGCGTCATATTGGGGACATTGACCAACGGCGCCTCCGGATTTGCCGAATTGCGCCGCAATGTGGTGGGAATCAGCGATTCGGTGCTGTCCGAACGCCTCAGCGAACTTCAGTCGGCGGGACTTGTTCTGCGGTCCGTCGATCCCGGGCCCCCCGTCTCGGTGTCCTACCAACTCTCCGACACGGGCACCGCTCTCATTCCCGCCCTGCACGCACTCAGCGTCTGGGCCACCGACAATTTGTCCGCGTCGACGAGTGACGACAACTAACTAGAAACTTCCCGGGATCGCCACGCGGTTTCTCTGGCTACCTCGCGAGAGCCGTGCTGGATCGCTTCAGTGGGCGGCGGTGCCCTTGAAGGCGACCACGCCGCTCGATGTCGGCACGAGCAGAAGACCGTCGCCCACACTCGGAGTTGGGAAGTGATTGGTCACCGCGCCGACGTTGGCCTGTTGGGTCACTTGGCCACTCGCGGGATTGAGGCCATAGAGGACCCCGTTCTGACCGATCGTCCACAAGGTGTGCCCCACGAGAAGCGGCGGACCGCCTCCGATGCCAGAGCTCCACAGAAGACGAAGAGATGGCGGCGACGTCCCCACGCGTAAGGCGACCGGACCGCTGAGACAGGGAATGTAGACCGTCGATCCGTCGACGACGCCACCTCCGTCGACGTCCTGGTCACACAGTCCCCCGAGGCTCGTCTCCTCATGACCGATGCCACCAAGGTGACTCGCGCGCAGCAGGTACGCGATGCGCGACTTTCCCACCAGGACAACCTGGCCATCGGCGAGGAGCATCGGTGCGGTGGACATGTCGAGATCGTCGCCGTTGTTGGTGGTCCAGTTACTCGGGGCGAAGTACTGCTTGAGGCGCAGCGTCGAGGAGAACTCGAGCACGGCGTCGCTGTCGTCGTAGGCCTGACCCGGGGAATTGACTGATCCGTTGCCAGTGCTCACCCAGACGTTGCCCTGTGCGTCCACGACGGGCGCCGCCCCGCCCATCCAGATCGCGCCCTGGCTATCGCCCGCACTGGCGTCGACGGTAAAGATCCGCCGAGGCGATCCCGTCTCGCCTACCGAGACCACGCGACCCCGGTACGCCGCGCAGTCGCCGTAGTTCCCGCCCATGGCGAATATCACGTTTCCGTTGTCCAGAGTGAGGCCGGTGCGTTGTAACAGTGCCGACGGTGTCGATCCCGGCGGGTCGACGTGGACACGTAACTTGACCGCCCCGTTCGTCGTGGACAGTCCGACGAGATAGTGCTCGGGACCTCCACCGATCAACTCGTCAGCGACCACGAAGATCTCCGAGCGCGACGGATCAATTACCGGCGTCCCGGTAATGCCGACCCTCGGCCCGATATCGCCGCAGGGAAGTTTCGAGGACGGCACGGCACTCGCGAGGTGCCGGCCCCACAGGACTCGCCCGGTCTTGGCCGAGAGCGCGTAGACCACGTCATTCTCGGTAGCCACGTACACGTCGGCGCCGTACACCAGGGGCTCGCCGTAGATCTGCCCGCTGAGATTGGGCGACGTCCACGCTCGTTTCGACGTATTGACCGATGCGAGTGCCGTGACGACACCGGTACTCTCTTCGTTGCCGTGGTACACCGTCCATGCCGTGTCGGCAGTTGCGCGGGGACGAGTACTGGCCACTGAGGCGGTGGCGATCCCAGCACAGGTGAGTCCCGCGCACACCGCGATCGCCACCGCGCGACGCACGTTTCGGGAATTGGAGACCTTGGGAACCATTACTCCTCATTCTCATGCCGGTAGCAACTTCAGCAACGCACAACGAGTGGGATCAGCTAGATCTCAGTGGGTACTTGAAAATGGATTGGTAATCGGACGTCCGATCAATAATAATTGGCCGGAGGGGTCCGAAGGGAGGACAGTGTGGCCGCAGTTTCCGAGGATCAGACGCTGCGACAGCGAGCGTTACGCGTTGTGCCCGGCGGCATGTACGGCCATCAGAACGTGGGGTCATTGCCAGCGGGATATCCCCAATTCATGCGACGCGGTGAAGGTTCACATATCTGGGACGTCAACGGTCGAGAGTACATCGACCTCATGTGCAGTTATGGCCCGGTGGTGTTAGGGCACCACCATCCGAAGGTTGACGCGGCGGCAGCGAGCCAGCAGTTGTTGGGCGACTCCCAAAACGGGCCATCCCCCGTCTTCGTCGAAGCTGCCGAGACGTTCGTCGAGCGCGTTCGTGACGCCGACTGGGCGATCTTCTCAAAGAACGGAACCGACGCCACCACCATGTGCCTCACCATTGCTCGCGCGGCGACGGGACGAGAGAAGGTCCTGGCCGCTCGTGGCTCGTACCACGGCGCTGCTCCCTGGTGCACACCGCGGCTCTCGGGAGTGACCACCAGCGACCGTGCGAATCTCATCTACTTCGACTACAACGATGTTGAGTCCGTGCGCCGCGCCGTTGACGCGGCCGGAGGTGACCTGGCCGCTATCGTCGTGACGCCCATACGCCATGACACCGGCACCGATCTCGAATGGCCGACTCGCGAATTCACTCAGGCCCTGAGGCAACATTGCGACCAGCAAGGTGCCGCACTCATCCTCGACGATGTACGGTGCGGCTTTCGCCTCCACAATGGTGGTAGCTGGGAAGAGATCGGCGTGCCCGTCGACCTCTCTGCTTGGAGTAAGGCGATCGCCAACGGTTACTCGCTCGCCGCGACCACGGGTACCGACGCACTGCGCGAGGCAGCGCAGTCGATCTATACGACGGGCTCGTTTTGGTTCTCAGCCGTGTCTATGGCCGCTGCATGCGCGACCCTGTCCGCTTTCACGTGCGAGTCCTCGGTCGATGCCATGACGCGCGTCGGCGGCGACTTTGTCGCAGGCCTGGAAGGTCAGATGCACGACCACAGAATTGAGGCGAGAGTGTCCGGTCCCGTCCAGATGCCCTTTCTTCGATTTGCGAACGACGACGATTTTGAGCTGGCCAATGCGTTTTCCGTTGAGTGCTTGAATCGCGGCCTCTACCTCCATCCGCGTCACAACTGGTTCGTTTCTGCCGCCATGAGTGAACGTGACGTCGATGGCGCACTGGAGGCGACGAACGCGGGACTCGCGTCCGTCAGTAAAATTTTGGAGGGTCGGCAATGACAACACTCTTGGACTCAGAGCGCGATCGTCTCGAGGAACGAGCCCTCTTCATTCGCCTCGAAACGCTCCGCCTAACCCGCATCGCCGGCGCGGGGCACTACAGCGGAACCTTTTCGGCGGCCGAGTTGCTCTCGGTGCTCTATTACCGCTTCCTGCACATCGATCCATCTGGCCCCCACTGGGAGGAGCGAGATCGATTCGTGTTGAGCAAAGGACACGCCGCTATTGGCCTCTATCCCGTCCTCGCCGATGTCGGCTTCTTCGACCGGTTGCTGCTCGAGAACTACACGCGACTCGGCAGCCCCTTTGGCGACCACCCCGACATGAATAAGGTCCCCGGGATTGACTTCAGCTCGGGATCTTTAGGCCACGGACTATCGATCGGGCTCGGCATGGCCCTGGCCGCCCGCGTGAACGGTCTTAACTACCGCAGTGTCGTCATGGTGGGTGACGCAGAGCTCGACGAAGGTCAAGTCTGGGAGGCGGCGATGGCGGCGGGACATTATCGCGTCGACAATCTCATCTGCGTCGTTGATCGAAACCAGCTCGGTATCGACGGGCACACAGAAGACGTCATGGCGGTCGAGCCGCTCGACGATCGCTTCACTGCCTTCGGCTGGCACGTCCAGCGCATCGACGGCCACGACGTGAACGCCATCGCCACCGCCTTTGATGTCGCGGCATCGACGAAGGGAGCACCCCACGTGATCATCGCCGACACCGTGAAGGGCAAGGGCGTCAAGCGTATGGAACTCGACGTGCGCTGGCACGTGGGCAACCTGGGCGACGAGGACTACGAGGCTGTGCGACGCGAACTTCTCGGAATCCGCTCATGACCCCCACTCCAGAACCATCGACGGAGGGTCAGGACCAAAGTGAAGTGTTCGTCGGTACGGCCAACTCGGCAAGCCGCGCGGCGACCCTGCGCGGCATTGAGACCCGGTCGATTCCGGCATTCGTGGCGGGCGAAGAACTGGCCGAACTCGCCGATCACGACGAGCGCATCGTGGTACTTACCGCCGACCTCGCTTCGGCGAACCGACTCAATGACTTCGCCGCCCGTCATCCTGATCGGTTCTTCAATATGGGCATCGCCGAAAAGAACATGATCACGGTGGCCGCGGGCATGGCCTCGACCGGGCTCATTCCCTTTGCGGGCACCTTTGCGTCATTCGCCGCGCTACTGGGCTACGAGCAGATTCGCACCGACTGCGCCTACCCGAAGATGCCCGTACGAATCCTCGCCCACCACTCAGGCATCTCGCTCGGATACTACGGGTCGAGCCACCACGCGACTGAGGACTTGGCCGCCATGCGCGCCGTCGCGGGGCTCACGGTGGCCTGTGCCGTTGACGCCAATCAGTTGCGAGCCATGTTGCGTGCCTCGCTGACTCTCGACGGACCGCTGTATCTGCGCCTTGGTCGAGGTCGAGACCCCGAGGTCTATTCGGAAGTTCCCGTCGACTTCGAGTTCGGTCCCGCCACGCAACTCGCGAACGGAGACGACCTCACCATCCTGGCTACGGGCTCGGAGGTCTCTCCCAGTCTGGCAGCGGCGCGTCTACTTGGCGAGCAGGGACTCAGTGTTCAGGTCATCGACGTTCACACCATCAAGCCCCTCGACGTCGAGGCCATTGCTCGCGCGGCGACCCAGACCCGCGGCCTCATCACCGTGGAGGAGCACAACATCATTGGCGGACTGGGCGGCGCCGTCGCCGAGACGCTCGCCGATTTACGGATTGCCACGCCGCTGCTGCGCCACGGCATCAACGATCTGTACTCTCTCATCGGCCCACCGGCCGCTCTCTACGCGCACTACCACCTCGATGCCGAAGGAATTCGCGAGATCGTGACCGAGTTCTCCAACACCCTATGACAGAGACCCTCCGTCAAGAGCGGCCGGCCGAGTCTTCGCGAGCGTCGCACTAAGGTCGCGGATCAATGCCCAAGTCGGTCAATCACGACGAACGTCGACAAGAGATTGTTCGCGCCACGTGGCGGGTGATCGCTCGCGGCGGCCTTGCCCATACCACGACCCGCGAGATCGCTCGCGAAGCGGGCGTCTCGAGTGGCATTCTTGCTCACTACTTCACTGACCGAGCCGACATCCTTGCTTCGGCGCTCCTCGGAGCTCACCAAGGTGTACGCGCACGCATTGACGAGCGCGTCGAAGGGCTGCGTGGATTGGCGGCGCTGCGCGAGTTCATGCTCGAAGCCCTTCCACTCGATGATCAGAGGCGCTTGGAAGCGCGGATTGAAGCCTGCTTCTGGGGAGAGGCCGTAGGCAACGAAACGCTGATGCGCATTCAAAACGATGAGGTCGACGCATTCAGCGCTCGGGCGCGAGTGCTCCTTGCCCAAGCCAGCGATGATGGAGAACTCATTGGAGCCACCGACATAGATGGTGCTGTGCGTCGTTGCCTCATGATCATGGACGGACTCAGTATCGAATCGGTCATGTACCCGGCACACACTGCGCCTGAGTTGCAGGTCGCGATACTCGACGAGTTTTTGAACTCCCTGCGCTCGCAGGGCTAGTCGCGGATCGCGAGGCCGCTCTCGGCGTCAAAGAAGTGAAGCCGACGAGGATCAACCGCGAAAGGAGCGCGCTGACCATGGATGATTGACGCTTCGGCGTCGAGTACCGCCACGCCCTCGCCAGCTGAATCGGGCGTCTCGGCCGGCGCGTCCGTGTCGGCGGCGTCAATCCGCGCGGCGTCGATGCGAAAGTGGACCAACGACGACGATCCCAGAGGCTCGACGAGATCGACGTCGGCCACGAAGTGAGCAAAGTCGGTAGGTGCCCCGGCCACAACGTGCTCGGGGCGAAAGCCCACGACCAGCGCGCGCTCGTGGTATCGAGCCAAGCCCGGACGCGCGGCCACGAGATCGTCGCCCACCTCAACGTTCTGACTACCGAGGCGTAGGGTTCGGGCCTCATCCGTGAGGGAGGCTACGTAGAGATTCATTGACGGGGAGCCGATAAAGTTGGCAACGAACGAATCGTCCGGGTGGTCAAAGAGCTGTTGGGGAGACGCGAACTGGCGCACCGTGCCTGCACGAAGGACCGCGACGCGATCCCCCATCGTCATGGCCTCGGTCTGATCGTGGGTGACGTAGAGCGTGGCCACTCCCAGTCGGCGTTGGAGCCGACGAATCTCGGCACGCATCTGCACGCGCAGGCGCGCATCGAGATTAGAGAGGGGTTCGTCCATGAGAAAGGCCACCGGCTCTCGCACGATCGCTCTGCCCATCGCCACGCGCTGTCGTTGGCCGCCGGAGAGCTGGGCGGGTTTGGAACCCAGCAGATCGGTGAGCCCCATCAAGCGCGCCGCGTCCTCGACGCGACGGCGAATTTCGACCTTGGAGAGCTTGCGAAGCTTGAGGGCGAATCCGATGTTTTGTGCGACGGTCATGTGCGGGTAGAGGGCATAGTTCTGGAAGACCATCGCGATATCGCGGTCCATTGGGGCAATGTCGTTCGCGCGCTGGTCACCAATAAGGAGGTCGCCTTCGGAAATCTCCTCCAGCCCGGCCACCATCCGAAGCAGTGTCGTCTTGCCGCACCCCGAGGGTCCTACGAGAACCACGAACTCATTTTCGGCCACGTCAAGATCAATGCCCCGTACCGCCTCATACCCATTCGGGTAGCGCTTCACCACCGATCGCAACTGGATCGTCGACATCAGTCTCCTCCGTCCAGCGGTAGTTCCGCGACGCTCACTCGCTGAATGGGTTGAGCGGCATCGTCGGGCACGAGCACCGTGGCCACCTCGAACGCCTTCAAGCTCACCGCCACGTCCCGTCCAAGAACCGCGCCCCGCAACGACAGGCTTCGCGCTTGTCCCTCTGGCTCAACGAAACGGAGGATGACACCCGATCCGTCTGCGGCGCGCTTGACGACCTGTAGAGAATCGTCATCGCTGGGAGTCACCTCAAGGAGCGCTCCTCGACCGGCGAAGTCGCCCGCGTGGAAGGTATCGGCGACAGCCACCGGTTGGCGATGCATCGTGTCCGCCGCGCGGGCGAGGTGCGCGTCACGCCAGTCACCCTCGTGGGGAATGATCCGAATTGTGGCATCGTGCTCACCGCTGTCGGTGAGGGCGAAGTCTTCGCCCAGACGTCGAGCCCACGGCTTGCCGTGATCAGCCGCGACCGGATTGCGCAGGTAGGTGACTCGAACTTCACCGTCGCCGGCGTCGTAGCCGTAGAGGTGATCAGTTACCAGGCCTACGCCGAACTCGCCATCACTCACGTCTATCCAGTCCTGAAAGGGATCCTCCTCACCTGAGAAAGTCCGTTCCTGGTGGCTGTAGGCCGCACCGACCACAAGGCTCTGCTCCTCACCGAGCCTGAGCGGAAACGCGATCTTGACGACAGTGTGGGGCGCTTCCCAGTTGGCGCGCACGCGCAGATCGACGTAGCGGCAATCCGCGTAGAGGTGAACGTCCTCGATGATTCGTGACTCGCAACAGACAAAGCGCAGCCGCAGTATCCAGCGCAGTGGACCGGATTCAATGAGTTCCATGCTTTCGAATTCGATCCCCACCTCGTCTCCGTCGTAGGCGACCACACCGTGGGACCACGTGTCACTGGGATCGTGGCGCACTTGCGGTCGGACACCCCGGGCGCCTACGAGCTCGCGACCGGACCGGCGGTCTACGAGGCTCGTGATGCGCCCATCGCGCTCGTCGACGGTTAGAGAGAAGACGTCCGTCTCGAGCGTCGTCGTCGCGTTGAGCGCGTCGACGAGAGTTCCGTCACGCCAGCCCTGGAGCCAGACCACTTCGTGGCCCAGTGGGGCGAGCGAGAGATCGACCAAGGAATGGGTGGCGTAGATCGTGGCCTCGCCCGAGGACACGGCCTGCAGAGGGATCTCCACTCCCGTGCTGTCGAGTGCGCGAGTCGCGTGCCGCGGTAAGCGCACCAGCGCGCGCACCGGCCACGCCAGAGGATTCACGACAACAAAGGGCGACGCACCTTCGGGATTGCGCGACCACGGACTTTCTCGTTCTTGCAGTCCGATGGCCGCGACCCGGGTATCAAGGCGACGAGCCAGGCGGTAAACGGCCTCGGTCATTACGCGATCGGTTGTCGTCGTCACAAATCCGAATCGGCTGGCCACGCTCTCGAACGCCGCATGGCTAGCCGTGCCTGCGAGAATGTCGTGGAACTGACAGAGGGCCAGTTCCCTCCAGGCGTCAGTGAGGTCGTCAGTGCATGAGCGACCACAGAGGAGATGGCTCACCACGTCGAGCGCTTCTGCATTCAGCAGGTTGGACTCACCCTGGCGATTCGCGCGTTTGGCCCAGGCACTGACCGAGTAGCACCCGACGGCGTGATGCTGAAGATCACTCTCCACAACCGGTGCGCTTGTCATCTCGGGCCCGACGGAAGAGAAATATGCATCCGGATCGCCGTAGGCGATGTCCGGTTCGCCCGCGCGCAGCGCGTCGATGGCCATGATCATGGACTTGGTGGGACCGCCGCCATGATTGCCGACCCCAAAGAAGCACATCTGCGGCGCGCCCTCGCGCTCGCCGATCTCTCTCACGCGCGCGATCGACTCACTCATCGTCGCCACGGTGTCGGTCTCATAGTTGTGTGCGATACGAAAGGTCGCGATCTGAGCACCGCTGGCATCGCGCCACCAGAACAGGTGTGCGGGCAGCTCCTTTTCGGGTTCGCTCGGTCGCATCATGACATAGGCGCGCAGACCACCTTCTCGAAGCAGTTGCGGTAGTCCCGCCTGGTGACCGAAGGAGTCAATGTTGTAGCCCACGCGCGCGACCGACCCAAAGGTCTGAGAAAAGTAGCGCTGGCCGAGGAGCAACTGACGACACAGCGACTCCCCCGAGGGTAGGTTGCAGTCCGGTTCGATCCACATCCCGCCCACCACCGACCAGCGACCCTCGCGTACCAGTTCGACGATGTCACTGAAGAGATCAGGATCAGCTGCTTCGATCCACGCGTAGAAGGCGGCCGACGAGGCGCTAAAGACCAACTCGGGCGATTCTCGTAGACGATCCACCGCAGAGCGAAACGTTGCCCAGATCTCTCCGTATCCCTCACGCCAGTTCCAGATCCATACCGGATCGATGTGGGCGTTGCCCACCATAGTGATCGTCGGAGCCTTCACCCCACGTAAAGCGTGCGCCACCTCGCTCATCCCTTCAGTGCTCCTCTCAAGGCAAAACCTTGGCCAACCCAGCGCGTCACGATGAGATACAGCACGACCGGCGGTAGCGAGTACATGATGGCGAAGGCCGCGACAGCGCTGTAGTTGATGCTGTACTGCCCGAAGTACTGATACATCGTGACCGAGGCCGGGTTGTTGGTGCCCTGGAGAAGGATGTAGGGAATGAAGAAGTCGCTCCACGCATTCACGAACGTATAGACAGCGACCACGCAGACGCCGGGCACTATCAGAGGCACCACGATGCGACGCAGAGAGCCCAGACGCGAGGAGCCGTCCATCCACGCGGCTTCTTCTAGTTCACGGGGAACGGCGTCAATGAAGCTGCGCGCGATCCACGTAGCAAAGGGTAGGGCTGTGGCGGTCATGAAGCAGACCGTCCAGAACTTCGAGTCGATCAAGTTAAAGGTTACGAAGTAGTCGTAGGTCGGAATCATGATCGCAATGATGGGCAGTCCGGTGAGAAAGACCAGGACGTAGACGAAGTACTCCTGGGTGCGCGAATTGAAGCGCGAGAGCGGATACGCCGCCAGCACGCCAACGGCGGTCGTGAGGATCGTCGTCCCGGCGGCTAGGAAGAACGAATTACCGAATGCCCCGATGAAGTCGTTGCTACCGTTAAAGAGATCGATGAAGTGCTGGAGAGTAAAGCCCCCGCCGCCCCCGAGGCCCAGCGTGCCGTGTTGGGAAAACGCGTCCACCACCAGCCAGGCGAACGGAAATAGAAAGACCAGGCCGACGAGCCACATCACGATGCTGGGCGTGGCGCGAACTTGGTTGTAGTTGGCCGCCACGCTCACCTCACCATATTGAGCGAGCCACGTCGTCGTAGCGCTCGAATGTAGATGACCGAAAAGACGGCGCCCACGATCAACAGCACGACCGAGATCGCGGTGCCGTAGGCCAGCTGGAAAGTCCCAAAGGCTTGCTGGTACATAAAGACCGAGAGCACATTGGACGATGTGCCAGGACCGCCGCCGGTCATGGCAAAGATGAGCGTGAAGTCATTCAGCGTCCCCAGGGTGATGAGGACGAAGTCGATCAGAATCGTTGTCGCCAGCAGAGGCAAGATGACGCTGCGCAACCGCCGCCAGGGCCCCGCTCCGTCCATCTGGGCGGCATCAAGCAACTCAACGGGTACGTCGGTGAGCGCGGCAGAGAAGAGCAAGAACGAAAAGGCCACGCCCCGCCACGAATTGGCGAGACTCACCGAGAGCATGGGGTGGCTGATGAGCCACGTTTGGTAGGGAACGCCCACTGCGTGCAGCACTTGCTGGAGCGTTCCGCCGTCGCTCAGCATGGAAAACCACATCCAGGCGGCAATGATTTCGGGCACGAGCCAACAGACGATCACGATGGAGCCAACCGTCTTGCGGGTAAAAGGCGTGCAACTCAGCATCATGTACGCGAGAACGAAACCGAAGATGGCCTGTCCGATGTACGCCGACGCCACGAGGTAGTACAGGCTCAGCAGGAGCGATTGTACGAGACCGCTCCCCGCCGAGAAGAGCTCGCGGTAGTTGGCAAAGCCGATGAAGCTGTAGTGCGTGGCGGTCGGACCGGTAATGGTCATATTGGTAAAGGACAGCACCATCGTCCAGATGAGGGGCCAGCCAATGAAGGCGAGCACCATCACGAGCAAGGGTGCCACCATCGACAGGCCGGTGACCCGCCGACGCGACTTGATGGTGAGGCGACTACGTCGTAACCGAGGGACGGGCCCGACGCCGCGCGGTGCGACGTCGGGCCCGTTCAACTGAGTAGTCATCGTTGATTCCCCCGGGCCCCTGCGACTACTGCGTCATTGCTTGAGTGTTGGACTTACCGACAATCTGAGTCACCTTGGCCGCGTAGGCCGCCTCCGCCTGTGACGCCGTCATGGAACCGTCCGAGATGTCACCAGTGAGCGCGGCAATCTCGTTGGAGATCTGCGGGTACGCCGGCAAATTCGGACGGTAGTTCGTGTAGGGCAGTTGGGCGGTCGCAAAGGTGAGGATCGGGTCCACCTTGTTGACCGCGGACCACTGTGGCTGGGTCGTGGCGTCGGTGCGCGGTGGAATGTTGCCGTCCTTGGCGTTGAACTCCGCCAGGTTCGACGCACTCGACATGTCCTCAATCAGCTGGAGGCCCAACTTGGGCTGCGCAGAGTGAGTGCTGAGCGACCACATAAAACCGCCGGACTGGTTCGTGTAGCCGCCATTGGCCGCAGGGATCGACGCGACGCCGAAGTCCTTGTAGAAGGCCGCTGATGGTGCGGGGCCACCGGGCAGGTACGACGTCGAGTCCCAGCTGCCGTCAAACGTGATGCCGACCTCGTTCTTGGGCATGAGCGTGTCGTTCACGGTCGTAGAGGCGTTGGGGTTCGACCAGTCACTCTCGGGCTCCTCGTAAGGCTTCATCGCCGCGAGGAAGTTCCACGTCGCAGTAAAGCCCGGTCCCGAGATCTCCCACTTCTTGGTCGAGTTGTTGTAGAGACGGTCCTTCGATCCATCGAGGAAGACCTCGAAGCCTCGAAATGACGAGGCCTCACCGAGTGGGGTTCCCGTGTAGAGCCACGTCGGCACGATGCCTTTGACCTTCGACAACTTCTTGGCCGCGCTCTCGACGTCAGCCAAGCTGTGCGGCTGCCACGGCACGGGGATTCCCGCCTTCTTGAAGAGCACCTTGTTGTAGTACGCGAGTTGGATGTCCGTACAATTCATGACGCCATAGATCTTCCCGTTGTACGTGGAAATCTGTTGCATCGCCTTGGGAAACTTCGTCCATCCCGACCACTTCGTGACCTGCGGAATTGGTTGAATGAACCCGGCACTGGCGTCGGAGCCGATAAGGAACGAGTCCTCCATCACGACGTCGGGCGCCGTCGCCGCGCTGCGCTGCGCGAGATCGATTTTGGCGTAGTACGTCGACTCGTCATCCGTCGTTATCGGCTCCAACTCCACCGTCGTACCGGGATGCTGTTTCGCCAACTCCTTCGCCGCTGTCTTGATCAAGTCGGGCGTGGCGTTGGTGCCGGGTGTGTCGAAGTTCTCCCAGTACATGACTTTGACGACCTTCGACGTCGCCGCACTCGACATGGGCGCCGATATCAACGTCCCGCCGAGTAATGCGAGAGAGGCCGCGACACTCGAGACGAGCCCCCCGCGCCAAATCCTCCCTCCCTTTCGTATTTCTTTCATTATGGATATACCCCCTAGCTCTGGACTCTCGTCACTTCCGTTTGGACGCGTCTCACGACTGTGCTTTCGTCGTGAGGTCCTTGCGGTCTTGATTCGGGCGCGGCGCCTCTGGCGTCGCCCGAGATAGTTGTCGCCCCGTGCTGGTCGTCTCGTCGCCCACCAGCGCGGCAACGAGGCCCGAGTAGTCACTGATCGCTTCGCCCAAACCGGAAGGTTCGATGCGGCACGCGTCCAGCGCCTCGCTCAGCGCCTCGCGCTTGAGCACCTCGCGCATGGGTTCAACCAGTCGTTGATGCTGGCGAAAGAAGATTCCTCCAAGGATGATCACCTCAAGATTGAGTAGATCAATGAGAAGTGCGAGTCCTTGGCCAAGACGCTGGCCCACGTCAGACCACATGGCGAGAGCGACGGGATCACCGTCGTCGGCTGCGCGCGCCAGTTGCTGAGCGCTGATATCCACGAGATCCATCCAGTTGGAGGACAGTTCCGTGTGCGAACCCTCCTGCAGGTTGCGCAGGGCCACTTGTTGGGCGGCTTTGGCGATACCTGCTCCGCTGCAGAAGCCTTCAAACGACCCGTCCTTGCCGTAGCCGTGCGGCCCCGAATCCGCTAGGCGCCAGTGACCCAACTCACCCGCGAGCCCGGTCGCACCGACGTAGAGGCGCTCGTTGAGCAACAGGCCGGCGCCAAGGCCAGTTCCCATCGTGAGAAACGCCGCGTGGTTCGCCTCCCGGGCGGCTCCCCAGGTCCACTCCGCCAGTACCCCCGCGTTAGCGTCGTTCATCAGTCGCACGGGGACGCCGAAACGATCACGAAAGGGTGTCACCGCGTCAACTCGATTCCAACGAGGCAAGTTGGGCGGAGTGCACACTAAGCCGAGAGACTCTTCCAGAGGCCCTCCGCACACGACCCCGATGCGCTCGAGGACGACGTCGTCAGTCGCGTCGAGCAATCTCACCAGTGACGTACCCAATCGATCGAGGACGTCTTGTGGCGAGGCCGTCGTTGAGAAATCCGCGCGGCCGAGCCACTCGATGCCACCCTCGACAACCGAGGCGATCGCGACCGAACACTTCGTTCCCCCAATCGCCACCGACGCGAAGACTCGGGTCATAACCCGTACCAACGTCGCTCGATGTCGAGGCAGATTTCGTGGTACACGCGCTGGTGACTCGACTGAATCTCTTGGACGTTGGCACCCGGGAGTCGAACAGTGACATCACTCACGCTCTCCACCGCGCCACCCGTAGGTCCAGTGAAAGAGATCGTGTGGAGGCCGCGAGCTCTCGCGGTGCGTAGAGCCAATACCACGTTGGCAGACGCGCCCGACGTCGTCAGCGCCCACAGGACGCCGCCCGGACGACCGTAGGCGACAACCTGCTGGGCAAAGATGAGGTCGCCGCTCTGATCGTTAACGATTGCAGTCAGAAGGGCGGCTTGACTCACGAGGGGCAGTACATCAAGACCCTGTTGCAGTCCTTCGGCGAGCTCGCCGTCATCACCCGCCGCGAACAGCGCTTCTCTGTCGCCCAACGGCAGAGGTCGGGCTAATGCGCACGCCTTCGCCAACTCGCCAGCGATGTGCTCGCAGTCAGCGGCACTCCCACCGTTGCCGCAGAGAAGAACACGTCCACCGTTGCGAAGAACGCCATCAAGGAGTTCGACGGCGTTGACGATCTCGATGCGACTTGCCTCGAGGGACGGATCTTTCGCAAAGAAATCGGCCCACGCCGGCGAATTTCCTTCGCGCGATGTCACGACGATGCCCTTGCTCGCTGTATTCGACCGTTCGACCCGCCCAGGACACCGCCGGGCAAAAGTCGGTCGAAGACAACGCTCGCCGCGCCGATCGCGCTCGCCGCTTCACCTACTAACGAACACGTCACCGACACTGGTCGCACGCCTCGACGCATTGTTCGCGTTTCCACGACATCGCGCACCGGCGGTAAGAGCCATGTGGCCGCCTGAGTGAAGTGGTGACCCCCGATGACGACCGCGTCGACATCGAACAGATTGACGGCCCCAAGAAGCGCCTGGGCGAGTAACTGACCGGCCCTTTCGAAGAGAGCCGATGCCCTAGAGTCCACCGACGCCAGCTCCACCAGTTTCTCGAACTCGCTCGGAAGACCTTCAGCCTCGGCTTGACGGATAATCGCACCAAGCGACGCTTCGGCTTCAACGCAACCTGATGCGCCGCAGTCGCACAACTGTCCGTCGGGCACCACGGGCACGTGACCGAGCTCGACGGCATTTCCGGACGTTCCGCGATACGTCTCAAGGTCAATGACTACGCCGCCACCGATACCCACCCCCCAGTGGCAGTAGAGAAAGTTCCGAAGGTTCGTTCGTGACTGCCAGGCCTCGCCCAGTGCCGCAGCAGTAGCCGCGTTCTCGACGAAGACCGGTACGGCCCAGTCCGCGTCAAAGAGATCGCGGGGTCGTACCCCTCCCCACAACGGAAAGCGCGGCGGATTGACGAGCGTCTCGGTGACCGGGTCGATGGGACCAGGTAGAGCGAGCCCGATCGCGGGGAGAACCCGTAGTGACTGCTCATCGGTCAGCTCGCGCAGAAGATCTCCATAGAGCGCTTGCAGACGTCTGATGGTCACGACCGGTTCCTCGCCGGGCGCGATCATGACCGCCGCACTCGCGACCGGTGCTCCGTCGACGTTGACCCACGCACCATCGAGTCGGTCACGTTCGATGCTGCAGCCAAAGGCAAGCGCACCCTCAGGCCGTATGCGAACCGTGGTAGCCGGACGGCCAACGCCTAACTCGGACTCGGTACCGATCTCTTCTACGAGCCCTTGATCGAGGAGGATAGAGACGATCACTCCAACCGACTGCCCGCTCAGTCCTGTGTGACGAACGAGACTCGCTCGAGATTGTGGGCCGCGCTGACGAAGCAGATGAAAAATTCGACGAGCGTTGGCGAGCCGGGCCGCCTGCTGAGGTAGGAGGTCTCGGTCTGCATCCCATTCGCTAAAAACGAAACCTGCCGGCCGGTCAATCCCGCTGCTCAACGTCGACCCGTTGTCCCCGGCCACGTTTTCCCCCGCTCTAAATTACTTCCTTCAGTTGAGGAAGTTATCAAGGGTCGCGAATTCTGTCAAGGAGCTAACCACATTTCTCGCCAAGGGCTGCCTCGCAACCAGACGTCCCATGAGCAGGGACGATGTAATTTCCGGGTACCGTCTAGCCCTCTTTCGAGCTCAGCGCTTCAATGCGGGATTCAAGCGTTTCGCGAGATGCAGGGCCTCGGCCGTTACGGGCAAGTTGAAGTGGATGAAGTTATCCGCCATGGCGGGAGAGTTGCGCGAGATGTCAAAGCTGTCGGTAAAGCCGCCGGGCAGAGTCGAGACGTCGTAGGGCTGGTAGTTGTCTGAGGTGATCACGATGTAGTGGGCGGTCACGGCGTCGACGTAGGCGACGTGGCCGGTGTTCCATTGGGCCACGGATCCCACACTCGGCGTCTGGTTGACGACGTCACCATTCGCCGCCGCCGCACTCGCCCAGTCGTACGCGTTGGCGCTCCAGGACAGGGTGAGGCCCGCGGCCTGCAGCCGGTAGGCCACATACAACGTGCAGTTGTGCGGTCCGTAGGCGTTATGGCTGGGTTCGGATCCCCCATAGAAATTCCACGCCCAGCCGCTGGGATTCTTCAGCCACGCGGCGTATCCCGCGACGGTGCAGGCATAGCTCGGAGACTCCCCCGAGCAGATCGCCGACGCGCTCACCCCCGCCTCGCCGGTCCATGGTTCTTCGTGCGCACTCGGACTCATCGCGGCGCCCGCATCATGGGACGGAAGAAGTTGGGCGCCGAAAGTTGCGAGCAGAAGACACGCCCCCAGGACGACGCCCGTTACCGGGACGTACGCCCTGACAAAATGCCCCCCCGCATTTGCCGACATGAGGACCAACGCTTACATGTCAATTGTGTTACACGCAAATTGATCCCCTATTTCCCTTCGTTTACTGGGTAGTAGAAAGTAGATAATTCGTATGGTTCCTGGTTCGGTGGCGAGTCGGCCCCGGATCCGCGGCTCCTCTCACTCGTCGAATCGGTGTTTCGATCGTGGCGAATGTAAGACCCGCGAGTTAGCGTCCGCCTGGTGGCCCGACGAATAGTGATCGAACACGGACCCAAGGACAAGAAGGTCGTCGCCTTCGCGCCCGACTGGCCGGGTTGGAGTCGCGGCGCCAAGACCGCCGACGAGGCGCTCGCCGCCTTAGAGGCGTACCTCGTGCGCTATCGGCCCATTGCCGCCACGGCACGGCTCGCCCAAGAGTTCGATGCGCAAGGATCCTTCAAGGTGGTCGAAGAGAAGGTCGGTACCGGCTCGACCGACTTCTGGGGCATCTCGTTTTCGCCGTGCCGACTCGAGACTGAACCAATGGACGACGCCGAGTTCAAACGAAAGATCACGCTGCTGCGGTCGTGCTGGTCCTACTTTGACGCGGTGGGCGCGAGGGTGTCGCCCACGTTGGCCAAAGGACCACGGGGCGGAGGCCGCGAGCGCGATGAGATACTTCGCCACACGATCAGGGTCGAGAGCGAAGATTTCGCGAAGAAGGTGGGCCTTCACCTTCCCGAAGCGGCGGCGATGGCCCCGGGGGCGCTGGGCAACTACCGCGACGACTACGTAGCGGCGATGATCGCGTACAAGAAGGGCGACGTCAAGCCGATGAGATCCTGGAACCTGCCCTTCCTGATTCGCCACAGCGCCTTTCACACCATGGATCACGCCTGGGAGATGGAAGATAAGGACCTCTCGGAATAGACCAACCCACCGCAGTAGCACGGTCGGTCGGTCGTCGCCGGGACTCGTGCAAGATCGGCGAGAATACGACAGTGGCCCCCGCGTCCTTCGACTCAACTGACGCATCGCTGGATACCGTGGCATTCGACTCGTTGGGACTGAAGGTCCCGAGTCTGATCGATGTGCTCGAACTCCTGAGCCAGCACGCGCACGACGTCGACCGGTCGACCACCCTTCCACCGGAGAATCTGCGCGCGCTCGCCACCGCAGGGCTCTACGGCGCAGGCGCCGCGAACGAGGAGGGGGGCCTGGATCTGGACCTCGCCGAAATGTCTGCGCTCGTGGAGCTGCTCGCGAGTGCCTGTCTCACCACGACGTTCGTCTGGCTCCAGCATTTTCGCCTGCTTCACAGCGCCGCTAGTCCTCTCGCTCCGGACTTTCTTCGCACCCGACTGCCCGCCATCGTGCGAGGCGACATCAAAGGCGGCGTGTCCTTCACCGCACTCCTGCCCGGGCCGCCCCGCCTCACGGCCCACGAGACCGCCTCCGGATGGGTGTTGGACGGAGACTCTCCCTGGGTCAGCGGATGGGGCATCGTCGACGAACTCGTGGTGATGGCTCGAGTAGCCGATGAGGTGGCGAGCTTCGTGCTTGAGGCGAGAGACCACCGTGGGATGGACGTCACTCCCCTGCGCCTATCGGCCATGAATGCGAGTGCGACGGTCACTCTCACCTTCGATGGGACGATCGTTCCCCGCGAGCGGTACGTGGGAAGCGCGCCCTACGACGCGGGACCCGAGCGACCCGAGGGGCTGCGCGTAAATGGATCACTCGCCTTAGGTGTGGCGCGGCGCTGCGCCGACCTCGTGGGACCGTCGATCCTCGATGAGGAGTTGCGCCACGCCCGCGAGACTCTCGATCGCGCCGACGTCGAGCACATCGGCGACGCTCGCGCAAGGGCAGCCCAGTTAGCCGTGCGCGCCGCCCACGCCCTCGCGGTGTCGCGGGGAAGTCGATCCGCACTGTACGGCGACGTGGCGGAGCGTTCGACGCGAGAAGCCTCTCTCCTGCTCGTCTTTGGGAGCCGACCGATGATCAAACGTGCCCTCCTCGATCGCCTGCTCGGCCCATCGTGAGCGGACTCATCGGGGCCATCGAAGCGGGCGGCACCAAGACGGTGGCCGCTCTTGGCTCCTCCTTCGAAGAGATCGCCGGCGCCCACGAGCTGATTGTCCCGTCCACCTCACCGCGCGAGACGGTGAATCACATCTTCGACTCGTTTGACGACCAGCGCGGCGGGGCGCCTCTTGCGGCGATCGGCATCGGCACCTTTGGCCCGGTCGACCTGGCCTCGGGTCGCATCTCCATGTCGACTCCCAAGATCGCGTGGCGCGGGTTTAGTTGGCACGAGGCGATCAAAGAACGTTGGGGCGACGTGGCGGTGGCCCTCGACACCGACGTCAACGCCGCGGGCATCGCCGAGTGGCGCTGGGGCGCATCTCGCGAGCGTGCGGTGAGTGTCTACATCACCGTCGGCACTGGCATCGGCGGCGCGTTGGCGGTTGGTGGCCAACCCCTCCACGGCCTGTCGCACCCCGAGTTTGGCCACATGTGTGTGCCTCGTGTGCGTGGCGACGACTTTTCGGGCGTGTGCCTGTCGCACGGTGACTGCCTCGAAGGTCTCGCGAGCGGCGTGGCGATCGAAGAGCGCTGGGGCATCGATGGGTCGCAACTGCCACTCTCGCACCCCGCATGGGAACTCGAGAGCGAGTACCTCGCCTCCGCGGTGGCGAACGTGGTGGCGATCGGCTCGCCGCAGATTGTCGTCCTCGGCGGGGGCGTCATGTCGCGCGAGGGGTTGATCGAGAAGGTTCGCCACACGACGCGAACCCGCATCGGGGACTACTTCACATCACGCGAACTCAACGAGGATATTGACTCGTTCCTCGTTCCTCCCGCCCTGGGCGCACGCGCGGGCGTGCTCGGCGCCTTCGCGCTCGGACTCGACGCGGCATCGCGCCCTCGCTGAATTGAGGGCGAACTAGAGGGACGCTGCGTCCTGCTCGATGACCGCTCGGGCGAGGCGCTTAGGCGCGATAAGGGTGTACGAGGTGCGGACCCACTCTTCGATCTCGCGCCAGCGCGCGGCGCTCAGGCGCGATCCCAAAGTGATCGAGACCCAGCCGCTGCGACCGAGGCCGTAGGACGCAGACACGACTTGCGCATCGGTCGCCACGACCGCGGCGGCTTCGTCGTGACTGAGCTTGAGCGTGATCCGCGTGGCGTCGAGACCCGCGAACACGAAGTTCTTACCCGCCACGCGAAACGTGGGCTCTCCTCCCCACGCCTCAATGTCCACGCGACTCGTGTCGGGCAGTCGGCTCACGATCTCTTCGAGTCGCTCGAGATTTCCCACCTCCTCATCCTAAAGAGCGCCCCGCGCCTGCCCAGTAGGATGCGCTCGTCACCCACCCCCAGGATCGGAGGAACGAGATGTCAGAACCAGCGCACTTGAACGGTCATCACCGCGACACGCTTGTCCAGATCTTCCAGCACCCCGCCAGCCACAACATCGAGTGGCGCGACGTGCTCTCACTCCTCGAAGCAACCGGCGAGGTCGAGGAACGCCACGACGGCAAATTCCACGTGCACCTGGGCGACGCGAACGACACCTTCACGCGACCCAAGGGCAAGGACGTCGACGTCCAGCAAGTCGTCGACCTACGCCGTCTCTTCACCCAGGCGGGTTACGACAAGGTCGTGACCGGTCTTGAAGCCAAGGGCAAAGAGGACTAGGGCGTTTCGAGGGGCGCGTTCGCCTCGCTCGGCGAGCCCGTGCGCAGCGCGGAGGACTTCAGCGTCGCCAGCGCGATTCCGCCCAGCAAAACCGGGATTAAGAAGAGCGCTGTACGTAGCGAGCTCACCGTCGCCAACCCCCCAATCAGCGGTGGACCCAGCACGAAGGCGCAGTACCCGATGCCCGAGACGGCCGCGATCGCGCGCCCCGCGGGGACGTCCGCAATGTGTCCACATGCACTGAAGGCCATCGGCACGGTCAAGGCCAGGCCAACTCCCAGACACATCGATCCGCCGAGCACGCTCCAGGGGTGATCGATCCAGAGGCCCAGCGCTGAGCCCACCGCGGCGAACGCGGCGAACGCGGGCACGACGCGGTGCACCGCAAAGCGATTCGTCACGTAGTTGCCGGCGAATCTCGTGAGCATCATGGTGAGCAGATACGCCGTAAAGCCCAAGCCCGCCACGACCGCCGTCGTGTGCAATGAGTCGCGCAGGTAGACCGCCGTCCAGTCGGCGACCGCCCCCTCCGAGAGCATGTCGAGAAAGACGATGAGCCCGAGAACAACTACCGCACGACGCCACACGCTCGAACGAGGTGGCTGGCGCGCGCCGTTGAGTGCGACGTGATGGTGGGGGATCATCTTGGTCGTGTACCAACCAGCAATCAGCAAAAAGGGAATCGCAAAGACGAGTAGTTGCGCACTCAGGGACCAACCGAGGCCCACCCCGAGCACGCCCGCGCCGGCACCCATCAAAGAGCCCAGCGACCACGATCCGTGAAAGCCCGGCATGAGTTTGCGCTGCGCGCGAGTTTCGGCGGTGATCGCCTGGGCGTTCATCGAGACGTCGAGCGATCCGAGAAACAGTCCCCAGAGAAGGAAGGCGAGGAAGAAGAGAACGACTGAGTCGCTCAGGCCGATGAGCGGACCCACCAGGCAGTAGCCCACGAGCGCCACGCGCACCAACGTGCGACTCCCGAGGCGCTGGAGCAGCCTCGAGACGAGAAACATCGCCAGGACCGAACCGATCGGAGCACCGAGAAGAGCGACGCCGAGTGCCCCGTTGCCGAGGTGCAAGTGCGCCTTGACGTGCGGGATATGGGCAGTCCACGAGGCAAAGAGAAACCCTTGGACGAAGAACACCGCGACCAGCGAGTTGCGCGTTGACGACGCGCTGGACCGCGACGTGTTCATAAACGAGATCGAGCGCTCACGGCGCGCTGGCGCGAGCCACTACGTGAGATTTCTGTGCCGAACGAGGTCGCGCGAAGTCCTCACAACTCTTCGCGCGCACGCCGAGTGGCCTCGACGAGGTTGGTGAGAGTGGCGCGAACTTCGGGATACCCGCGGGTCTTGAGCCCACAGTCCGGGTTGATCCACAGTCGATCGGGGGCGACCACCGCAGCCGCCACGGTCACGTACCCGGCGATCTCATCGACCGAGGGCACGCGCGGTGAGTGAATATCCCACACCCCCGGTCCGATCTCGTTCTGGTACTGGGCGCGCGACAGGTCCGCGACAATGGCCATCTCCGAGCGAGCCGCCTCCAAGGAGATAACGTCTGCGTCCATCTCAATGATGGCCGTGAGCACGTCGCCGAAGTCCGCGTAACACATGTGCGTGTGAATCTGAGTGTCGTCGCGAACGCCCGAGGTCGTCAGACGAAAAGCGTCGACCGCCCAGGCCAGATACTCGGCTCGGTCGCTCTGGCGTAGTGGCAACGTCTCACGCAGCGCGGGCTCGTCCACTTGAATGAGTGCGGTCCCCGCCGCCTCGAGGTCAACGACCTCATCACGCAGGGCCAATGCAACCTGGCGAGCGGTGTCACCCAAGGGCTGGTCGTCGCGCACGAAGGACCACGCGAGCATCGTCACCGGGCCGGTGAGCATGCCCTTGACCGGTAGGTCGGTGAGGCTCTGGGCGTACGTCGTCCAGCGCACCGTCATGGGGTGAGGACGTGACACGTCGCCCACGATGATCGGTGGGCGCACGTAGCGCGAGCCGTAGGACTGGACCCAACCGTTGCTCGTCGCGATGTAGCCATCGAGCTGTTCGGCGAAGTACTGGACCATGTCGTTGCGCTCGGGCTCGCCGTGCACGAGAACGTCCAGACCCAACTCTTCTTGGAGCGTGATGACGTCCTTGATCTCCTGGCGCATGATCGACTCGTAGTCGTCAACGTCGATGCGCTTGGCACCCAGGTCCGCTCGGGCTTGACGCAGCGTGGACGTCTGGGGAAACGACCCGATGGTCGTGGTCGGCAGCAGCGGCAGGCTGAGACGCGAGACCTGCACCTTGTGGCGAACGTCGTAAGCACTCTGTCGAGCAACGTCATTCGAACTCACGGCCGCCGCGCGATCACGCACGGCCTTCACGTTCACGATCGCCGACGCCTCGCGCGCGGCGAGTACGTTCGCGTTCGCTGCGAGCTCACTGGCGATGGCGTCGCGACCTTTCGCGAGGCCCGTGGTGAGCGTGGCGAGTTCAACCAACTTCTGGCGCGCGAAGGCGAGCCAGGGCAGAATCTCGGAGTCGAGTTTGTTCTCGAGCGTCACGTCGATGGGCACGTGGAGCAACGAGCACGATGCGCTGACGTCGAGCGCTCCCGCCAGGCCGTGGAGTTTCTCCAGGGTCGCAAAGGCCGAGGCGAGGTTGCTCGTCCAGACGTTGTGGCCGTCCACCACACCGGCCACCAGACGCTTGTCACCCACTCCGCCCAGAGCCACGATCGAGTCGAGGTTGGCGGCGGCCGGACCCGTGAAGTCCATGGCGAGGCCCTCAATCGGCGTCGCCGCGAGCACTCCCAGCGCGTCACCGAGTCGGTCAAAATACGAAGCGACGAGAATCTTCGGGCGATCCGCAAGCGCGCTCAGTCGCTCGTAGACCTCGCGCACGCGCTCCAGCACCTCGGCGGGCTGGTCGGTCACGAGGATGGGCTCATCAAGCTGGACCCACTGCGCGCCGGCGTTCTTCAGTTCGACGAGCAGCTCCTCGTAGCGCGGCAGCAGCCACTCGAGCAGGTCGAGCGGCGCGAAGTCTGAGGGTGCGTCGGCCGAGGGCTTGGAGAGCAGTAGGTAACTCAACGGCCCCAGAATCACCGGTCGCGTCGTGATGCCGAGTTCTAGAGCTTCGGCGAACTCGGCCAGGGGCTTGGCCGCGTTCAGACTAAAGAGCGTGTAGGGACCGAGTTCGGGCACCAGGTAGTGGTAGTTGGTGTCGAACCATTTGGTCATCTCGAGGGGCGCGACGTCGCCCGTGCCACGCGCCATCGCGAAGTACCGGTCGTACTGGCCTTGCAGCGTGCTGGTGTCTTCGACCGCGTCGCGGTGGCGACTCGGAATCGCGCCAAAAAGCACCGAAGTGTCCAGGACGTGGTCGTAGAGCGAGAACTCGTTGCTCGGGATCTCGCCAACTCCGGCGTCGCGCAGTTCCGCCATGCGCGCGAGGCGCAGTTCGCGAGTGGCGGCGGCGAACGCGTCGGCGTCCAGACGCCCCGCCCAGTACGCCTCCGTGGCCTTCTTCAGTTCACGATTGGCACCTTGGCGCGGGTAGCCGTAGATGGTCGCGATGGGCTCGGCGGGGGACGTCGTACTCACTGCACTCTCCTCGTTGTTGTCGAATGACTTTAGTTGGTGAGGAAGTGCTCTAGAACGACTCGTCGAACGCGACGTCTCCTTCGACACCAACCTGATACGCCGAGACGGTGCGCTCGAAGAAGTTGGTGTGCTCAGCCACATCCTGGAGCATCATGAAGTCGAGCGGGTTCGAGACGCCGAAGCGCTTGGGCATGCCCAGGCGCGCGAGACGCTGGTCGGCGACGAACTGCAGGTACTGGCGAAGGTTCGCGAGCGAAAGTCCTGATACGCCCTCACTGAGCACGTCGGCCGCGAAGGCGGCCTCCACCTCCACCGCTTCTTCGATCATCGCCGTGACGCGCTGGGCGAACTCTTCGGTGAAGAGCCCGGGCTCCTCTTGGCGAATCACGTCCACGGCCGCAAAGGCGAAGTCCATGTGGCCACTCTCGTCGCGAAACACCCAGTTAGTGCCGGACGCGAGGCCGTTCAACAGACCCTTGGAGCGCAGGAAGTACACGTAGGCAAAGGCGGCGAAGAAGAACAGGCCTTCAATGCAGGCAGCGAAGCAGATCAGGTTCAACAGGAACGTCTGGCGATCCTCAGCCGTCTGGAGGGTATCGAGCTTGCCGATGGAGTCCATCCACTTAAAGCAGAACTCGGCCTTCACGCGAATCGACGGGATGCTCTCCACGGCGGCAAAGGCCGCCGCGCGCTCGTCCAGGTCGGGCACGTAGGTGTCGAGCAACGTCAGGTAGAACTGCACGTGCTGGGCCTCTTCGAAGAGCTGACGCGAGAGGAAGAGCCGGGCCTCGGGCGAGTTGAGGTGCTTGTAGAGGTTGAGCACCAAGTTGTTCGCCACGATCGAGTCACCCGTGGCAAAGAACGCCACCAACCGCTTGATGAGGTGCTGCTCGGCCGGCAGGAGGCGCTGGCGAATATCAACCAGGTCGTCGGTCCAGTCGATCTCCTCCACCGTCCAGGTGTTGCGGATCGCGTCCTTGTAGCGCTCGTAGAACTCGGGGTAGCGCATCGGACGCAGCGTCAGATCGAGACCCGGATCGAGGATCGCCCGCTGCTCGGGGGCGGCTGTCGCAACCGGCTCGGACTCGAGTTCCTCGCCGTAGGCGTCGGTGTTCGTCAGGGTGGACATTATTCGCAAGCCTCACAGTGCTCAGGGTTTTCTAGGGAACAGGCGACAGCGTCGCGCTGGCTGCGCGCCTCATCAATTGATGACAACGTAGCGGTCGTCGACTCAACCCCAACGGTCGTCTTGGTGATGCGGGTTGCGGGACGCGAACGCAGGTAGTAGGTCGTCTTGAGACCTTCCTTCCACGCGTACATGTACATCGAGGACAGCTTGCCAATGTTGGGCGACTCGACGAACAGATTCAGTGACTGGCTCTGGTCGATGAAGGGTCCCCTCGCCACGGCCTGGTCGATGATCGCCTTCTGGGGGATCTCCCAGGCCGTCTGGTACAGCGCACGAATCTCTGCGGGAATCACTTCGATGCCCTGGATCGAGCCCTCGGCCTGCTTGATCGCATCCCTCACCTCTTCGGTCCACAGACCGAGCGCCTGCAGGTCACGCACCAGGTAGGTGTTGATCTGGAGGAACTCGCCCGAGAGCGTCTCGCGCTTGAAGAGGTTCGACACCTGAGGCTCGATGGCCTCGTAGCAGTTGGCGATCGAGGCGATCGTGGAGGTCGGGGCAACCGCAATCAGGAGCGAGTTGCGAAGTCCGTGGCGCTTGATGCGCGCGCGCAGGGCCTCCCAACGCTCCGGGTCGCTCGGCTCCACGCCCCACAGGTCAAACTGCAACTTGCCCTCGGCGGCGCGCGTCTCGCTAAAGGCCGGGTGCGGGCCGTTCGCTTCGGCGAGCTCGGTCGAGCGCCACAGCGCGTTGAAGTAGATCTCTTCGGCGAAGCGGGCCGCTACGACCTTGGCCTCGTCCGAGTCGAAGGGCAGGCGCAGGCGAAAGAGCGCGTCCTGAAGACCCATCATGCCCAGGCCCACCGGGCGCCAGCGATTATTGGAGACCGAGGACTCGGGAATCGGGTAGTAGTTGATGTCCACCACCCGGTCAAGGAACGTGATCGCGGTGCGCACCGTCGAACCCAGACGCTCGAGCTGCATCTCACCGTTCTCGACGAACTGGCCGAGGTTAATTGAGCCCAGGTTGCACACGGCGGTCTCGTCGTTACTCGTCACTTCGAGGATCTCGGTGCACAGGTTGGACAGGTGGATGATCTCACCGTTCTTGCCGGTCTGATTGCTGCGCTCGTTCGAGCGGTCCTTGAAGGTCATCCAGCCGTTGCCGGTCTGGGCCAGCGTGCGCATCATGCGCCCATAGAGCTGGCGCGCGGGCACCTGGCGCTCGTAGAGGCCCGCCGCCTCAGCCGCCAGGTACGCGCTGCGGAACTCTTCACCGAAGAGGTCACAGAGCTCGGGGACCTTCTTGGGGTCGAACAGCGACCACACGAAGTCGTGCTCAACGCGCTCCATAAAGAGGTCGGGTACCCAGTTAGCCAGGTTGATGGTGCGCACTCGGCGCGCGTCGTCTCCGGTGTTGTCGCGCAGGTCGAGGAAGTCCTCGATGTCCGCGTGCCAACTCTCGACGTACACGCACGCGGCACCCTTGCGCCGACCGCCCTGGTTCACGGCGGCGACCGACGCGTCGAGGGTCTTGAGCCACGGCACGATGCCACTCGAGAGACCGTTTGTGCCGCGAATCAATGAGCCTTGCGAGCGCACGCGGTGAAAGGCGAAGCCGATACCGCCGGCGAACTTCGAGAGCTTGGCGATCTGGCTGTAGCGCTCGTAGATCGACTCCAGCTCGTCCTTGGGCGAGTCGAGCAAGTAGCACGAGGACATCTGGGGGTGACGCGTGCCCGAGTTGAACAGCGTGGGACTCGAGGGCAGGTAGTCGAGTGCCGAGGTGAGCGAGTAGAGCTCGACGGCCTCTTCGACGTTGTAGGCGAGACCGCAGGCTACGCGCAACAAGAAGTACTGGGGAGTCTCGATGACCGAACGGCCCTCGGGGTCGCGCAGCAGGTAGCGGTCGTAGACGGTGCGCAGCCCGAAGAACTCAAAGAGGTGGTCATTCTCCAAGTGGATAGCGTCGTCAAGCTTGCGACGATTCACCTTGACGAACTCCGCCGTCGACTCGGCCACGAGGCCGAGGGCGTGTCCGTAGGCGACGGACTGAGAAAAGGAGTGCAGGTTCTGGTTGCGCACCTCTTTGTCAATGACCGTCGAGAGCAGGCGCGCGGCCAGACGCGAGTAGTTGGGCTCCTCACTGATGAGAGCGGCCGCGGTGCGAATCGAAAGTTCGTCGAGCTCAACCGACGACGCACCATCGCGTAGTCCTGAGATGGTGCGGGTGGCGACGCGCATAGGGTCAACTCCACTCAGGCCCTCCGCGCTACGGCCCACGGCGCGCACGATCTTGTTGACGTCCACCGGCTCAAAGGAGCCACTGCGCTTGAGAACCTGCATCACGCTGACGCCGTCCGCGACCGCTGTGGGACCCGACATGGACGGGGTGTCCGCCACATCCTCAGCTCGCTCGATCAATACCATCTCTAGACTCCTCCCCAAGGGTAAAACCACAATATCTAGTGGTTGGTCTTCAACCGACCACTAGGGATAGGTGAATTACAGTAGCGTAACTACACCGATGGGTCAAGGGGAAATTGACCAAATCCGGCCCTTCGTTTCGCCTGATCCAGCCCCTCGAGGCACCCCGCTTGGGGTTCGGTTGTGATCGCGACGCGACCAGCACGTGATTCCTCCTCGACACCCCGTCAGGCACCCAACGGTCGCCCGCCGGGGCCGCGAGAGTCAGCGCACGAGGTTGAGGAGTTGCTCCTCGATCGTTGTCAGCGGCTCGACGCTGCCGTCGGCTCGACAGAGAATCAACGCACCTTCGACGCTCGCGATCGTTGTCACCGCAATCGCTCGAGCCCTCTTCTGCTCGACGCCGACCTGAAAAAGTTGTTCGCTCAATAGTGACTCCCAGGATGCGAACGCGTCCTTGGCCACCGCGAGGAGATCGTCGTCATCGTCGGCGACGTCGATGGTGACGCCCGCGATGGCGCAACCCGCGCGCGCGTGCGAGGCGACGACGACGTGATGAAACAGTGAGAGGAAGTGAACCAGCACCCCTTCGGCCGTAACCTCTGAACCTGCTCGGAGGTGCTCAAGGACCTGTTCGGACGTGAGGCGCATGGCGCACTCCGTGAGTTGGCGCTTGCCCTCGGGAAAGTGGTGGTAAATCGATCCACGCGGTGCTCCACTATCGGCAAGGACGTCGGAGAACGACGTCGCATTCATGCCGCGGGCGCCAATCAGCGAGGCCGCGCTCTGCACCATCTTGTCCCGACTGTCGCTCACCGCTACTCCCAGTTGCTATGACGCTCGTCATAGATATAGGCTTCGCCCGAAGTATGACGCACAGCATAAATTGAACCCGCCAGGAGGAACGCCATGCCCATGATCGACGTCTACGCGACAGAGGGAACGCTGCCAAACACTCACCAGTTGGCCCAAGACTTGGCCAACGCCGTCATGCGCTGGGAAGCGGTCCCCCCGCTCGCGCTCTTTCGTAATAACACCGCGGCCTTCATCCACGAGCTACCCGGCGCGGCCATCTCGAACGCGGCCGGGGACAGTAACTACATCCGCGTCCAAGTACTCACGCCGATCAACGTCCTGGATCGCGACAAGCAACTCGGTGTTGTGAAGGAACTCACCGAGATCGTCACGGCCGCCTCCGGTGACCCGAGCCAAGCCGAGCGCACCTGGGTCCTCATTACCGAGTCGCCCGAAGGTGGCTGGGGCATTGCGGGACACGCCAATACCAGCGCCGATATCGTTCAGGCGGCACGCGACGAACTGGCCAAGGACGCTTCGCACTGACTGATCGGCGCTTCGATATTTTCTTCCGCGAAATGAGTTCGCTCTAATACGCTTTCACTACACGATCAGTGCGGCCTGGCAATTTTCGCCGCGGCGATCACCGGTGAAAGGTTGAGATGGAGACTCGCGGCTACGCAGCACTTCACGCCAAGGAATCTCTCGTACCCTTTACGTTCGCGCGTCGCGACCTACGCCCCCACGACGTCGCATTTGACGTGCTGTTCTCGGGCATCTGCCACTCCGACATTCATCAGGTGGATGAGGATTGGGGGCCCTCGCTCTTTCCCATGGTGCCAGGACACGAGATCGTGGGCGTGGTGACAGCGGTCGGGAGTGCAGCAACGAAGTTCCAGGTCGGGGCCCGCATTGGTGTGGGCACGTTCGTGGACTCGTGTCGCGAGTGCGTCTACTGCGTACGGGGCGAGCAGCAGTACTGCGTCGAGAGCGACACCCCGACGTACAACGGGTACGAACGAGATGGCCAGACCATTGCCTTTGGTGGCTACTCGAAGCACTTCGTCGTCGACGAGGACTTCGCGGTACACGTCGCCGACTCCTTGGACCTAGCCGGTGTCGCGCCGCTGCTGTGCGCCGGTATCACGCTCTACTCTCCGCTTCGCCACTGGGGAGCGCGAGCGGGGATGGAAGTGGGAATCATCGGACTCGGCGGGCTCGGTCACATGGGCGTCAAGTTCTCCGCAGCCCTCGGGGCCACGACCACCGTCTTTTCGCACTCCGCCGACAAGGAGGCGGACGCGCGACGCCTCGGCGCTCACGACTTCGTCGTTACCTCCGACGCCGCGTCCTTAGCGCGCCAGCGTGAACGATTCGACCTCGTTATAAACACGGTGTCGGCCGCACTTGACCTCACTCCCTACTTAGAGCTACTCAAAGTCGACGGCACTCTGGTGCTGGTGGGACTGCCGGCTCATCCCTACGACGTCGGGGTCGCCACACTCGTGAACAAGCGCCGTTCGCTGGCCGGTTCTATGGCCGGAGGGATGAAGGAACTTCAAGAGATGATGGACTTCTGTGGCGAGCACTCGCTCACGAGCGACGTAGAGGTCGTGGGGTCGAACTACATCCAACAAGCCTTCGAGCGTACGATCGCCAGCGACGTCAAGTACCGCTTCGTCATCGACGCCGCCACCTTCTAGTCGCGCGATCCGAAGTACACGGCCCTCGTTCGGGCCTAGGCGCCCGCTACCTCACGCACAGGAATCCAGCGTCGCTCGTTCGCGCTGCGCGCCATCGCTTCGCACACGGCCACGATGTTCGCGCCCTGCTCGAAGCCGGGTGACCATACTCCCCCGGGCCACGCCCCAGCCCAGGCGGCCGCCTGATTGATGAAGCTGGCGTCATAGCCGACACCCTGGCCGATGGGCCACCATCCCTGGGTTTCGGGATGCAAGACGTGCTCAGTGCGGATGCGGCGCAGACCGTAGAGTCGCGGGTCGTCCTCCACGCTGCCGAACCAGAGTTCGTTGAGTTGGCTATAGGAGAAGACAACCGTGGCATTCGTACCGTTGATTTCAACGACAAAGTCACACGGCCGTCGCGGCGCCACGCGAGCGACTTCAAAGGTGCCCTGCACCCCCGAGTCGAATCGGATCAACGCCGAAGATGCCTCATCAACCTCGACGGGTCGCGGGCCGTGCGGTGCTGATCGTTCGCGCGTGAAGGTGGATGACGTCGCGACGACCTCGTCGATAGGGCCGATCATCCACGTGGCGAGATCGATGAGGTGGCTGCCAAGATCGGCGATCGTCGTGCCACCCATGTCGGCGTCAAAGCGCCAGTCAAAGGGGATGCTCGCGTCCGAGAACTCGTCGGACAGCCACGTACCTCGCCAGAGCTGGATCTCCCCGAGTTCGCCCGAAGCCACCATCTCGGCCATCAGCGCGAGGGCCGGAAGCCGTCGGTAGTTAAAGCCGATCGCGTGGTGCACGCCCGCGGCCAGAACTGCGTCACGCGCCGCAGCCGCATCGACGTACGTCGTGGCTAAGGGCTTTTCGCAGATGACCGACTTTCCCGCGCGTGCCGCCGCAATGGCGATTCTGGCGTGGGTGCCCGGAGGTGTGCAGATGTCGATGACGTCCACGTCATCTCTCGCCACCACGTCCTCCCAGTCGGTGGTCCACTCCGGGATGCCACACTCGGCGGCCGCGCGAACCAGTTCCTCTTCGTGTCGACCCGTCATCACCACGGGCACAAAGTGCACCTCGCTCGGTCGAATGAGTGGCGCCGCGCGATACCCGTAGGCGTGCGCTCGTCCCATCATTCCGTAGCCGACGATCGCGATGCGAACGTCAGTCATCAGATCTGCGCCCGTAGTTGCTCGGCGGCTTCGAGTGCGGCGATCGCGTCGTCCACGGTCGCCCCGCGGCACGTCCCGCCGCGCGCGTACTCGGCGAAGGCCGAGGCCTGCTGACGAAGGGCCGCAAGCTGAGCTCGTTCGCCATCGGTGGGATCGAGGAAGACCGAGAGCGCATGATCGTTCGTGCCAAAGACCTCCACGCTCGCGACGTCCCCGCCGGCGTAGTGGCGCCCGAGGGTCACAAAGACCGTGACGCCCGACTCCATTGCTCCCAGCACCTGTGCGGAGTCGGGATCTCCCGCGCTCTCAGGGTCGGTCACCACAGATGAAACGACCGCGCGGAGTTTCGTGAGGTCGCTGCTCGCGAGCCAACGCGCTTGATCGAACTCGTGCACCCCCATGTCGACGAAGATCCCGCCGCTGCGAGTGCGAAAGGCGGCGGCGGGCGGCTCGCCGTCCCACTGCAGACACGTGATCGACAGGATCTCGCCAAAGTCGCCGTCGACCATTCGCTCGCGAATCAGCTGGAGTTCGGGCACGAAACGGCGCCAGTACGCGACCTGGAGAGCGACGCCCGCACTCTGGACCAGTTGGCGCGCGGTGCGCGTGTCCGAGGAGCTCACTCCACAGGGCTTCTCACAGAGAATAGGGAGATTCGCTGCCGCCACCTCTTCGATGACCTCGACGTGCGAGTCACTCGGCGTCACGATGAGCGCTCCGTCGATTCCGCCGCCGGCCAGCATCTCGTGCACCGTCGAGAACCCACGAACACCGAAAGCCTCACTCACCTGAACGCGCAAGGCGTCAACCGGTTCGGCCACCGCGACGATCGCCACGTCGTTGGAGTCGGCCAGGGCGCGCAGATGCGTTTGGCCCATGCGGCCCGCACCAATGAGGCCGAGGCGAAAGACGTCGTCCTTAGACGCCACGGCTCTTCAGCCACTCGCGGTTGGCCTTCTGATCGGCCACCGCCTGGGAGAAGCGCTCGGCGGTCTGGGGAAAGATGTCCTGTTCCACGACGAGCCAACCCTCGAAGTTCAGTGCCTCGAGCTCTTGGAGCACAGCGTCGAGGTCCACGTCACCTTGACCCAATGCGCAGAACACTTCTCGGGACCAGATCGACGGCGCGGGTTCGTCGTCGGCGATCAGTTGATCCATGCGGGAGCGGTACGCGTCCTTGAGGTGGACGTGATTCACCCGCTCCGGCGCGCTCTTGAGCACGTCGAGTGGATCGCCACCGCAGACAAAGATGTGCCCGGTCTCGAGGCAGAGCCCGACGTCGGAGATCTCGAGCACCCGCTCGATCTCCCAGGGCGCTTCGACGAAGGTCCCGGTTTCGGGGTGAAAGGTGGGCTCGTATCCTCGATCGCGACAACGAGCGAGCACGTTCTTGAGTCCGGTGGCGAACGCGTGCCACTGGTCGTTGTCGAGTCCGAGTGACGGGTTCGCCTGGCTCTGGCCCGGCTTAAGACGACGACTTTCACTACTAGCGTCGGCGATCGTGGGACGCGGCATTGGCCCGGGCACCGCGTCGCGCACGGCGTCGAAGGTGTCCAGCATCGCGTCGAGCTCGGGGAAGAGATTCTCGAGTGCGACGGGATCGGTAAAGGGAAACTCCAGGTACGCCCCGGCGAGACCCAGATTGCGAGTGGCCAAACGCTCGGCCAAGACGGGTCCGTCGCCGAGGTAGCCCACCGGACCGAGATCGATGCCCGCGTAGCCCGCGCCGGCCACTTCGTTCAGCACGAACTCGGCGTTGGGGACGTTCGGGTCGATACCCACCGTGAGCTCGAAGGCCCCATAACTAATGGGGGCGTTCGCGACTGTCAACTTCATGGTTCAATCCTCTTTCAGTGGTGGGGCACAGCAGAACCTACGTCGCTCACAACTCTGTGGGGTTCGCCACGGGAGCGCGATCAACAAACGAGCGGATGATGGCTTGACACAGCGCGATGTCGTGGTTCGCATCCACCCCATCGGTGGGCACGGACCGATTGTCCGTCACGGCGTCGTAGAACACGCGCAGCTCTTCCTTAAAACCACTTTCGTACGAGGTGATCTCCTCGCGACGCCACGAGTCGATGCCCGCTCCCCCGCGCTCAACGACGAGGGCGGTGGGTGCGTTGCGCAGGTATGGGGACGGAAAGGTGAGAGTGGCGCGACCGTTCGCCGCGTGCAGGGAGAACTCCATTGCGTAACGAGTCATGTCGGGCGTCTCCAGCCAGTGAATGACGCAGGTCGGCCCGCCGAAGTCGAGGGCCACCGTGGCGTGACCCTCGCGAAGATCGACGTAGTCAAGCGAGGTGGGTTCACCCAGTACCGCTCGTGCGGTGTTCACCTCGTGCACCAGGGTGTCAAGGAGGACCGCTTGATACTGGCGCACCAGGAACGGGTCATTCGTGCCAATCGCACTCTCTAACCGACTCTCGGAGTCGGCACGAAGGATGGCCAGCAGTTCCTTGTCCACATCCGCGGGTGGTCCGATGAGCGGATAGTGCGCGACGTAGGGCTCGAAGGGCGACTCCGTGGTCGTCACGCGCAACAACTTGTGCTCCGAGAGGGCGGCCGCTTCGTCAACAAACTTCGTAAAGGCGGGGTCGTAGCGCTTGGGGTAGCCCACCATCAAGACGACGTTGGCTACCCGGGCCGCTTCAATCATCTCGGCGCCTTCGACCGCCGAGAAGCACATGGGCTTTTCGGAAAAGACGTGTTTACCCGCACGCGCGGCCTCCACGGCGACGGGCGCGTGCGAACCCGACGTCAGGATCAACACGGCGTCAAGGTCCTCGCCCAACATGGCGCGCCAATCGGTGAACACTGCAGGGATCCCGTACTCGCGCGCGCAGGCCGATGCGACCTCATTTGAAAGGTCACAGAGTGCGACCGTCTCAAAGCGGTCGTTCAACTCGCGCAAGAAGTGCAGATGCATCACCTGAGCGATGACGCCCGCGCCGATAACCCCGACCTTCAATTTGCGATCCAACGTTTCATCCTTTATGTGACTAGTTCCGCACGCGCACCGTGCGCAGGCGTCGCGTTAACCCTTGACGCCCCCACTGAGCACGAAGCCCTCGCGGAACAGTCGAGCGGACGCGGCGTAGAGGATGAACACGGGAATGCAGAAGATCAGCGAGTATGCCGCGATGTTGCCGAACTCGGGCTTGGGCAACGTGAGGAAGGTATAGATCGAAATCGGCGCGGGCTGCTGAGAGTTCGAGCTAATCAAAATGAGCGGCACGATGAACGATCCCCACGCGTTCACGAACCCAAAGATGGCTGCCGCGGTGATGCCGGGTAGGGCCAGGGGGATGATGACGCGCCGCAAGATCTGAAACGTGCTCGCGCGTTCCATGCGCGCGGCTTCTTCTAAGTCCTCGGGCACGGCGTCAATGAAGTTCTTCATGAGGTAGACCTCGAAGGGTAGCGAGGTCACCGATAAGAAGACGGCCGTCGGAAAGAGGCTGAGCCAGCCAAAGCGCGCGAAGATCTCGTACACCGGAATGACCATGATCGCGAGCGGCACGCCCGAAGAAAAGAGGATGAACAACAACAGCGGACCCTTGAAGGGAATCCGACGCCGCGAGAACGAATAGGCGGCAAGCACACCAGCGACCGAGGCGATGCCCGTCGAGATCACCGCGAGCAGCACGCTATTGAACAGCGCGTGCAACAGGCTGCCCGAGAGCACGTGCTGAAAGTTCACCAGCGACCAGTGGGGCCACTCAACACCCCACGAGGCCTGGGAGTCGAACGAGGCGAAGATCAGCCACAGCATGGGTGCGATGAAGAGAATGCCGATCCCCGCGAGGATCGTGTGCGTCGAGACACTGCGCACCACGGTGTTCTGCGTCGGGCGATTCTCCGGCGGCATCGTTGACGGATCGAGGGGCGTCTTCAACTCGTCCGAGGAGGCTGAGAGCCGCTCGTCGATCACGTCGTCACTCACCGGCGCCCCGCAATACGTACGTAGAGGACGCCAAAGATCGTCGCGATCAGAACCATGACGTTGCCGATCAACGCGCCGTAGGCCAGATTGTTAAACGTGAAGGCTTGCTGGTAGGAGTACAGCGGCAGGATGTTCGTGGCGGTGCCCGGGCCGCCCTGGGTCATGATGTAGATCAGCGAGAAGTTGGCGAGCGACAACAACGCCACCAACAAGACGACGGCGATGATCGTGGGTCGCATCAGGGGCAAGATGATTTTGCGGAATCGCTGCCACGTCGAGGCGTTCTCCACGATGGCGGCCTCGATCGCTTCACCGGGAATGTTGCGCAGGCCCGCGCCCAGGACCAGCATGGCGAAGCCCGTCATCGACCAGATGTTGGCCAGAGTCACGATCAGCAGAGGTTGGGCGTCGAGAAAGTTGGAGTTCTTGAGGCCGGTCAGGGTCGCGAACGTCCCGCTCCCGGTCGTCGAGGCGTACCAGGTCATACCTGCTGTCACCGCGGGCATCATCCACGCGATGACGACAACCCCGCCCACCAAGATGCGCATCCACGGGCGAGCGCGCATGAGCAACGTCGCGAGACCGTAGCCGACCACGATCACGCCCACGATTGAGCCTCCGATGAAGAAGCCCGTGATCTCGAGTGAGTTCCAGAATTCGGTGTCGCTCTTCAGGCGAACGAGATTCTGGGTTCCGGTGAAGCCCCACTTGACGGCGTCAGGCCCCACGAGAGTCAAGTTGGTCAGCCCGAGGTAGATCGCGTACCCCATCGGAATGAGAAACAGCACGATCAACAACGCGAAAGCCGGCGTCATGAGAGCGAGGCTGCTCCACTGGAAGCGTTCCTTATCGCGTCGGGTCTTCCACAACTGCGCTACGGGAGGAGCGGTGGCGGCGTCAAGGGAGACAATTGACACCGTCACCGACCTCCTCTCTCGTAGTTCACTGCGTTACCTCGGTCTATTTAATGGTGGCGACGGCGCTCGATCCCAAATCATTGGTGATGAAGCTGCTCATCTGTTGCTCCGCTTGGGCCCCGGTGGTGCTGGGCTTTTCAGCGATCGCACCACTGGCCTGCTCGATGCCCTGTACCCACACCGAGTAGTTCGCGTTCGACGGAAGCTCCGACGAGTACGGAAGGATCTTGCCGAACTCCTCCGCAAAGGGCGAGTCGAAGCTGGTGTAGAGCGGCACCGTCCAGTCGGACTTCACCGGCGGCACCCAACCGGCCCAGTTGGCCGCGTCGATCAGGTTGGTGGAGTCCTGGGCGATGTTGAGGAAGTCCATCGCCGCGGTCGCCTGAGCACTCGTCGCGCCCGAGGAGATGCCGTAGTCCCATCCACTCAAGGTCGAGGCGTAGCCGTTGCCACTGGCGGCGGGCAGACCGGCCACGCCCATCGCTGTGGAAGAAGCCTTCCAGTACGGGAAGCTCACTTGCTTGGTCCAGTTACCGCCGATGAAGTTGGCGGCCACGGCAATGCCGAGGGTCCCCTTGGCGAAGTCCGCCGAAGGAATGTTGGGTGCGTTGTTGGGGCTGAAGAGCTGTGAGGTCGGCGCACCGAGTCCGTCGGCGAAGACTTCGTGGTAGAAGTTCAACGTTTGGAGTAGACCCGGACTGCTCACCACCATCTGACCGGACTTGTTCTCAATCGTGGGAGTACTAGAGCCCGCGAGCAAGTTCAAGATGCCGTAACCCGCACCGTTGGGACCGGCGGAGGTTCCGGCATCGAGCCACAGTGGGATGACGTTGGGTTCGGCCTTCTTAATGGCCTTGGCGGCGGTGATGATGTCCTGCCAGTTCTTGGGCTGCCAGGGCAACGAGATGCCGGCCTTTTGGAGGATCGCCTTGTCGTAGTAAATGCCGTTGTTGTTCTCACCGGCACTGACCGCATAGATCTTGCCCCCGATTTTTCCCTCGTTCTGGATGACGGTCGGGTACTGGGAGAACCAGCTCGAGCCCGTCAGCAGGGAGTTCATCGACATCAGGTAGCCCGTTGACGCGTACAGCGCAATCTCGGTCGAAGGGAACTGCGCGATGGTCGGCGCCGTCGAAGACGAGTGGTAAAGCAGCGCGAGCTTCGTCAGGAAGTCCGGCTCCCCACCGTCGACCGGCACCAACTTGACCGTGTAGTTCGGGTACTTCGCTTCGAACTCCCTGGCTACGGTGTGCCACCACGTGTAGCCCAACGGCGTTGTGTCAAACGTCGTATTGGCGGCGTACGCGGCCGTGATGGTGACCTTGCTCGAGGCACTGGCAATGGCACCACCGCTCCACGCAAGTCCGCCGGCGATCAGGGCCATTACTGCCGCGCCGCTCGCCAATCGGTGCGCCCCCACTTTTTTGGTGACTCTCATGGTCATCCCCCTTGATGTATTGGTAAATGCTCTTTGACTCACTACTGCGACTCAGACGTCGCCCCTTCGGCGACACTGACCTTTTCTCGCTCTGGGGTGCGACGCAACAGACTCGCGTGAGTCGTTTCGTCGAACAGCACGACATTGTCGATGTGAAAGCCCAACTTCACCCGATCGCCATGCTCGAACTGTGGCGCGCGCGGCAGGCGCGCGACGACCTTGACATCCTGAATCTCGACGGTGGCGAACACCTCGGTGCCGGTGTGCTCGGTGATGTCCACGATCCCCTCAACGCACGCCACCCCCTCTTGGTCGTGGCGTGCGAGCTCCAGGTCGTGGGGCCGAATGCCCACCAGGACCGTGCCCCCCTCTCGCGGCGCATCCAGACGGCCAACCAGTTTGGGCGTGACGGGACTCTTCACGCCCAGGACCTCGATGGTCATTACACCTGACGTGTCGAGCACTCCCGGTAGGACGTTCATTTTGGGTGAGCCAATGAACTCACCGACGAAGACGGACTCTGGGTATTCGTAGAGATCGTTCGCACTGTCCACTTGGAGTAGCACGCCATCTTTGAGGACCGCCACGCGGTCTCCCATCGTGAGCGCCTCGACCTGGTCGTGGGTCACGTACACCGTCGTCGTACTCTCCAGGCGCTTGTGGAGCCGGATAAGTTCCGCGCGCATCTGTACGCGCAACGCGGCGTCCAAATTCGAGAGCGGTTCGTCCATCAAAAAGACATGAGGTTCGCGGATCAGCGCTCGTCCGAGAGCGACGCGCTGGCGCTGGCCCCCCGAGAGGGCGGAGGGTGCTCGCGAGAGCAGGTGACGTATTCCAAGCAGGTCCGCGACCTCGTTGATGCGCGCATCGAGTCCGCCTTTGGGTTCGTGGCGAACTCTCGGCCCAAAGGCCAAGTTCTTGTACACGCTCATGTTGGGATAGAGCGCGTAACTCTGGAACACCATTGAAATGTCGCGCTCTCCGGGCGGGGCGTCGGTGACGTCACGATCGCCCAGGAAGATGCGTCCGTGACTCGGGCGCTCCAGGCCGGCGAGCATCCGCAGCGACGTCGTCTTTCCACAGCCCGACGGTCCGACCAGAACGAGGAACTCCCCCTCACAGATGTCGAGGTTCAGGTCCGAGACGACGGCGTTGCCCTCGAAGAGCTTCCAGACGTGCTCGAAGCGGATCTCGTTCACGAGACTTACGAGCCCTGAGCTCGCGCGTCGATGTGGCTCGGGACACCACGCGACGTTGCCAACCAATGCGTCTTCACTGCCCTCCCACTACGCCCCCCTCGTGGCGGCGCTGCCGCGCCCGCGCTGTTCTGTCCCCCAACGCGAACGCAGTGATGCTGCGAGCGACTGTAACTCAATTACTCCCTTATGTCAATAACTACTATCAATCAGGGTTACGGCGGTGGCGTCCCTCGCCGGATCGTCCACGGCAACGGTGGTGAGGAGGGCGTAGCGCGATGCGCGATACGCATGGCGGGCAAATTCGAGCGCCCGGCCGTGCTCGTCATACGTCGTGCGCTCCATTGTTAAGAGCGCCGAACCCTTGGTCTCATTGAGCACGCGCGCCTCCGCGGCCGACGCGTTCTTCGCCGAGATACGTTGGGTCGCGCTGAAGGGAAAGATGCCGCTCGCCCGCAGCAACTCGTAGAGTCCGTGCTCCTCGAGCATCTCATTTGACAGCGTGACAAGCGACGTCGGAAGGTAGTTGTGCATGAGAGAGATGGGTTCGTCATCGCCGTAGCGCAGTCGCTCCAGGTAGATCACAAAGGGCTCGTCGGCCCCAAGGCCGAGCGCGTCTTTTACCAGGTCAGAAGCCTTAACCACTTCGTTATGCAAGACCTTCGTCGTCGGCCGACGCCCGGACCCGGCCAGGTCGTCGAAGAGACTCGTGAGCTTGACAGAACGATTGACCTTTTCCTTCGTCACGACCGTGCCTTGACCACGTCGGCGCACCACCAGGCCCTTGTCCACGAGATAGCGCAACGCCTGTCGAACCGTGGGTCGCGATAGGCCGAGGAGTTCGGCGATCTTCACTTCGTTCTCGATGCGGTCTCCCGAATCGAGGTTGCCCAAGTGAATTTCGTTTTCGTAGTGCTGGGCCAATTGAAAGTACAGAGGAATCGGACTGGAGCGATCCAGCACAATCGTCTCGAGTGGATTGTGAGAGACTGCTTGGCGCGGCATGGGGCTCCTCCTCGTGGAGAGGAGAAAATCCTATATCAATTTGGGCCCGTTGATGTTATTGTTAGGACATATGTCTTTCACCTCCGTGGTGGCGGCCCACTATGAGTGAACCTTTCGACGTCATCACGATGGGCCGCGTCGGGGTGGACTTCTATCCCACGACGCCCGGCAGCCTGGTGGGCGTCCAGTTCTTTGAAAAGTTCCTTGGAGGCAGCCCCACCAACGTGGCCGTCGCGGCCGCTCGCTTAGGCAAGAACAGCGCAGTGATTACCCGCACCGGCCCCGATCCTCTCGGCGAGTTCATCCACGTCGCCCTGCGGAGATACGGGGTCGATGATCGTTTCGTCCAGGACGTGGAGGGGCTGCAGACGCCCGTCACTTTTTGTGAGATGTTCCCGCCCGACCACTTCCCAATTTACTTTTATCGTGCTCCCAAGGCGCCGGACCTGGAGATATACCCCGACGAACTGGATATCGAGGCGATCGCCTCAGCAAGACTGTTCTGGGCCACGGTGAGCGGGCTGTCAGTAGAGCCAAGTCGCACGACGACCCTGGCGGCCTTAGCGTCCCGCCATCGCCGCCATCCCACGGTCCTCGACTTGGACTACCGCCCGGTCTTTTGGACATCGGTCGGCGAAGCTCGTCAGTCGACCCGCGATGCGCTGGCGTATGCGAGTGTGGCGATTGGCAATCTCGCGGAAGTCGAGATGGCCGTCGAGACCAGCGACCCGGACGTCGCCGCGGATCGACTGCTCGAACTGGGCTTGGAGATGGCGGTCATCAAGATGGGACCCGACGGGGTCCTCGCCAAGACGGGCGTGGAGCGCGTGCAGGTCCCACCGGTTTCCATCGAGGTCGTCAATGGCCTCGGCGCCGGGGACGCCTTCGGTGGTGCGTTCTGTCACGGCATCTTGTCGGGCTGGCCTCTCGTCGACATCGTGGGATACGCGAACGCGGCTGGAGCAATCGTGGCTGGTCGCCTCGGGTGCTCGGACGCTATGCCCACGCCGCACGAGATCGAAGGGTCGCTAGAGGGAGTGAGTCGTGCGTAGCGAAGATCAGGTCCACTTGAGAGAGACACGATATCTGCGCCCCGAGTCAATCGCGACCCTGGCCTCCCAACGCCGGCACCGTACATCGAGCGACGGCAACGAAAAGCTCTTGATCATCGCGGCCGACCACACGGCGCGCGGAGTTCTCAGTGTGGGCAACGACGCGATGGTCATGCGCGACCGTTTCGACCTTCTCGACCGACTCACTACCGCGCTCTCGATCCCCGGTGTCCACGGCGTCTTGGGTAGTCCCGACATCATCGACGACCTCCTCATTTTGGGCGCCCTCGATGAAAAACTTGTCTTTGGTTCCATGAATCGCGGCGGACTGCCCGGCTCGTCCTTTGAGATGGATGACCGTTTTACTGGCTACACGGCGGGATCCGTCAAATCGCTGGGACTGGACGGCGGGAAGATGCTGCTACGCATCAACCTCGACGATCCGGGCACCGCGAACACCTTGAGCGCTGCGGCGAAGGCTGTGAGCGAACTCGCCGAGTCCCATCTGATCGCCATGATCGAGCCCTTCATGAATCAGCGCGTCGACGGGCGCGCGCGCAATGTCCTCACCACGGACGCGGTCATCCGTTCGATGGCGATCGCGAGCGCGCTCGGCTCAACGTCGGCGTTTACCTGGTTGAAGGTGCCCGTCGTCGATCGCATGGACCAAGTGGCCGACGCGTCGAGCTTGCCGATCGTCTTGCTCGGCGGAGAACGCAGTGACCGACCCGACGAGATGTTCCAGCGCTGGGAACAGGCTCTCGGTTTGCCCGGCGTGCGAGGTTTAGTGGTGGGACGCAACCTGCTCTACCCTGAAGACGATGACGTCGAGTCCGCCGTGAAGACCGCTCTCAGCTTGCTATGACCACCTCGTTCTACGCGGCCGCCCGGTCGCCCGACGAGGACGGCTGGACGGTCACTATCGACCCGGCGCACGCCGGGTGGACCTACAGTTCGTTGCGCGTCGCGACGTTGGAACCTGGTGCGAGCGTGACGCTTCTCACAGAACAGTCGGAGTGGATCGTCTTGCCTTTGGCGGGCTCGTTCGTCGTGAACTGTGGCAACGACACCTTTGAGCTCGAAGGGCGCCACAGTGTCTTTTCAAGGGTGAGCGACTTCTGCTACGTCCCGCGCGATGCGAAGGTCACCATCGCAAGCGCCCAGGGCGGCCGCGTGGCGCTTCCCGGCGCGAGAGCGGATCGAGTCCTGCCCGCGCGCTACGGCGCCGCCTCCGACGTGCCCGTTGAGATTCGAGGAGCGGGACCCTCAACGCGCCAATGCAACAACTTTGCAGCGCCGGGAGCGTTCGAGACCGACAAACTGATGTCAGTGGAGGTCTTGACGCCGGGCGGAAACTGGTCGTCGTACCCGCCTCACAAGCATGATGAATTCGGACCTCACGAATCTGTTCTTGAAGAGGTGTACTACTTCGAAGTGAACGCCACTGTTGGTTCGACCGGCCCAGGACCGGGCGGGTACCAGCGCGTGTACTCCAAGGACCCCGCGCGGCCCATTGACGTACTCGAAGAGGTGTCGACCGGCGACACGATTATCATCCCCCACGGCTACCACGGGCCCACCATGGCGAGCCCGAACCACGACCTCTACTTCCTTAACGTGCTGGCGGGACCCGGCGCCGAGCGCACGATGGCTTTTTGTGATGACCCGGACCACGCCTGGATTCGCTCGACCTGGGCCAGCGAGCAGCTTGACCCTCGACTTCCCATGACGTCAGCGAAAGGAATCGTGTGAGACTCACCGTGGCCCAAGCGCTGGTTCGCTTCCTCTCCCTTCAGTCGGTGGAGCGCGATGGCAAGACACACCCGTTCTTCGCGGGGTGCTTTGGCATCTTCGGGCACGGCAATGTCGCCGGTATCGGCCAAGCGTTGCTCGAGAGCGAAGACGACTTTCGTTATTACCTCGCGCGCAACGAGCAGGCCATGGTCCACACCGCGGTTGGCTTCTCGCGCATGAACAATCGACTGCGCGCCTTCGCGTGCACTACCTCGGTGGGACCGGGTGCTACCAACATGGTCACCGGCGCGGGGGTGGCAACGACCAATCGCATTCCCGTCTTGCTATTGCCCGGCGACGTGTTCGCCACACGCCGAGCGAACCCGGTCCTCCAGGAGTTAGAAGATCCGATGTCGCTCGACGTGTCGGTGAACGACTGTCTGCGTCCGGTCTCGCGCTACTTCGATCGCATCTGGCGCCCCGAACAACTTCCCCAAGCGCTCTTACACGCCATGCGTTTCCTCACCGACCCCGCGGAGACGGGCGCGGTGACGTTGGCCTTGCCCGAGGATGTCCAGACTGAAGCATTCGAGGTACCCGACGACTTACTCGTACCGCGCACGTGGCACATTCGGCGACCGCCGGCCGAAGCTGTCCTGCTCGAGCAGTTAGTTACTCGGCTGCGCGCGAGTGCGCGACCACTCATCGTCGCAGGTGGTGGCGTCATCTACAGCGACGCGACGGACGCGTTACGAGCGTTCGTTGACGCCACCGGAGTCCCCGTCGCGGAGACCCAGGCCGGCAAGGGCTCGCTACCCTACGACCATGCGGCCAGTGTCGGCGCGCTCGGCGCCACCGGAACGCCAATTGCCAACGCCGTGGCGCGCGGGGCCGACCTCGTGATCGGTATCGGCACGCGGTGGAGCGACTTTACGACGGCCTCCTTCTCGGTGTTCCAGAACCCGGCGGTAGACATCGTGAACATCAACGTCGCTCCCTTCGACACGACCAAGCTCGCCGGCGCGCCGGTTGTCGCCGACGCCCAAAGCGCCCTTACGTCGTTGCAGGAACTGATCGGTGACTGGCACGTCGGTGCGTCGTACGTGAGTGAGTACCGAGCGGGCGCCGCGGCGTGGAACGACGTCGTCGAAACGGTCTACGCGTTAGGGCACCAGCCGCTGCCCGCGCAGAGCGAGGTGATCGGTGCGGTCGAAGCCTCGAGTGTCGCACGCGACGTCGTGGTGGGTGCAGCGGGCAGCTTGCCCGGCGACCTACACAAGCTGTGGCGAACGAGAGACCCGAAGGGCTATCACGTTGAGTACGCCTTTTCGACGATGGGCTATGAGATCGCCGCGGCGATCGGAGTCAAGATGGCTGACCCTAGTCGCGAGGTCTACGTCATGGTGGGCGACGGCTCGTACCTCATGTTGAATGCCGAACTCGTCACGGCTCTCGCCGAGGGCATCAAGATCATCGTCGTTCTCGTCGTCAACCACGGCTTCCAATCCATCGGAGCTTTGTCGGAGTCGGTCGGAGTCGAGCGCTTCGGCACGAAGTATCGCTTTCGCTCTGCTTCGGGACAACTCGACGGTGAGAATCTTCCGATCGACCTCGCGAAGAATGCAGAGAGCCTCGGCGCCACGGTGCTCCGCGCACGTTCCATCTCCGATCTCCGCGTAGCCCTCGCCGCTGCCCGCGCCAGCGACACCGCGACGGTCATCGAGATTGAGACCGACCCCTTGGTGAGCGCACCCGACTCGTCGTCGTGGTGGGACGTTCCGGTGGCCGCGGTGTCCGCGCGCGAGTCCACCCAGCGCGCGCTCGAGACGTACGAAAACGATCGCCAACAACAGCGCACGTATCTTCGTCCCACCGATCTCGGGAAACGCGAATCGTAGAACTTGCGACGATGGGCCGTCACCGCCGTGCGGCCCCAGAGGAGTGATCGTGCAGGAGCCGACGGAGCAACCGAGGACGTCGCCTATGGCGCCGGTCACGCTCAGTCGCGTCGCCTTCGGCAACTTCACGGGCATGTTGGTGATCCTGGGCGCGGTCGCGACTCTGTACGGACCTCTGCTCATCTCGCTCTCGCGGCACTTTCACATCTCGCTCGCCCAAGCGGGCATTCTCTTGAGCGTTCACTTCGTGGGTGCGCTGCTGGGCGTTCCCGCGGGCTGGATGGCCATGGGGCGCGTGAAGGGAAGCGTCGTCGTGACCGCGACACTGACCTGCTTCGGGCTGGGCGCGCTGGACGTCGCCCTCGCCTCATCGTGGCCCGTGTTCTTAGTCGGCGTCTTCGTGATCGGCTTTGGTTTCGGTGGACTGGATTTTTCGATCAACACGTTGCTCGCTCGCACCTCCGTCACGGGACGCGCTCATCGACTCAGCGTCGCGAACGCCGGCTACGGACTCGGAGCAGTCGTCGGGCCCCTGCTCGTCGTTCTCGCCGGGCCCCACAATTATCGCCTTCTCTTCGGCGGAGCCGTCATCGTGGCCGTCCTTCTTTCGACCATGAACCGCGGGGTCGTCGCACCCGCACAGACCGACGAAGACCGCCTCCACGAGCTCAGCTCCCTGCACCCAGATCGGCGCGCCATCCTCTTCACGTTCATCGTTGCCTACGCCTTGTACGTAGCCGCCGAATCGTGTGCGTCGGAGTGGATTGCGCCCCAACTCCATCGCGAAGGACACTCGGCGTCGCTGGCCAGTTTGATCACGGGCGGCTTCTGGCTCGGACTGACGCTAGGCCGTATCGCCGGGGGGCGCTTGCACCGACGCTTCAATGACCGAGCTCTGGTGCTCGGTTCGCTCGGCCTGGGCGTCATCTTCGCGGGCGTCGCCTTTAGCTCTGCGGCTGCACCGGTCGCCTACCCGCTCCTCGGACTGGCTTTCGCCTCGGTCTATCCAATGGGTCTGATCTGGTACACGAGGTTGTGTCCGCACGATCGAAACGGCCTCGCCCTCATCATTCTCTGCATGATGGTCGGTGGCATCATCGGCCCCGGGGTGGAAAGTCTCATGGTGTCACTCGCGGGAGTTCACGCCGTGCCCGTGGTGATCGTCGCCCTGGTCGCACTCGACCTGGCCACATTCGCCAGTGCCAGCCGATTCGTCGCGCCACGGTTGGCGGCACACAACGGATGACCCCAACGACAGAAGTTCTAGTGCTCCAGACTCGAACACTCTGGGCGATGCACGCCGTCAGTGAGAATGACGCCGCACTCTTCACAGAGCAGACCCGCCCAGCAGGCCGCGTCACCGCCCCCCACGTCGTCGTTCGCTTCGGTGCTCACGCCCTTGGTCTACACCGTTTCACGGTCGGCGTACCCGCGACCCCGCCCGGTCCTCAAAGTCGAGGACCGGGCGGGGTTCACGTTGACTAGTAGTACAGGTACTCCGGCATGAAGTTCTGCAACGGGTTGGCCACAAGACCATTCACCCCGTTGACGTCCTTGGCCTTGAGGGTCTTGATGACTTCGCCCGTCGCGGTCGCTTCAGGCTGAAAGAGGACCGGCAGTTGCTTGGCCGTGTACTCGGAGTAGTCCTTCAGGCTCGCTGTACCAAAGGTGGTGCCTTCGATAAGTGAGGTCTCCGTGGCGTTCGAGTAGGAACCAACGTTGAATCCACCTCCGGGTGCAAACAACGTCTCGCCCGAGGGGTAGTAGTCCGGCGCGTAGCTCCACCCGCCGCCCCATGAGCAGATCTCGTAACTCGTTCCCGCTTCACAGTCGGCGATCACGTCGTTGAAGCTCGCCTCGGTGTGACTGACCCTGATGCCGATGGCGGCCCAGTCCGAGATCTCGGCGTTGAACGTGTCGTCGAGTGCCGGGGTGCCGCTCGCCCACACGATGCTGAGCGTGAGGGGTGTCCCTTGACTAATGCCGGCTCCGCACTCGCCCGTCCCGGTACCAGGTGACCGACATGTCTCGACCCCGTTCACCATCTTCCAGCCGTGGCTCGTGAGGAGTTTTTTGGCGGCGGTGAGATTGAACGGGTACGGGTTGGGAACCGGTTCAATGGCCTTGGCCAAGCCGCTCACCGACTGCGGGGTGTTGGGCGGCAGCGGGCTGTCGATTGGCACGCCGTATCCCTTGTCCACCTTGTCGATGATGGCCGTCTGGTCCACCGCTTCTTGGAGCGCCTGGCGGATGTAGAGCTGCGAGACGAGCGCGAGCTTGGGGTCCTTGGACGAGAAGTTAAAGGGTGCGTAGTTAAACGCCCAGCTGTAGCCCGTCGTCAGGTTGTAGTCACTCGAGATCGCCGACCAGTTGGCCCCCACTTCGCCCGGGGCGGGCGCGTTCTGGGTCAGTTCGGTCGGGTCCACGTACCCGAGCGTGATCGTTCCGCTGCGCAGAGCGTTCTGCTCCGCGTCACTCGAGGTGAACGCCTCTTCCTTCACGTACTTGATACCGGCTTGGGCCTTCACCGGCCCGGAGTACGTCGGGTTCGGCACGAACGTCGCGTCACCCAAGTCGTCCATCTTGATGAGCTTCCAGGGACCGTCCGCGCCGCTCGTCCACAAAGCGTCGGCGAAGTTCGTCTGCGTTCCGGCTTGCGCGTCGAGGTACTTCTCAACTGCCTTGCACGCGGTGTCTGTTGCGGCCGAGCCGTAGACGCCACTAGCGCACGTTGATGAGTTGCCCGGCGCGGTCACGTCCCAGCTGTTGGGCATGGGGGTGAGTTCGGCCAGGTAGTTGTAGAGGATCCAGTTCGGGTTGACGGCGGACGTGAAGTGAATCACCAGTGTGTTACCAGTACCACTGGCACTGGCCACTTGGTCGGGGATGCCGTAGCCCTTGTTGTACCCGCAGTACGAGGTCGGATCGGCCTTGTACATATTGAGGAAGAACATGACGGACTCCGCGTTGACGGTCTGGCCGTCGGCGAACTTCCATCCCTTCATGTCAATGGTGATGGTCTTGTTGCCGTTCGAGAAGACGGGCGCCGTGGCCGTAGAGAGGCTGTAGTCCACGGCACTGGAGCCGGGAGTACCGAACCAGTAGAGCGGACGATACGTCATCTCTTGGAACTGGCTCAGCGTCGCCACCGAGAAGTACTGGCAGCCCAAATACGGGAAGATGTAGTTCGGCGCGGCGCCGGGCGCCTCGGCGTACGTGATCGTGTTTGACGTGTTCGGCGAGGTGGTGGTCGTCGATCCGTTGCCGTTGGACGAACCGAGCGTCAGTCCCACGGCAATGGCCGCCACCACCACCACGACGGTTAGTGCGATCCACCACTTTGAGTTTCGTCGCATGAGTATCACTCTCCATTTACCTGCCGACAACTCGATGTCTTCGCGTCGCCGTATAACTCAACGTAAGAGCGAGTCGCGTCGAAGTGTCGTCATCGCAATCGAACGTCATCGAAGCGCAACGTGAGTGCGGTCGGTAACGCGCGATGAATAATTTCGTTGCCATTATTGGCGTCTCACCGGCATGACGCACGAGTAAAGCGGTTACATTGCACAACGGCGGCGTGAACGCGCGTCGCGTTCTAAGACGTTCATGAGATTGACGTCAACGCAAAATGTGAGGAACGACATGACGACTTCTTTGCCCGGTGGAACTTACGACCTTGCTGACGGGCTCACGCTCACGAGAATGGGATACGGCGCGATGCAACTCGCGGGCCCGGGCGTCTTTGGACCCCCGCGAGATCGTGACGAAGCGGTCGCTGTCTTGCGGGCGGTGGTGGACTACGGGATCAACCACATCGACACCTCGGACTACTACGGACCCTTTGTCACCAACGAACTCATTCATGAGGCCCTCTTCCCCTACCCCGAGACGTTGCGCATCGTCACCAAGGTGGGCGCACGCCGCGACGAGCGTGGTGCCTGGCTCTCGGCGATGTCCCCCGACGAACTGCGCTCGGCGGTGCACGACAATCTGCGACACCTGGGCCTTGAGGCGCTGGACGTGGTGAACCTGCGCCTCGGCGAGTCGGGCGAACCCGAGGAGTCGTTGGCTGACACCTTCGGAACCTTGGCCGATCTCCAGCGTGACGGGCTCATTCAACACCTGGGTCTGAGTAACGCCACGCTCGCCCACGTCACCGAAGCGCAGTCGATTGCGCCCATCGTCTGCGTGCAGAACTTCTATAACGTGGCGCGCCGCGATGATGATGATCTCATCGATGCGCTCTTCGCCCAAGGCGTCGCGTACGTCCCGTTCTTCCCCCTCGGTGGTTTTTCGCCACTGCAGTCCGAGGAGCTCCAGCGCGTTGCCGATCGACTGAGTACGACGCCACTGTCGGTCGCGCTGGCGTGGCTGTTACAGCGATCGCCCAACGTCCTGCTCATCCCGGGCACGTCATCGCTCGCGCACTTGCGAGAGAACGTTGAAGGCGCCCGACTCGAACTCTCCAGCGACGACTTGGCCGAGATCGATCGGATCTCCGCGTAGTCGGGGGCTCAGGGTGACTCGCCGGACAGCCGATGGAGGATCTCTTCGAGGCGGATGAGGTCCTCGGCCGAGAGATTCGCAAAGCCCTCGGGCGGTTCCGCCAAGATCTGCGCCGCGCGATCGGCGGCGTCGCGCCCCGCGTCGGTCAACTGGACAAGTTTGCGGCGATTGTCATCAGGATGAGCGGTGCGCTCGACCAGTCCGAGTCCCTCGAGCTTGTCGACGATCACCGTGGCGTAGGGCGCGTCGGTCCCACTGGCGTCAGCGATCTCTCGAAGGGTCAGTGGCCCAGGAATGAGACGCAAGAGCAACTTGACACGACCGAAGCCTCGGCCGAGTCCCAGAATCTCCTGGAGCTCGTGCCGACGTCGGTGCGTCTCGACGTAGTCCTGCAGTGCAGTCCAAGCTCGCGTCGCCGCGACGTCG
>JBARLO010000005.1:0-20657 GCA_049801955.1 Acidimicrobiales bacterium
GGCCACGACCCCGCTGGCGTTGAAGTAGAAACGCGTTGGCGTTGAGAAACGACTCGGGGGTTCCCGCGTCGAACCAGTATGCCGAGTCGTGCATGGCGTACAGAGTTCCTTCTTCGGCGAGTCGTACAAACGTGTCGCGTTCCACGCTGACCGGACCGGTCGATGCGATGCGTCTCAGTACGCGTGGCTCCACCACGTACGTGCCGGCGTTCACGAAGTTGGTCGGGGCGCTGAGTCGGTCGGGCTTTTCGATGAACGAGAGCACTCGACCATCGGGTGTGGTGGGGACGACACCGAATCTCGACGGATCGTCGACGGGGTGTAGCGCGATAGTGACCTCTGCACGCCGGTCGCGGTGAAACGACAGGAGCTTCGAAATGTTGAGATCGGTGATCACGTCACCGTTGACAACAAGAAAGGTGTCGTCCACGCCGGCGAAGGCCGCCGCGAAGCGGATCGCCCCCGCCGTGTCGAGCGGTTCGGGTTCCACCGCGTACGTCACCTTGACGCCCGCGATGATCCCCGAGGGATAGGCCGCAACAAAGTGGTGCGGGAGGTAACCGAGCGACAAGACCACGTTGGTCACGCCGTGATGGCGAAGCCACCCAAACACGTGCTCGATCATTGGTACTCCGACCAGGGGCAACATCTGCTTTGGTCGCTCGAACGTGAGTGGGCGCATGCGACTTCCGACACCACCGACGAGGACGATGGCCGTGAGACCGGGTGAGGGATGCGGCAATGAGATGCCCGATCGCAACGGGGAGACCACCTCGCTCGGTGAAAATCCCGACTGCAATGCCGTGGCCAGATCGACGCCGAAGTCCGACGTGGTCCATCTCGCTGGCGGGGTCGTCGTGGCGCGTCGCGCCTGCGACACGTATCGCGTCATGTACTCAGTGGAGAGTGTGGTGCCGTCGTGATGGATAGATCTGTTCATGCGTGTTCTCCTTGGACGTCTCGAGAGCGATGACGACGTTCGTTGTGCATTAGCCCCTACTTCCCCCGTACCAGGCGAGGAGTTGCTTTTCGGCGGGTTTGTTTTGGGGTGAGTACCCGTCGTCGGTCGGACCGTTGGGGATTTGCGGGCTCCACGCCCACCAATACATTCCGGCGAACCAGCGTTTCGAGGCGAACGCCCGAAAGGCCGCGGCATACGCGCTGCTCTGGGTCGTGGTGTCAACGGGACCGGCGAGAGAGAAGTTCCAAGGCTGGCTCGCTGCCCCCACCACGCTACGGTACCCAATCTCGGTCAGCAGTATTGGCTTGCCCCACTGCTTGGCGAGCGCCGCCAACTGCTCGAGGTAGGGAGACCACCCGTAGTCGGGCTCGGAAGGGTCCAGTGGATAGTACGCGTCGACGCCGATGTAGTTCAGCTCGTTCCACCACGTGATGCTCTCCACTTCGCTGCCGTAGTTCGCGGCGTAGGTCAGTGAGCCCGAGAACTTGCTTCGAACCAGGGAGACCAGCGCCTTCCACTCTGGCGCGTGCACACTCGCGTCGGTGAGTTCCGTGCCCACCACGAACTGCTGAACGCCGAGACGTTGCGCCAGAGTGGCGTAGTGCGAAATGAACGAGCGATAGGAGGCAAACCACGCTGACCATTGCAGGGGTGTAAAGGCTTCGCCGATCGTTCCGCGAAACGCTCCGGTGAGAACGTCAATCTGCGGCTTCAAGGCAACGTTCAGATGCAGCGCGTGGGCTTGTTCGATGATGCTGGCGAGTCCGGCATCGGACACGGTTCTCGCCGTGGGAAAAATTCTGGTGGAGGCGGTCGTGTCCTGGTACTGCTCAACGACCACCGAGACCCACGTCGCGCCCGTGGCCGCCAGGGCCTGAAGGGACGATGTCGCCGCGGGGCTGGAAAACGCCTCCTTCGACCAGCCCACGAAGTTAATTCCTTGCTGCACGGTGGATCCTTCCGGCCGAGCCTGTTCGAGCAGTCCCGTCGGCATCTTTTGGGGGACCCGGGCGTCCGATCTGACGGCGGTCGCTGCGCCCGACGCCCAGGAGGGACCCAGCGTGACGGCGCCCAAGAGAAATGGCAGTAGCAGCAGCGAAGCGGCCACTACCTCGCTCAAGTGGTGGCGCACGGGGCCCGACACCGGCAATGGTTCGTTCACCACGTTCGGACCGATGAGTGGCAGTGGTGCGAGGGTCGACGAGGGCGTACAGGGACCTCATCCCGTCCAATCTCGCGCGGTGGATCAGGGCTCACCTTAACTCCGCGCTGTCAAGGTCGACTTCAGAATCTGTTCGAGAGCCGGGGCGACGTAGGTGGAGTACTGCCAAGTGATGTGAAAGTCATCGGCGTAGACGAGAACATCATTCACGACCACCGGGCATGTTGTCGTGGTGCAAAATAACTTGTCCAGATCAGCGAACGAGGCGCCCGACTTCGTGGCGGCCGTCTTGAGTGTTTGGCGAAACTGCGCGTTCGACGACTTGAACTCGCCGTAGGGCATGCTGCAACCGCCGATATTGCCCGAGTGTGCCGAGAGACAGGTCACCGGGTTCAGAACGGGCCACGGGACATTCGAGAGCACGGTTGTGTCCGGAGCAATTCTGCGGAGATCCTTCAAGAGTTTTGTCGCGCCGCTCAAGTCGGCTCCGATGTCGCCGACGGCTCCGGTACCGCCGGTGACGTAGATCCGAGCCGGATGCAATTTCTTGATTTCCGCCAAGGCGAAGGCGTGAAAGGCAGTGCACTGAGGATAGGGACTGAGACCCGCCGTCAAGAATGTCGTCAACCACGGTGGACAGCCATCCTTATCGAGGATGATCAGCCTCTCGTGTTCCTTCGTCGCCATGAGGTTGAATGCTTGGGCCCACATGCGTGCTTGGGAGTCACCGAGGAGAACCATGGTGTGCGACGACGAAGAGTCGCCCAAGTCACAGATCGGAATCGACGACTGGTCTTGGTTGTAGTCCAAACACCGCTGCGGCGTGAGTGGCCCCGTCGTTGTTACTTCGGTGTCCTGTCCCGCGAGACTGGCCAGACTCGGCGTCGTGTTGTCGGGCAAGGTTTTCAATTTGGCCCCATCCTCGATAGCCCGTTGAAGGGCCGGCACGGACGATGGATTGGAAGTAGCTCCCGCCAGGGTGGATCCGGACATGGCGAAACTGCACAACGACGCGACGACGAGCAGCGAATCTATTACCCAATGACGAGAGCGCGGAAGGGATGTGAAAATTACGCTCCTCCTTTGAACGGTGAGGTCACTTACGACTTGAACGTCGGGGTCAGCATCTGGTCGAGCGCGTTGGCGACGTAGTCCGCGTACTGCCACGTGATGTGGTAGTCGTCGTAGTACACCAAGTGGTTCGCCACCACCACGGGGCACGTGGACTTTGTGCAAAACAAGGAGTCCAGGTTCGCGAACGTGGCGCCCGATGACTTCGCGGCCTCTTTCAGGATCTTGTGAAACTTCCCGTAGAGGTTGTTGAACTCACCGTCGGACATGTTGCAACCGCCGATGTCGCTGGAGTGCGCCGAGAGACACGTCACCGGATCGTTGGTGGGCCAGGGAATGTTGGAGAGGACAGTGGTAGAAGGCGATACTTTGCGAAGGTCTTTCAGCAACGAGGTCACGGGCTCGAGGTTCACCGAACTGACACCCAGCGGACCTTCGGCACCCGTGACGTAGATCTGGGCCGGGTGCAACTTTTTGATCTCCGCCAGCGCCCATGTATGAAAGGCCGTGCACTGCGGAAAGGGACTCATGCCGGTCGTCAGATAGGTGGTGAGCCACGGGGGGCACGCATCCTTCGCCAGAACGATGAGTCGCTCGTGTTGCGCGTCGGCGATTGCAATGAAGGCCGGCGCCCACATGTGAGCTTGTGAGTCGCCCAACAGCACCATTGTTTTGGTTGCGGTGGTGTCGCCGAGCGGACAGATGGGCGCAGTGGATTGCGACACACTTTCGGCGACGCAGCGCACCGGGAACATTGGTCCGCCCAGTTCTTGGGCCCCGACGTCCTGGGTCAACGTCGGCGTGGTCACGCTCGGTAGTGACGTCAGCTTCGCACCGGCCTTGATGGCCTTTTGCAGCGTGATCGTCGACGAGGCTGCATTAACGGATCCCGCCGGAGAGACGGTTGTCAGCACCACGCTGGCGACGAAGATCGCCGCCAGCAAGACGACGGCGAGAGTGTGGGCATGTCGCGCTGTTCCGGGGCGGTGCGACGTGTCGCGAAATGTGGGTATGTCGGTACTCTTCATATTTCCTCCTAAGGGACGGCGTAGGCGCAGATCAGCACGGTGCCCAAAATGAGGCCCGCACCCATCGCGAGGGAACGCCACGGTCGCGTACGCAGCGCGCGCATGTGACGGATGGGATTTTCCACCAGGTAGTAACTGGCAATGCTCAACGCCACGGCGAGACCAACGAGCCAGAGTCGCGTCGTCGTGGGCAGCGGAGTGAAGGCCTGCTCGGTGGCAATGATCAAGACGGGGTAGTGCCACAGGTAGAGCGAGTATGAAATATCACCGCCGCGCAGCATGAGCCAACGACCGAGTACGACCTCAGCCCCAAAACGTGGTGCCACCGCCCCCCCGGCCAAGACCAGACCTGCCGCGAACGTCGGCAGAGCGGCGGCGAACCCCGGATAGGAGGTGGAGTTGGAGAGGACGAAACCTGCCGTCACGATCCCGGCGAGGCCCAACCAGGTCATCGCGGTGGCCACCACCTCGGGAACTTTGCGCAACACCGAGGTACCCACCGCCACCAGACCGCCGAGTGCTAACTCCCAGGCCCGAGTAAAGGGTGAGTAGTAGGCGTTGATCGGGGCGTTGTGCGTATCGAGCACCGAGAAAGTGAGCGACACCACGATCACGACGACGAGGGCCACGGCCAGTCGTGCGCGGAGACTGCGCTTCTTATAGAGCGCCGCCACGAGGATGAACAGTGCGGGGTACACGAGATAGAACTGCTCCTCGACCGCGAGGGACCAGTAGTGCAACAGCGGTGAGCCCGACGTTCCTTGAGAGAAGTAGTTCGTCCCCACCGAGATGGCGTGAAAATTCGCCAGAAAGATCGCGCTCCACTCGCCACTGGTCCGCACCGACTCGGCCCCCACCACGCCCAGCCAGTGCCACGACGCGAGGACCGTGACCACGATGACCAGACACGACGCCGGCAGTATTCTCCGCGCTCGACGGGCGTAGAAGCGCAGCAGTGAGGTCTTGTTGCGCACCTCTCGCTCGCGCAGGAGTAGACCCGTGATGACAAAACCGGAGATCACAAAAAACACGTCCACACCAACGAAGCCACCGTGCAGTCCCGGAAAGCCGGCGTGGTAGTAGACGACGAAGGCAACGGCGAGCGCACGCAGTCCCTGCACGTCGGGACGAAAGGAACGATCGCCCGGTTCGGTTCCCGCATCGTTGCCCGATGGCAGGAGCAGGCCGTCGGTGTCGGTCAGCGTGGCGACCCCCCCTGAGCCGCCAGCAGTGACGGGCACCTCGGCTCCGCCTTTGCTGTGGGAATCGATGACCATCGCGTCTCCCTAGTTACCGTCAGTCATATGAATGTCCGCCTTCGAGCGAAAAGTTGTACGCCGTTCGCATTCCCGACGACTGCCCTTTGGCGCGATGACGTTCGAAGAGTGAGAAGCCCACGCTCGCGAGCAAGAGCAGCAACACCAGGCCAAAAGTGGGCGCAATCCACCACAAAACCCATCGGTAGTGGACGCCGTTGTCGAAGATCGTGTTGGCAGCGCCGGAGGTGAGGCCCTGATACGGCGCGACATTTAGTGCGATCGTGTTGCCAGTTACGCGGTCACTCGTCGAGCTCGCGCTATAGACGTTCACGCCGACGCGGTTGTGTTCAATCACGTTGTCGGCGATCCGCTCGTGCTTGGAGCCGGACAGCACGATGCCGTCGCCTCGATTGTCGGTCACCGTGTTGTGTTCAATCACGTTGCCGTTGGAGGACGCGTCCATCATGATGCCGTTTTCCCCGTTGTGAGTGGACACGTTGTAGGTCACGGAGCTCGCCGTGACGAACTTTGAGAAAATGATTCCGTGTCGAACGTTGTCGAACGCTCGGTTATGCGTGACCACTAAATCACTGCTGTACGTGTGAGGGTCCAGTCCGTAGACAAAGTTGTGCGCAAAGACGTCACCTTTAAAAACGACCCCTTGCGCTTCTTCGGTATAGGAACCGATGAAACCGTCTTCGAATGTCGAGTCGATCGCGCGTCCCGTTGAGGACATCCATGAGACGCCATACGACGAGTTCCAGTCATACCCCAGTCTCGTGAACGAACTGTGGACAACGTTGAGGGCGGAGCCACCGTTGGCGACGACGAAGGGGCGGTAGGGCGGCTCGTCGCCCCTAAAGGTGGGCACGTCGACGGCAGAGACCGCGACGCCTCGAATAGTGACCGTGGCTCCATTGAGGCCGAGGAAAACTCCCGGTCGATCGACCATCCGAATCTGAGTGACTTGTGGCGCCCTAAAGGTCGCACGCGTCCCCGTTTCGAAAATGAGTGCCGCCCTCAGAGTGAACTCACCGCGTCGGGTCTGTGATATCCAGCCCGGCAAATTGACGTCGCGGCGTATCGTCGCGAGCGATAACGCGGAGTCCGTCGTTGCAATCGTACGAACGATCTTTCCTCCGGCAATCAGCTGAATGGCACGAGGTTGCACCTCGATGGCGTGTATCGAGGAAGAGGCGTGGCCCATGTGCGCGATCGTCGACGTCGGGGGCAGCCCGAGGGCTGCGGTTGCGATGGGACTGAGGGCGGGCACGTAGAGCGGACGGACCGGCACGTCGCCATAGGAGTTGAGCGTGCGTCCGACGGCGGGATGCCCCAAACCCAGGGAGAGCGGCCCCAAGAGAATCAGAGCGCACGACGCCAAGGCCGCGAGTTTGGTCGATCGGCGCGGCCGGGTGTGCCACTTGATCTGGGCACGGCTGGCGCTCACGATGACGGCTCCGATCCGTGCGAACGGGTGGTGACGGGTCTCGACTTTTGGATGGTTTCGAATTTGGTGGGCTTGCCCATGAAGAGGGCGATGACGGCGACAATGATGGTGGCCGCCGACGTGACCACGGCGAGAGCCATGCCCACCGCGACATCAAGGACGCGACCCGCGAGGTTCTTTTCTTTAAGACCCGTAGACAGCCAACAACACACTCCGAAACTCACCAGCCAAATGACGAGGGACGCCCAGAGGGGCCAGAGCAGGGAAGTGGGAAGTTGAATGACGCCCGCGAGATCGAGCCCGATGCCGATCGACGAGTACGCGAACACCACCGCGCCCAAGAGATAGCGAGACGTCACCAGGAATCCACCGAGCGGCGGGATCAGGCCGTTTTGTACCGCGTGAATGTTCCCCCACAGCCAACGTCGCCGCTGCTTGATGAAGTCTCTCCAGGACCACGGGGACGTGAGTTGGACGTACTGCCAGAGGAATCCCCACTTCAGGCCGAGCCCCACGGCGTTCTGTCCAAAGACCAGATCCTCCGACGCCACAATGGGGAAGTCCCACGTCACCGCCGCTTCCGCGGAGCCGCGCATAGTCAGTCCCTCACCGTGCACCCAAATGGGATGGCCGCAACCTTGAAAGGTCGCACAGATCACGACGCAGCTAAAGGTTCGCAGGTCATCCATGTGGGTGAAGAATCGCCCGTATCCCAACCGGGGTGTCGTAATTCCTTCGCAGACGTCGAAGTCGGCGTTAAAGGCGTCAATGAAGAATTCGCGCGTGGGCAAGGTATCGTCATCGATCATCACGATCTTGACGTCGTGGCGTTCCAGCCCGCGTGCGTCGCGGATGTGGCGCGAGTACTCCTGGGCTCTCGCCTTATGAGTCGCCTGGCAGACGAAATTTTCGGGGACGACAAGGACTTCGTCCGCGCCCCGGAACCCGGGTGCGGTGAAGGGTTCGACGACAATCCACAGTTGGTGGGGGAACGGCAGCTCATAGGCACGGATTTGAGCGGTGATCCAGTTGACGGTCTCGTGGTTTCCGATGGTCGTGATTTGGAAAATCGCCTCCGTAGTGCTGCCTTCTCCCGGGTGCGGACGTCGATACTTGGCGTGCGTGAAACCGAAAATCATCAACGCCGTTTCGATGAGCGGATAGAGCCAGGCCCAGAGGACGAGATTCGACACTACGAACGCCCCGACCCATTCGAGGACGCGTGGGCGTGCACGTGAGTCGGATGTGGTTCTCGAACGGTGTCGACGACTTCAAAGTCCGTGGCCGGAATCGACGTGAGACTTTCGATGGTGTGATTTTCTTCTTGGACACTTCGTACGAGCGGTAGGTCAACTCCCTCGCTTCGCGCAAAACCGAGCAAGCCTTCGGTGTCCTTGGGCAGGCACGCCCCGCCGTAGGGCGCGCCACCGTGGATGCCGTACTCGGGGTTGAAGGATCCCTCGGCCGAGTGGGCCACGGTGTTGGCGACGTGGTCCGTGTCAATCTCAAGCTCTTGACAGAGTCGCCATATCTCATTCCAGAAGCTGATCTTGGTGGCGTTGAAGACGTTATGAGTGAGTTTGATGCACTCCGCGATGACTGGATTGTCGAAGGTCCGCAGTTCGCCACCGAAGGGAGCAAAGAGATGAACCAATCGATCGAGCGCATGTGGATCTCGGGACGCGAGTACGGTCATCCACGGCTCGAGGAAGTCCTCAACAGCCGTCGCCGCTCGGAGAAACTCTGGAGCCGAGGCGACGCTGAAGTCGAGTTCGACCATGCGTCCCGAGGTGCGTTCGAGGTTCGGGACAACGATGCGATCGAGAGTTCGTGGTGGGACAGTCGAGCGAACGACAATCGTGTGATGGGCACGAACCCTTCTACTCCTGAGAGCGCTGCCCACCTCCTCAACTCCGGCGTAGAACGCGGACAGGTCGTATCCCTTTCCTTCGATGGCGGGAGTTGGCAGCGCGAGGAAGACAAACGCCGGTGGTCCGCTGAGATCAAGTTCCGTGTGGGCGTCGAAATCCAATCGTTGGAGTTCGGCCACGCGAATCGCGTTGGTGTCAACCAACGTGACATCGTGTCCGTGTCGTTGAAAACCTTCCCCAGTTGCTGCTCCGACAACTCCTCCTCCAACAATGATGATGCGCTCCATAGATAAGGTCTCCTATTCGTGGACTGAACCGATTGGCACTCGTGAGTGAGTCCTGATGAGGACTCCGAAAGAACTAAAGACCGCAACCTGTCGTTGCGGTCGTGACGCATAACTCCTGATAGGAGGCACTAATGCATTCGTCCGATATCTACACTTGCACGAAGCCCAGCGGCCGTCAATCAAATGTTCTGTGAACTGTTTGAGAGAACGCGAACTCGATAAATTTTCAAATTTCGAAAGTCGTGCTGCGCAATTTCGAAATCTGTTTCGTGCACTGAGAATCCTCTCGCGCGACGTGTCGCAAATGTTCGTGAAGAGGCGTCGCGAACGTCTTCGCTCTCTTCCTTAGAAAATTAATATGCCGCATTCAGAGAAAGTTGTGGGCAGAAGTTTTTGATTGTTTGCGAATGGGGCGCGATGACATTTCGTCGGCAACAAAAAGACGCTGCGAGCAGTGTGTTTACCGTGAGCTCGATGCTCACTCGTCGCGCAAGGCACTGACAGTGGTGTTGTGTCGTCAATAGACAAGTTGTAGTCTGCCGCGCTGGGTTAGCCGCGACTGATGGCGTCGACCTCGGTCGATCTCTCACGGGCGAGCGACGCGACGTCAACCTGCACGATATGGACGGCCATCGAACTCGCGTTCTTCTACTGCATTAGACCGATCTCGCGCAGTGGCGCAGTGACGAGAATCGATCAACTCGGTAGTATTCGCGCACCGGTCCGTCCACTCCTAACGCGTGGTGGGTGACGTAGGTGCCGAGAGCGCCGTACGTGACGTCGATGTCGGTGTGGCGGCCACCATGGACCATCACCGCCAGCTCTGCCGCCGGTACCACCAAGGACGTGACCCGGCCGATTGAGCGGAGGTCGCCGTCAACGGGAACGAACAGGGTCGCTTCACCGCGCTCGTGTTCGAAGATCTCGGACGAGAACAGCCCACCGCTGGGACCGGACGGATGCAGGCCCTGGGCTTTGACACTCGCGTACAGTTCACCGAGCGCGCCGTGGTACCAGGGCAGCAGGTCCTCCAGATTGACGGTCTCGTGAATCCCCGCCGCGCTAGTTGCTGGTATCGTCCGGTGCTCCACGGCGATGGGGACCGCGGCGCTCTCGAGAAGGCTCCGCAGTGACGCCACCGAGAGTTGTGTTTGGGTCAGTTCATCTTCCAGTCGATTCAGATGGGCGGTGATCAGGGCGTTGCGGGCCTCGTGGTCCGACGCGCGGAGCACGGCCTTGACCTCCTCGACGGGCATGTCGAGACTGCGAAAGCGTCGAATGACCTGCGCGGTGGGGATCTGTCCGATCGTGTAGTGCCGGTACCCGGTTTGCGCGTCAACATCGGCGGGTTCGAGTAGTCCCACCTGGTGGTAGTGGCGCAGCGTCTTCACGCTCAGGTGCGTGATTCGCGAGAACTCTCCGATGGTCAAGGAATCGGGCACAAGAACCATTCTCCATCCTCCGCGTGGGGGAGAGTCAAGACGAGAGAAGCCCTTGACTCTCCGGTGTCAGGAGCACCCACAGTGGTCGGGTCGGCGACAATCGTCGACGAAGAGAACAAGGAGCATCATGGCCGAACAGAAACTGGACGAAGTCATCGCGGAGCACATTGCGGCCGTGAACGCATTCGACGCCGACGCCGTCGTGGCCACCTTCGCGGAGGACGCCTTCGTCAACGATGCTCGGCGTGAGTTTCGCGGCACCGCCTCCATCCGGGCGTGGGTCGAGCGCGAGATGGTCGGGGACAAGGTAACCATCGACGTGCGAGAGGTCGTGGACAACTATGGGGACACCATTGTTCGCGGCGCCTACGACGGGGAGTATGACAAGACCGACTTGCCCGCCGGTGAGTTGATCATGTCGAACTACTTCGGTGTCCGCGACGGGAAGATCGCCAGCTTGATTGTCATCCGTAACCAGCCCGTGGTCCTCAAATAGGCACCACGAAACGCGTGTCGGCGGAGCCAACACGGAATCGGGTCCGTGTAGGCGTCCTCTCGGGTGAAACGTCTTTCGCCACTTTGTGTACTTCGAGAGGTTCGTCAAGGGTCATGCTCAGACTCGCAGTATCGCCCGACGGTGTCATAGCCGCCAGTAGTGATCTTCGACGTGACACGGGCGATGGCTTACGCGAGCCAAGCGTGGTTTATTGCCATTGTCGCGCTTGCGACAGTGCTGCGAGAGTGAGAAACGGCAAACAGGAGATAACAGTCGCGAACAGTGGCGAAAGCGAACATCAATGTTTGCAACGACTTTGCCAGTCGTTGCAACGAAATCAAGCCTGGAGCGGGCGACGAGAATCGAACTCGCGTTCTCAGCTTGGGAAGCAGATGGTTTACCTGAAACTTTCTTGAGATCGATTCTGATCATGGGGAGTATCCGCGACGGCTCGCCCTGGGGATCGAAGCTCTGGGCAAGTCTTGGGCAAGATCGGACGTGAACTGCCTTCGCAGAGCCGGTTTTTGGCGCCGTGAGTTCAAGCGACCTTTGGGGAAGGGCGAGCAACGGTAGGGCGGTTTAATTCATGTTTCGAGTTGTGTCATGACCGGAAAGCGAGGTTTCGGGAGTATTCGAAAGCGCGCATCCGGTCGGTGGCAAGCCGTCTATTGGCACGAGGGACGTTTCTGCTCCGCTGGCTCGTTCGAAACCAAGACTGAAGCCCGTGTCCACCTTTCGATGATCGAAACAGATTTGAGGCGCGGCGCATGGGTAGACCCCCAAGCTGGGAAAATCTCTTTCAAGAACTACGCCAGCCAATGGCTTGAACACCGTCTCGATCTGGCAATTCGAACCAAGGAACTCTATGAGTATCTCCTCGACAATCACATCTATCCGACCATCGGAAGCTCCTCACTTCAGAACCTGACGCCCTCAAAAATCCGAGTATGGCACGCCGAGTTGGCGCAACGACACGCGAGTACGGCTGCGAAGTCCTATCGATTGCTTTCGACGATCATGCGCGCAGCGGTGGCTGACGGGGTCATCGTTACTTCTCCTTGCCGAGTGAGTGGAGCTGGCATCGAACGCCCAGAAGAGCGACCCGTGGCCACCGTCGCGGAGGTGAAGGCGCTCGCAGACGCTATGCCCGACCGCTTACGGCTCGTCGTTCTTCTAGCTACCTGGTGTCAGTTGAGACGAGGAGAGATCCTCGGCTTGAGGCGACAAGATGTCGACCCGCTGCATTCGATCATCCGCATTGAGCAGAGCCGGACAATCTCGCGGAACGGAACTTCGATCATCAAGTCTCCAAAGACCTCCGCCGGTCGAAGATCTCTTGCGGTATCCGTGCCGGTCATGGAAGCCGCTGTTGGGCATTTGGAATTTTTTACCGGTTCCGAGCGGACTCGCTCCTCTTCTGCTCCGACCTCGGCAAGCCCTTGTCGGTGGGTGTGCTGCAGCGAGCTTGGACCAGGGCTCGCTTGAGGGCTGGACGTCCAGATCTGCACTTGCACGATCTACGTCACACCGGGTTGACGTTCGCTGCGACAACGGGCGCGATGACAGCGGAACTGATGCGTAGGGCTGGCCACGCCTCTGCCGACGCTTCCCTCAGGTACCAACATGCGACTCGGGATCGAGACCGCGTCCTGGCTAGTGCACTTGAAGATTTGATGGGTTCGAATGGCGTCGGCGATCTCGAGACGAGGCCCGCGGATCAGCGACGTACCTATTGACATTCGGGCAACGTACGGGCACGAAACAATCGAATTTAGCGAAATGTGCCGATTGGGAGTCGCTCCAACGCAGCACGGATGCTATCACCATCTGATAGCATATTTGTATGGCATCTGCACGGACGACATTCACAATGGATGAAGATCTCGCCGAGCGCGCTCGCGAACTCGGTGTGAACATCTCGGCTGCGGCCCGGCAAGGGGTAACCGAAGCCGTTCGAGCTGCCCTCGAGAGGGCGGACCGAGAGGCGTACGTGAAACATCCCGAGAGCGTTGACGCCTTCTGGACAGAAGTCGAAGCGTGGGGTCAGCCGTGAGGCGAGGCGAGATCTGGCTGGCTGAGGTCGGCCAGAAGCACCGACCGGTTTTGTTGCTCACTCGATCGGAAGTAATTGACGTACGGGCACTCGCAACCGTCGCCGAGATTTCCACATCGATACGGGGCCTAGCGGCCGAAGTCGACTTCGACCACGACGACGCGAGCATCAACCAACCCTCGGTCATCAATTGCGACGGCCTTCACACCGTTCTACAGAGCTCTCTCACGGGGCCACTCGGTCGTGTTGATGACCAAGTCATGCGTAGAGTCTGCACGGCCATCAACTATGCCGTCGGTTGCTGATAAGACGAGAGTGCGACTAGTGAACTCGAGACGAGGTCGAAGAATCGTGGACGTACCCACTGATCCTTGGGCAATGTATGGGCAAGATAAATGTGGCGTGGGCAAGTTTTAGGGACACAGTGCTCAACCATGGTTAACAGAAAGCGCTTGAAACCATTGGTCTTTCGATGAAAGTGATTGGAGCGGGCGACGAGAATCGAACTCGCGTTCTCAGCTTGGGAAGCTGATGTTCTGCCGCTGAACTACGCCCGCGTACTGCATGGAAACTCAAGCGAGTCTAGTTATCGCCCAGAGTGACCTGGCCGCTCGCACGAGCCGAGTTACGCCGGGATGAGTGAGAACGTTCCTCCTGACTCCTTAAGACCGTTTCCACTGCCTGCGACGCTCAGCCCGCTCGCCCCGATGGCGAGGCCCTCATCTCCAAAGGCGTAGAGCGCCTTGCCGTTCCAAGTGCGCTCCTGTGATCCATCTGCTCTGGCAACAAGTCCGGCTGTGCCGCTCAATCCGGCGGCGAGTCCGGGAGATCCCTGAGCGTAGAGCGGGGGGAAGTCAACTGCGCACTGTCCGGTGCATGTCGTGCCGCCTGAGTAGCTGTAGACCGGCACCGTGATGACGCCGCCCCCGCCAAAAACCTGAGCGCCGAGATAGCTATGACCTTTGATGGTCACCGTAGCGAGCACACCCTCGGAACCCAGGGCGACGCCGCTCGGTGAGAGCAACCACCACATGCCGTGATCGGCGGGCAGGCTGGGCTCGTCCCAACTCTCCCCAGTCGGTATGCCGGGAATCTCGTCGAATAGGTACAGCGGGTGCCCGTCGTAGGTCACTTGCTCACCAATTCCCGCGCGGTTCACCTCGCCCAGCAGCGACTGCTTCACTCCCGGTCCGGCGACTGGGGTGGCGGTCGTGGTGTAGGCGGGCCAGTCAGCGTGGCTGGAGGACTCGGGACCCGTGCACACGTACGGTTGTCCTAGGACGCTCTGCTTCGTGGATGTGCAGCCAAACGTCGTGCCGTGGTCGCTGGTGATGAAGTAGAGAGCGGTCCCGGCCGACGAGCCCGAACCCGCCACCAGCATCGGGCCAAAGGGTCCGTCCAGGACGTTCACCACGCTGCCCTTGCTAGCCGCCTGCGCGGTTGTCTCGGCGATACCTGTCGTTGTCACTGCCGAGATCACCGCCATCGCGGCAACCGCCGTCAGCCACCTCTTTGCCCTTGCCCAGTTCCTCATCACATCCCTCCTCATGCAACGTGCCGTCCGATACGTTGACGTCCACGTTGAATGTTCGTGCGATCGAGCTGGCCCGCCAAGGTGGCTAACTCGCGGTTCGCACTTCGTGGAGGTACCCCCGAAGAGATGTCGCGAGCACGTAGAGCCACGTCCCAGGGCCAAGACGCGCGATGGTACCTTCAGGACGTGGCAATTCGGGTCATTCTGGCCGAGGACAACGCGCTGTTGCGCGAGGGTATCGCTCGCATGATTAGTGCCGAGGACGACTTCGAGTTGGTCGGGGTCGCCGCTGACTACCCCGAACTTATTGAACTGATTGGTCGCCACGAACCCGACGTGGTGATCACGGACATCCGCATGCCGCCCACCGGCACCGACGAGGGAATACGCGCCGCCAACTGGGTCCGCGAGAATCACCCGAGCGTGGGCGTTGTGGTGCTCAGCCAGTACACGGCGCCCGCCTACGCGTTGGCTCTCCTCGAAGAAGGTTCGGCGGGTCGGGCGTACCTGCTCAAAGAGCGAGTCGCGGGGGCCGATGAGCTCGCGCGCGCGATTCACGTCGTCGCCGACGGTGGATCGGTCATTGATCCACTGGTCGTTGATGAACTCGTCAAGGCTCGTTCCAAGCGGCCAAAGACGGACCTTGACTGGTTGACGCCTCGCGAAACCGAGATCCTGAGCGAAATGGCCCAAGGTAAGTCCAATGGCGCGATCGCCAAGAGCCTGGGGGTGTCGGAACGTGCAGTGGAGAAGCACTCCAATTCCATTTTCGCCAAGTTCGGGTTGTCCGAAGAACACGACCTCAATCGTCGCGTCAAGGCGGTCCTGGTCTACCTCGGCGAAGCGGCGGGAAGTTAGCCCCACCCCGCCCCGTGAGCCACCTCACTCGTTGCGAGGTGGCGGGAGTGAAAGACTTAGTGCATGATTGACCAAGCCCTCTCCGTCATCGTTGTCGATGATCAGGCCCCATTTCGCCTGGCCGCGCGAGCAGTGATTCGCCGCTCCGAGGGCTTCGAACTGGTGGGCGAAGCCGAGAACGGACTCCTGGCGGTGGACTTGGCAAACCAAGTTCATCCCGACGTTGTGTTGATGGACATCAACATGCCCGAGATGGGCGGCATCGAAGCGACGAGGCGCATTGTTGAGGAACTGCCGGACACGTTCGTGATTCTGTGCTCGACCTACGAGATCAACGACCTACCCCCGGAGGCGACGACCAGCGGTGCTCGTGCTTACGTCAATAAGGAGAAGCTCGGCGCCAAGACGCTTCGGCGTCTGTGGGATCAGCGCGGCGACGTGGAGTTTGCGAGTTAGTTACTTAAGGGAAGCGACCCGCGGATCGCGGTGCCGTGTCCGACCTCGGACTCCCAGCGCACCGCGCCGCCAATGGCGCCCAGGCGGTCCATCATGTTGATGTAGCCATGTCCGCGCTGGGCAGTGCGCACGTCAAAGCCCGGCCCGTCGTCGCGAACCTCGAAGAGCAGACTGCCTGACTCCTCCCACACCCGCACGACCACGTGAGCTGACGTCGCGTACTTGCCCGCGTTCTGCAGTGCCTCGAGGCAGCAGAAGTACACCGCCGCCTCCACGTCGCCGCCGTAGCGACCGATGTCGGAGGTGATGAGTTCGATGTCGAGGGGAGAGCGATTCGCGACCGCACGCAGTGCTTCGCCCAATCCACTGTCGACCAATAGCGGCGGATAGATGCCGTGGGCGAGTTCGCGCAGTTCTTGGATGGTCTCCTGTACGGCGAGACCCAACTCGTCCAGCATCTCTGCCGCAGCTGCGGGATCCTCGCTCAAGACGTCCTTGGTGAGGCGGAGGTTGACCGCGAGTGCGACGAGGTGCTGTTGCGCACCGTCGTGGAGATTGCGTTCTACTCGACGACGTTCGGCGTCGCCACTGGCCACCACGCGCGCGCGCGAGGCGCGCAGCTCGTTGGCCTGCTGGCGTAGTTCGTCCAACGTGGTCTGCAGGGCGGTGTCGAGTTGAGCGTTGTGCAGGGCGAGGCCGACTTGACGCGCGAGATCCGCGAGAACCCGGTCGTCCTCCTCGCGAAAGGCGACCGCCCCGGGAGCGCGCGACACGACGATGATGCCCAGCAGTTCGCCCGCGTGGCTGATCGGAGCGACACGAAGCGGCCCTTCCGCACTCGTCGTCGCGATCGAGGGCAGCCACACCGACGCCCAGGCGTTGCCCGACACACCGGCTCGCGCCACGACGGTTCGTTCTTCCCGGGAGATCTGAATCGACCGCGAGGGTCGGTCGGGAACTGACACGGCTAGGTCAAGGACGTCACCGTTACCCGTGAATATCTCGGCCGAGGTCAGGGTGAGTGTCTTGCGAAGGGACTCGACGAGTTGCAACAGCAACTCGTCCATGGGAATGGCTCGAGTCATGCGACTGCCGAAACTGCGTACCACCTCATCGGGCGCCTCGCGCGACCCGTAGGTGAAGCTCGTGGCGATACGAGTAAAGCGCGCGCGCAAGGCGAGTTGCGCGATGGCTGCCGCCGCTGCCGCCGCCATTGCCCACCAGAGGAGGTCGCGACCGGACCGATTCGCGGGAGCCTTGTCGAATCCGCGCACCGCGAGGAGGTAGGCGCCCGCCACGATCGCCACGGTGCCGAGTGTTGTCAAGACGTGGACCAAGACGCGGTCCGCGTGTTCGGCGATCCGGGCCGAGCCTGCCGCCAAACCCAGAGGTACGAAACACGTGAGCGCCAGCAACGTCGGCGCGACGTCCAGCGGCCAATTGACGAGGGAGTGAAGGGTAACCACAATGACGCCGAGCGTGAGAGTCAGCGTGGTCCCGACGGTGATCGTTTGGACGCGCTGTCGGCCACGCGCGGATGCAACGACGTAGCGAGCGCGTGCCATGGGGAACGTCGTCGCGAGCGCGACCACCCAGCCGATGGCGAGCGGCCAAGGCGGCAAAGCGTGCGAGCTCGTGAGATACACAACGCAGAGGGCAACCGCCACCACATACCAGGTGATCGCGGCGAACTGACGGGAACGATCACTGAGTTGACCGTCGCTCAACGCCAGCACCAGGTGGACGACCACCGCCATGGCGAGGAGCGCGGCGACCTCGGCCAGCTTGCGCGAGCTGTCGGCAGCGCCCAGGCCGTGACGATCGCCGATTCGCATGGCGGCGATGGCGACGGCGCCCCCGAAGGCGATGAGCGAGCTCAAGAGGGCGAGGTGGGAGTCTCGTGCCATCCCGCTGAGGGCGGCGATCGACCAACACAGAACGGCAATGCTCGCGATCACCCAGAAGACCAGGCGACCGGCGTGCGGGGCGTCGACCAGGGCCACCAGGACAGCTACGAGCGACAAGGCGACGAAGAGTCCGGTCGCCATGCGACGTCGCGCGGACGTCGCGGTCACGCTCGGCGTCAGAGAGGGGGTCACGCTCAGCGCGTCGTGCGTACTCAGAACGTGCCGATCACCGTGACGGTCTCGCTCACGCTGTCGTCGCCGTCGTCAAGAATCCGTCCGTCGCGCATGCGCAAGACCGTGTCGGCGGCGGTCGCCACGTGGGCGTCGTGGGTGACCAGGATGATGGTCTGTCCCTGGGCGTGCAGTCGACTGAGGAGTTCGATCACCTCTTGGCCGCCGACCGAGTCCAGTGCACCAGTCGGTTCGTCCGCGAGCAGCAGCGTGGGCTCGTTCGCGAGCGCGCGGGCGATGGCCAGTCGTTGGCGCTGACCGCCGGACAGCACGCCGGGCATCTCGGAGGCCTTGTCGCCGATCCCCAGCAGGTCGAGCAGGTCGCGTGCTCGTGACTCGGCTGCCTTGCGATTGCGCCCGGCGATGATGGCGGGCAACGCCACGTTCTCGAGCACGCTCATGCCTTCAAGGAGATTGAAGAACTGAAAGACGATCCCGATGTGCTTGCGACGAATGAGGGCGTGCGTGTCCTCATTGCCCTCCGACATGGACTCACCAGCCACCACGATGGTTCCCTCGTCGGCGTCTTCGAGCCCGGCGATGAGGTTGAGGAGAGTCGACTTTCCACAGCCCGAAGGGCCCATCAAGGCAATGAACGATCCCCGCTCGACCGTGAGGTCGACACCACGCAACGCGCGCACCGGCGCGAGTTCGGCCTCGAAGGTCTTGCGAACGCCTCGCACGACGAGAGCGGGCTGGCCAACCTCTTCTTCGGTCACGTCGATCTGAATGGACGTCATAGTGGTTCTCCTTCTAGCGCCTCGCTGAGGCTGGGTTCAAGTTCGTGCGGTACCGCGAGGATCTTGTAGGACACGACCGGCGTGTCGCGCCCCTTGACGAGTTGCGCGTCGAGCTCGATGGTCGCCACGTCCAACGTCAGGGCCAACTTCGTGGGTTCGGAGAGAACCGTCTCACCGGCCGAGGCCAACTGCTGGAGGCGCTGCGTGAGGTTCACGGTGTCACCCACCAGTGTGTACTCGAGGCGCTCTTCGGATCCAAGCAGGGCGGCCGCCACTTCTCCCGAGGACACGCCGATGCCTAGGCCAAAGACCGGAAGGCCTTCGTCCACCCAGCGATCGTTGATCTCGGCCTGGAGGGCGTGCATGCTGGCGGCGGCCAGCACCGCCCGATCGGCGTGGTCTTCGCTGGGCACCGGTGCCCCAAAGACCGCCATCACCGCGTCGCCCACGAACTGCATAACCGTTCCCCCCTGCCCAATAATGGCGCGATTCATAGCGGCGCGGTGGGTGTTCAGTTGGGCCGCCAACTCACTCGGATCGGCGTGCTCGGCGATCGTGGAGTACGAGCGGATGTCGCTCATTATGACGGTGCAGTCCAGGCGTTCGGTCTCGCCGATGTGCCGGCCCTCGTTGCGCAGTTTCTCGGCGATTCCTCCGGGCAGGAGTCGCGAGAGGGTCTCACCTTGCTCTTCTCGGTCGACGATGGATTGGTGCAGGTTGCGCAGGCGGTCGAGCGCGCCCTGGTGCCCGGCACTCACCTCCTGGGCGAGTTTGAGGAAGAGCGCTTGGACCTGGGCGTCGACCGCTTCGGGCGTCAGGCGGCGCGCGACCGCGATCGCCTTGATGGGTTTGCCCTCGGCGACGAAGGCGAGCAACGCCTCGTCGGACGCCGAGAGTTCACTGTTGGAGGTGACCGGTCGCATCAAGGCCTCGACGATGGTGGGGTCGAGAGCCGTGCCACCGGTGGCGACCATGCGGATCGCTTCAATGAGCTGATTGCCCTGGGCCAGGTGGTCCTTTAAGAGGTAGCCGTAGCCGGCCGACCCCTCGGCGAGCAGGGCGACCGCGTACTCGGGGTCGTCGTACTGACTAAGGATCACGATGCCGGTGCCAGGGTGGCGCTTGCGCACTTCCTTGGCAGCTTCGATGCCCTCGCGGTTAAACGAGGGCGGCATGCGAATGTCGGTCACCAGCACATTGGGGGCACACGCGCTCGCCCCGTCGACGGTCTCGTCGTAGTCCGAGGCGACGCCCACGATCTTGAGGTCGGCCTGACGATCGATGAGCGCTCGCACGCCCTCGCGCACGAGCAGGTTGTCATCGGCGAGAAAGACCGTGATGACGGAGTCTCGCTCGAGGGCTGGATCGCTCACGCCAGAGAGTTTCGCCCTCGGTCCTGATCGCAACCAGGGGGCGAGCCACCATATCTATAGGGGTGATAGGCCCACCTCGCGGGGTTGCGTCACCACTATTTACCTCACCCCTCGCAACCGGCACGCTGGGGCCATGAGATACCAAAGTTCAGTTACCACGCTCTCCTGGATTCCCTCCGAAGCCGTGCAGGGCTCCACCAGGATTGCCTTTGACGCCGGCATGACGCACTACGATCAGGCGCCGCCTGACGAGATCGAGGACCTCGAAGCGTTGCGCCGCGACGATCGATTCCGATTCGCGAATCGACTCGCCGCCTCGATCCAAGTGAACTCGAAGGGCGAGATCACCGGCGCCAGCTACACCGGCGGCGGAATGATTGGTAGCACCAGGGTGAAGTTGGGACCGGTGAGTCACGTCTTTGACGCGATTGCCCTGCCCGACATCAAGCAAAAGCCCGTGTATGGCGAGGGGTGGGTG
>JBARLO010000006.1:0-39452 GCA_049801955.1 Acidimicrobiales bacterium
AAACTGGCCCTCGTGGGCGACCCAGTCGGCCTCCCCCTCGCGCCACGCGGGCGCGGGAACGGCCGACCACGGGTCGTCGTCCTTGGCGCTGTCGCGCGCCACGACGATCGGCACTTGTCCCGTGGGCGCGTCGGTCCAGTGGGGCAACAAGGTATCGGGGTCCAGGAGCGGAGCGTCCTCGGCGATCTCCGAGGCGATCTCCGCGCCGGTGATCGTGACGCGAGGGTCACTGGAACTCGCCACCGGAAACTGTCCGGTGGGCTCGTCCTCGTACGTGCCGTCGTCGTCAGACTTCAAGTAGTTCCTGCTCCTTACGAACCAACAACTCATCGACCACGGCCACTTCGTCGTGGGTCATCTTGTCCAAGATCTTTTCGAGTCGCTCGATCTCGTCACTCGAGAGGCTCTCTTCCTTCTCTAAGTTTTCGAGTTCCTGTCGCGCGTGACGTCGCACACCGCGCAGCGCCACTCGACCCTCTTCGGCTTTGGTCTTGACGATCTTGACGAAGTCACGACGGCGCTCTTCGGTGAGAGCTGGAAAGTTCAGTCGGATGACCTGACCGTCACTCGAAGGAGTGAGTCCGAGATTCGCGTTGCCAATCGCTTTTTCGATCGCGGGTATTGAGCCCTTGTCGAACGGTGAGACGACGAGCAGGCGCGGCTCGGGCACCGAAAAGTTCGCGAGCTGCTTGAGCGCGGTCTCGGTGCCGTAGTACTCGATGAGGAGGCCTTCAACCAGCGTCGGCGTCGCACGACCGGTGCGCACCGTGGCGAACTCACCCTTGAGGTGCTCGATCGCGCGCGCCATTTTCTCGCGCGTATCTTCCATCACCATGTCGACGAGCTCGTTCTCCATTACTTCACCAGCGTACCGACGGGCGCACCGTCGAGGGCGCGTCCGAGGTTCCCCTGGGCCATCAGGTCGAAGACGCGGATCGGCAAATTGTTGTCCTTACAGAACGTGATCGCCGTCATATCCATGACGCGCAAGTCTTTGGCGATCACGTCGTCAAAGGAGATCTCGTCGAACTTCTGGGCGTTGGGGTTCACGCGCGGGTCCTCGTCGTAGACGCCGTCGACGCCTCCGTGCGTGCCCTTTAGGACGATCTCGGCCTCCACCTCGGCCGCGCGCTGGGCGGCGGGAGTGTCGGTGGTGAAGTACGGATTGCCCATGCCGGCAGCAAAGATGACGACGCGGCCTTTTTCCAGGTGACGCACCGCGCGCCGTCGGATGTAGGGCTCGGCGACTTGGTTCATATCGATCGCCGACATCACGCGGGTGGGGCGTCCGTGGTTCTCAATCGCGTCTTGGAGCGCGAGGGAGTTGATGACGGTGCCCAACATACCCATGAGGTCCGAGTTGGCCCGGTTCATTCCGGCGAGTTCACCGGTCGCCCCGCGCCAGATGTTGCCACCGCCCACCACGACTGCGAGCTCCAGTCCGCCGCGCTCCATGGCGGCGGCGATCTCAATCGCGAGGAAATCGACGGTCGCCGCGTCGATGGTTTCGTCACTCGCGGCAGAAGCCAAAGCTTCGCCCGAGAGTTTTAGCACCACTCGACGCACGACGACGACCTATCCCCCGATGACTACTTGAGCGTACGCGGTAATTGTCGCACCCTTCAAGAACTGAGCCACCGTTTCTTTTTCGTCTTGTACGTAAGGCTGGTCCAACAGGACGCGGTCCTTGTACCAACCATTGAGTCGACCCTCGAGGATCTTGGGGATCGCCGCTTCGGGCTTGCCCTCGTTACGCGTGATCTCTTCGATGGTCTTCTTTTCGGCGTCGACCACCGCAGCGGGCACGTCCTCGCGACTGAGGTACTCGGGCTTGGCGAAGGCGATGTGCAAGGTGAGCTCGTGGGCGACTTCTTCGCTCGCGCCCTTGACGACCACGATGACCGCGTTCACGCCACGATTCGCTTGAATGTGCTGATAGGTGTCGATAACCTCACCGGCGCCGGCCTCGAGGCGATAAACGCGACCGATGGAGATGTTCTCTTTGAGGGTGGTGAGCATCGTGTCGATGTTCTCCTTGAAGTGCGCGATGGACTGATCGCCGTCAGTGACGACGGCAGCGGCGATCTCGTCGGCCAACGCCACGAACTCCTGGGACTTGGCCACGAAGTCCGTCTCGCAGCGCAGTTCCACGATGGCCGCCACGTTGCCGTCACGAACGACGGCCACGGCTCCTTCGCTCGCTTCACGACTAGCGCGCTTCTCGGCCGACGCGAGGCCCTGAATGCGCAACAGCCGGATGGCGGCTTCCATGTCACCGTCGGCGTCTTCGAGAGCTCTCTTGGCATCCATCATGCCCACACCCGTGGCCTGGCGCAGGTTCTGTACGTCCTTGGCGGTGATCGTCACCTTAAACTCTCCTCTTCGATTCGGTGTGTTACGCGCTCACGGTGCCGGTCGATGGGGTGACCGTGACCGCGGGGCGGTTCTGGCGGATAAAGCGTCCTTCGGTGACGGCGTCAGCCATCAGGCGGCACAACAGTGAGCCGGCACGAATGGCGTCATCGTTGCCGGGAATGACGTAGTCAATGACATCGGGGTCACAGTTCGTGTCCACCACTGCGACCACAGGCAGGCCGAGCTTCTTGGCTTCGGTCACCGCGATGTGCTCCTTCTTCGTGTCGATCACGAAGATGGCGTCAGGTACGCGATCGAGGTTGGCGATACCGCTTAAGTTGCGGTCCAACTTCTCGAGCTCACGACTGTGGCGCAAGGCTTCGCGCTTGGGCATGTTGTTGAAGTCACCCGCACGCTCCATGGCGCGCAGTTCGATGAGTCGCTTCACGCGACCGGCGACGGTGGAAAAGTTCGTGAGCATCCCGCCCAGCCAGCGCTGGTTCACGAAGGGCATGCCACAAGCCTTGGCGTAGTCCTCGATGGGGCCCTGGGTCTGCTTCTTGGTCCCCACGAAGAGGATCACCCCTCCGCCAGCCACCAGGTCGCGCACGTAGGCGTAACTGGTTTCGATGCCCGCGAGGGTCTTGCGCAGATCGATCAGGTAAATCCCGTTGCGCTCGCCGAGAATGAAGCGTCGCATCTTGGGGTTCCAGCGACGGGTCTGGTGCCCGAAGTGCACGCCCGAGTCCAACAGTTCCTGCAGTGTGACGAGTGCCACGATCAGATTTTCCTTTCGTATGGTTGCTTCAACCCCGCGGGAGCACCCCGAAAGGCGACCGTACGAAACCGCGAGGACAACTCACTGCTCCCCCACTCTGGGAGAGCCCGTCTAGTGTACCGGTTTTGGGCCCCTAGCCCCGCGGGTGGGTCTCGCGGTGCACGTTCTGGAGTCGCGACTTCGACACGTGGGTGTAGATCTGGGTCGTCTTTAAGTTCTCGTGTCCGAGGAGTTCTTGAACCACGCGCAGGTCCGCGCCACCCTCGACGAGGTGGGTGGCGAAGGTGTGGCGCAGCGCGTGGGGATAGATGTGTCCTTGGGCCACACGATGATCGAGGATTCGTCGCACGTCGCGCGAGCCGAGTCGGCGCCCGCGCCGGTTTAAGAACAGGGCGTCGGGTGGCGAATCGTCCTTCCTCACGTCGTCGCGTGCGTCATCGATCCAGAGCTGTATCGCGGCCAATGCCTTGCGGTGTAGGGGTACCAGACGCTCCTTGCGACCCTTGCCCAGGACGCGGATCAGACCGCTCGAGAAGTCGACGCTCCCGATATCAAGGCCGCACAGTTCCGAGACGCGCAGACCCGCGCCGTAGAGCACCTCGCACACCGCGCGATCGAGGACGGCCCACTCGTCTTCGCCCCAGTCGACGTCCAATAAGTCTTCGAGTTGCTCGCGCACCACAATCGTGGGCAGGCGATGGGTGGCCTTGGGAGCGAGCAGGCGCGCGGAGGGATTGCTCTCGATGTGCCCTCGCTCGAAGAGCCACGCGAAGTAACTGCGCAGTGACGCTCTGCGGCGCAGGACCGAACTGCGCTCGTCGCCACGATTCGTCATATAGACCATGTAGTCGCGCAGATCGCGCTTGGTCACGCCCGAGGGATCTAGGCGGTCGCGCCCGTCCGCCCACGTAACAAAGGCTCGTAGGTCACTGAGGTAACTGCGCGTCGTGGCCGGTGAGCGGTCGAGGGCCTGGAGGGTCTCGGCGTACCCCTCCACGCGCCATCGCTTCGCGGTGCGCTCGCTCAATGACACGGCCGACACGCTCCCAGGCTAGTGAGTGTGCCGTGTACCACGAGAGCGCGTCCGCGCTCTTTCTCCTACCATTCTCCTATGGAGACGTTGACGTTTCTCTTTACTGATATAGAGGAATCGACGAAGCTGCTGCGCCGGATCGGCGATGAGGCGTACGCGACTGTTCTGGACCGTCACCACAGTTTGATTCGCGCGAGCCTGACCGACTTTGGAGGCGTCGAGAGGGCCACACAGGGGGACTCCTTTTTCGCCATCTTCACGTCGCCCAGCGCGTGCGTCGGTGCGGCTGTCGCCATGCAGCGGGCCTTTTCGAGCGACGAGTGGCCCGGTGGCGCACGACCCCTCGTGCGGATGGGCATTCACACCGGTGAAGTGTCGGAGGAGTCCACGGGGCTAGTGGGCTACGAGGTCCATCGCGCGGCGCGCATTGCCGGTGTCGGCCACGGCGGTCAGATCCTGCTCTCCTCGGCTGCTGCGGGACTGGTCGAAGACTTTCTTGCGCCCGGCGTGCGTTTGAGGGATCTCGGTTCACACCGGCTCAAGGACCTCGGGCGGCCCGAGATGATCTTTCAACTGGAAGTCGAAGGACTCCACGAGAAGTTCCCACCACTGCGATCCCTCGACAACCCCGAACTGGCGAACAATCTTCCCGAGTCACTGACCCCCTTCATCGGTCGAGCGGCGGAGCTCGACGAGGTGCGCGAACTAGTGACGTCGTCGCGCATCATCACCCTCACCGGTGCCGGAGGCTCTGGCAAGACTCGTCTGGCTCTTCAGGTCGCGGCCGAACTCCTCGATGGGACCGGCGAGGGGGTCTGGTTCGTGGACTTGGCGCCCATCAGCGATCCCGATCAGGTACCGGCCGTCGTCATCTCGACGCTGCAGCTTCGCCAGCAACCCGACATGTCGGCCCTCGATTCGCTGGCGGCGACCCTGCGGGGGCAGAACATCCTCATCACGCTCGACAACTGCGAGCACGTCATCGACGCCGTCGCCAAGATGGCCGATGTCATTGCCCGCTCGTGCCCGCGCGTCATCCTGATGGCCACGTCTCGCGAGCCCTTGGGCGTCGACGGCGAGCGGGTCTACCGGGTTCGCTCGCTCACCTTGCCCGGTGACGCAGTAGAGAGCGTGGACGACCTCGCGGGTTCGGACGCGATCGAACTCTTCGTGGCCAGGACCCGCGCACACGATTCCACCTTCCGCGTTGACGACGTCGCGGCGCCGTTTGTCGCCTCGATCTGCCGCCGCCTCGACGGGATCCCTCTGGCCATCGAACTCGCGGCGTCGAGGCTGGCATCGATGTCTCTCGTGGATTTGCACGAGCGCCTCGATCAACGATTTCGGCTCCTCACCGGCGGGAGCCGCAACGCCCTGCCTCGCCAACAGACTCTGGGAGCGATGGTGGCGTGGTCCTACGACCTCTTGACCGAGCCGGAGCGTGAGGCGTTACGCAGGCTTTCGGTGTTCGTTGGCGGCTTCGACCTGAAGGCGGCCGAAGCGGTTTGCGCTTCGGGGTCCCTTGAGATCTTTGACGTGCCCGATCTCTTGGACTCGCTCGTCAATAAGAGCCTGGTGGGAGCGGAGCGCTCCTCGACCGCCTTGCGGTATCGACTTTTGGAGACAATTCGTCAATTCGCGGCTGAGCAACTCTTGCAGATTGACGGAGAGTCCGAAGCACTGCTCGTGCGGCGCCGTCACGCCGCATATTTCTTGAACCTGTGCGAGACCGCGGCACCGGAACTCATCGGACCCAATCAGGCGGTGTGGCTGCGCCGACTCGACGTCGAGAGGGATAACGTCCTCGCCGCGTTCACGCTCTTCTCCTCAGAAGAAGAAGGAGGAGCAGACAAGACACTTCGACTCGGCGCCGCACTGCACCTGTTTTTCTCGACGAGAGTCATCACGACGATCATCCCGCTGATGACCGAGGCACTCGACAGTGCAGACGTCCCCAGCGACCTTCGCGTCAAGGCATTGACCACAATTGCTCACGTCACTGTTATGGCCGGGTTCGGCAAGACGCATGTTGTCGCCGCCCGCGCGCGGCTGCTCGAAGCACTCGCTCTCGCTGAAGATCTCGGTGACGTCGATCTCACATTCGAGATTCGTCTGTGGATGATCTTGGCAGCGGCCGGCCTCGGGTTGGATGAGGAGCGAGGAGTGTGCGCGACACTCGCGCTAGATCTCGCGCGAGAAAGCGGGAGTCCGCGCAACATCGCGATGGCCTTGATCTATGGAACCTACGGGGACGCGCGGGGTATCCACCACGGCGCGGCTCACGCCGAAGCGCTGGATCTACTTCGACAGGCTGGCGATCTTCAAGGGGTGTGCAGCGCGTTGGTGTTCTTGTCCATCTCGCTAGGGTTCGCGGAGGGGAATCTGTCCTTCGCCCGCACGGTGTCAGAAGAAGCGATGGCGATCGCCGATGATCTGGGCTCAGCGTGGCATTCGCGCCTGCTGTGGTCAAACTACGGAGTGATGCTTTTTTTGTCGGGTGAAATTGATGCAGCGGAGCAGTTCAGTCGTCGCGCCCTTCTGACATCGCGGCGCATCGGCGTGCAACCGGCCATTACTGCGTGGATCGTCTTTACATTGGCCTGCTGTGCGACCAGTCGAGGGGACATGGTGCGCGGCGCACAGTTAACGGGCGCGCACGAAGCTTTCCTGGAAAGTCTCGCCAAATCCGAGCAGGGCTGGTGGTCCGCACTGGAGCTCGAGATGCTCGAGAGCAACCGCGCTGCGCTGCGTGAGGCGCTGGGAGAGTCGGAGTATGCACGCCTCCTCGCCGTGGGACACGCTCTCAACCTCGATCGAGTCGTTGACTACGCCCTGCGTCGCATAGCGGTCTAACGAGCAGATAGCGACCGCCGTAGTGGTCATCCCGTTCGGTCCCTGTGTTGTCCGCGCGTAACCGATTCTCGCGGGAACAGGCGTGCTTCTCGATTCCAACTGGGCCACTATCCGGTTTCAGTAGTCTTGGCGGAGTCTGAAGGAGTGTCGATGTCTCGTATTTTGATCGTCGAAGACGACGACCACATTCGCACCGCGTTGCGACTCATGTTCGAGGGCGAAGGGTTCAGCGTGGACGACGCGCCCACGGGAGAGCTCGGCGTCGCCCTGTTTTCGCGTATGACCTCCGACGTCGCGATCGTGGACGTGATGCTGCCCGGCATGACGGGCTTTCAGACCTGCGAGGCCCTGCGCGCCACGAGCGACGTGCCCATCGTAATCGTCTCGGCTCGTGACGAAACGGTCGACGTCGTGCTCGGCCTCGAGTCGGGCGCGGACGACTACGTCACCAAGCCCTTCGTGCCCGAAGAACTCTTGGCGCGGGTGCGCGCGCACCTGCGTCGTCGGCCCGACAAGAGCACGCACGCCTTTCAGTTGGGTGAACTCCACGTGATCCCCGACGAGGGCGTCGTGCGTCACAGTGACGGCAGCGAACTGCACCTCACGTCGACCGAGTTTCGCCTGTTGACTGACTTAGCGGCCGCCGACGGCAAGGTGCTCTCGCGCGAAGATCTCCTCGAGCACGTGTGGGGCTACGACTACTTCGGCGACAGTCGCTTGGTGGACGTGCACATTCGACGTCTTCGCATGAAGATCGAGCCCGACCCCGCCAGTCCCACCTACCTCGTGACGGTTCGAGGAACGGGCTACAAGCTGGTCATCTAATGCGTCAGCGGAGTCTGCGCTTTCGACTCCTCTTGACTTTTGGCCTCGGAGCCGTCATTCTGTCGGCGCTGTTCGCCACGCTGACCTACGAAGGGGTTCACCACGAACTAGTGACCGATCTCCAACACACGGACCTTCACGAGAGTTACGAGAACGCCGCCCTCGTGCGCTCCACTCTCTACAACGCGGCCCCGGACCTCACCAGCATTGTCAACTCCATCGAACACGCCACCGGCTCGGGCGTGCTCGTCAAGACCTTTGGCCAGTACCTCGCTACCAGCCAGGGGGCCTCCAGCCGCGAAGTGTCGTCGGCCGCCAGCGCACTCGTGGCCAAGGGCCAAGCCACCGCCCAGATCAGCAAGATCAACGGCCAACTCAACTTCGTGGTGGGTATTCCCATGCCATCGGTAGAGACCCAGTTCTACGAAGTGTTTCCGATGGCAACACTCGAACACTCGCTCAACACGCTGCTGCACAATCTTCTTCTCGGCGCCCTCGCGACCTCGCTCCTCGGCATCGCCGGTGGACTGTGGGTGGCGCGGCGCGCGGTTCAGCCCCTGGCACGCGTGTCGCACGCCGCGGCGGCCATCGCCGATGGCAATCTTTCGACCCGACTCGAGGTCACCCACGCAGATCGCGAGGTCCAACAGCTCACCGAGTCCTTCAACGAGATGGTGAGCCAACTCGTGGATCGTCTCGAGCGCGACGCGCGCTTCGCTAGCGACGTCTCTCACGAGTTGCGCTCGCCGCTCACGACGCTCGCGACGACGTCCAGCGTCCTCCAACAACACCGCAGCGAGCTCTCACCCGCTGGCCAAGAGAGCCTCGATCTGCTCAGCGCGGACCTGGCGATCTTTCAGTCCCTCGTCGAGGATTTGCTCGAGATGGCGCGCAGCGACGCGGGGGCGGTCCCCCTCGTCATTGAGTCGGTCAACGCCATCGAACTGGTGCGGCAGTCCGTTCGCTCATCGGCCCGACGCCACGGCCTCGCCGAGCCCCCCGTCAGCGTCGGCGCGTCGGTCGGTTCGCCGGTCATCTCGGTCGACCGACGCCGCTTCGAGCGCGTGATCGCCAATCTCATCGACAACGCCCACTACTACGCCGGTGGCGCGAGTGAGGTTCGCATCGACGTGGAGGGCAACCTGCTCGCCATCAACATCGATGACGCGGGCCCGGGAGTGCCGAGCGACGAACGCGAAGCGGTCTTTGAGCGTTTCTTTCGTGGTCGCGCCGCTCACGATCGCGGGATCGCCCGAGGCACGGGGCTCGGCCTGGCACTGGTGCGTGACCACGTGAAAGTGCTCGGAGGCACCATTCGTCTCGAGGAGAGCCCCGAGGGAGGCGCACGCTTCCAGATTCTCTTGCCCTATCGCGACGAGGTTGGCGAATGAGGCGTCGCGTCGTGCCGCTCTTGCTCCTCGGGGCACTCGCCCTCTCGAGTTGCACGCTGGTCACGCCCAACGCTGCGCCGATTCGCATTCCAGCCAAGCACGTGCCGTTCGGTCTCTTGAACCAGACGATTCCGGACACGAACCACGCTCGCGTGCGCTTCATTATCCAGCCCGTCTACATCGTGGACGCCTCGGGCCACCTAGCCCCCTCGAGCCGCATCGTGCCCTCACCGCCCGCACTGGCCACGGTGGTCGAACAACTTCTACTCGGCCCCACCCACATCGAGACTTCGGCGGGATACACCTCGGCCCTGCCCGAGTCACTGGTCGTGATTTCGGCCAACGTGGTCAAGAACACGGGCTACATCAACTTCGCGACCTCGCTCTCGTCGTTGCCGCGTCGCCAACAAGTACTCGCGATCGGCCAACTCGTTCTTACCGCCGATGTGGTGGGGGCCACCAAGGGTCTCGAGATTCGCGTCGCCGGCACGCCCCAGGAACTGCTGCTGCCAAATGGCAAGCGCACCACCCTCGCCACGCCGAACGACTACCAGACGCTGCTAAACGGTTAGTCCCATTAGGAGGCGGACGCGGGACGCAGCGCCGGCGCCGCGTTCCAGAGGTGCTCGAGGTCGTAGTAGTCGCGCGAGCTCTCATCGAAGACGTGCACGATAACGTCGCCGTAGTCAAGGGCGACCCACTGCGCACTCGCGAGTCCTTCGACGTGATTGGGCTTCACGTCCAGAGCGACTTCGACGAGTCGCTCGATCTCGTTGGCGATCGCGCGCACCTGGCGGTCGTTGCGACCCGAGGTGATCACGAGCGCGTCGAAGGCGTCGACGAGTTCACGCAAGTCCAAGATGACGGTGTCGATGCCGAGCTTTTCTTCGCTGGCCACGACCGCCGCGTTCAGCAGTGTCGTCACGTACGTCGAGTAAGTGCCGCGAGACAACTCGCCACTCGTCACCGTGTCACTCAGTGGGACATCCCTAGAACGATGAGTGCACCAAAGAACGGGACGGCCGTCACTACGATGCCGACAACGGCGTAGCGCTGTTTGGTCCGGCGCAGGTGTTGGCGTCGCGGAGCGACTTCGAGAGAGTCCAGTCGTGTCGACTGCGCCTCGCTCAGGTCAAACAACCGAACTGCCATTGCTTCGACTCTAGCCTCGGGCCTTGACGTAGAGAGGAATTACACTCTCGGGCAAGAAGTTCTTCAAATCTGCGTCGCTCAGTGACATGTTACGTATGAAAGTACTCGACAGATCGACCGGTTGCATATCAATTTCGTAGTGCCGCCATCCCGGTGATGGTTGGCTGGGCGATCCGGGCCGTGGCACGATGCCGACCTCAACGAGTTCGCGCAGTTCGTCGGCCTCGTGCCAGTCGTTCAGTTGGGCCGCGAGATCGGCCCCCACGATCAGGTCAACCGCATCTGCGTTCACGAGAAGTTCACGCACCGTATCGATGGTGTAACTCGGCCCGGCGCGGCGAATTTCCATGTCGGAGACCTCCACGAGCGCAACGTCGTCAAAGGCGGCGTGGGCCATCGCGAGGCGCACGTCGGCCGAGAGCACATTGGGTCCCTTGCGATACGGCTGGCCCGCCACGGTCACCACGATGCGATCAAAGCGCCCACTCGAGGACGCGGCCCGCAACGCAGCCACGTGACCCAAGTGCGGCGGATCGAACGTGCCCCCAAAGAGGCCGAGATGACGATCGCGCACCGCCGAAGCCTACGTGCGATTGATCACGCGTTCCCCGAGCCCTTAGGCTTACCTAATGGAGACGACATCCTTCGAGTGGACGCCCGGGCGCTGGCGCGAGTTTTCGGCGGCCCAGAGCCCGACGTGGCCTGATGCCGATCATTTGGCGCGCGTGGAGGCCGAGCTCGCCACCAAGCCGCCGCTCGTGTTTGCTGGAGAGGCCCGGCGACTCCAAGACCAGTTGGCTCAAGTGGCTGATGGTAAGGCGTTTCTACTCCAAGCGGGCGACTGTGCCGAATCCTTTCACGAAGGATCCGCGGACGCCATTCGCGACAAACTAAAGGTCATCTTGCAGATGGCCGTGGCGCTCACCTACGCCTCAGGTGTGCCCGTCATCAAGGTCGGACGTATTGCCGGCCAGTTCGCCAAGCCCCGCACCGAAGAGTTCGAAGTACGAGGCGCCGAGAGCTATCCCGCCTTTCGCGGCCACATCGTCAACTCCGACGAGTTCAGTGCCGAGGCGCGCCGCCCTGATCCCGACCGACTCCTCGCCGCCTATCACCAAAGCGTCTCGACGCTCAATTTGCTGCGCGCCTTTACCACCGGTGGCTTTGCCGCACTTAGTCGCGTGCACGCGTGGAACCAAGAGTTCGTCGCCAACTCACTCGAGGGCAAGCGCTACGAGGTCATCGCCGACGAGATCGAGCGGGCCCTCGCGTTCATGAAGGCGTGCGGCATCGATCTCGCCGACGACCAGGCGTTGCAGGCCGTGGACTTCTACACCAGCCACGAAGCCCTCATCCTCCCCTACGAGCAGGCCCTCACCCGGCGCGACTCACTCACTGGCGACTGGTACGACTGCTCGGCCCACCTGCTGTGGATCGGCGATCGCACGCGCCAACTCGACGGCGCTCACGTCAACTTTCTGCGCGGGGTCTCCAACCCGCTCGGACTCAAGGTCGGGCCGTCGATGGGGGTTGAAGAACTCCGCCGCCTGGTCGACGTACTGAATCCCGAGAACATTCCTGGTCGGCTCACGCTGATCTCGCGCATGGGACATCAGCGCATTAGCGAACTTCTCCCCCCGCTCATTGAGGCGCTGCGTGACGATGGCCGACGCGAACTGTGGACGTGCGATCCGATGCACGGCAACACCTTCGTCGCCTCGGGTGGTCAAAAGACCCGCCATTTCGACGACGTCCTGAACGAAACCTCGCAGTTCTTCCTCGTGCACCAGGCGCTCGGCACGTGGCCGGGAGGGCTGCACGTCGAGCTCACCGGCGATGACGTCACCGAGTGTTTGGGTGGCGGATCGCGCCTCAACGAAACAGACCTCGACGTGAACTACACCACCATCTGCGACCCGCGGCTCAACGCCACCCAGAGTCTGGACATGGCCTTTCACGTGGCCGAGTACCTCCAGCGCTACTCCACACCGATCGGCGAGAGGTCGTTGTAACGAAGTAGGCGCGTGGCGCCGTCGTGAAACTCGATCTCGGTCATCGACAGATGCTCGATGCGCGGACGCAAGCGCACCGACGCGTCTAGGCCCTGATAGATCTTCATGGCCTGTTCGATCACGCCGCCGTGCGAGACGATGACGACCAGTTCATTGGGGTGTCGCGCGACAATCTGATCGATGATGGCCACACAGCGCGCGTGGAACTCGATGAGCGACTCGCCGCCGGGCACATTGCGTCGTCCGGGATCGGTGTTCCAGTCCGGTAGCTCGTAGCGTTCTTCGATCTCGGACCACGTGAGCGCATCGGCCACCCCCACGCGCAACTCGCCCAGGTCCTCTTCGCGGCGCGGTGCGAGGTCGGGGTTGATGACACCGAAGACGATCGCACCAGTTTCGATGGCGCGTGGGAGCATCGAGGTGTAGAAGGCGCGCGCACCGTGCAGCTCCTTCGTGATTGCTAGGCGACGAGCCAGGGCTCGCGCCTGGGCGCGACCGAGCTCGGTCAACCCTCCGTCACCGATCGGTCCTCCCGCGAGGCCCCGTTCATTGGCAACGCACTCACCGTGACGTATGAAGACGAGGCGCGTGCCTGTGGGCAGCGGCCCCCGCTGGCGAAAGCCTTCGGGAGGTAGTTGTTCAGCGAGGCTCACGCGAGTTCTCCAACGAAGGCTTCGAGTTGTCGCAGCGTGCGGCACTCAATGACGCGATCGCAGTACGGCGCGTACTGGGACACGACGGAGTCCCCGCTGTTCCAATACGTGGTCGGTTCGGGGTTCAACCAGTAGACGGCCTTGGCGCGCTGATGCAGGTCGGCCAGCACTTCGGGATGCGCCTGGTGATAGTTGTTGCGCGCGTCACCCAAGATCAAGACGGTCGAGCGCTTGGTGAGTGAGCGAGCGTAGCGGTCGTGAAAGGTCGAGAGCGCTCGCCCGTAGTCGGAGTGACCGTCGAAGGCAATCACGTCCGCCTCGGCGTTGATCTTGAGGACCGCGTCGGCCGGATCCTCCACCCCTTCGAAGAGGTGCGTGACCTCATCGAGGCCGTCGACGAAGACGAAGCTACGCACTTTGGAGAACTGCGAGGAGATCGCGTGCACCAAATGCAAGGTAAAGCGGGCGAAGGAGGCCACCGAACCCGAGACGTCGGCGATCACGAAGATCTCGGGCTTGGCTGGCCGCGGCGGTTTGAAGCGAAGATCAAGCGGCACGCCACCAGTCGACAGGCTGCGTCGCACGGTGTGACGCAGGTCCACCGGTCCCCGACGACGCCGACGACGCTTGCGCGCGAGGCGCACTGCGAGCTTGCGGCTGAGGGGGCGGAGGGCCCGCTCGAGCTGGGCCATCTCGTCGCGATTGGCGTGCATGACGTCGAGGTCCTCGGGCAATGGCTTGCGCACCGACTTGGCCAGCGCCTCGGCCCCGCGATCCTCGACGAGACGCTCTCGTATCTCGCGCTCGATCTCAGCCTTGAGTTGTTCGATGCGCGCACTCGCCTCATCACGCGCGAGTCGGCGAGCCAGTTCGTCACCGCTCTCGTCGCCCACCAGACGAGCGTGCAGTTCTTCGAGCTCGAGGTTGCGCAGCGTGCGGTACAGGTAGTAGGTGCCGCCGACCGGTCGGCCCGGCTCCATGCCGGCGTAGCGCGACACCGCCTCACTGGCTCCCTCGCGCATCGAGGACAGGTCCCCGTCACGCAGGGCGCGAAACAGCATCTCGGCCAGCTCGGCTGCGCTCATCGAACCGGCCACACCACCTCCGCGACCTTTCGCGTCTCTCCCGCGCTGGCCCGACGCGCCCGCCGGATCAGCCTCCGCCATCGACTCGTCGTCGAGAAGTTCGTCCGCCCCATCCCACGAGCGGATCGAGAAGTACACGTCGAAGGCACTGTTAAAGACCGGGAGGTGATCGCCGTCTTTGACGAGGGTTGCGCCCAGCGTGGCGCGCAGCAGGGAGCGATCGCCGAGGTCGATCACTTCGACGGCCCGAGCGGCATCAACGTGTTCACTCATCGACACGGGGATGCCAGCCGCGCGCAGTTCCCCGATGAAGTCGCCGAGCAGGTTAAGCAACGGGCCTCGAGCGCCCGAGCAGCTCCTTGGTGGCTCGTTCGATGTCGGACTGGTACTTGAGCAAGATATGCAGAGTCGCGGCGGCGTCCTCGTCGCCGATTTCGTCGCGACCCAATATCACGAGCGTGCGCGCCCAGTCCAGGGTCTCAGAGACCGAGGGGGCCTTCTTTAGGTCGAGCGTGCGCAAGGAACGCACCACCTGGGCGATCTGCTCGGCCAGAGTCTTGGTGATGCCGGGCACGCGCGAGACGATGATGTCGCGCTCGCGTTCAATCGTCGGGTACCCCACGTAGAGGTAGAGGCAACGACGCTTGAGCGCCTCGGAGAGCTCGCGCGTATTGTTCGAGGTGAGAAAGACCATGGGAATCTGCTGGGCCCGAACGGTGCCCAGTTCGGGTATCGAGACCTGATACTCCGAGAGAATCTCGAGCATGAGGGCCTCGGTTTCGAGTTCGACTCGGTCGACCTCGTCGATGAGCAAGACAACGGGATCCGAAGCCGAGATGGCCTCGAGGAGCGGTCGGGTGAGCATGAACTCCTCGGCGAAGATGTCCTCTTCGAGGTCGTGCCACTCCTCGGCACTCGAGCCCTCGGGCCGTCCCGCCTGGATGCGCAACAGCTGCTTGCGGTAGTTCCACTCATAGAGCGCTTTGGACTCGTCGAGGCCCTCGTAACACTGCAGGCGTATGAGGCGTGCCCCAACCGAGTCGGCGACCGCTTGGGCGAGCGCAGTTTTGCCGGTACCCGCCGGGCCTTCGACCAGCACGGGCTTGGCGAGTCGGTCGGCGAGGTAGGTGACCGAGGCGATGGCGTCATCGGCGAGGTAGTCGTGGGCGGCCAGGAGTTGACGAACCTCGGCGGGAGACTCAAAGCGCACCGGCGGTACGCTCGCGAGCCCCAAACGCTGGGCCAGCTCTTCCCTGGGATCAAGCGCCGTCATCGAATCTGCCCCTCTCCTCGAACGACCCACTTCAAACAGGTGAGTTCACGAACTCCCATGGGACCGCGCGCGTGCAACTTCTGGGTGGAGATGCCCACTTCGGCGCCCAGGCCCAGTTCGCCACCGTCGATGAACCGCGTCGAGGCGTTCACCAACACCGCAGCCGCGTCTACGCGTCGTACCCAAGCGTCGGCGTTGTCGGAGTCCTCGGTGACGATCGCTTCACTGTGTCCGGTGCCGTACGTCGTCACGTGGTCGATCGCCTCATCGAGGGAGCTCACCACCTTGACCGCCAGGATCAAATCCAAGAACTCGCGCGCGAAGTCCTCGTCACTCGCGAGCGTCGCACTGGGCAAGATGAGTCGCGCGCGCGCGTCGCCTCGCAGTTCCACGTTCGGCATCGCCGCAGCGAGGCGGGGTAAGAACGACGACGCGACTGACTCATGGACCAGAAGAGTCTCGGCCGCGTTGCACACTCCCGGACGCGACGTCTTGGCGTTTCGTACGATGTTGAGTGCCTGATCGAGTTGGGCCGACTCATCGACGTAGATGTGGCAGTTACCGTCACCGTCCAGCACGTAGGGCACGCGCGCGTTTTCGCGCATGGCCTTAATCAGGCTGGGTCCTCCGCGCGGAATCAAACAGTCGAGCACGTCAGTCATCTGCATGAAGGCGGCCGCACTCTCGTGCGAAGTGTCCTGGACCAGCGACACGCTGGCCGCGGGTAACCCACCCGACTCCAGCGCGTCTTGCCAGAGAGTGACCAAGTAGTCGTTGGTGCGCTGGGCACTCTTCGATCCGCGCAAGTACGCGGCGTTGCCGCTGCGCACGCACAGCCCCGCGACGTCGGTCGTGACGTTCGGGCGGTTCTCGTAGACCACGCCGATCACGCCCAGGGGTACACGCAGGCGCTCGACGTGTAGGCCGTTGTCCAGGACCTGCTGATCCTGGGCTTCGAAGAGAGGATCGGGACCGCGCGCAATCGTGCGCAACGCACTCGCCATTGAGGAGACCCGCTCGCTCGTGAGGGCCAATCGGTCCCGTCCCGGACCGGACTCGCGGTAGTCCTCGAGGTCGGCGTCGTTGACGCTGAGTAGCTCCGTTTCGTTCTTCAGCAGCCGATCGGCCACGTCGTGGAGCACCGCCTGGCGAGTCTCGTTTGAGGACTGAGCCAGTTCTCGAGCGGCGGCCTTGACCTCGGCACCTTGTACCTGAAGGTCGATGGTTGTCATCTCTTAAGCGTAATGGCCGCTACTGACGGCGAAGAAGGACGAGATCGTCGCGATGGATGACTACGTCCTCGCCGTCGTCGAACGACTCGGCCGATACGCGCACGAGGCCCTTCGCGATCGTTTCGCCGTCCGGTCCCTTGACCTCCACGGCGTCGCCTTCGGCGAAGTCGCCACTTCGAGCCTCCACGCCCACGCGCAGCAGGCTGCGTCCGTGCATCTCGAGGGCGATGCGCGCACCTTCGTTAATGCGAAGAGTTCCCTGGCTCGCCACCGCGAAGGCGATCCAGGACTTGCGTGCCGAGAGCCGCTCGGGACGCGGACGAAACGTGGTGCCAAAACCCGGAGAGTTGCTCGTGGCCAGAAGTAGTGCGTGCGGCGCACGGGCCGAGGCGATGATCGTGGTCACCCCCGACCACGCTGCCATGTGCGCAGCCGCGAGCTTTGACGCCATGCCCCCGCTGCCGACGCCCGAGCGACTGAGTCCGGCCGCGCGCACCAGATCGGCATCAAAGGCCGTGACCTCTTCGATGAGGGTGGCGGACTCGTCGAGTCGCGGATCAGCGGTGAGGAGACCGGGCGTGTCGGTCAAGAGCACCAGGTGTGACGCACCCACGAGATTGGCGACGAGGGCGGCTAGGCGATCGTTGTCACCGAAGCGAATCTCTTCATCGGCGACGGCGTCGTTCTCATTGATGACCGGCACCACGTGAAGGGCGCTGAGCGCTTCGATCGTGCCGCGAGCGTGCAGATACTGACCGCGATGGGAGAAGTCCAGCGGCGCCAGCAGAACCTGTCCCACGCGCGCGCCGTGAGGTGCGAATGCGTCGCGCCAGGCGTGCATGAGCAGGGGTTGTCCCACGGCCGATACCGCCTGGAGGGTCGCGGCGTCGCGCGGACGAGCGCGACCTTCGCCGACGTCCGCCCAACCGGCCGTAATCGCACCCGACGTCACCACGGCGACCGACCAGCCATCAGCACGCAGGGCCACTACGTCCCGAGCGATGTCGCTTAGGACCGCGACGTCGACGCCGCCGCGATCGTCGGTCACCGACGACGTGCCGACTTTGACAACGACGCTACGACTCGTCATCGTTCTCTTCGTCGAGCCGCCCACTACGGGCGAGACGCTCGCGCCGCGTGGCCCGGTGATGCTCGGCGCGATCGAGTCCGGTATCGACTGCGTCGCGCCACCACTCGAAGGAGAGATCGCCCACGCTCACGACGTCGCCATCGCGCACGCCCGCACGCGCCAGCAATCGATCAACGCCCAGTTCCCGCAGACGCCGCACAATTTCTGCCAGCGCCTCGTCGTCGGTGAGATCAGAGAAACGCGCGGCCCGGCGGGCGGCGCGGCCCTCGACCCGCCAGTGATTTTCACCTTCGCGCTCGACCGTGACCTCCTGGGAAACGGGACGATGGATCACGATTTCGCGCTTCTGTTCCGCGACCTCGGCGTCGCGAGCCTCACTCACCAGGTGCGCCAACTCGCCGACCAACGTGTCGAGGCCCTCGCCCGTCACGGCCGAGATCGTTTCAACACCGGGCATCTCGTAGGCGGCAACATCGCCCTTGGACCCCACCACAACGCGCGGTCGATCAAGAAGGTCGCTTTGATACTCGCCCAGCTCCTTCAGCAGTATCGCCAACTGTTCTTCGGGGGGACTCGGAGCCAGTTCGGAGAGATCGAGCAGTACACACAACACGCGGGCGCGCTCGATATGGCGCAAGAAGTCGTGTCCGAGACCTCGCCCGAATGCGGCACCCTCAATGAGACCGGGAATGTCAGCGACGACGAACTCCGTGGCGTCCCCGGGACGCGACGCGCGCGCACCGACGCGCACGACGCCGAGGTTGGGCACCAGGGTCGTAAAGGGATAGTCGGCGATCTTGGGTCGCGCGGCGGAGATGCGCGAAATCAGGGTCGATTTGCCCACGTTAGGAAATCCAATCAGTGCCACGTCGGCTTGGAGCTTGAGCTCGAGTTCGAACCAGTGCTCTTCGCCGAACTCTCCCTGCTCGGCAAAGGCCGGAGCGCGGCGCTGATTGGAGAGAAATCGCGCATTGCCGAATCCGCCCAGTCCGCCTTCGGCCGCGAGCCAGCGCTCCCCCGAACTCGCTAAGTCGGCCAGCAGTTCACCCTGGCCGTCATAGACCATGGTCCCCACCGGTACCTCGACGATGATGTCCTTGCCCCGCGCCCCGTGTTGACGCTTAGAGGTGCCGTGTTTGCCGTCGGTGGCCCGTCGAAAGGGGTGATCCTTAAATCCCAGCAGCGAGGCCTGATTGTGGTCGGCTTCCAGCCAGACACTGCCGCCGTTTCCCCCATCTCCCCCGTCCGGACCGCCCTTGGACACGTGAGCTTCGCGGCGAAAACTGACGCATCCGGCCCCGCCATTGCCAGCTTTGGCGTGCAATTGGGCACGATCAACGAAGGAAGACACGCATTCATCTTACGGAACGGGGTTTTCGCAGGAATTCTGGGATTCGAGCGCAGCGCTTGTGCCGAACGTCGCGACTGCTGCAGGCACCAAAAGAGCCAGTTTTTCAGGGATTTCGAGCTTTTCGGGCGTGTGTCCAACAAATATCAAGCGCCACCGGCTTCGACGAACACCCTCTTCATCAGGATATTTAGAACGGCGGCGCGGGGAACACCGGCAATTCTTAGCCCGAAATCCGCAGAATTTCCCTTTTTTCCGGTAAAACTGACGGTGGCTGCTGGGAAGACCCAGTTCCGTTTCAGAGAAGAGTAAGGAGTCGACCGGTGAACAAGGCCGAGTTGGTAGAAGCAATTGTCGCCGAAAGTGGCGCCTCGAAGAACACCGTTGCCGAGGTTCTCAAGGCTTTCGAGGACGTCGTTGTCGGCAACGTCTCTAAGGGCGAAAAGATTGTGCTGTCTGGATTCCTGTCGTTCGAGCGCGTAGAGCGCAAGGCTCGCACCGCGCGCAACCCGCAGACCGGTGAGGCCATTCAGGTCAAGGCCTCTCGGGCCCCGAAGGTCTCGATTGGCTCAACCTTTAAGAAAGCTGTCAAAGGTTCGTAGTTCTTCGACTAACTAAGAAACCCCCGGGCGCAGCCCGGGGGTTTCTTAGTTTTAGGAGGAAAACTCAGTCGGCGAGAACGTCAACTAGTTTTCTGCCGCCCCGGTAACCAAACTTCACGGTTCCCTCAGCGAGCGCAAACAGCGTGTCGTCCTTGCCGATACCGACGTTGCGGCCGGGATGGAACTGGGTACCACGCTGGCGAACGATGATGCTGCCGGACTTCACGAGTGTGCCGTCAAACTCCTTGACGCCCAGACGTTGGGCGGTTGAGTCGCGGCCGTTACGGGTAGATCCACCACCCTTGGTCTTTGACACGGGATCTCCTTAGGCCTTAGCCGAAATCTTGGTGATTTCGACGGTCGAGTAGTGCTGGCGGTGTCCCCAACGACGACGCTGGATCGCCTTGGGCTTGTAGGTCAGGGCGCGAATCTTGGGGCCCTTCTCCTCACCGATGATCTTCGCGGTTACCGTGGCACCCTTAAGGGCGGGCCCAGCCACGACGGTGTCCCCGTCGACGAGCAAAACCGGCTGAAATTCAACATCGGCACCAATGTCCTCGCTGCGCAAGTCAACGCGGACCACTTGGCCCTCAGTGACGCGCTCTTGGGATGTGCCTACACGGATAACGGCGTACATAAGGGTTCCAATCATAGCGGATCAAGAATAAGGCCTCGACCCGAGTTGTCTAAGAAGCGCGCCTCGAGCCCCTCTAGAGGCCCGTGTTCACAATGAAGCCACGGCCATCACAGACCCCGCACACCACGGAGAGCGATTCGAGCAGGCCCTCATTGACACGCTTCCTCGTCATCTCGACGAGGCCCAGTTCTGAGATATCAAAGACCTGACTGCGGGTCTTATCGCGCGACAGGGCCTGGCGCAACGCCGAGGCGACGGCCTCGCGATTGGCCTTGGACTCCATGTCGATGAAGTCGATCACGATGATCCCACCGATGTCGCGCAGTCGGAGTTGGCGCGCGACCTCGTCGGCTGCTTCGAGGTTGTTGCGAAACACGGTCTCTTCGAGGTTGTTGGTGCCGACGTTCTTTCCGGTGTTGACGTCGATGACCGTGAGGGCTTCGGTGCGCTCAATGATGAGAGAGCCTCCCGAGGGCAAAAAGACCTTGCGATCGAGCGAGCGGTGCAACTGCTCGTGCACGAAGTAGCGCTCAAAGAGCGGGAGTTCTTCGACGTCGCGGTTGTAGAACTCGATGCGATCGGCCAGTTCCGGGTTGACGGCCGTGACGTAGTCGCGAACCTTTTCAAACAGGATCGGATCGTCGATGAGCACCGCGCGATACTCCTCGTTGAGCTCTTCGCGCAACACCCGCACCGCGAGGTCGAGGTCGCGATACACCAGGCGCGGCTGATTGGACTTGGCCACCTCGCTCTCGATGGCCGACCACTTCTCCACCAGCGAGGTCACGTCGCGGGCCAGGTCGTCGGCGGTCACGCCTTCAGCGGCGGTGCGGATGATGATGCCGTGCTGGGCGGGCTTGACGTCCTCGATGATCTTGCGCAGCCGGCGACGTTCGCCGTCGGGCAAGCGCTTGGAGATTCCGATGGTCGAAGAGTTCGGCACGAGCACGGCGAATCGACCGGGCAGTGAGACCTCTTGGGTGAGGCGCGCGCCCTTGGCGCCGATGGCGTTCTTGGTGACTTGGCAGAGAACGGTCTGTCCGGCTCGAATCATCTCTTCGATGCGCTTATTGTTCTGCGGTGCACCGTCGACATCGTCGTCGCCGTAGGACACATCGCCCTTATAGAGGACAGCGTTCTTCGGGATACCGATATCGACGAAGGCGAGCTCCATGCCCGGCAGCACGTTCTGGATCCGACCCACGTAGATGTTGCCGTCGATCTGGTTTGTTTCGTCGGCGTTCTTGGCGACCGTGTACTCGACCATCGAGCGACCCTCGAGGGTGGCGATGTGCGTAGCGTCAGCCGTGGTGTGCACGGCCATGAGATAGCGGCCCTGGGCTCGGGTGCGCCGCTCTCCTCCGCGACGCCGACGCGAACTCTTGCGTCCCGCGTTGTCCGCGGCCTCGGGCGCCGAGGCTTCGACCGGGGCGTCCGTGGGACGACGAGTACTGATCCCGCCGGCGTTGGTGGCTTCGCGGTTGTCTCGGTTCTCGCGGTTCTCACGGTTGCCCTGGCCGCCGGAACGTCCGCGGCCTCCGCGACGACGACGACCTTGTCCGGGAGCCGAGGTCGTGCCGGATGTCCCAGGAGACGCGTTCCGCGCTCCGGGCCGAGTGTCGCCTATTTGTGGGGCTGGACGGGTATCACCAATTCTGGGACTAGGTGAGGAGGGAAGGGGTTGGGTGGATTCGTCGCTCACGACGGGTACTCCTTGCGTTCTTAGGTAGGTAGACGTGGCGCTCTAGGCCGCGCGAGGTCGCGCTCGGTGAAATACCGGCGTCGACCAGGTGAAAAAATCGAGTGATCTGTTGGGTCGAGACGAGCAGGACTGCGACGCTTCCTAGCAGCTCTAACGCAATGGCGATTGCCACGTCATGTCCTCAATGCTGTGCGTAACGGAGAATAACCTGCGTTAGCGCTACGTTCTTTTGCGTTCGACACCCCGTGTGTCAATACGCCCAACACCATCAGGCTACCGCACCACGCAGGAAACACGGCCCATTCACGCCGAGGTGGACGCCGTGGTCGTTGTTTCTTACGGAGTGGTCGTGGTCGTGGTGGTGGACTTGTGCTTGGTGGGTGTGGTGAGCGCCGGGGTGAGTCGAACCGCCGGAATTGTGTGAGACACCAAGTAATTGAACGTCTTGGCGACCACGGGGGCCGACGCGTCGGCGCCGTAACCGCCTTCGCCGATCACACAGAGCACCACGTACTCGGGGTGACCCACCGGTCCAAAGCCGACGAACCAGGAGTTGGGCTCCTCGTTCAGTCCGTTGCTTGCCGTACCGGTCTTGCCCGCGATCTCATAGGACGACAGGTTGAAGTTGGCGTACTGGTGAAAGGGCGGATACGCCGTGCCCGAGGGGTCATTCACCACACCTTCGAGGCCCTGAAGGATCGGATCGCGCACGCTGGCGGGCAGGTTGACGTGACCGAGCACACGCGGGGTGTAGCGAACGACCACCTGGCCGTGCGGGTTCACCACGGCGGCGGCAACTTCCGGCGCGTAGCGCGTGCCGCCGTTGGCGAAGGTCGCGTAGGCGTCGGCCAACGCGATCGGCGTTAGTGCCGTCAATCCTTGGCCAAAGGCCATCTCGATGTTGTCGGCGGTGTACCAAGTCTCACGGGGAAAGGCCGTGGGGGCTTCTTGGTGCAACTCGCGACGCACCTCGGGTGAGTCGACGCGACCCGAGACCTCAAAGGGCAGGTCAATGTTGGTGAGACTGTTGAGGCCGTAGTCCGTGGCGACGTTCTGAATTGGCGTTTGGCCGTATCGCCCCGTCTGGGACCAAAAGAGGTAGCCAAGGTTGTAGAAGTAGTAGTCCGACGAGACCGTCAGGGCCGTGGGTAGGTCGATCTCGCCGGCTGCGGAGTTGTCGTCATCGTGAAACGAGCACAAACTCCCCGCCACCGACTTACAGTCGGGTACCGTGAAGACCCCGGTATCGTTGACGTCCGTAGACGCGGACATGATGCCCGTCTGCAACTCGGTGGTCGCGGTCACCAGTTTGAACGTGCTGCCCGGGGTGTAGAGGCCCTGGATCGCAAAGTTGTTGAAGGCACCCACGCTGCGCAACGCCTGATACTCCGACTCGGTGAGGCCCTTGACGAAGGAGTCCAGGTTGTACGAGGGGTAACTGGCCATGGCCAGCACCTGGCCGTTTTGAGCGTTCAAGACGACCGCCGCACCATTGATCGCCTCGGGCACCCGGTGCGAGACCGGGTCGATGGAGTGTCGGTCAGCCAGGATCTCGTCTTGGAGGTTGTTCTCGAGATCCTTTTGCAGCCCCGAATCGATGTTCAAGACAACCGAGTCGCCCACGGTGGGCGCGGTGCTCTTGAGGGTCGCCAGCACGTTGCCCGACGCGCTCACTTCCAGCGTGCTCGTACCTTGCTTGCCGCGCAGGTACTGCTCGTAGTACGCCTCGATGCCGGTTTTGCCGATGGTGGAGTCTTGTTGGTAGCCCGCTTTGGGGTCCGCGTTGATCTCTTGTTGGGTGATGGGTCCGACGTAGCCCAGTACCTGGGCGGCGACGTTGCCCCCTTGGGGGTAGTCACGCTGGGAGACGTTGAGCACCGTGACGCCGGGAAACTCCTTGGGGTGGAGCTTGACGTACTGCACGTCACTCGGCGGCGCGTTCGCCATGATCGGCGCGGGCTCGTAGGGACTGTACTGCTCGTTTTTGAGGTCGGCGTCGATCTGCTTGACGCTGATGCCGGTCAGTGAGGAGAGCGATCCCTTGACACTGGGATAGAGGGAGGCGAGAGCGCGCGACAGGCGAATCTCGGTCGTGGTCGTGTTCGTGACCAGTGGTTGTCCCGCGCGGTCCAGGATGTCGCCGCGCGTCGCGGGAACGGTGATGGTCTCTTCGGAGTGGGAGGTCACGTTGTTGTACGAGACTTTGTAGTCCACCACTTGCAAGAAGAAGAGACGAACGACGAGAGCCGCAAAGAGGATGAGGAAGAACCCGCCGATCACGAACCACCGTCGAGCCGGTCGCACTTCGACGTTTCCGGGCGGGGCGATGAGATCGCGAATACCCACCGTCTTGGGTTCGTTGATGTTGAGCCCGCGGCCGCGGAAGGGGTGCAGCGACACCCAGGGACGCCACAACCGTGACCACCACGAGCCGGTCGGTCGATTGCGCCACGAACTATTCATCGACGCGTCCCGAAGTTTCCAGCCCACCGGGCCAGACGCGTCATGGGACGAGCCAGGATGAAGAACGCGACCGCGTTCACCACCATGGTGGCCAAGAGGCTGTCACGCCAGAAGGAAAAGTTCAGCGTAAAGAAGCTCGCGCCGACGAAGAGCACCGGCGCGATGAAACCGGCCGCGGCCGCGATAAGCGGCGTCACCCACCACGCCGCCGAGTCGAGGTCCCCGACCCCTTCTTTGCCCAGACGTGACGCGCCGTAGGCGAGGATCAGTGCGACCACGACGGTGAGTCCGAAGGGCGTGACGGCATGCGTGTCGAAGAAGACGCCCGCCACGACCGCGCACCACAGCGCCAATGAGGTCAGTCCGGCCAGTCCCATGGCCAGGGGCCAGAGCCACACCAGCATCACGACCACGCCCGCAATCCGCAGGCTCGAGAAGATCGACAACTGAATGGCGACCACCGCGAGCGTGACGATCGTCACGGGCAGGAGTACTCGCCTCACGCGGCGGGCTCCCAGAGAACGACGTCGAGATACGACAGGTGGCGTAAGTCTGCGGCGGGCTGGAGCGAGAGGTTGTAGGTCGAGGCGCCGGGCGTCAGGGTGATCGCTTGTACGGTTGCGACCGGGAGGCCGACGGGAAAAAGACCCCCGTCGAGACCGTCGGTAAATAGTTTGGCCCCCTGCCTCACGCCCGAGTTCGTGGGCACCGAGGTCGCACCGAGTCCGTTGTTCACCCCGCGCCCGGACACCACGATCTCGCTCGTGCCGTGACTGAACGTCACCCCCACCAGTGAGTGCGTGTCGCTAATGAGTTGCACCGTGGACCCATTGGACGTCGTCGAGATCACTCGACCGACCAGTCCCCCATTTGCGACGACCGGCATACCCACGAGGATGCCGCTACTGCGCCCCTTGGAGATTCCCACCGACGCGGAAAAGTTTGTCGGCGAGTCGGTGGTCACTTGGACCGCGACCGTTGGCAGGGAACTCACGAAGGGCACGTTGAGTTGGGTCGAGACTTGTTGGAGCTGACGCGAGTACGCCCACTCCTCATTCAGTCGCTCGTCGGCCTGAGCGAGTTGGCGGCGCAGCTTTTGGTTCTGGGCCACCACGTCGCTGTAGTCGATGGCGCCCGAGAATAAGTGACCGAGCGGGTGAGCAATCGTGTTGACGGCCCAACTAAAGGGCGTGAGGACGATGTTGGCCCCGCCACGCAGTCCCGAGGAGACACCGGTCGTCAGATACAAGATCAGCAGCGTGAGAGCAATGGCCACACTGAAGGTCCACGTGCGTCGCCGCGAACGATCGGTGGCCACGGGGTTAGCGCGAAGGACTGGTCTTCAACATGCGCGCGAAGACGTCGATCTCTTCGAGGCACATGCCACTACCGAGCGCCACGCAGTTCAAGGGGTCATTCGCCACAATGATCGGCATGTTGGTCTCGTACTCCAGGCGAGCGGCCATCCCGGCCAACAACGCACCGCCCCCGGTCAGGACAATACCCTGCTCCATCAGGTCAGATGAAAGTTCCGGCGGCGTGCGGTCGAGCGTCACCTTGACGGCGTCGACGATCGCCTGGACCGGCTCGGAGATGGCCTCGCGAATCTGCTCGGTCGAGATCACCACCGTCTTGGGCAGGCCGGTGACGAGGTCGCGTCCGCGAATCTCGGCGCGTAGTTCTTCTTGTAGCGGGAAGGCCGAGCCGAGTTGCATCTTGATCTCTTCAGCCGTGCGCTCACCCAGAGCGAGTTGAAACTCTTTCTTTACGTACGCCACGAGCGCTTCGTCGAGTTCGTCGCCGCCGACACGAATTGACTGACTGGTCACGATGCCGCCCAGGGAGATGACGGCGACCTCCGAGGTGCCGCCACCGATGTCAACCACCATGTTGCCGGTCGGTTCGTGAATCGGAAGTCCCGCACCAATGCCCGCGGCCATCGGCTCTTCGATGATGTACGCCTTGCGCGCGCCCGCGAACTCGGCGGCTTCCATGACGGCGCGCTGCTCCACGCCAGTGATGCCCGAGGGCACGCAGATCACCATGCGCGGCTTGGCAAAGCGACGTTGGTGCACGCGGTGGATGAAGTAGCGCAACATCTTTTCGCAGATCTCAAAGTCGGCGATGACCCCGTCCTTCAGGGGCCGGATCGCCTGGATATTGCTGGGGGTGCGACCGATCATCCGCTTGGCCTCGGCGCCGACGGCCAGGGGCTTGCCGTCCTTGATGTCGATCGCCACCACGGAGGGTTCGTTGAGCACGATGCCGCGCCCGCGCACGTACACCAAGGTGTTGGCGGTGCCCAGGTCGACCGCCATATCACGACCTAATAGTGAGAAACGACCATCAACCATAGATTTCCTTTAGGACGCGACCCTGTTGGCTTCCCCACAAGGCTAGGGCATCTGGCGCGGCGCCGACCAGCGAGGCCGACTAATTCAAGTCTGGGAAGAAGATCGTGATCTCACGTTGCGCTGATTCGACCGAATCCGAGCCGTGAATGAGGTTTTCGGTGGTGTGCGTCGCGAGGTCGCCACGTATCGTGCCGGGCGCCGCGTCCACCGGATTCGTTGCTCCCATCATCGTGCGAACGATTTGCCACGTGTCCTCGGGACCCTCGACGACCATTATCAAGGACGGGCCACGCGTGATGAAGGCCACCAGCGGATCGAAGAACGCCTTGTCCTCGTGTTCGGCGTAGTGATGCCGGGCCGTTGCTAGGTCAATGGTGCGTAGCTCGGCGGTCACCAGTCGCAACTCTTTGTCCTCGAGGCGCGCCACGATCTCACCCACCAGTCCACGTTCGACGGCGTCGGGCTTGATGATGACGAGGGTTCTCTTCACGCGGGCAATCTAGCAGCGTCAGGAGATATGACGAGACAGGATGCGCAGCACCTCGCCACGGACTTCGGCGACCAGATACAGACTTCCGGCGACGACGATGAGGTCGTCATCGTTCGATCGCTCGCGGGCGTGCGCGAGCGCGGCGCGCGAGTTCGGATGCTCGTAGGCGATCGCGCCGTGACGCTGCAGTACCTTGACGAGCTCGCTCGCGGGCACCGCGCGCGGTGTGTTCGGCGCGCAACAGTAGAACTCACTGAAGCTCGCGCCGACGAGTGGAATCACCATGTCGTCGAGATCGCGACCGGTGAGCATGCCGAGCACGCAGCGACGCTCCCCCGATACGTCGAAGGCACCATCGAGCGTCGCGACCAGTGCGCGTACGCCGGCGGGATTGTGCGCACCGTCCACGACAATGAGTGGGTTGCGCGCAATGACCTCCATCCGACCCGGCATGCGCGCACTCGCCATCGTGGTGGTGACCACATCCTCACCCAGTGCTCGACCGAGAAATGCCTCGGCCACCACGATGGCCGTCGCCGCGTTTCCTCCCTGATAAATGCCGTGAAGCGACACGAACACGTCCTCGTAGTCGGCGTAGGGCGTGCGCAAGGAGATCGACCGCCCACCGATCGCCAGTTCGTTCTCGCCCAACTCGAACTCTTCTCCAAGACGCCACAGAGTCGCGTCCAGTTCGCTCACCTTCTCCTGGGCAATCTCCACGACGATCGCGTTGGCGGTGGCGACAATGTTGATCGCGTCGTGGCGAAAGATACCGACCTTGTCAGACGCGATCGCACTCACTGTGGGGCCAAGGACCGCGGTGTGGTCAAGGTCGACGTTGGTCAGTACCGCGACGTCGGAGTCGATGACGTTGGTCGAGTCCCACGTTCCCCCGAGGCCGACTTCGATGACCCCAACGTCCACTCCCTCGTCCGAGAAGTGCAAGAAGGCGCCGACCGTTAAGAGCTCAAAGCGCGTCAGGGTGATGCCGGTCACCGCCTCGGCGTCAGAGAGCCGCTCCATCAACGCAATGAACGCCTCGTCGTCGATGGCTTCGCCATTCACCGCGATGCGCTCGTTGACCGCGTGCAGATCGGGACTCGTAAATGTGCCCACTCGCAGCCCGGTCGCGCGGAGCAGCGCGCTCGTCAGAGTGGTCGTGGTGCCCTTGCCGTTGGTGCCCGTGATGTGGATGCTCGGGTAGTCGTGGTGCGGGTCGGCGAACTGCACCAAGAGGTCCCGAATGGGATCGAGGCTTGGGACTAACTGATGGTTGGGCGCCAAACGTTCGAAGTCAATGTGCGATTCCAGCCAGCCCAACGCTTGCGCGTACGAAGAAAACCGCACGCTCTAGCTGGCGCGACGAGTTCGCGTCGCCTTTCGTATTTCGTACGTGGGTACGTCCTGCTGGCGCACCGAAGCCGCCGTGACCACGCATTTCACGACGTCGCTGCGTCCGGGAACGTCGAACATGGGCTCTAGGAGCACGTGCTCGAGGATCGAACGAAGACCGCGCGCACCGGTTCCGCGTTCGAGGGCCAGGTCGGCGATCGCCTCGAGGGCGTCCTCTTCGATGACCAGTTCCACCCCGTCCATCGCGAGCACCTGTTGGAACTGCTTCACCAGAGAGTTCTTGGGCTCGGTGAGCACGCGAATCAACATGTCGCGGTCGAGCTGTTGCACGGCGCCCACGATGGGCAGGCGACCGATGAACTCCGGGATGAGTCCGAACTTGACCATGTCCTCGGGCAAGACGTGACGGAACATCTCAATGTCGCCCGCACGTTTCGTTTGGATCGGCTGATTGAAGCCCATCGACTTCTTGCCGAGACGGCGTTCAATGATCTCTTCGAGTCCCGAGAATGCGCCGCCGCAGACGAACAAGATGTTGGCGGTATCGATGTTGATGAACTCTTGGTGCGGGTGCTTGCGACCACCTTGGGGCGGCACACTGGCAACGGTGCCCTCCAGGATCTTGAGGAGTGCTTGTTGGACCCCTTCGCCCGAGACGTCACGGGTGATCGAGGGGTTCTCGGCCTTGCGCGCGATCTTGTCGATCTCGTCGATGTAGATGATGCCGCGCTCGGCGCGCTTCACGTCGAAGTCGGCCGCCGCCAATAGCTTCAGTAGGATGTTCTCCACGTCCTCGCCGACGTAGCCGGCTTCGGTGAGGGCCGTGGCGTCAGCGATAGCGAAGGGCACATTGAGCATGCGCGCGAGCGTCTGAGCGAGGAACGTCTTGCCGCAGCCTGTCGGGCCGAGTAACAGCACGTTCGACTTGGCGACTTCGACGTCCTCGTCGTGCAGCGGTCCGGTTTGGATTCGCTTGTAGTGGTTGTAGACCGCGACGGCCAATATCTTCTTGGCGTCGATCTGTCCGATGACGAACTCGTCCAGAAAGGCCGAGATCTCGCGCGGCGTGGGTAGTTCGTCGAGGACGAACTCGGGACGGTCACCGAACTCGTCGGCGATGATGTCGTTGCACAGATCGATGCACTCGTCGCAGATGTAGACGCTCGGTCCCGCAATGAGTTTCTTGACCTGTTTTTGACCCTTGGCGCAGAAACTGCACTTAATAAGGTCATTACCTTCACCGAACTTGGCCACGACTATCCCTTCGCCAGATCCGCGAACTCAATAGAGAGAATGTCGTTGCACAGTCCGACGCACTCATCGCAGATGAACACGTGGGGTCCAGCGATCAGTTTTTTGACGTCGTCGGGACGCTTCGCGCAGAAACTGCACTGTGTGGATTCATCAAAATTCGACACGAATGCCCTCCGACAGACCGACTAACCGTCGCCCCATCCTACGATCCCTCCGCCCAAAAACCGGGTACCTACGGCCGCGACGCGATGACTTCGTCGATCAGGCCGTATTCCACGGCCTCTTCGGCGCTGATTATGAAGTCGCGGTCCGTGTCCTTATTTACCCGCTCCACCGATTGACCGGTGTCGGCGGCCAGCATGGAGTTCAGCATGTCCTTCATCCGAAGGATCTCGCGGGCTTGGATTTCGATGTCCGAGGCCTGGCCCCCGACGCCCCCCCAGGGTTGGTGGAGCAGCACGCGGGCGTGCGGCAGGGCGTAGCGCTTGCCCTTGGAACCCGCGCCGAGCAGTACCGCGGCCGCCGAGGCCGCCTGCCCGAAGCAGAAGGTCGACACGTCGGGCTTGATGTACTTCATCGTGTCGTAGATCGCCAGCAGTCCCGTGATGTCGCCGCCGGGTGAGTTGATATAGAGGTTGATGTCCTTTTCGGGGTCCTCAGACTCGAGAAACAGCAACTGCGCGCACACCAGGTTCGCAATGGAGTCGTCAATCGGCGTGCCAAGAAAGATGATGCGCTCCCGCAGCAATCGGCTGTACAAGTCGTAGGACCGCTCGCCGCGATTCGATGACTCCACCACCGTTGGGACGAGGTAGTTCTGGGCTCGGAAGTTGTCGTTCACGGTCCTACCTTAGGCGTCGACTTCGTCGGAATCGTCGGGCGACAGCAGGGCTCGATCGATCTCAACGCCCTCGGGATCGACGTAGGTCACGTGCTCGTTCAGCCAGCGCGACGCCTTGAGCTTGGCGACCTCGGAGCGAAACGAAACCGTCCGACCAGAGTCGCGCAGGTTCTCGCGCAGTCGCTCGGCGCTGACGTTCATCGACTCAGCCGTGGTGGTGAGTTCCTCATCCACCTCCTCGCCGGTCGGCTCGAGGTCCTCGGCGCGCGCGAGGGCCCGCAGGGCGAGATCGATGCGCACGGCCCGGGTGGCTTCGGCCTGGAGGGCTTCGAGCAGTTGGTCCGAGGACTGGTTCGTGACTTGCAGGAACATCTCGAGCGACAGTTTCTGCTGCTCGAGGCGATGCCCCAGGTCGTGGAGACGTTCGTTGGTCTCTTCTTGTACCAGTACCTCTGGCACCGCGTCCACGCTCACCAGGTCACCGAGGGCGACCAGGACCGAATCGCGCTGGGCGCGTTGGGCCTCGGCGACTCGCTGGCGCTGCATTTGAGTCGAGATCGTGTCGTGCATCTCCGCGACGCTCTCCCACTCGGTGTTCTCCTGGACCCACTCGTCGCTCAGTTCGGGTAGTTCGCGCTCTTGGACCTTCTTGAGCGAGAGTTCGTAGGTCGCCACCCCGCCGTTGCCGACACTGCCGTTCACCGTGAGCTCCTCGCCGGCCTTCATGCCGACGATCAACTCATCAACGCCCTCGGTGATCGCACCCGAGCCCACTGTGTACATGAAGTCCGGCACGTCCACCGGCTCGTCCTCGCTCGCCACCGGCTGAACGTGCACGTCCATCGTCACGAGGTCGCCCGTGACGATCGGCCGATCAACGTCGCGCAGCACGGCGTCGGTTTCGCGGAACCGATCGACCTGCGCGTTGACCTCATCGTCGGTGACGACAGGAGACGGAATCGTCACGCGCAGTTCGCGCTGACCGGTGATTGATACTTCGGGCCGGATCTCCACGTCCGCCTCGAAGACAAGGACGCCCTCATCCTCGCCCGAGGTGATGTTGATCTCGGGTTGCGTGATGGGGTCGATCAATGTGTCGGACACCGCGTGGGCATAAAAGTCGGGAATCGACTCACGAATGGCCTCGCCGCGCAGCGCGGCGGGTCCGCCCAGGTGGGCCATCAGCACACTCTTGGGCACCTTGCCCTTGCGAAAGCCCTTGACAGTGATCTGCTGCGCGAGTTTCTTGGCCGCTGCGTCAATGGCGACGTCCATCTCGGGCTCGTCGACCTCGACGATGAGCTTGACGTGGTTGTGGTCCAGTGCAGTGGTGGTGGCGTTCATAAGAGACGCCAGCCTACTGCCGCCGCACTTGTTGCCTGGCGCCGACGCCTAGTGCACGCGGCTCAAAAAGTTCTTGGTCGACGCCTCGCGTGGCGAGGAGAAGATCTGCTCCGGTGAGCCCTTCTCCACCAGCACGCCCTTGTCGAGATAGGCCACCTCGTGGGCGACGGCACGGGCGAAGGCCATCTCGTGAGTCGCGATCAACATCGTCATTCCCTGATGGGCCAGTTCGGTGAGCAGGTCGAGCACTTCGCCCACGAGGGTGGGGTCGAGCGCGCTCGTGACTTCGTCTAGGAGCAGGATCGAAGGCTGCATCGCGAGCGAGCGCACGATAGCCACGCGCTGCTGCTGACCGCCGGACAGACGCTCGGGATATTCGCTCGCGCGATCCTTGAGCCCGATGCGCTCGAGCAGCGCCAGTGCCTCTTGCTGGACCTCTTTACGATCTCGCTTGTGGGCTCGCACCGGTCCGAGGATGACGTTGTCGAGCACGCTCAAGTGTGGGAACAGATTGAAGGACTGAAACACGATACCGACGTGGCGGCGCACCAACTTGGGATCGATGCGCGGATCGGTCAGGCTTTGGCCAAACAGGACGATGTCGCCGCCGTCAATGCGCTCTAGCATATTGATGCATCGCAGCAGGGTGGACTTTCCCGACCCCGAGGCCCCGATCAGACAGACGACTTCGTGCGGCCGCAGTTCGAGGGATACCCCGCGCAACACCTCGTTGTCGCCGAAGCGCTTCACCAAAGACTCCACCGAGAGAACGACGTCGCTCACGTCGCGGCCAGTCGTCGGGCTCGGTCCCTCGAGATGAGTCGGTCGGTGAATCGCGTCATGGGAATGGTGAGCACGATGAAGAAGAGAGCCGCCACCACGAGGCCACTTTCGTTAAAGACGGTCGAGGCAAAGATCTCGGCGGCCCGGGTGGCCTCGATGCCCCCCAGGATCGACACCAGGGCGGTGTCCTTCTGAAGAGAGATGAAGTCGTTGAGCAAGGGCGGAATCACGTTGCGCACCGCCTGGGGCAAGATGACTCGTCGCATCGTCGAAGTGTTCGAGAGGCCGAGCGAGTGCGCGGCGTGAAGTTGACCACCGGGAATCGAGTAGATCCCCGCGCGCAGAACCTCCGAGACGTACGCCGTGTAGCCGAGGGTGAGCGCAATCACGCCATAGACGTCCGGGGACTGGCGAGAGATGAAGCCGAAGTCCAGTTGGGGTAGTCCGTAGCCCACGAGTAACACCACCAGCAACACCGGTACCCCGCGAAACACGTCAGTAAATAGTGTCGCCAAGACGCGAAAGGGGAAGAGAACCGGCGTTGTACTGATGCGACACCACGCCACGAGCAGACCCAAGAAGAGAACCATCACCTCGGTGAGCGAAAACATCCAGATGTTAGTCACGATGCCGTCACGGATCGAGTCGATGCCCTTGCTCGGATCCCCCGTCCAGGCGAGCCACATGTAATGCAGATTGAAAAAGGTGTAGCGGACCGTCGAGCCACCCGGGGCCACGAAGAGCAGCGCCACGATGGCCCCGACGATGACCAGCGTCGAGATGGTGCTCGCCGCGATCCCGCGCTTTCCCGTGAAGAGACGACTACGCCGCGAGGCGAACAGGTTCGGTGCGTCGGGCGGAGTAGTCGGCGTCAGGCCGTCGTTGCCCGGACCGAAGAACGTCACCTCTAGGGCTTGATTGCGGGCACGCTGGTGTAGATACCCAGCCACTTCTGCTGGATGGCGGCGAGCGTGCCGTTCGCCTTGAGGGCGTTGATGGCGTCATTGACGCATCCCACGAGCGGGTCACCCTTGGAAAAGAGGAGCCCGTAGTGCTCACCGGTGCTGGGGAACTGTCCCACTTGGGTGGCGATCGGCTTGTTGTTCTTGTTCACGATCTGGGCCGAGGCCATGTACTGTCCCGTAGGCGTGTCGATCACCAATGCATCGATCTGGCCCGTCTGCAGAGCGAGGACCGCTTGGTCGAGCGTCGAGTACACGCGGGTCGTCTTGGTGGGCTTGATGTAGTCGTTGATGTACGCCAGACCGGTGGTGCCGATCTGGTCGCCATATTGATACGTCTTCAACTCCGCCGGCGAGTGCTTCTTCACGATCGCGTCTGTCTTGAGGGCCACGATCGACTGATTCACGTCGTAGTAGCTAACAGAAAAGGTGACGGCCTTGGCACGCGCGGCCGTGTAGGAGATCTCATTGATATCAAAGTCAAAGGACTTGGGGCCCGCCAGATAGCTCGAGTCAAATGGCTCGACCACCCACTTCACGTCGCTCTTCTTCACGCCGAGTTCCTTCGCGATGGCGTAGGCGACCGCGGACTCATATCCCTTGCCGTTCGAGGGCTTGTTGTTCACAAACCACGGCGTGTACGCGGGCGTGTCGGTCGCCACGGTCAGTATTCCCTTGGTGACCTCTTCCGACAGGATCTTGGTCTTGCAGGCGGTGAGTGCGTTGGAGCTGGCGGCCGTGGCGCTGAGGCCGCTCGCCAGGCTCACGCCCACGAGTGCCGTCGCCCCGAGAACGCCCGCGAGAGCCAGTCGAATGGTACGCATTGTTGATCCCTTCATCACGGTCTCGTGGCTGCGAAAAGTGTAGTTCGACCGGACTTTGGGCTACATCATGACGGCGAGCGAATCAGCCAAGCGACTCGCTAACTGCTCATCTCCCCTGACGTCGGTCGCCGACGCTCGCAGAAACGCGTCGGCCGAGATGCGACCAGCCGCCCGGCGCCAGAAGAGCGCAACGGGTGTCGTGAGTTCGAGATCGGGCGTCTGATCGCTCGATTCGAGCGTCATCGCTCGTCCGTCGCTAACGACGAGACGAATCGAGCGGGCCAGTCGGCCGCTCAGATTGATGCGGATGAAGGTCCCCTCGCGCGGTGCTACCCGCTTGCCCACCACGTACGGCAGGGCTGCCTCAAAACGATTCACGACAATCTCCTCACCCGGTCCGTGGTCGTCCGCGGGCTCAAGGAGCGCGTCGCGAATGTCTTGAAGGTGGATCCAACTATCGAGCACGCGGGTCTCTTGAAAGCGGTGATAGGGTCGCTCTCCCTCGGGACTCCAGCCGACTTTGTCCCACTCATCGTCGCTGAGGGCACGAAGTCGCTCCAGTGAATCGCGCGTCGTCTGGCGAAAGATGTCCAGCACCTCGGCTCCCGGAAGCGATCGATACGCCTCGACCCACGCCTCGTTGAACTCACCGATCGGGTTCTTCACGTGCGCGGGCCAGGTTCCCTCGTGGTGCGGCACCGGCTCTCCGCGCAGCATGAGTTCGAAGCCAAAGAGGTGGCTAAGCACGTCGCGCACGCTCCAGCCCGGGCAGGGAGTCGCGAGTTCGAACACCTCGGGGTCGCGGTCGCGCAGCGTGCGGTCGGTGCTCGACCAGGTCTGATCAAGCGCGTCGACTATCCACTCGTAGGCCACACTCCCCCTCTCGGCGCCCAGCATATTGAGCCGCCCGGTCAAAGTTCGGACGAAGGCGAGACGGTCCTTCATGGACGACTAGCGTTTTGTAACGAAGTAACGAGGTACACGGGGCGTAGCGCAGCTTGGTTAGCGTGCCTGCTTTGGGAGCAGGAGGTCCCGGGTTCGAATCCCGGCGCCCCGACAAATTGACCACTCGCTCGCACTATTGGTCATTACGGTTGCCAGATGCTCCTGAGTGATGCTCACTCCTAGAGCAATTCTGAATACGCCCTCACGAGCGCGCACACTTCTAACTCAATTCGCTCTGGCACATCGCGACATCTCTCGGTACACTCCGAACATCGCACAAGCCGCTCGAGCCCGCGGGGTCGAGCTAAGGGAGGATTTTCATGCGACGTTCATCTGTTCGTCTACGCACGGGCATTGCTATAAGCGCGTTGGCGCTGGCACTCTCGCCAGTACTGGCGCTTCAAGCCGGTGCGAGCGGTAGTGGCTGGACACCGGTTGGTCAAGGTACCGTCCCGGCCAACTTGCCGGGCGTTGTGGCCTTCGGTAGCACTCCTGCGGGTACCGCCGAGCAGGTGTCGTTCATTCTTGACGAGCAAAACAAGAATCAGCTTGAGCAGGGAGTCGAGAACGGATCGATCTCGAACTTGTCGGTGAGCCAGTTCGCGAACCAGTACGGCCAAAGCCAATCCAACATCAAGGCCCTGACGGCCTATCTCACGAAGTTCGGCATTGTGTCGACCGTGTACCCCGACAACGTCGACGTATCGACGACTGGCACAGCTGGCGACTACGACGCTGCGCTATCGGTGACCCAGGACCAATATCACGTGCCTGCGTATCCCGGACACAACGGTGGCTTTGGCGAACCCGCACAGACGGTACACGGCCCGACCACGTCACCGGAGCTGCCGACGCAACTGGCGTCGTTTGTTCTCGCGGTGCTGGGCCTGACGAACTACGAGACCTTCCAGAGTCAATCGGTTCACTCCGACTCCGCAGTAGCTAAGCCGCAGCCCAAGAGCACCAATGCCTGTCTCGCACTGGTCGGACTACCCGATGCTTGCAATACTCCCAGCAATTTTGAGCAGAACTACGGTCTGAGCTCACTCGAAAACAGTCACGCCGGTGCCGGGCAAACGATTGGCATCGTGACGCTGGCCCCTCTCGACCAGGGTGCGCCTGAGTACTTCTGGTCGAACATCTTGGGGATGAAGACGTACCCCAACGTGTCGATTGACCTCATCGACAACGGCCCCGTTCCTGCCCTACCGACGTTTGGGTACGGATCGAGCGAGACGGATCTCGACGTCGAGCAGTCCGGAGCAATTGCCCCCGGCGCCAACATCATTGTGTATGAGGCGCCCAACACTGACCCAGGATTTGCCGATGCCTTCTTCACAGCGGCGAGTCAAAATCAAGCCGAAAGCGTATCGGCGAGTTGGGGCGAGTCTGAGACGGTCATCGCCGCAGCGACCGCAGAAGGTGTTGAGACCTCGGAGTACATCGCCGCCTACGATGAGGCGTTCCTGGAACTCGCGGCCCAGAGCCAAGCCACATTTGTTTCGGCCGGCGACGACGCCGCGTACGACGCCCAAGGTGACGCACTAACGACGAACCTGAGTGTCGACAGCCCCGGTGACAGTCCTTACATCACGAGTTCGGGCGGTACCACGCTGCCCTGGACTGCCACGCTGAGCGGCACCTCGTCAACGGGCCAAACGATCACCGCGACGGTCAATGTCTCCCAGCAGCGTGCCTGGGGCTGGGACTATCTCTGGCAACCCGTCGCTACCGTGACCGGTCTGCCGTTGTCCGAGGTCGCCGAGGATCCGGACGTCGTTGGTGTCGCGGGGTCTGGAGGAGGCTACAGCCAAGTTGAGTCGACTCCGTCGTACCAACAAGGTGTACCTGGCGTGAGCCAGTACAGCGACGTGCAGTACTTAACGCCCACTGACTACACCGACGCAGACGGAATCGAACTGCCGACCGCGTGGAACTTCAACCCGAGGCCCTCAGTTCAGCGCGGTTACAGCGGTGGTCGAGCCGAACCCGACCTTGCTGCCGACGCCGATCCCGAGACCGGCTACCTCGAGTACTCGCCTTCGTTTAGCGGCGAGAACGGGGATCCGGGTGACGGCAACCCCAATCCCCTCCAAGGTGGCTGGGGTGGGACGAGCTTCGTGGCCCCAGAGTTGAACGGCACGACGGCCGTTCTCGACGCCACCCTGGGACATCGGGTGGGCTTCTGGAACCCACAGATCTACAAGTTCGCGACGTCGTCTAACTCTCCCTTTACGCCGCTGGATCAATCGGGCACGTCCAACGACAACATCTTTTACACGGGCACTCCGGGGACGGTCTACAACCCGTCGACGGGACTCGGCATCCCGAACTTCGCTGAATTAGCTCGCGACCTTGGAGGAAATCAGGGCTACGGCCGCTAGATCAGACTCAACATCCGAAGCGGCCCCTCTCTCGCGAGAGGGGCCGCTTCGTGCAACGAGTGAGTGCCCCCGGCAGGAGTCGAACCCGCAACCTGACGGGTAGAAACCGTCTGCTCTATCCAGTTGAGCTACAGGGGCGTTGACCAAAGCGTACTGAACGCGCTCACTTGATTTGTTGACGCACCAATACCCTGTGACATACTTGAAGTGCCTTGGTGGGCGTAGCTCAGTTGGTTAGAGCGCCAGGTTGTGGTCCTGGAGGTCGCGGGTTCGAGACCCGTCGCTCACCCGAAATACGGGCTCATCGGATTCTGGCGGGGTGACGATCATCGCACCACGATCGATCCGAGGACCCGCCAGTTCGGTTTGCCCGCGTATAACAGGGCTCTGATGCGGTAGTTCTCAAAGTTCCGGAAGCCGAAACCGATGCGCTTGATCCGCTTGATGAGGTTGTTGATCGACTCGGTCGGTCCGTTGCTCATTCGCGTCAGGTGAAAGTTGACGATCTTGTCGAACCACTTCTTCAAGGTCCGTCCGAACTTCTGGATCTCGGGCGGCATGGACTTGAGCAGACAGCGGTTCATGAGGTCCTCGAGTAGTGCGTGGGCCTCGTGGGGATCGTCGGAGCGATAGAAGTCGCGCACGCGTTCTTTCACCCGGTAGGCGATCGCCACCTCGGCCGTGGGATCCCCGAGGTCGAGCAGGTGACGAAGTCGCGAGCTGGCGGCGTCATTCAGTGGCTCATCGGATTCTGACGGGGTGACGTTCACCGCACCACGATCGATCCGAGGACGCGCCAGTTGGGTTTGCCCGCGTAGAGCAGGGCTCTGATCCGGTAGTTCTGAGAGTTGCGGAAGCCAAAGCCGATGCGTTTGATGCGCTTGATGAGGTTGTTGATCGACTCGGTCGGCCCGTTACTCACCCGGGCGATATGGAAGTTGCAGATCTTGTTGAACCAGGTCTTAATGGTTCGTCCGAGTTTCTGGATCTCGGGCGGCATCGAGAGTCGTAGGCAGTGGCCCTGTAGTTCTTCCAGCATGACGCGGGCCTCAGCCACATCGAAGGTTCGATAGAAGTCGCGCAGTCGTTCCTTCACCCGATAGGCAATGGCCACTTCGGCGTTCGGATCGCCGAGCTGGAGCAGCGACGACAGACGCAGGGCCGCCTTCTCATCGAGCTTCTCTTCACCCGTGAGGAGCGCTCGACGCACCCGGTAGAGCGGATCGTCTCGGCGCCCGCGGTGCCCGGTCGTTTCGGTCTGGACCCGTCGGCGCACCGAATCCAGTGCGCGATTGGCCAGGGAGATCACGTGAAAAGGGTCGACCACCTGGGACGCCTGGGGCAAGATCACCGAGTAGACGGCCGCGTAGGTGGCCGACATGTCGAGGGCGCCGTAGGTGATGCGCGCTTTCCAGGCCTCGGGCTGGTGGTCTA
>JBARLO010000007.1:0-28825 GCA_049801955.1 Acidimicrobiales bacterium
CGCGTACTGTTCGCGGGCCGGGTTTCGCGTCGCGCCGCGAACGCCGTGGGACGAACAGCGCGACGTCGTCCTCACGACCCTGCGCGGCGAGTCACACGCGACGAAGTGGCCCGCCCGATACGCCATCCGTCGCTGCGCCTGGCACATCATCGATCACGCCTGGGAGATCGAAGACAAGAGCGACGCCGACTAGAAACGAAGTTCGAGCGCGCCCTCATAGGCCGCAAAGCCGAGACGCCGGTAGAAGGGGACGGAGCGTTCCGAGGGGTGCAGTCCCAGGTACGACAGTTGCATATCGCGGGCCTCGTCGATGATGAATCGAACCAGATCAGTACCGATGCCGACGTTACGAAAGCTCGAGCGCACGTAGACGCTCTGAATGATGCCCGCTCGACGCACGAACTCGGCCGGAGCGGGCACGCGGTCCACGACGCACAGCCACGCGCAGCCCACAGTGGCGCCATCGCGCGCGGCCAGATATCCCTGATGCGTCGAGCGACGCTGCGTCATCCACTCGATCATCTCTCTTTCGAAGACCGTCGCGTCGAGGCCCCGCTCACCGAGATCACCCGCTCGCCACTCGTATCGCAGAGAAGCCAACTCCGCGAAGTCGTCGTCGTTACAGCGTCGACAGACAGACGTACTCGCACTCATCAATGGCTCCTCCTCGCCACGCGTCTTCGAGAACGGCACCAGGTTAGTAATGAACCGGTCGCCTGACGAACTCACGCATCGGCGTCAACTCAGCCTGACGTCGCCAGAACTCATCACGCGAAGGATGATCGACGCCGCGTCATCGGCGTCGAGTTTCGACGTGTCCACCACGTGAGCGTCGTACGCGTCAAGATCGGAGTATTCCTCATACAGGTGGCGAATCACTGCCACGTCGCTCAGGGCACCCGCGTGGCGGGGATCACTCTGCCGCTGAACGCAGCGCGCGAGGCAGACATCGAGCGTGGGACGCACCACGACGTACATGACTGGCGCCCCAACGACTGCGAGGTCGCCGCGCAACTCGTCGAGGAACCATGGTCCCAGGTGCCCCGAGAGAATGGTCGCGTACCCCCCTCGTACGAGAGTGGTCGCAGCGGCGATCGAGGCTCCGACGAGCACGCGGTTCTGCTCGTGGGCGGCGGGTTCCCAGGGATCGATGAACCCGCGAACGACGTTCGCCCAGAGTGCGTCGCCCTCAATCACGACCGAGGGCGAGAAGTGCCCGGCTACGAGTGGAGCCAAGGTCGTTTTACCCGCACCCGGGGGTCCCGTCAGGATGAGCAGGAAGGGCGGATTCACCAGGAGAATCTACCTCTCACGACTCGATACACTCCTCTCTAATGGCACCAGTCACCTCGCCGTTTACTCGCACGACCACCGCCCTCGAAGTGCTCGAGGGGGTGGATCTCTCGGGCAAGCGGGCCATTGTCACCGGCGGTGCCTCGGGCATCGGCGCAGAGACCGCTCGGGCTCTCGCTCACGCCGGCGCTGAGGTCACGATTGGCGCGCGTGACGTGGAGGCCGGCGGCCTCGTCGCGCGCGACATCGTGCTCTCCACGGGCAACAACAACGTGCAGGTCTTTCAACTGGACCTGACCGAAGAGGTATCTCTTCGAAACTTCGCCGCCACCTGGCTGGGGCCGCTCGACATCCTCGTCAACAACGCCGGCGTTATGGCTATCCCCGAGCTCGAGCTCTCCTTTGACGGCCACGAGATGCAGTTCGCCACCAACCACCTCGGACACTTCGCGCTCACGGTCGCTCTGCATCACTCCTTGAGCGCCGCCGAGAACGGCGCGCGCGTGGTGTGCGTCAGCTCGAACGCGCACTGGCTCTCGCCCGTCGACTTTTCCGACATCGACTTTGAGAATCGCGACTACGACCCCTGGCTCGCGTACGGACAGTCCAAGACGGCCAACGTTCTACACGCCGTGGAGATCACTCGCCGCTGGGGCGACGAAGGCATCCTGGCCAACGCCCTCAATCCCGGGGCCATCCCGACCCGCCTGCAACGCAATGTGGGCGGGATGTCAACGCCCGAAGAGTTGCGCAAAACCGTCGAACAAGGGGCGGCCACCTCCGTCTTTCTTGCGACGTCTCCCCTCGTCGAGGGAGTCGGCGGCGCATACTTCGAGGACTGTCAGCAAGCCGAGGTCCTCACCGAGCGCCCGCTCTCGGGTGGTGGGGTGAGCGACTACGCGGTTGATCCCGACAACGCTCAGAAACTCTGGGACCTGTCGCTCATGATGCTCGACAACACCTAAAGCGCGAGCGCGCCCGCCAGATCCTCCAGCAGGTCGTCGAGGTCTTCTAAGCCCACGCTGATGCGCACCAGGTTGTCCGGAGGTTCGAGCGTCGAACCCGCTGTCGAGAGATGGGTCATCACCGAGGGCAACTCGATCAGGCTCTCGACGCCGCCCAGTGACTCGGCGAGGGTGAAGACACTGGTGGACTCACAGACCTTGCGCGCGACGTCGGTGCCACCGTGCACGGTGAAGCTAATCATGCCGCCGAAATCGCTCATCTGAGATCGCGCCACCTCGTGGCCGGGGTGTCCGACAAGCCCGGGGTAGTACACGTCGTCGACCGATTCGTGATTCACCAAGAAGTCCACGATGGCCCGCGCGCTCTCACAGTGCCGATCCATCCTGACGCCCAGTGTCTTGACACCACGCAGCAACAGATAGCAGTCGAGTGGTCCGGGAACAGCGCCGATCGCGTATTGGTGAAACTTCAATTTGGTGGCGACCTCTTCGTCGTTGGTCGCGACGAATCCTCCGATCACGTCGGAGTGGCCGCCGATGTACTTGGTCGTCGAGTGCACGACCACGTCGGCTCCCAGGTTGAGCGGGCGCTGCAGGTACGGGGTGGCGAAGGTGTTGTCGACCACCAGCAGCGCCTCGTGAGAGTGTGCGTGAGCGGCCAGCGCCTCGATGGAGACGACGTTCAACATCGGATTGCTCGGCGTCTCAACCCAGACCATCTTGGTTGTCGGAATGAACGCCGAGTCAATGGCGTCGCCGTCGCTTAAGTCCACGGTGGACACGCGTATCCCCCAGGCCCCAAAGACCCGGGTCAGCAGTCGGTACGTCCCGCCGTAGGCGTCGATGCCCATGATCACGTGGTCGCCCGGCGCCAACGTGCGCAGGAGCGCGTCCTCGCCGGCGAGGCCCGAGGCGAAGGCGACACCGAACTGAGCGTCTTCGAGGCTGGCGAGACAGGTTTCGAGGGCGGCCCGAGTCGGGTTGTCGCCGCGTGCGTAGTCCGAGAACCGGATCACGCCCACCCCATCCTGGGCGTAGGTCGAGGTGAGGTAGACCGGCGGGTTCACCGCACCGGTTGTGGGATCCGGTTCGGACCCCACGTGAATGGCGCGCGTGTTAAAGCCCTTCATGACGATCTCCTTCGCTCCAGGTAGCTGAGCAGGTCACTGCGGGTGAGTACCCCGACCGGATGTCCGCCATCGAGCACCAGCACGCCCGCGGTGGTGGCCAGGCGACTCGTCAGTTCCTTCACGCTCATCCCCACGCCCACCATGGACAGAGACGGGTCGGCGATGTCCTTGACGCGAAGATCCAACACCGACTCATCTCTGGTGGTCGCCTCGAGGAGTCCGAGCTCACTGAGCGAACCCGACACCTCCTTGGCGGCCAGCGGCAGTTCGTCGGTGACCGTGACCAGTAGCTGGGACACGTCCTTCTCGCGCATCAGCGCGATCGCGTCACGCACCAAGGTCTCCTCGGTCACCAGAACGAGTTCGGCGAGTGAACTCTCTTGGCGTTCGATCTTGTCGGCCAACACGTCGCCCACGTCCATCTCGTTGTGGGGGCGCAGGAACCCAAAGTCCGTCATCCACGTGTCGTTAAAGACCTTGGAGAGATAGCCTCGCCCCGAGTCGGGAATGAGAACAACCACCACGGACTCGTCGCTCAGACTGCGCGCCGCGCGCAACGCGGCGGCGACCGCCGTCCCACCAGAACCGCCAATCAGCAGTCCCTCACGCTGGGTCATCTTGCGCGCCATCGCAAAGGCGTCGGCGTCACTCACCGCGATCACCTCGTCGACCAGGTCGGGGTCGTAGTTCTCGGGCCAGAAGTCCTCACCCACCCCCTCGGTGAGATACGGCCGACCGGCGCCGCCGGAATAGACCGAACCCTGGGGGTCGGCTGCGATCACACGGATGGCCGGATTTCGCTCTTTGAGATAGCGCGCGACACCCGAAATCGTGCCACCGGTACCGGCACCGGCGACGAAGTGGGTGACGTGTCCGTTGGTCTGCTCCCAGATCTCGGGTCCCGTGGTCTCGTAGTGCGCGAGAGGATTGTTCGGATTCGAGTACTGGTCGGGGCGAAACGAGTTCGGCGTCTCCTTGGTGAGGCGCTCGGCCGTTGAGTAGTACGAGTCGGGGTCCTCGGGGGCGACGGCCGTGGGGCACACCACGACCTCGGCGCCGTAGGCGCGCAGGACGTCGATCTTCTCGGGCGCCATTTTGTCGCTCATGACGAAGATGCACTTGTACCCGCGCTGAGCCGCCACGATGGCCAGGCCCACCCCGGTGTTGCCGCTCGTGGGTTCGATGATCGTGTAGCCGGGCTGAAGGAGTCCGTCACGTTCGGCGGCCAGAATCATCGACAACGCGGGTCGATCCTTCGAACTCCCCCCAGGATTCGTCGTCTCCATCTTGGCTAAGACGTCACAGCGGATGTCGCGCGCCAGGATCCCCAGGCGAACCATCGGGGTGTGACCGATCAGCTCCAGCGGACTGGCGGCGACGTCCATGTCGGGGTAACGCATCAGGTGTCGTTTCTACTAGGGCCGACCAGAGTCTCGTGGACACTCAGGCGATACCGTTTCACTTTACGACAGGTCCGCGCGCCGTCGTCTGGTGGCGCGCACGCCCGCGATACCATGCCCTGCAGCCGATCGGCGAGACTGTCACAGTGTCAAAACCCGTCGTCACCCTGCGCCAGGCCGATGCCGCCATCGTGCGCGCCGTCGCCGATGGTGATCGACCCACCATTGGGTGGGCCGACGACTTTCCGGCCGAAGGCGACCTCGCCGGCCTGCAGATGTCACGATTCGACGCCGACGCTCACGAACCGTGGTCCGCGTCGTGGCTGATCGTCGTGGACGGACTGATCTCCGGGACCATCGGATTCAAGGGAGCGCCCTCAGCGGAACGGGCCGCCGAGATTGGTTATGGCGTCGTGCGGAGTCAGTGGGGTCGCGGGGTTGCCAGTTCCGCCCTCGCCCAATTGCTGGAGTTGCTCGAGGGGCGCTCCCTTAACCTCTACGCCGAGACCACGCTGGAGAACCTGGCCAGTCAGGCCGTCCTGACAAAAGCGGGGTTTGCACGCGTGAGCGAACGTTACGACACCCACGACGGAGATCTTTTGGTGTGGCGCCGGCACGTCGACTAACGCCGAGCGAGGACCTCGCCATTCACCGCCAGGAACACTCCGTCGGGATCTGAACTCCAGCGTAGGAACGCCTCGGCGATCGCGTCGAGCTCTTCGCGGTCGCTCAATCCATACTCGAGGCACTGGGCGGCGAAGTCACTCTCGCGAACCCGGTCGGCCCACAGTCCGCCCCACCAGGCTCGCTCCTCGTCACTTTGAAACGTCCAGTTGGACGAGGTCTCGACGACGGACACGAAGCCCGCCGCTCGAGCCCATGCCTTGAGGCGTCGCCCGGCGTCGGCCTGAGCCCCGTTGCGGGTGGTGAGCTCGTGATAGAGCGACATCCAACGATCCAGCACCGCGTCCTCGGGATACCACGCGAAGGCGCCGTAGTCGCCATCGCGCACCGCCAGGAGTCCGCCCGTCTTGAGGACCCGGCGCATCTCTTGTAGTGCGGCGACGGGTCGGCCCACGTGCTGGAGGAGCTGGTGCGCGTAGACAACATCGAAGTGCTCGTCGGGAAAGTCGAGGTGATAGACGTCGCCGACCTGGAACGTCAGATTCGCCGCCTTTTCGGACTGTTCGGCGTTGGCGATGTCGATCACGGACTGCTCGAGGTCGATGCCCACAATCGAACCGTGGTCGACTTTGCGCGCGAGTCCCGCCGTGATGTTGCCCGGACCGCACCCCACGTCCAAGACGCTCATGGTGCGCCGCAGATGCGGCAGGAGAAAGGCGGCGGAGTTCTCGGCGGTCCGCCAGCGATGACTTCTCAGGACTGACTCGTGATGGCCGTGCGAGTAACGATCCGTGGCCATCGCTCAAACACTAGCGAAGCGACCCTCGAAATCCGGGTAACGACACGAGCAGCGACTAGCCCCGATCGCCCACGATCAGTCGGAGCGAACCCACGTAGAACGGTTGGGTTCGCAGATCCCCGTATCGCCGCTCCCACTCGCCCGACGCGAGCTCCTCGCTCAGTCGAGCCACCGACGTCGCCTCCACGTCATCGTCGACGAAGCCCCACGCGGACTGGGAACCGCGCACGTTGGCATCCAAGAACTCCTCGGGACGCCCATAGAACGCTTCGGTAAATCCATCGGTGCAGTCATGGGGTATGGGCACGTCGATCACCGACGTCCGTCCACCGAGCACATCGGTGATATGAGCGATGGTGGGATAGCGCGCCCGTTCGGCTGCAATCAACTCCGGCGCGTAGCGAGCGAGCCAGAAGCGCTCGAGGGCCTCGGGGTCGAAGGTCAAGACCACGACGCGATCACGGGCCACTCGTCGCAGTTCGCGCAGTCCGGCGTCCTGGTCGAGCCACTGGTGCACCGTAACCGAGGCCATGGCCGCGTCAAATGAGTTGTCGTTGAATGGCAGGTGTTCGGCCACCGCGTCGACGGCGGGACGCTCCGCTCGACGCTGGGAGCGCATCATCGCCGACGGCTCGACGGCGGTCACGTCACAGTCCTCGGGCTCATACGACCCGGCTCCCGCGCCCACGTTCACGACCAACCTGGCGTCGCCCAGTGCCTCTCGCACCAGAGCAGCGATCACCGGATCGGGTTGGCGATAGCGTCCGTAGCCAGAGCCGAAACGTTCGTAATCAAAGTCCCCGGCCTGACTCATGGTCTCTCAAGGTACTACGACACCGCAAATATGAGTTCAGCGACCGGCGACTGGACAGCCAGTACTGCGGAGTCACCGCGCATGCGATAGCGAAAACGCCATCTGGAATACTGACGACATGGATGATGAACGATGGACTGAAGTTGACAACTATGTGGGAGCACTGTTCTCGCTGGGCGACCCCGCGCTCTCTGGTGCACTGAGCGACAGTGACGCCGCGGATCTGCCCCACATCGCGGTATCGGAGACCCAGGGCAAGATGCTCGAGCTGTTCGCCACGATGAGCGGCGCACGACGAATTCTGGAGATTGGCACATTAGGCGGATACAGCGCGATCTCCCTGGCGCGCGCACTGCCGCGCAATGGGCGTCTCGTCACGCTCGAACTGGAGGAACGGCATGCGCTCGTTGCGAGAGCGAACCTCGAGCGCGCGGGCCTCGGCGATGTGGTCGACGTGCGCGTCGGTCCCGCCGCGGACTCGCTGCGCTCACTCGTCGCCACTCACGAAGAGCCCTTCGACTTCATCTTCATCGACGCCAACAAGAATCAATATCCCGAGTACTTGGAGCTGTCGCTCAATCTGTCCCGGCCGGGCACCGTCATCGTCGCCGACAACGTCGTGCGCGACGGCGAGGTGGCGAATGCGCAAAGCACGGACGCGAGCGTTCGTGGGGTTCGCGGTTTCCTCGATCTCGCGGCCGGTGATCCTCGGGTGAGCTCAACGGTCATTCAAACGGTGGGAACGAAGGGCTACGACGGCTTTGCGCTACTTGTCGTCCGGTGATGGCTCCACTCGACAACCACCTCACGCTCGAAGAAAAGTCGACCGACGAGCGCGAGGCGTACCTGGAATCGACGATCGTGGAGTACCGCCAAGAACTCCTCGACTCGGGTTTGTCTCGTGAGGACGCTGAGGAGAATATCGCGCGCACGAGCGCTCTCTTCGAGCACCAATTCTTCTTGAACGTGTTGCGCGACCGCGAGAAGGTGGGCACCTTGTGGCTGGGCCTGCGTAATGGTGTTGGGCCGGACTGGTGGATCTTTGACATCGTGATCGACGAGGCATATCGCGGTACGGGACTCGGTCGGCCCACCCTTCGTACCGCCGAAGAGTTCGTGAAGTCACGCGGTGGCTCGCGGCTCGGACTCAACGTCTTTGGCTCGAACGAAGTAGCCCGTCACCTCTACGACGAGGCTGGCTACGCCGTCTCGACTCAGCAGATGTTCAAGGAGCTGAACTAGTCGCGGCCACCGGATCATGCGCGGAACGTATTGCGGGCCAGACGGAGGTCCCCTAACTCTTACGTGACGCTCTCTCGTTGTTCGGGGTGGTCTCGCTGTCGCAGCGCCATCGTGAGGTAAAAGGCGACGGTGATCCAGAGTGCTCCCACCACGGCCTCAATAGTGGCCACCTTGCCGCCGTACTGGAAGAAGACGTAGGAACGAGGGGCGCGAATCAGCGCCTCGGCGACGAAGGCCATGCCGAGTATGACCACGGGCACGATGGAGAGGTTGCGCTTCCACCACGCCCCCAGCCACCCCATGAGGGGGCCACTGATGACCCCCAGTTCGTAGTAGATCTTTCCCGTGTGCAGCGCCCAGTGAAAGCTCCAGGTCCAGGTTCCCGAGAGAAAGATAATGCTATTAACGAAGTAGAAACCGGTGAGCGCACAGATGGTCGCACCCAGACCGCTGAGTGAACCGAGAATATAGCGACGACTACTCGTCGCCGCACCCGCCAAAAAGGCGAGGAGAAACCACGGCGCGGCGGCCTGGCTCAGAGCGCCGAAGAGTCCGTATCCCTGACCCTTGATCACCGAGTCCAAGGCGCCGACCCCAAAGGCGATCACGCCCACGAGAAGAACTCGTCGTACCTGCTGCGCGCGGGTCATCCCACAAGGCTAATGACCAGCCAACAACTCCGCCACGAGTCCCGTCAACGGGGCACGGACGAGAGTTGACTCGCAATCAAATCACGATCATCTTCGTCGGCAATCGCCTCGACGAGATTCGAGGCGGTGGCGATCCACTCATCGCGGACCTTTTCGTCACCGAGTGCCCCGTACGCTCGGGCCAACCCCTCCGCCGTGGAAGCGACGAGCCAGTCCGGGGCATCGAACTCCTGCACCGCGCTATTGGCGCGCAACGCGAATGCCAGCGAGAGTGACCCTTCTCCGATACTCGCGGCTGCGCGAGACACCATCCAGTCACTGACGGTCCACTGCTCGGGCCCTCCGGCGAAGGACCAGTGATAGCGAGAAGTGAACGCCGAGGTCAATAGTTCAATGTCTTCGTCCTGGCTACGTTGGTCGCGCTCGAGCAAGTCCCAGCAATGGTTATATGTCTCGACCGCGATTTTCCGGTGATCAACCTCTGACAATGGCTCGACTCCATTCAGATGGGCGATTCATTGAAGCGACATTATGACAGCGGCGAGACGATAGGCATTGGTCTACCGAATTTTGGTAGAAGTCGAGTTGCGATCGTGGGAACTACAGCGAAGACAGGAAGTCGGTCAGCGCCTCGAAGTAGGCCTCCTGGTCGTCATACATCGCCATGTGGCTACCACCCTCGCAGATGTAGGACGAGCCCCTGGGAAAACGGGTCGCCATCATCTCGAGAAACGTGGGATCCATTGTGTCGTAACGGCCACCGAGAATCAGTGTGGGGGCGGTGATGTATTGGAGGTCGTCTGTGCGATCCCAGTTGGCCAAACTCGCGTCCTCCGACATGCCCAACTCGCTCGGGCCCTGCATGGTCAGGTACAGGTCGTAATTGATGTTTGCGAAAGCGAATTTCACCGGTTCCGGCCACTCCGCAGGGTCCATTCGCAAAGTGTGGTCGACGTAGTACGAGCGATAGAGCAACTCTGTGTAACGGGGATTGGAAAAGTCCTTCGCGGCTTCGATCTCTCGGATTTCGGCCAGATCGTCTTGATTCATCGCCGGCATCAAAACATCGTTTGCGTAGCGGGTGTAGGCGGGGGCGCTCGACATCATGTTGGAAATAACCAGGCCCTTCAGTTCTTCGCCGTGCGCAAGGGCATACTCCATCGCCAAAATACCGCCCCAGGATTGGCCCAGGAGAACGAAGTTGTCAGGTCCCAGGTCGAGGGCACGGCGCACCTGCTCGACCTCATCAACGAAGCGGTTCACGTCCGACATGCTTGCGTCGCCCGGATTGTCACTGCGACCTGATCCCAATTGGTCGTAGTAGTAGTACTCGATACCCGCTGCCGGGAAGAAACTGTCAAAGGCCTCAAAGTAGTCGTGCGTCGCGCCCGGACCGCCGTGCAAAAGAAGCACTTTGAGTGCGGGATTATTGCCAATCCGCTTCGTCCACACATTGAAAGTGCCCAATGGTGTCGTGATCGGAATCATCCTGACGCCACCGGCGAAGGCATCGGGTCGGTTCGTTCGGTCGTAGTACTGCTTGCTCACGGGACCCCCCAAGGTGTAAACGCTGAGCAGTATAAGTTGCGAACAGGTCGAGGGGGAATCAGTCTTCTAGCGAAAACCTGTAAACGTTGGTCTCGCGCAGCTCGAATCCCATCTTTTGATACAGCGCGTTCGCGGCTTCGCGCGAGGGTCGACTGGTGAGGTCAATCGTTCGCGCGCCGCGCGCGCGCGCCTCGGCCATCGCTGCCTCGGTCAGTCTCTCTCCGACTCCCTCTCCACGCGCATCGGTGTCAACGACGACATCCTCGATCCACGCGCGCCGTCCGGTGGGGATGCGAAAAGTGATCAATGTCAGAGTGCCGACAATGCGCGTACCCTGCTTCGCGACGAAGAGGGATGCCGAGTCGGAGTGCAGCAACCGCTCCACATCCCCGATCGTGAGGGTCGGCGGGTCAGACGAGAGCTGAGGCAGGAGTCGATTGAGCGCTTCCACCAACTCACTGGTCGCGAACTGAACTTTTTCGATCACGACGTTCACTCTTCACCCCTCCAAACCGGTCGACGCAGATCGTCGTAGTACACGTCGCGCGACTCTCCATCAATAGCGGCGAAGATCGGGCCCGCCCAGCGCTCGGCACCGATCGTAGGACTGGGCAGGGTGTCGCGATCGAACCATCCGGCGTCGGTCACCTCCAAAGGATGAAGCCGGAGTTCACCACCCACCGCGCGACAGAAGAACAGGAGTGAGTACAGCGGAATGCGAGAGTCGCCCAAGCGCATGCCGTCGAGCACCCCAATGAGACGCACCGGTTCGACCAGGATGCCCGTTTCCTCTTCGACCTCTTTCACCACCACTTCGGGTGCTGAGTAGCCCACGTCGCACCAGCCGGTGGGATAGAGCCACATGCCCGAGTCCGCCCGACGAATCAGCAGCAACTGGCCACGGTCGTTGGTGACGGCAGCGCCCACGGCGACCTTGGGCGTCTGGTATCCGGGCACGCCGCGACCCACTTCACTCATCCACTGCGTGACGTATCCGTCAGCGTCGAGCACTCCTTCGAGTCCCGCATCGGCCGCGGTCTTGATATCGGCAGCGATCTTGAGAACCTCTTCGAAGCGCTCGCGCTCGTACTGACTATCAGTGAATCCAAGACCGGTCTTGGCGATGCCCGCGAGCGACTCCGACCATCGCCGCAGCGACTTTTCAGGAATCACGTCCGACACGAGCGCCTAGGCCAACGTCGCGTCGAGCACCTCGTCGACGGTGCCGACGAGGCCGGTGTAGAAGGGCCCGAACTCGGCGTAGAGCGCCGACGCTTCGTCGAAGCGCATCGTGTAGACGCAGTCCTTGAGATCGTCGACGTGCACACCAAAGAGCGTCACGCCCCACTCCCAGTCATCGAGTCCCGACGAACCGGTAATGAGTTGGAGGATGCGACCCTTAAACGTGCGCCCAATCGCGCCGTGGCCGCGCATCAGCGCCTCGCGCGCGTCATAGTTCAGTTGATACCAGTTGTGCACGTCGCCGCGTCGTTTGGACATGGGATAGAAGCAAAACGCCTTCATGCCCTCGGGTGGCAGCGTGGGATAGAGGCGAGCGGTCAGCATCCCTTCGGGCATCCCCGCCGCATACTCGCTCACCTCGGTGAGCGACACGTAACTCTCGGCCACGAAGAGGCCGGCCGCCTGCAGTTTCGATTGGAAACGACGCAGGTCCCAGAGGTTCTCACCCAGCGCCATGAAGCAGGCGTCCGCCTTGGCCCCCACGATCGCCGCGCTCACTACCTGAACCCCGGCGCCCGTGGCGTCGTCGACGGCCTTGTTGACGGCCGCGCCATCGACGTCGACATCGGGGTGACAAAACAGGTGCAGAACGTTAAGACCCCGAGCGGGAGTGAGCGGTACCGGGCTCGTCATAGGCCCATGCTACGGGGAATCGACATGCGCGAAAATGGCTCGGAGACGACAACACCGCGGGGCTCTCGCCCCGCGGTGTCTCGCAAATCGTCTGAATCGGTACGACTCTTAGTAGTCGTCCATCCCGCCGCCGGCCATGGAGGGAGCCTTGTCCTCGGGCTTGTCCACGATGACCGCTTCGGTCGTCAAGAACAGCGCCGCGATCGAGGCCGCGTTCTGCAGCGCCGAGCGGGTCACCTTGGCCGCGTCAATGACGCCCGCCACGATGAGGTCCTCGTATTCGCCAGTGGCAGCGTTGAGACCCTCGGTGGGGTTGGGCAAGTTGCGCACCTTGTCGACGATGACGCCACCCTCGAGTCCCGCGTTGACCGCGATCTGGTTGAGGGGTGCCTCGACGGCCTTGGCGACCAATCGCGCACCGGTCTGCTCGTCGCCGTCCAGCTTCTCCGCGGCTTCGATGATGCGGGACTGACTGCGCAGCAGCGCTACGCCACCGCCGGGCACGACGCCCTCTTCGATGGCGGCCTTGGTCGTGGAGACCGCGTCTTCGATGCGGTGCTTCTTTTCCTTCAACTCAACCTCCGTTGCGGCACCGACCTTGATGACGGCGACGCCACCGGACAGCTTGGCCAGACGCTCCTGAAGCTTCTCCTTGTCGTAGTCGGAGTCGGTGTTCTCGATCTCCGCCTTGATCTGGGCGATGCGGCCCTTGATGTCGTCGTCGGAGCCCGCACCTTCCACGATCGTGGTCTCGTCCTTGGTGACGATGACCTTGTGGGCTGAGCCCAGCAACTCCAACGTCGCGGCGTCCAGCTTGAGGCCAATCTCTTCAGAGATCACCGTCGCGCCGGTCAGGATCGCGATGTCCTGGAGCATGGCCTTGCGGCGTTCGCCAAATCCCGGCGCCTTGACGGCGACGGACTTGAACGTGCCACGAATCTTGTTCACGACCAAGGTCGCGAGCGCTTCGCCCTCCACGTCCTCGGCGACGATGAGCAGCGGCCGACCCGACTGCATCACCTTTTCCAATACCGGGAGCACGTCACGGACCGAGGAGATCTTGCTCGAGACGAGCAGGACGTACGCGTTCTCTAAGACGGCCTCTTGACGCTCGAGGTCGGTCGCGAAGTACGGGGCAATGTAGCCCTTGTCAAAGCGCATGCCCTCGACGAGGTCCATGTCCATACCGAAGGACTGGCTCTCTTCGACGGTGATGACACCGTCCTTGCCGACCTTGTCGATCGCGTCAGCGATCATCTGGCCAATCTCGTTATCAGCCGCAGAGATGGACGCCACTTGGGCGATCTGCTCTTTGGTGTCGGCGGGCTTAGCGAGGTCGTGCAGCGAGGCCACGGCTGCTTCGACGCCCGCCTCGATGCCCTTCTTCAGCGACATGGGGTTGGCGCCAGCCGCGACGTTCTTGAGACCCTCGCGGACCATGGCCCACGCCAGTACGGTCGCCGTCGTCGTTCCGTCACCGGCCACGTCGTCAGTCTTCTTGGCAACTTCCTTCACCAACTCGGCGCCGATCTTTTCGAACGGGTCCTCGAGGTCGATGTCCTTAGCGATCGAGACACCATCGTTCGTAATGGTGGGCGCGCCCCACTTCTTGTCCAGGACCACGTTGCGTCCCTTGGGCCCAAGGGTCACGCGGACCGCATCAGCCAGCTTGTTCATTCCGCGTTCAAGGCTGCGTCGGGCCTCTTCGTCGAAAGCGATCAGTTTCGCCACGGGTGATTCCTCCTAGTGCGTCTGCACCTTTTTGGTGCAAAGCAATATTAGCAGTCTCTTGTGGAGAGTGCTAACGGGTCATCCTCCGGCGACGGCGGGCACGAGGGAGACGATCTCACCCTCAGAGACCACCGTGTCCAGCCCATCGAGGAACCGAACGTCCTCGTCAGCCACGAAAACGTTGACAAAACGCCGCAGCGAGCCGTTCTCGTCGAGGACTCGCCCGGCGAGACCGGGGTAGATCACATCGACCGCGCCGATCGCTTCACGCACGGTCGTCGCTTCGACGGGTATCTCCCCGACGCCGCCCACCAGGACGCGCAACTGACCCGGCACCCTCACCACGACGCTCACGACGCCCCCACCAAAAAGTGTTCGGCCAGTGCCGCTTCGGCCGAGGCGAGCGACGGGCTAATCGTCGCCGTGACGTCCGCCCGTCCCGAGATCGCGTCGAGGGTTTTGAGGCCGTGGCCCGAGATGACCGCCACGATCGACTTCTCGCGGTCGATCGAACCCTTCGCAATGAGTTGGCGCAACGAGGCGATCGTGACGCCCCCGGCGGTCTCGGCGAAGATGCCTTCGGTGCGCGCGAGCAGCCCGATGCACTCGAGGGTCTCCTCATCGGTCACCGACCCACAGTCGCCGCCACCGCGACGCAGTTCATCGAGCACGTAGAGCCCGTCAGCCGGATTGCCGATCGCAAGTGAGCGCGCGATCGTGGAGGGACGTTGGGGTGTGATCACCTCGGCATCGTTCAAAAACGCGGTGGCGATGGGTGAACAACCCTGCGCCTGCGCGCCGAACATTCTCGGCGCGGCGCCCTCGATGAGTCCGAGGTCGATGAACTGGGCAAAGCCCTTGACGATCTTGGTGAACTGACTACCCGAAGCGAGGGGCGCGATGACCTGATCGGGCGTCTTCCAGCCGAGCTGTTCGGCGATCTCGAAGGCAAGTGTCTTGGACCCTTCGGCGTAGTAGGGACGAAGGTTGATGTTGGCAAACGCCCAGTCGGGGTGTTCGTCGAGCAGCTCCACGCACAATCGATTGACGTCGTCGTAGTTCCCCTCGACGCCCAGCACCGTGCCTCCGAAAATTGCAGCCATGGCGATTTTGGACTTCTCGAGGTCCGACGGAATGATCGTCACGCTCGGCCAGCCGATGGCCGCCGCGTGGGCCGCCACCGACGTGGCGAGGTTTCCGGTAGATGCGCACGCCGCCGTCGTAAAGCCGAGTCGACGAGCGGTGGAGAGCGCGACGGAGACGACGCGATCCTTGAACGATCCAGTGGGATTGCGCGTGTCGTCCTTCAACCACAACTCTTTGAGGCCCAGAATCTCCCCGAGGCGCGTCGCGCGCCGTAGTGGCGTCCAGCCCGCGCCGAGATCCACGGGTGTCGCACCCGGATCGGGCAACAGGTCGGCGTAACGCCAGATGGAGGCGGGACCTTCTTGGATCGTTTTTCGGGTTACCGCGCCGCGGGCAGCCTCGAGGTCGTAGGCGACCTCGAGGGGCCCAAAGCAGAGGTCGCACGCGTAACGCGCCTCGATTGGGTAGGTGAATCCACACTCTCGACAGATGAGACCGGTGGCGAAGCTCATGTACTCCCTTTCATCGTTCGGCCTTTGGCACCTGGTGTGAAGGGATGATCCCTGGGCTCACACTGGTTGTCGCGACGTCGACGGGGCCGTCCCTCAGTCGCTCTTGATGACAACTTCATTGTGGACCATATAGGGACTGTGTGTCAAATTGAGCGGCTGCAGCGTAGCCTCGACACATGCCCAGCGCCGACGTCCCCTGGACTCTCGCCCGAAAGAGCTACAACCTCGAACGCGTCCACGCACTCAAGGGAAGCACGAGTGTGGCGGTCATCGTGCCGGCCCGAGACGAGGCGACCACGATTGGCTCGGTGCTCGACACGGTTCAGATTCACGATCATCTGTTTGATGAACTCATTGTTGTCAACGATCACTCCAGCGATGACACCGCGACCGTCGCCGATCACCACGGCGCGCGCGTTGTTCACGCGCACGGCGCCGGTGGCAAGGGCGCGGCCATGTCGACCGGATTTTTGGCAAGCAGCTCTGAGCTCATCGTCTTTCTTGACGCGGATGTCACCAACACAACGCCCGACTACGTGGCTCGACTCATTCAGCCGCTCCTCGAACGCCCCGCCACGCAACTCGTCAAGGCCTTCTACGAACGACCGTTGCACCACATGCCCACGGGAGGCGGACGAGTCAACGAACTGACCGCGCGGCCCGTACTTTCCTTGTTATTTCCGGGTTTAGGCGAGATTCGCCAGCCCTTGGCGGGAGAGACCGCGCTACGCCGCGGAGTCTTGGAGACGATCGATCTCGAGCCCGACTACCGGGTGGAGATCGCGCTGCTCATCGACTGTGCGCGACTCTTTGGCGTGCGCGCTCTCGCCCAAGTCGACCTCGGCATTCGACGCCATCGCAATCGACCACTCGAGGAGTTGCGACCGATGGCGGTCGATGTGTTGCGCGCGGCGCTCGAGCGATACAAGGTCGACTTTCCGTCGACCCAGTGACTTACTTTGGCGCGGAGTTGTTGCCGAGAACGACGACGACGTCATCACCTTGCGCACCGGTCACGGCCGCAAAGTGCCCGAGCGGGTGCAGCGACGTTTGACTGACGCCGATTGCGACGGCGATGTCGCGGGCCGCTTGCACCTGGCCGGGCTTGTAGTAGATGACCGTCTTCGCTTCGGCCGGTCCGTTGGCCGGAGGTTGCGTGTCCCAGTCCTGGGTGATGAGTCGTTGCGTGTACGTGGCGGCCAGATTGTTGACGTTGGTGCCGTTGGCAACCTGAACGCGTGTGCGGGACTTGATCACTCGCGTCGAAGCGGGCGTCGTCGTCGGTGTCGTCGGAGATGTGGTCGTGGTTGTCGCGCTACTCGAAGCGGGCGAGACCGCCCTCACCATTAGGAACGTACCGCCGACGAAGAGCAGCACGATGATGAGTACGACGGGCAGGGGCGGTTGGTAGTGCGACCCCGAGGCGTGGCCGTCTCGTGGTGAAGGAGTTTCGGCGCTCATGGAGTTCAACTCTACGACGATTGCGACTCATTCACTAACCTGGATGCTCTAACGCCGGTGTGGCGCAGTGGTAGCGCAGGCGATTTGTAATCGTCAGGTCGTGGGTTCGAATCCCTCCACCGGCTCTGGTGTCCTGTGTCCAGACATCGGAGACGGTGTGTCAAGACATAGTAGACACATCGTCTCCGACTGGCCTTTGGTAACTCCTTTGAGGGTCGATCGTGAATCGTCTCATGAGGACTCCTTCGGGGGTGAGAACCCTCACGTCGCGGTCGGCAACCAGCATGGTCACAACTTGGCCGGCGTTCTTTCGACCCATGCCCAGGTGCAGGAGTCGTGACCCGTAGCGCAGCGTGACCGTGCCGTTGGTGTCGATCTTGTCGTAGCGGACCCGAAAGTGCGCGGTGGCATCTTTCACGTCGCCCGGATGGGCCTTCACGCGAGCGTCGTAGACCGACTGGGGAGTGCGACGGGCGAGTCCGCGGTGCGGGCGCACGGTGTTGTAGTAGTTCGTGAACCAGTCGAGCTGGGTCTGGAGCTCTCGTAGCGTCGTGGCCGGCGGCTGCTTGCGCAGGAACTTCTTCATGGTCTGGTGGTATCGCTCGACCTTGCCGCACGTTTGGGGATGGTAGGGACTGGAGTGCTTGGCCACCACGCCCAGTCGTTCCATCTCCGTCTCTAAGCCCGTGCGCCCCCAGCGGCTCTTCGCGGTATAGATCGCGCCATTGTCCGTGAGCAGCGAGGCGGGGGTGCCGTAACGCTCACGCGTGGCTTGAAACACGTTCATAACGTCGAGCACCCGGGTGACGGGGAACACCACCGACGCCAGACAAAGCCACGAGTGATCGTCCAGAAAGTTGACGATCTCCACGCCCACCTCTCCCTCCAAGACCCAGTGGGTCATGTCAGACTGCCAGCACTCGTTGGGCAGGCTCGCCTCGAAACGCTGATAGGAGGACTTCGGGCGCTTCTGGGGCTGGGGGGTCACGAACCCACGCCGGCGCAGCACCCGCCAGATCGTGCTCACCGAAGGCGGTTGGTAACCCTCGCGCTCGAGCTGGCTCCAGATCGACTCGGCCCCTTCATCGAGGCCGCCGTCCAGCAGTTCCTTGCGAATCTCCACGATGCGATCCTCCAACGTCCCGTCGATGGCGTTCGGCGACGTTTTTGGTCGACGAGATCGCGGGACGAGGCCGGCCTCGCCCTGCTCCTCGTAGCGCTGGAGCAACTTGTAAATCCAACTGCGGTGCAGGCCGTGGTCTCTCGCTAAAGAGGCCACCGAGCGTCCCTCCTTCAGGTGCGCCTCCACCAGATAGCGCCCAACGTCCATAGGGAGACCTCCTCGCGAAGTTGTCTCCTATGTCTTGACACAAGAAGAGCTCAGATGTCGCTTATGTCCTGGAACCAGACACCTCCACCGGCTCTGGGGTCCGATTCGCGCGAGTTGTCTAACTAACGAAGACCTCGACGCGCGAATAGGCCGGATTTGTACTGTCGTTGACCGATCCTTCGCCCGACGCAACGATCGCGACGCCCGACACCTTGAGCGCGCGTAACTCGCTGCGCAAATATGTAGCCACTCGTTGGGCGCGCTGCGTGCTGAGTGACTTGTCCAACGATGCGTTGCCGGTCTCTGCGCTGTAGCCAAAGAGCGAGACCTTGGTGTATTTCCTGATCTTGATGGCCGTGGCGAGAGATCGGATCTTCCTCTCGATACCGGCCGTGAGCGCAGCCGTGCGTGCGCCAAAAGTACCCACCGCGCCGTACAGTTGAGACGTGGCCACCTTCTTCCACTGCGCGTAAAGAGTAAGGGTTGACGTGAGGGTGAGGGTTTGACCCGGTGTGTACGACGTACCTGATCCGTTGGCATCCGTATTCCACGACGTCAGTGTGTACCCCGCGCGCACCACGCTGGTCGCACTCGGCAGCGTGACGGTTGAACCCGAAGATCCGGTGAGAGGGTCCAGGGATCCACTGCCGCCATTTGCCGACAGAGACACCGTCAGCGAACCCGTCGTTGCTGTCCACTGGGCGTAGAGCGTCAGTGGAATCGTCAAGGTGATGGCCGCATCAAGCGAATACGAGGTTCCCGAACCGTTGGCCGACGTATTCCACGACGTCAGGGTGTAACCGTTGTACGTCAGTCCAGTCACGCCGGGCAACGTCACGGTCGCACCATACTCACCACTGAGTTCGGCGTCAGATCCCGTACCGCCATTAGCGAGAATTTCGATCACCAATGGAGAAGTCTCAGTCCACTGGGCGTAAAAGGTCTCATTTGAGGTCAGGACTACCGTCGCGCCCGGCGCGTATTCGGTGCCACTTCCACCGGCTTCGGTGTTCCACCCCGACAGCGTGAAGTCGGTTCGCGTCAGTTCGCTTGCTGTCGGAAGCGTGATCGTTGTTCCCGACGGATCTTGGGTTGGCGAGACGGAACCTGTGCCACCGTTGTCTCCGAACGAAGCCGTCACGCTTGCGTCTGCAGTCCACTGCGCGTAAAGAACGAGCGGAGCGGAGAAGCCGTAGATTGCGCCGTTCGCGTACGAGACTCCGCTCCCGTTGGCAGCCGTGTTCCAGTCATCGAAGCTATAACCAACATTCGAGAACGCCGGGCTCAGACTCGCCAAAAGAGTCAGGGCCGTTGGCGCACTTGCTGTTTGAGTAGATACTGTGGCGTCGGCTCCGCTGTCGTTCTCCGCAAACGTGACGGTGTGATCACTTGCGATCGCGGTCCATTGCGCGTAAAGCACCAGGGGACTTGAAAAGCTGTAGGTCGCTCCGTCCGCATATGAGGTACCGCCGCCATCAGCTTGCGTATTCCAATCGGAAAACGTGAAGTCAGGATTCGAGAAACTCGGGCTCAGGTTAGTGAACAGCGTCAGCGAGGTTGACACATTCTCCGTCTGTGTAGCCACCTTCGTATCACTACCGTTGTCGTTTTCTCCAAACGTCACCGTGACATCGGGTCCGCCCCATATCGCATAGAGCGTCAGCGGCGCGGTGAAGTCATAGATCTCTCCGTCGGTATAGGTAGATCCTGACCCGTTCGGTTCGGTGTTCCAGTAGTCGAAAATCATTCCAGGATTCGAGAAACTCGGACTCAGGTCAGCGAACCTAGTCAGGTCGAGTGGCGCGTTCTCGGTTTGCGTCGCATAGACGGGATCAGAGGCGCTGTCATTTTGGGCGAACGTAACGGTGTGATATGCGCTTTGCGCGAAGGCTGACGTCGAATTTAGCGATCCGCCAATGACGATGGATAGAACAAGTAGCGCCATCGAGAGGTAAATGGGTAGTCCTCGGCGCCCTGCGTTTCGCTTCGATTTCACGTTCGTCTCCGCTGCCATATCTGTTCGACGGCCTCAACTACGAAGTCAGTGTTCGAAGTCAAAGACGGCAAACCTCGGTGATTTGCTTCACCGTTTTACCTAGTCACCGGCGCTATTGAGTCAGATTTTTATACCAGTCGTGGAGAATTTGTCACTCCACAAAATGTAGAAAATTACTGCGACGCGCGACGCTGACGTGCAACTTCAAACGCCGCAACAGAGACCGCGACGCCTGCGTTCAACGAGTTGATGCTTCCCACCTGTGGTATCGACACAACGGTCGCGCATCGCTTGCGAGTGAGAGCGGAAAGTCCCTTTTCTTCTCCGCCGACCACAATGGCAACAGGTCCACTTCCGACGTCGAGGTCATAAAGCGAGTCCTTGGTTTCGCCTGCGAGACCGACCGTCATCACACCCGCACGGTTGAGTTGATCAATGGTCGTAGGAATACCGCCCACGTCGCAGAACGTCAGATACTCAATGGCGCCCGCCGCGGTCTTCGTAACCGAAGGCGAGATTCGCGCCGAGCGGTGTCGGGGCAAAATGACACCAGTCACCCCGGCCCCGTCCGCACTGCGCAGCATTGCACCAAGATTTCGTGGATCGGTGACGCCATCACAGACCAAAAGAAAGGGCTTGGGGGCGCGAATGAGTTCGTCGAGGCCGACCGTGTCGAGGTCCTGGGCGATCGCCATTACGCCCTGGTGGCCCTCGGTCTTGGCTTCTCGATCTAAGCGCGTCATCGAGATGAGGCTCACGGGAATGCGCTGGCGCTGGGCTTCGAATTCGATGGCGTCGAGGCTGTCGGAGGCGTCTTGACCTTCGGCAATGAATATCTTGCGAATGGCGCGCCGTTTTGCGCGCAACAGCTCGAGAACCGCGTGGCGGCCTTCGACCTGGTCGCCCCCTACCCCTTCACGGTCGCGCGGCGCGACGCGGCGCCCGCCCCCAGGTCCGGGGTTGCGGTCATTCGGGCGGTTCGGACGCTTTGGTCCTCGAGGCGACGATGGGCGCGGGCTCACGATTCGTGACTCAACAAGACAATGGCGCTGGCGAGGATTCCTTCACCGCGACCGATCGCGCCCAGTCCCTCATAGGTCGTCGCTTTGACGGACACCGTCGTACCGACCACGGTGGAGAGCTCTTCAGACATGCTCGGCATGTAGGCAGCAATCTTTGGACGCTCGGCCGCGATCGTCACGTCGGCCGATTCGACGCGAAGGCCTTCGGCGCGCACGAGCGCCACTGTCGCTTCGAGAAGCCAGCGCGACGAGACACCGTGGTAGGCGTCGTCGCTGTCGGGAAAGTGTCGTCCGAGGTCGCCAAGGTTCGCCGCACCGAGCAGCGCGTCACAGAGCGCATGAGTCGCCGCGTCGGCGTCGGAGTGTCCGACGAGTCCAGGACCCTTCGGCACGAGCACGAGTCCGAGCCATAGTTCACGTTCGGGGTCATCGCTAAAGCGATGAACGTCGATGCCCTGGCCGATTCTCATGAGTGGCTCCCCGCACTCAAGCGATCCACGTCGCTCGGATGAGTGATCTTCAGATTGGTCGCCTCGCCGGGTATGACGACCACGAGGCCCCCGATGGCTTCGACCAGCCCGGCGTCGTCGGTGGCGACGTCGCCCGAGGCGTGGGCGCGCTCTAGGACGTCGCGTCGAAACCCTTGCGGTGTCTGGACGGCGACCAGATCTTCGCGGTCTAGTGTCTCGGCGACCACGGTCGTCTCTCCATCGAGCGTGATGCGCTTGATGGTGTCGCCCACCGCTAAGCCAGGAATGACCGCGTCGGCACCGTCTTCGAGGGCGCGCAGGATTGCACGGAAGAGATCGGCTGAGGCGTTGGGCCGCGCCGCATCGTGAACAATCACGATGTCCGCGTCGCCGCAGTGCGCCAGGCCATTGCGAACCGAGGCCGCCCGTGACTCACCACCCGTGACAACGAGGTCGGCGCCTTCGCCGTTCCCGGCGTACCCCTCGGGAACCACGAGAACGACGAGATCGGACACCTCGCGAGCGCGACGGACGCTACGCGCGGCCACGGTGTCACCGTCAATGATCAAGAACTGCTTCTCCGCACCGAAACGAGTGCCGCGACCCGCGGCCACGACAACGGCCGCGACCGACATGGCTAGGGCAGGACCGAGGCGAGCTTTTCTTCAGCCGCTTCCGTGTCCACGTTGAGAGCGAACGTCAACTCCGAAACGAGAATCTGGCGAGCCCGCGTGAGCATGCGCTTTTCGCCGGCGCTCAGACCCTTGTCCTTGTCGCGAATGGACAGGTTCCGCACGACTTCGGCCACTTGGTAGATGTCGCCAGAGCGCAACTTCTCCGAGTGGTTCTTAAATCGCCGCGACCAGTTGGTGGGCATGCGCGCTTCCTTCTTGCGCAGCACGGCAAAGACTTCCTCGACCTCTTCGTCGTTGATGACGTCGCGCAGCCCGACTGACTCGGCGTTGGCGACCGGTACCATCAGGACCAGGTCGGTGTAGGCGACTTTGAGCTTCAGATAGTCCTGTTTGACGTCAAAAGCGGTCATTTTCTCGATTTTTTCCACGGTACAGGCTCCGTGGTGGGGGTAGACGAGACGGTCTCCCTTTTTGTACTTACGTGGCGCGGTCATGCCTAGGGGCTCCTCAGAGGGCAACACCCACACAATGGGGGCGTTTGGGGGATCAACTATTTTACCAGGTTTTCGTCAATCCGTGACGAGTGGGTAGTGGCCTAGTTTGAGTCACAAGAAGGAAAAATAGAGTGTTTTTATTACACAATGTGACACTTCGCGCCGCTCTCTAGCGCTTAGCGTCACCCTCCTATACTCTGGTATAGACAGGGGTCTAGGAGTGTCGAGAGTCCCTTGTGAGTAGTAATCCCTCGGAAAGGACGAGCCGTGTCGCCTAAGCCCCGCAAGGGTGATGCTTCACAACGCGCCTGGGCGGTGGTCCAGGAGGCTACCCGACAGGTAGACCGTGCCCCTGAGAAAGACCCTAAGGCGGTGGCTAGAGGCCGCGCCGGTGGAATCGCAAGGGCTGATAAGTTGACCGCCGAAAGGCGTGTAGAAATCGCAAAAAACGCAAGGGCATCTAGGAGATCAGCATGAAAAAATTGACTAAGAGCCGGAAACTAGTCAATGCCATGGACTCGCCTGCTCATCGTGCCTTAATTCCTGACATGGCGAAGCGCGTTAAGCCGGTGGTACTTAGTCGCTCACTGCGCCCTGTTAGGTAGACAAGAGCAGTAGCACACCAATGGACGCTCGCGGGATTCTTCCCGTGGATGTTCGGTTTTACGCAGATGAGGACCGTGCAGAGGTCGAGAACTTTCACTGCGCTCAACGAAAATGGGAAAAAGAGGCCCAAGGGGTCATTTGACCTTCCCCCCACTTGTCGGACACCTCACGTAGGAGGTAGTCATGGCGGTTATGAGTACAGAGTCAGAGCGACCGGCCCCGCGTCGAAGTCGCTATCCAAAAGAGTTCCGTCGCGATGCGGCGGCGTTAGTTCTGGATCAGCATCGCACCATCGCCGAGGCGGCGAGAGAGCTCGGCGTCGTCGAACAGACGCTAGGCAACTGGGTTCGCCAGGAGAAGGTCGAGCGTGGCGAGCGCGAGGGTCTCACGAGCGCCGAGCGGGCCGAGATGGCCCAACTGCGACGAGAGAATCGCCAGCTGCGCGAGGAGCGTGATCTCTTAAAAAAAGCCACGGCCTTCTGGGTGAAGGAGTCCCACCGGTGAGTCGCTACCGCTGGGTGAGAGCCCGGAAGGCCGAAGGACACAACGTGCGACTCGCCTGTCGAGCGCTGCGGATCGCGCCCTCGAGTTACTACGAGTGGTGCGCTCGCCACGGAGAGGGCCCGAGCGAGGCCGACCTTAACGAGGCCTATCTGGTCAACGAGATCCGTGACATCCACGACACCCTCGACGACGCTTACGGCAGTCCCCGTCTCACGAGCGAACTAGCGAAGCGCGGCTTCTGTGCCAACCACAAGCGCATAGAGCGTCTCGTTCGACAGAACGGCCTCTACGCGAAGGACGCCCGGCGAAAGAGGGTGCGCACCACCATTCCCGACGTCTCGGCGCCGCCACTGCCCGACCTCGTCCAGCGCGACTTCTCGGTCGGACAGCCGGGCCAGCGCACCTGCGGGGACATCACCTACATTCCGACCGGTGAGGGGTGGCTCTACCTCGCCGACGTCGAAGACCTTGGCAGTCGGCGCATTGTTGGCTACGCCATGGAGGACCACATGCGAAGCGAACTCGTCGAACGTGCCCTCTCCATGGCGATCGACACCCGTGGCGGTGAGGTTACGGGCATGATCTTTCATCACGACCGCGGCGGTCAATACATGTCGGGCGATTTTCGCAAGCTTTGCGAACGTCACGAGATCCGCCAGTCGGTCGGACGCACGGGGTCGTGCCTCGATAACGCCGTCGCCGAGAGCTTCTGGGCGACGCTCAAGCGCGAGTTCGTCGACCGCTTTCGCTTCGAGTCACGATCGGAAGCCAAGCGCGCGATCATCAGTTGGATCAATCACTACAACGCGCTGCGTCAGCACTCGTCGCTCAACAACCTGTCGCCGATTGAGTGGGAGTTACAATTCGCACGGCGTCAACTTCAGGCAGCATAAACACGTGTCCGGGATCTGGGGGAAAGGCCAATTCGTCGTGCACCCAGTCTCCTCGTAGAGGAGGGGGTAGAACTACTTGTGGCAACTGCTGATGGCGAAGTCGTCGGAGTGACGGTTTTTCTCGCAATACCTAGTTTGTGTTTCATCTATTCAATCGGTGTATTGACTTACCAGTGGAATCGTGGAGTGGGAACGCGCCTCAAGAAAGCTGTGATGGTCGAGGCCAAAGAGAGAAGCCCCCAAGGCTGCATGTTTCTGTCATTTGTGCACAAGATGAACGGCCGCATGAATAGCATCAATAGCAATCTCAACGCTGAAACGCGGATAAGTCCTGATGATGGTAACTATTTCTTCACTTACATTAGTGTGAAACTCGAAGATGAGGTGTAACACCCTCTAAGTAGTTTGGCCAGTATGAACAAACTGACCACCGCAAAAAGGGCCGAAGTCATTGGGCTTCTCTGCGAGGGTATGTCCATGAGAGCCATCTGCCGAACCACCGGCGTTGCTCGTCAGACGATCAGCGACCTACTGGAGAAAGTCGGCCAAGCCGCCTCGGACTACCAGGCGCGGACCTTCATCAACCTGCCCTGTGAGGTCATTGAATGCGATGAGATTTGGTCATTCTGCTACGCCAAGCAAAAGAACGTGCCTGAGGATTTCAAAGGCACCTTCGGCTACGGCGATGTCTGGACTTGGACCGCCATCGATGCGGATACCAAGATGATTCCATCTTGGTTGGTAGGCGAGCGTTCCCTGCAGGACGCGTACGCCTTTCTGACGGACTTGAAGGTGCGGCTTCGTAACGCTCGGATTCAACTGACCACGGATGGCCACGAAAACTATCTACGCGTGGTGGATGGCTTGTGGGCCGAGAACATCGACTTCGCGATGCTCCACAAGATCTATGGCGGTAGAGGCATCAAGGCGAGCGACACTCCCGAGCGTAAATACAGCCCTGCAGAGTGCACAGGAATCGGCATTCGCGTCATCTCTGGCGACCCCGACCCGGGCCACATCTCGACCTCCTACGTGGAGCGCCAGAACCTGACGGTGCGGATGGGAATGCGCCAATTCACGCGCCTCGCCAATGCCTTCTCAAAGAAGATCGAGTTTCACGCTCACGCGGTCAGCCTTCACTTCCTTTACTACTACTTCGCTCGCGCCCACCACAGCCTGCGAGTCAAGAACGCTGACGGTACTTTCACCAAGCGCTCGCCGGCCATAGCCGCTGGCGTCGCTGACACATTTGGTCAACTTGGGAGATCGCAGAACTCCTCGACTAGCCGCGGAGAGCGTTCTCTCAAAGTAGGTTTTCGTTGTGGATCTCATCGCGGCTTTGTTGGCCATCGCCACGGCCTACATGGCCTACTTCAGCGTCGTAATCATCAAGCGCATGCGGTTAAATAACGCGAATCCGCTCTTACGCCAGGCACTAATTCGGTGGCGCATAGCGATGCTTTGCTATGCCGCGGCGACGCTACTGTTCATCGCCTCTGCGATTCTCTCTTCGGCGGCGCTACTCCTGGACGGGGTGCTCGTGCTGGTTGTTTCCGCGGCTTCCTCGATTTTCTTCAAGGTGGTTAGGCGGCCACGATGAAGTGATAAGCCGTCTGTCAAACTAGGCCACTACCGACGAGTGGCACCGCCCCTCTGGCGCGATATGCCGCAGTCCGCGCCCGTTAGTCTCACCACATCGCGCAGAAGGGCGGATCTATGAAGGCAGCGGTCTACTACGAGAACGGCGCGCCCAGCGTCTTTCGCTACGAAGATGTGCCCGACCCGCAGCCGTCCGAAAATGAGATTCTGATCCGGGTCGAGGCGATCAGCGTCGAGGGCGGTGACACGCTAAACCGACTCGGCGGCGGACTGCGCACCAACCCCCACGTCGTGGGCCACCAGGCCGCCGGCACCATTGTGGAGGTCGGATCCCGGGTCGCGGATTTCGCGGTCGGCGAGCGGGTCGTCACACTCAACGCCGATGGCTCGCACGCGGAACTGCGTACGGCCTATCCCAACTTCACGTGGAAGATTCCCCCTGGACTCTCCACCGAGCAGGCGGCGGCGGTCCCCACCGCCTTTGGCACCGCGCACGACAGTCTCTTCGAGTTCGGGCGCCTGGCGACCGGAGAGACGGCCCTGATCCACGCCGGAGCAAGCGGCGTCGGGATAGCGGCCATCCAGATGGCCAAGCGCGCGGGAGCGACGGTACTCGCCACGGCGTCGAGCAACGAGCGCTTGGAGCGACTCGTCGAGTTTGGTCTCGACGCGGGGATCAACTACGTCCACGAGGACTTCGTCCCTCGCGTGCGCGAACTGACCGAGGGTCGTGGTGCGGACGTCATTGTTGACTCCGTCGGCGGCGAGAACCTCAATAAGAGTCTCCGGGCACTCGCCTATCGGGGGCGGTGCGTGAGCATGGGAAACGCGGGACGTGAGGCGCGAGACCTGCTCGACATCTCTCCGATGCGACAAAACAACCAGAAATTCACGAGTTACTTCCTCGGTGCGGAGCTCTTCGTGGGGACGCGCGCCTACGCGCAGATTGCGTCGATCCTCGACGACATCGCCTCGGGCAATCTTCGAGTTGTCATTGATCGCACCTACCCACTCGAGGACGCCGGAGAAGCTCACGCCTATATCGAGAGCCGACAGAGTTTTGGGCGGGTGATCCTCGTTCCCTGACGGAGAACGCTCGGACGGCGATAAGTCAGTCGTGCGCCACGACGGGGAGGGCGTTCTTAGGCACACGAGTTTTGCGCCGACGCGCTATCCGCTGAACCAGTTGCTCAGGAAACTCTGACGACACCACTGACCGACGAAACCGTCGCGGTCCCAGAAAGTGGGATCTTCCCCGAGATCGCCGTGGTACCGAGATGGCCCGAGAAAGTCAGTTCGTAGGAACCAGCGGAGGTGACCGAAAATGCTCCCGACGCGATGAGCGTTTTGCTGCCGACCGCTCCACGTTCTTTGAAGGTGAGACCACTCGCCCCCAGACCCTCGGTAATGGTGACGTGCATGCTGAACGCTCCAACGGTCCCCCGGAGAACAAAGGTCGCGGCGTCGGGATTGGGTTGAGTGATCGTCGCACTGACGTGGTACTTACCTAGCGTTCCTGACATCGGCGCAGCACCCTTCGCAAGGACGATATGGAATTTGACGTTTCCCTTCGCCAGTGTGATCGACTTGACTGCGGGCGACGCACCAACTGGAACGAACGACGTTCCTAGCAATCCGAGAAGCATCACGATCGAGGAAACCGAGAGCACCGACATCCGGCGCCGAAACTTTCTGCTCACTGTCATCGACCCCGCCTCCCCGAATACTGCTCTACGCCGCGACGCTAACACTCGAGTCTTGCCAAGGAACCGCCTGATGTGTGCCCGAGTCGCTCGGCGTCCTTGAGCGAAAGGAGCGCTGGCGCAGACCTGCGCAGAGACACCGCCTTTCGCTCTTCGACCCGGGTCAGCGGTAAGAGTGCGACGGCACGGGCGATCTCGCAGTGTGCCCCCGATGCCGATCAGCCCTGCGCCACTTCAATGGCCTCGCACAAAGTCTGGCAGCGTCGTACTTGAACGCCCGCGACGTCCTCGAGGTCACCCTCGCCCGGCACGATGACCACGTCCGCGCCGAGGCGTGACGCCTCGCGCACACGACGCGTCAACCCGCTGACCGCGCGCAACTCACCGGCAAGTCCCACTTCACCGAACGCCACCACCGTGGCCGGCACCGCGAAGCCTTTCGT
>JBARLO010000008.1:0-4617 GCA_049801955.1 Acidimicrobiales bacterium
AAAACTGGCGATATCAACCGACGGTGGGAAGTCGTTCTCGGTTCGTCCTGAACCTGGGCTCACCGGTGCAGCTACCTGCCAACTGAGCGCGAAATCGACGACATCACTCTGGGCAACGTGCGCCCAAAGAAACGAACTCAACGGACTTAGCTATTCCGACGACGGTGGAGTTCACTGGAAGGCAACCGGCGAATATGGGAACACCACCGGGCGACTGCTTTCTTTCGGAAACTTTGACCCCGTAACGAGCGACGTGGCATACGCCACTGATGGCTATGACGGGACTCGGAACCGGCTGATCTATCAAATCACTGGCAGTTCGGATACGTTTCGAACTGTTGGCTCATTGCCAGCCGCAAAATACTTCTACCTTCTTACGTTCACGAACTCAAAACAAGGTCTTGCGTACGCCTTCGTCGACCAGGGCGCAAAGGATCCGCTTTGGAGCACTGACGATGGTGGCGAGACCTGGCGGAAGGTACCGGTCCCGACGAAGTGACGACAAACTGATCTGGCAGCAATGGTCGTCGATTCGACGAGCTGTCAAGGCAGGGTGGCACTTCTGTGACGTCGGGACACCAAAACCACGGATTCACCCGCCAGTCGGAGATCGTGGACGTCGGCTCACTGACCTAAACCCTCACGGTGCCCGACTCCTCGCATAAGTGTGGGTCTAACGACGGATTCTTGACTCACCCGGCCATATAGGTGTGTGAATCCACGAACGACGAGACTTGGCCGGTGAACTCGCGGAGCCGGAGTGATCGGGAACAGTCTTTGAACGTCATAGCGTGCTATCGCGACATCACCACTTACTTCGCGAGACGCACGACCGCGAGTGAGGTTGGCGACGTCGTTGCGAAGGCTTTCGCCATTGCGTGGCGTCGTTTAGAACGAGTACCCGAACCGCCCGGTGACCGGCTCTGGCTCTTCGGGGTTGCCCGACGATGTCTGAGCGACTCTCAGGGGAGCGACCATCGACAACTGCGACTCCGAGCACGCCTCGCGCGTGCGCTGTGACCAATTTGTGACCAACGTCGCTCCGAAAGCGTCAGAGCCGGTGCTTTCGCACCGACTCTGACCTGCAAATACCTTCGTGGCGGGGGCAAGATTTGAACTTGCGACCTTCGGGTTATGAGCCCGACGAGCTACCAGACTGCTCCACCCCGCGTTGCGAAGTACACACTAGCCGACCCAACAGTCCACCCTCCAGGGCAGAGATCGCGACCCTAGAACTGTTCGGATTCCGTCGAGCCCACCAGCGCCAGGGTCGACGACACACCGTTCGTCAGAGTCGTCATGATGTCGTCGAAGTATCCTGCTCCGACCTCGCGCTGGTGACGAGTTGCGGTGTAGCCCTCGCTCTCGGCCGCGAACTCGCGCTCCTGCAGTTTGACGTAGGCACTCATCCCACTCTTGGCGTAACCACTGGCGAGTTGGAACATGGACTCATTGAGCGCGTGCCAACCGGCCAGTGTCACGAACTGGAAGGCATACCCCATTGCCCCAAGTTCGCGCTGAAAGCGAGCGATGGTGTCCTCGTCAAGGTGCTTACGCCAGTTGAAGGACGGCGAGCAGTTGTAGGCCAGAAGCTTGTCCGGGTACTGCTCGTGAATCCGATCAGCAAAGACCTGCGCTTCGCCCAAGTCAGGCGTCGAGGTCTCGCACCAGATGAGATCCGAGTACGGGGCGTAGGCGAGAGCGCGAGAGACCGCTTGCTCGATGCCCGGGCGCACGTAGTAGAAGCCCTCGGGTGAGCGTTCGTCGGTCAAGAACTCTTGGTCGCGGGGATCGACGTCACTGGTGAGCAGGTTCGCGCCCAAGGAGTCGGTGCGAGCGACAATCAAGGTGGGCACCCCCGCGATGTCGGCCGCCAGGCGGGCCGCAATCAGCGTGCGGATGTGCTGACCCGTCGGGATCAGCACCTTGCCCCCCATGTGACCGCACTTCTTCTCTGAGGACAGCTGGTCCTCGAAGTGCACGCCCGCAGCACCCGCTTCGATCATCGACCTCATCAACTCGTACACGTTGAGCGGGCCACCGAATCCCGCCTCCGCGTCGGCCACGATCGGAACCAGCCACTCGCGGTGCTCGTGGTAGCTGCCCGCCGCCATGGCTTCGCCCCATTCGATCTGGTCAGCGCGCCGCAGCGCGTTGTTGATGCGTCGCACCACGGCCGGCACGCTGTTGGCGGCGTACAGGCTCTGGTCGGGGTACACCTGCTCAGAGAGATTCGCATCGGCTGCCACCTGCCAGCCGGACAGGTAAATAGCCTTGAGGCCCGCCTTCACCATCTCGACGGCCTGGCCGCCAGTCATCGCGCCCAGCGCATTCACGTAGGGTTCGCCGTGGATGAGGTCCCACAGTCGCTCGGCGCCTCGTCGCGCCAGGCTGTATTCAACGCTCACGGATCCGCGCAGGCGGATGACGTCGGCGGCGTCGTATCCACGCTCGATGCCAACCCACCGCGGGTCCGTCGCCCACTCGTGTTCCAGGGCGGCGATTTCGATGTCGTAGAAAGTCGTCACGGCAATTTCTCCTTGTTGATGGTTACGTCGTTGTTCAGTCGAGGAATTCGTAAGCGGGCAGGGTCAAAAATGTGGCGAACTCCTCGCCGAGAGCCACCTCTTCGAAGAGTGCCCGAGCGGTACGAACGAGACGAGGGGCCACGCCTTCGTCGATGAGCTCGGCCTCGGTCACATCGAGGAGATCGCGCACCAGTGATTCGGTGACGGTCTTGTCACCGACGCTGAGGGTGATCCCGTGACGCACCCACTGCCAGACCTGGGCGCGACTGATCTCGGCGGTGGCGGCATCCTCCATGAGGTCGTGGATCGCCGCCGCACCGATGCCAGACAGCCAGGAGGCGATGTAGCGAACGCCGACGTCAATGTTGGTGCGAAGGCCGGCGGGCGTCACGCCGTGCTCGGGGTACTCAATGTTCAACAGATCCGCCGCCTCCACGTGCACGTCAGGTCGTTGTCGGCTCAGTTGGTTGGCGTTGTCGCCAAGGACGCGGTCGAATTCGGCGCTCGCCACGGCCACGAGGTCGGGGTGGGCCACCCACGTGCCGTCGAAACCGTCGCCCGCTTCGCGTTGCTTATCGTCTCGCACTTTGGCGAGGGCGGACTCAGTCACCGCGGGCTTCTGACGATTGGGGATGAAGGCCGACATCCCCCCGATCGCGTAGGCGCCGCGACGGTGACAGGTCTTGACGAGCAGTTCGGAGTAGGCGCGCATGAACGGAGCGGTCATCGTCACCGCGCTGCGTTCGCGCATCACGAAGGCCTTGTCGTTGTGGAACCGTTTGGAGATGCTGAAGATATAGTCCCAGCGACCCGCGTTGAGCGCGGTGATGTGATCGCGCAACTCATAGAGGATCTCGTCCATCTCAAAGGCGGCGGTGATCGTCTCGATGAGGACCGTGGCACGAATCGTCCCGTGCTCAAGACCCAGGGACTCCTCGCTGAAACTCATGACCTCATCCCACAACCGCGCCTCGAAGTGGCTTTCGAGTTTGGGTAGGTAGTAGTACGGACCGAAGCCGCGCTCGAGGGACGCCTTGGCGTTGTGGAACGCGTAGAGCCCGAAGTCGAAGAGACTGGCCGAGATCGGCTCGTCATCAATCAAGAAATGCTTTTCGCTCAGATGCCATCCCCGAGGACGGACCACCAGCGTGGCGATCTCGTCCGTGGGTCGCAAGCGATACGTCTTGTCCGGCGTGGCGAACTCGATCTCGCCGCGCACCGCGTCGATCAGGTTCAACTGACCCTCGATGACGTTTTCCCACGTGGGAGAGTTGGAGTCCTCAAAGTCCGCCATAAAGACTTTGGCCCCTGAGTTCAGCGCGTTGATCATCATCTTGCGCTCGACGGGACCGGTGATCTCAACCCGTCGGTCCTCCAGCCCGGCCGGCGCCGGTCTCACCTGCCACTCACTGTCGCGGATTTCGCGGGTGTCGGCGAGAAAGTCCGGGCGTTCGCCGGCGTCGAAACGAGCCTGGCGCACGACGCGTTCGGCCAAGAGTTCTCGACGCATTCCCTCGAAACGGTCGTGGAGGGCCACGATGTAATCAACCGCCCATGGCGTCAATACGGTGTCGACGTCGTGGTGCGGAGCAATCGAGAGATTCCGAGTAACGAACATAAATACGATTATTTCGCAGTTGAACCCACGGGCACGAACAAAGAAACGTAATAGTTGCCACTTACGGGGATATATGCGAAACTACTGGAGATGAGTGTCTCTGAACCGCTGGATTCCTTCGTCTTTGGCCAGCGCCTCCGTCACCTGCGCAAGCGCGCGGGACTCACGCTCAGCCAACTGGCCACCGCGGTGGGGTCATCGCCCTCGTATCTCTCGCAGTTAGAAAACGGTCACCGCGAACCGCGGCTCTCGACGGTGAACCAACTTGCCGCCACACTCGGCTGTCGACCGGCCGAACTGCTGAGTGCCGCGGCACCGAATCGGCGCGCCGAACTCGAGGTGGCGCTCGCGCACATTCAAGATGACCCGGCCTATCGCGAACTCGGACTGCCCTACCTCAAGGCGTCCCCGCGCCTCGACGGCGCCGCCCTTGAGCACGTCGTGGCTCTCTACCACCGCGTGCGAGAGCTC
>JBARLO010000009.1:0-2112 GCA_049801955.1 Acidimicrobiales bacterium
TGTCGGCAACGCTCGAAAACTGAACACTTTCGACGGTGAAAAGTGAACACCTGAAAATGGAGGGTGATCACTTTGGAAGACTGGGCAATTATTCGAAGGCTGGCGGCCGAGGGAATACCCAACGCTCGCATCGCTGAGAGGCTGGGCATCTCTCGAACGACCGTGATTAGGGCGGTGCGATCGTCGAATCCACCGAACTATGAACGAACCCCGACGGCGACGTCCTTCGTCACCTTCGAACCCCGGGTGAGGGCGCTCTTGGAGGAGTTCCCCGACATGCCGGGCTCGGTGCTCGCCGAACGTGTCGAGTGGACCGGGTCGATGACCTGGTTCCGCGAGAACGTGGCGCGGCTTCGACCCGACTATCGCAAGATCGACCCAGCGGATCGGCTCACGTGGGACCCCGGTGACGCCGCCCAGTGTGATCTGTGGTTCCCACCGAGGAAGATCCCTCTCGAAGACGGCACGTCGCGACTTCTGCCGGTGCTGGTGATCACGCTCGCGCACTCGCGCTACGTGCTCGCGCGCATGATCCCGACGCGCACCACCGAGGACCTCTTGCTCGGCACCTGGGAGCTCTTGAACGCGCTCGGTCGGGTGCCGCGTCGACTGATCTGGGACAACGAGGGCGGGATCGGTCGCGGACGGCGCCACGCCGAGGGCGTCGACTCCTTCATGGGCACCCTCGCCACGACACTGGTGACGTTGCCCCCGAGAGACCCTGAGTCCAAGGGGATCGTCGAACGGCGCAACGGCCACTTCGAGACCTCCTTCATGCCCGGACGTCACTTCACCTCTCCCGCAGACTTCAACGCCCAGTTCGCCCAGTGGTTGGGTCGCGCCAATGTCCGCGTGGTGAGAACGACGCGAGCCGCACCACGCGAGCGCCTTGACGCTGACCTCGCGGCCATGCGCCCACTACCGCCTCGACCGCTGCACCTGGGTTGGCACCAGCGCGTCCGCCTGCCCCGCGACTACTACGTGCGCCTCGACACCAACGACTACTCGGTCGATCCGCGCGTCATTGGTCGCCTCGTCGACGTCTCAGGTGATTTAGAGCGCGTGAGGGTGCGCGTCGAAGGACGTTTGGTCGCAGAGCACGTTCGCGTGTGGGCCCGGGGCATGACGCTCAGCCACGATGCCCACATTGAGCGCGCGGCGTTGTTGCGCAAGGACTTCCAACGCCCTCGAGTCAAAGAGAGCGACGAACTCACGCGCGACCTCTTGGACTACGACCGGGCCTTTGGACTGACGGGTGAAGCGTGATGGACCAGAACGACTCCACCAAGCAGATCTCCTACCTGGCCGCGGCCTTAAAGGCCCCGCGCGTCGCCGACGCGGCGTTACGTCTCGCTAGCCAGGCCCGCGACGCCAACTGGTCCTTCGAGGACTACCTTTGCGCCGTCTTGGAGCGCGAGGTGAGTGCGCGCCAGGCCTCGGGGTCCGAGTTGCGCATCCGGGCCGCCGGCCTGCCCACACGCAAGAGCCTCGAGGACTTCGACTTCGACGTCCAGTCCAGCGTCCGAGGCCCCGTCTCGGCGCTGGCGTCGGGGGCCTACCTGCACGAGGCGCGCAACGTCGTCCTGCTCGGTCCGCCCGGGACCGGCAAGACCCACCTCGCGATCGCACTCGCCATCGCCGCCGCACGAGGAGGACACCGCGTCCTTTTCGCCTCGGCGAGCGAGTGGGTCAGTCGCTTGAGCGAGGCCCACCAGCGCGGACGATTGGGACCAGAGCTCGTGCGTCTTCGTCGATATCCACTGCTCGTCGTCGACGAAGTGGGATACCTGCCTTTCGAGCAAGAGGCCGCCAACCTGTTCTTCCAACTCGTCTCCTCGCGCTACGAGCACGCCTCGATCGTGCTCACGAGCAACCTGCCCTTCTCGGGCTGGGGCGGCGTGTTCGGCGACCAAGTGGTCGCGGCGGCGATGATCGACCGCATCGTGCATCACGCCGACGTGCTCACCCTCAAGGGCGCTAGCTACCGACTCAGGGGACGAGGCGTCGACAGCTTGCCGAGCGTGATGTTGACCACCGACGGCAAGAGTTAGAGTGTCCGCAACTGTTCACTTTTCGAGCGTCACAAGTGTCCAGTTTTCGAGCGTCGTCCAC
>JBARLO010000010.1:0-64266 GCA_049801955.1 Acidimicrobiales bacterium
CCAGTTGGTTCTCTTCGCTGCCGTGATGGTGATCCAGCGAGTAGAGCACGGCGTTGGTCTCCTCGGCGGCCGCGCCGAGGTACAGCGCCGACTTGCCGCACCACGCGCCGACTTCGAGCCACGTCCCGCTGGGCGTTCGCTCACCGGCCGATCGCGCGTAGTGAAAGAGAGCGAGGCCCTCTGCGTGCGGCATGAAACCTTTGGCCATCTCAGCCCTCGCGAGAAGATCGTCGCGTCGACTTATTTCCATGTGGCGGCCAGGTTGACCAACGTGTAAATACCCAAGCCCAAGAAGATCAGTCCTCCGCCTCGTCGAATCCAGCGCAACGGCACGATGCGCTGGAGGAGTTGGCCACCGTACGCACCGATGAACGAGACGCAGATCAACGCGATGGACGACGCCAGAAAGACCTCCAGGGGCGCGTGCGTCTTGATCGTGAAGTTCGCCGCTTGGATCTGGGTGAGGTCGCCGAACTCAGCCAGGAAGATGACGGTGTAGGCGGTGGCGATCTCCTTGAGACGCGTCGACGACTGTTCGCGTTGCGCCTGGCGCTCAGCGGACTCTGCGACCTGCTCCTCTTTGGAGAGGAGCAGGTACGCCGCACCCCCGAGGAAGAGGACCGCCACGATGATGTCCTTCACGTGGACGGGCAACAAGGTCAGCAGTCCGCCGGCCGCGACCGCGATACCCATCTGGGTGATGAAGGCGAGCGACGCACCCGTCACAATTGACGAGGAGCGTGAGCGCGTACTCATCACGATCGTGGCGATCATGGTCTTGTCCGGCAACTCCAACAAGAACATCACGGCGAAGATGCCGAAAAACGCCCCGACGCTCATGGGGAACTTAGAACTGCTGACGAATTACTTCAGCAAAGGCCAATCCGATTCGCATCCGTTCCATCTGTTGGGGTGCGGTGGCCGGGTAGCCGCCCAGCACCGGGTGCGCGTCATGGAAGGCTTCCACTTCATCGGCGAACGCGGGGTCGTTGACGTACGTGGGCGCCCCGAAGGCCATGCGAGACATGTGGGCGGCCGGGATCTGTTCGGTCGTCTCGTCCCAGTGCTCGGTCACATAACGCCACACCGCCGGACCGTTGGCGACATTGGCCAGGAGTTGGGGCAGGACCAGCGGGGCGTCTTGGCTACGAATCTCGCTCAGGCACAGCTTGGCGGCATTGATCGAGACCTCAGGGTCGCGAAAGCCAGATAGGCCAATGAGGTACCGCATCTCTTCTTGGGGGGTGGGCGCGGCACGGTAGCGCGTGAGGAACGTCTCGTAGTCTCCGGGACGGTCCAGGACGGCCACCACGCGCAAGATCGCCCGCGCGAGGTCACCGTCCATGTCGTCCACTTCAAAGCGCTTGATCGCTTCGGCCTGAACGGCCTCATCTTCGCCCACCACACCGAGCGTGGAGATGATGGCGGCACGCAGCTGCGGAGTGAGTTCACTCTCGTCGTCTCTCGTGTCCCATCCGAGGCGCTCGAGCTGGGGGGCGAACAGTGCTCGCACCTGGTCGCGCAGGACCACGCGCTGTTCCGCGTTCAGGGCGCGATACACGCTGTCCACGCCGGCCGCAACAGTCTCCCAGGGGGTCGGCTCGTTCTGGTCACTGAGACCGTGAGCCAACGTGAGGAAGTCACTCCAGGTAATCGCCGAGGCGAGCAGTGCCGCGAGGGCGTCGGAGAAGACCGTGGCGCGCTCGATCTCGCTCAGGTCACCGAGACGCGCGGCGATCGCCGATGTTTCGTCGCTCGAGTAGCGCGAGCGAAAGACGCCCGAACCCCCGGCGTTGAGGAGCACCGGTGCGGTGTCGGTGACGGTGAGGGGCGCGTCATCGAGGAGATGGCGCGAAGGTTCACCGCCGTTAAGCGATCGCGTCATGAGCGGCACCAACCAGTGATCGCCGATGGCGCTGTCCTTGGTCTTGGCGTGATAGCCAAAAGGCTGCTGGGTCACGGTGGTGCCCTCGAGCGTCACCAGGGGCACCCCACCCTGAAGGATCCAGGTATCCATGACCTTGCGCACGGGCTCACCGGAGTTCTCTTCCAGCGCGTCCCACAGGTCCGTCGTCGTGGCGTTGGCGTAGCTGTGCTTGCGCAGGTAGAGCCGGATACCGTCGCGAAAGACCTCCTCGCCGAGGTACTGCTCGAGCATGCGCAACACTGATCCACCTTTTTCGTAGGTGAGGACGTCAAACATGCCTTGGGTGTCATCGGGTGAGATGACGTCGTACTCAATGGGACGGGTGCGATTCAGTCCATCGACCTGGAGAGCCAGGTCGCGGAAGGGGACTTGGCTGACCCAGATGCGCCACTCGGGGCGAAACGCGTTCGTGCACATGAGTTGCATAAAGGTGGCGAAAGCCTCGTTGAGCCAGATTCCCTCCCACCACTCCATCGTGACCAGGTCGCCGAACCACATGTGGGCGATCTCGTGGTGAACGACCTCGGCGACGCGCGCGATCTCGAGGTGAGAGGCCGTGGCGGGGTCCACGAGCAGGGCGTTCTCGCGGTACGTGACGAGACCGAGATTCTCCATCGCTCCCTGGAGGAAGTCAGGAATCGCGATCATGTCTAACTTCTCGCCCGGGTAGCGAATGTCGAAGTACTGGCCAAAGAAGCGCAGCGCGAACGCGCCCGCTTCGAGGGCGAGTTCGGTGAGGTGCACCTTGCCGATGGGGGTGATCACGCGCAAGGGAATACCGTCCACGTCGATCGTCTCGCTCTCCTCGAAGGCGCCGATGACGAAGGCGACCAGGTAACTCGACATGATCATGGTGGGACGAAAGCTCACCGTGCGCTGGCCGTTACCGAGGTCGACGTCCGACTCAACGGGTGAGTTGGAGTAGGTCTTGAGCTCGCCCGGCACCGTCAGGTTCACTTGGAACGTGGCCTTGAACGCGGGTTCGTCCCAGCAGGGAAAGGCGCGACGCGCGTCGGTGTTCTCGAACTGGGTGGTGGCGATCACGTGATCGACGCCGTTCACGTCGGTGTAGGTGGATCGGTAGAAGCCCACCAATTTGTCGTTCAAGAAGCCGTCAAAAGCGATCTCGAGGATGGCCGGGCCCGCGGGTAGCTCGCGGTCGAAGACGAAGGTGGCGGTCTGGTAGGTCTCGTCCATGGTGTGCTCCAAGGAGCGATAGCTCGTGCCGTCACTGCTCACGGTCGCGGCACCGAGTTCGAGGTCAAGGGCGTTGAGCGTGAAGCGGTCCACACTCTGGTTGATGTCGATGTCGATCTCCACGCGCCCGGCGAAGGTGAACTTCTCGAGGTCGGGGGTGAGGAAGATCCGGTACGCCGAGGGAACGACAGTTCGGGCGAGTCGGTAGGGGTTCGTTGAAGGGCTCATCACGCACCACCCTAGAACGATTTCGCCTATCCTCGACGGGTGAGTTCTCCCCCGACCCCCGTCTCATTACGACAAAAACCTGGCCCCAATCGGCTCGCTGTCACGGGTATCGGCAACGCCATGCTCGACATCATCACCGAGGACCTTTCGGAGATCTACTCGTCGCTCGGACTCGTCAAAGCAGCCATGGAACTGATTGACGTCGACCAGCTCGAGCGCTTCATCGGGGCCATGGGAACGACGGTCCAGATGTCGGGTGGCTCGGTCGCTAACTCCATTGCCGGCATCGCCGCCCTCGGGGGAACGTGCGGCTACATCGGCAAGGTCGCCGACGACGAGTTTGGTGAGCGCTTCCGCCACGACCTTGAATCCCTCGGCGTCGAACTCGACCTCGCCGTGGCCCGGAGTGACGAGGGCGCGACCGGACGATGCCACGTCTTTATTACCCCCGACGCCCAGCGCACCATGGCGACGTACCTTGGTGCGTCGAATCGCCTGACCGTCGACGATATTCACGGTGATCTCATAACGCGCTCGGAGATCACCTACGTCGAGGGGTACCTCTTTGATCTTCCGCCGGCCAAGGAGTCGATCCGCAAGGTCGTGAACTTCGCCCACGAGGCCGACTCGATGGTCGCGCTCTCACTCTCGGACATGTTCTGCGTGAATCGACATCGCCGCGACTTCCTTGACCTCGTCACGGGGGACGTCGACGTGCTGCTTGCGAACGAGACCGAGATCCTCTCGCTCTTTCAGTACGAGCGACTCGAACAGGCCTTCGAGGCGCTCGACGAGATTGGGGTGCTGGCGGTAGTGACGCGCGGCCCCGAGGGGGCTGAAGTGGCGACCGTCTCGGGCGTGGTCCACGTTCCCGCCGCAGACGTCTCGGACGTGATTGATCAGAACGGCGCGGGCGACATGTTCGCCTCGGGTTTCCTCTACGGCCTGGCCCTCGGTGCGGATCCTGTAGAAGCGGCCGAACTCGGATCGCTGTGTGCAGGAGAGATCATCACGCACCTGGGTGCGCGACCGGAGAACGACCTGGAACTGCTCGGCATCGAAGCCGGTCTGCTCTAAGGTCAGATTCCCTGAGCGTCGAGGATCGCGTCGAGTTCCTTGGTGCGCAGGGTCTCCCAGTGCACCCACGCGATCGCCATGGGAATGAGGGCGAGCAACATGAGAGCGTCGCCGCCGATCCACATGATGCCCCCACCCAGTTTGATATTCGAGAGTTGCCAGGCGGCACTCGTACCCGTGGGCGCCATCCTCGCGTAGTTGGGGAAGGGGACGTGTGAGGACATGGACAACACGAGCCCGGTGAACGTGTCGACCGGGACGGCGGCCATCACGTACACCAGACGTAGCCCGGGGTGCAACTTGTAACCACGCTCGAGACCGAAGGCCGGGCGAAAGAAGAGGTAGCCCACCACGAGAAAGGCGATCTGCTCGAGGTGGTGGATCCACATGTGAGCCATCATGAGGTTCATGAACCCCGTCAGGTGGGTGGCGGGAATGAAGACCAGGTAGAGCCCGAAGCCCACGAGCGGATGGGTGAGCGTCGTCATGAAGCGGCCGTCGAGGAAACGTCGGATCGCGTCGTTGCCGCTCTGGTAGGCGAGGTCGAGTGGGGCACTGAGCGCGAAGAGCGGGGCAGCGATCATGATCAGCATCAGGTGCTGGACCATGTGGTCGCTGAAGTACTCCATGTCGTACACGCCAATGAAACTCTCAGTAGCCAAGAATGTGACGACGAGACCCGCCACAGAGCAGATGCTGCGCGAGCGAGCCCAGGGCGTGGGGCTGCGCCGTACGCCCCAGCAGTAGAGAGCACCGGCTCCCACCAGCAAGATCACCGGAAGTGCCGAGATGTCCCAGTGATTGAGATGATGCCAGGAGAAGGGCATATTCATCATGGAGGGCACCCGTTTATATTACGGGCCGTTTTCATGTCTGAAAAAACTCTCAGTAGGATGAAGCGGTGCGCCGAAAGTATTTTTCACTTCGAGCAATCGGACTTCACGTGGCCTTGATCCTCTGGATCACACTGTGCGCTCTGGCTGCGTGGTGGCAGGTGGGACGCGCGATTCAGGGCAACGCGCTCAGTTACCTCTATTCCATCGAGTGGCCTCTCATCGGGATCCTCGGGATCGTCGGTTGGTACTCGATGTTGAACATGGAGAAGGTCTCGGAGCACAAGCAGAGGGCTCGAGAAGAGTACGAAGAGAGAATGCGCTCCGAAGCGCGAGCCGCGCGTGAGCGAGCGACGCAAGCTGAAGGCGAAGACCCTTCCCTGGCCGCCTACAACGACCACCTCGCGCAACTCTCCGAGACGCCGAAAAAGCGTCTCTGGGGTCATTAGTGGAGGCCACATTTCGCCGGTACCGGGCGATGTCCTACGTCACCGGTACAACCTTGTTAGTCCTGTTCGTGACCCTGTTCTTGCACACCGTCGACCTCAAGTTCTGGGAGCATATCCACGTCTTTGTGGACGTCGTCGGGATCGGACACGGCATCATCTTGTACCCGATCTACATGATCATGTGCTTTAACTTGACGTTGAAGTTTCGACTTCCCATTTACTACATCGCGATCATGCTCTTCGCCGGATTCGTTCCCGGCCTCGCCTTCTATCTCGAACACCGCATGCGCCTGAAGCTCTACCCCTACGGGCTGCCCGAGAAAGTACCCGCCACGCAGTGAGCGAGTGGCTCGCGCGCAGAGTCATCGCCTACGCACACCAGGGAGGGTCGTTCGAAGGTCCGTCGTCCACGCTGGCCGCGATCGAACACGCTCTCGAGGTGGGAGCGAGCGGGATTGAACTCGACGTCCACGCGACCCGGGATCGTCACCTCGTGGTCTGCCATGACGCCACCATCGATCGCACCACCAACCACCAGGGTGCGATCGCCGAGATGACCCTTGGGGAACTTCGCCAGGTCGATAACGCCTACTGGTGGATCGATGGTGATGTGGTCTCTCCCGAGCATTCCGCCGAGGAGTATCAGTGGCGAGGCCGCGCGCCGGGGGACCGGAGATATGGCGTGGCCACCCTAGAAGAAGTGGCACGGGCCTTTTCCGGCGTGCTGTTGAACCTCGACATCAAGGGCACGGCGCCTGTGGTCGAACCGTACGAGGAACTGTTGGCCCACGAGATCGCGCGCCTGGGACTCAGAGATCGCGTCATCGTCGCATCGTTTCACGACGCGGCGATTCAGAGCTTTCGGCGCTACGCACCCGACGTGCCAACTTCGGCGGCCACGAACGAGACGGCGGCGTTCTATTTTTCACTCGGCGCCGTTCCCGTCGTGCCGCCGGTCGCCGTCTTCCAGGTACCCGCGCGTTACGGGACGATTGACGTCGTGACCGATGCATTCGTCACCTGCGCCCACGCCGCGGGGATCGCGGTGCACGTGTGGACGATCAATGACGTGGGTGAGATGCGCCGCCTGGTGGACCTGGGTGTCGATGGACTCATCAGTGACCGCCCGAGTGTTCTCGCGGACGTGCTGCGCGAACGCAACTGCCTGTGGGACGGACGTCTCACTTAGCGATCGAATATTTAGCTCTTCATACGGCGTCGCGCGCGCGCCACCGAAAGAGCCAGTCCAACGACCACCAAGACGGGTAGGGCCACGTCGGCGAGACCATTGAGATGTACGGTATCGCGGGCGAGCGCTATGACCCCGATCACGAGAAGAACCACGACGGTGATTTCGGGAGTGTCGCCGACGAGGAAGTCCCACCAGAAACGGCCGAATCCGACGATCACCTTCGTGATCCAGTTCAGTGCTGTTTTCACGCGCGCCTCGCTTCTAGTCCTTGGGCGTTGGGTGCCCAGTGGCTCAGGATCGTGACGACCGCGGCGTAGATCACGACGAGAACCAGCAGCATGGTGTCGCCACCGGGCCAGCGCACGTGCAGTCCTTCGCCCGTCCAGAACGTTCCGAAGCTGATCAGCATGACCCCCACCGACATTTTCATCAGGTTTTCGGGAACCTTGGTGAGCTGTCGCGCGACGATGACGCCGACGAGAGCCACGCAGACTACGGCGATTGCCGCGACGATGATGGCGAGACCCAACCGGTGCGCGGACGTCCCCAGGGTAAGGACGGCCACGACGATCTCGGTGCCTTCGAGAAAGACGCCCTTGAAGGCGACCACGAAGGCGACGTTGTCACGACCCACGGTCTTGCCCTCGGCGCGCAGTGACGCGACGGTCTTTTCGTAGATGGCGTCTTCGTCATGCAGACCGACGTAACCGGTTGCTCGCAGGATGGCCTTGCGCAGCCACTGCAGGCCAAAGACCAGGAGGATCGATCCCACCACGAGGCGCAGGGGCGTGAGGGGAATTCGTATCAGGGCCGGGCCGAAGATGGCGACCAGGCCGGCGAGGGTTAGAAGAGCTGCTCCCGCGCCCTCGAGGGACGAACGCCATCCCCGCGTGTGTCCCACAGCGACCACGATGGTGAGAGCCTCGACCATCTCTACGGAGGCAGCGAGAAAGACCGCGCACACCAGCACGACGGTGGAAGTGGATCCGCTCACACTGGCGATCATCTGAATTCAACCCTATGCCGTGGGCGCGGCTAGGCAGAGAAAGTCGATGTCAGCGGCGTAGGCGGAAAATGTCGGCTCTAGCCCCGGCCGCAGTTCGGCCGCTTGCCGTGGTTGGCCTTCTTCTTGGCGCGTAGTTTGCGCTTCACGGTCCGCTTTGACATAGGTGACAATGTTAGTGGGAGCCGCTGTCAACGCGCCAAACGAGGATCACCGTGCAAGAGAACCCGATCAGCGGAGAACTAGTGCTGGTCGCAACGCCGATCGGCAACCTCGGGGATCTCTCGCCGCGAGCTCTTGAGTATCTGCGGCACGCTGACATCATCTACTGCGAGGACACTCGACATTCGAGAACGCTGCTGAGCGCGAACGCGATTCCGGCCGCTAGGCGGCTTCACGCGCTCCACGAGCACAATGAAGTGGGTGAGAGCGCTCGCGTGGTTTCTCGCGTCGCGGCCGGTGAACTCGTCGTCCTGGTGAGCGACGCCGGAACACCGGGTATCTCGGACCCGGGAAGCCGGGTCGTGGCCGCAGTCATCGACGCCGGACTTCGCGTGACGACCGCGCCGGGGCCCTCGGCGGTCATTGCGGCGCTCAGTGTGAGTGGGCTCTCCACCGAGAGATTCGTCATGGACGGGTTCTTGGGGCGCAAGGCGGGGGAGCGATCCCAGCGCTACGACCAGTGGGCCGCTGAAGAACGCACGATCGTCTTTTACGAGTCGCCCCAGCGCGTGAGTTCGGTGATGGGTGAACTGGCGATTCTCTTTCCCGAACGCCGCGTCGCAGTCGCGCGCGAGCTCACCAAGTTGCACGAGGAGGTTCTGCGCGGCACCGTGGTCGAGGTCGCGCGCGAACTAGCCGAGCGCAGCGTGCTCGGCGAGGTGGTCGTTGTCTTGGAGGGGGCCCCGGTTCGAGAACCGGTCAGTGAGGACGTTGTGTTGGCCGCGCTGGAGGAGCAGTGGGGCGAAGGGGCCAGTACGCGTGATGCCGTGGAGTATGTGTCGCGCATCCTCGGGGTCGCGCATCGTGACGTCTATGAGCTCGCTCTAGCGAGCCGAAAAGACGCGCGAGGCGATTAACTAATCTCTATCCATGGGCCGCTTCTACATCACGACGCCTATCTACTACGCCAATGACGCTCCCCACGTGGGCTCGGCCTATACGACGGTCAACGCCGACGCGCTCGCGCGCTGGCATCGACTGGTGGGCGACGAGGTGAAGTTTCTCACCGGCACCGACGAGCACGGACAGAAAATGGCTGATGCGGCGGCCAAACACGGCGCGACGCCTCAGGAGTGGACCGACCAGGTGTCAGAGCGATTCCGCGCGGCCTGGTCGGCGCTGGAGATCTCCAATGACGACTTCATCCGAACCTCAGAACCCCGCCACTACGAGTCGGTGCAGAAGTTCCTCTCGGTGATCTACGAGAACGGCTACATCTACAAGGACGTCTACGAAGGCCTCTACTGCGTGAGTTGCGAGGACTACTACACGCTCGAGGCGAGTGACGAGGGCAGGTGTCCGATTCACCACTCGGTGTTAACCCAGATGCAAGAGGAGAACTGGTTCTTCAAACTGAGCGCCTTTGAAGATCGGCTCGTCGAGCTCTACGAGAAGAATCCGGGCTTCGTTACCCCCGAGACCAAACGCAACGAGGCCTTCTCATTCGTCAAGGGCGGACTGCGCGATATCTCGATCACGCGCACCTCGATCGACTGGGGCGTACCCGTGCCTTGGGACCCGGGCCACGTCTTTTACGTCTGGTACGACGCACTGATTAACTACCTCACGGCGATCGGCTACGGGCGAGACGACGACGAGGTGGCCTACTGGTGGCCCTATTCGAACCACCTGATCGGCAAGGAGATCATTCGATTTCACTGCGTCTGGTGGCCGGCGATGTGCATGGCCGCGGGACTCGAGCCGGTCTACCACGTGCACGTGCACGGCTGGTTGTTGATCGGTGGCGAGAAGTTGGGCAAGACGATGGCCGCCGAAGGGGCCGTCAAGATTACCGACATTGAGCCGGTAGGCCTCGCCCAGGAGTTCGGTGTCGATGCGCTGCGTTACTACTTGTTGCGCGAGACGGCGCTGGGCAACGATGGCGAGTTCTCACTCGAAGGCATCACCGCGCGCTACAACACCGACCTCGCGAACAATTTGGGCAACCTCGTCGCGCGCGTCGCGGCCGTCGTGGGTGCCAAGTGCGCGGGCGTGGGACCACGGCCACAACCCGACTCGTCGTTGCGCCCGATCGCCGAAACCAACCTCGCCAGGGCGGCTGACGCGTGGGAGGTCTTCGCTCCCCAGCGCGCTCTCGAAGCGACCTTTGACCTGGTGAGTGCGACCAACGCCTACCTCGAAGTTCACGCGCCGTGGAAGATGGAGCCCGGGAGCGACGTGGACTCGGTCATGGGCGACGCGCTCGAGGCTATTCGCCTGGTCACAATTCTTCTTTCGCCCGCGATGCCGAGCATCGCGAAAGAAATCTGGCGGCGTATTGGACTCTCCGGCGAACCAGACGGTGTGGCCTTTGACGCCGCGGCGATCTGGGGGCAGTATCCGGGCGGGTCCGTCGAAAAAGGACAGCCGCTCTTCCCGCGCATCACGGGTGAGCAGTGAGTTTCTGGACCGACGCGCACTGTCACCTCCAGGACGAGTTCTTCGACAACGCGCCAGACGCGTCCGCGCAGGTGGGAGCGGCGCTCGCGCGCGCGTTTGACGCGGGTGTGCGTCGCGTGGTCGTGGTGGGCACGGGAGCCCAGAGTTCGACCGAAGCGCTCGCGCTGACCGACATGAGCGCTGACGTGGGGATCTTCGCCACGGTGGGTCTGCATCCCCACGACGCGACGGAGGACCTGGCACCCGTGGCGGCGTTGGCGCGATCGGGCCACGCTCGACTGGTGGGAATTGGTGAGTGCGGCCTCGACTACTACTACGAGCACTCCCCGAAAGCCCTGCAACGACAGGCTTTTGCCGCCCAGATCGCTCTGGCCATCGAACTCGATCTCGCCCTCGTCGTGCACGCGCGCGACGCCTTCGGTGACCTCTTTGACGTGTTCGCCAGTGAAGGCGTCCCGCCGCGCACAGTGATCCACTGCTTCACTGGCGGACCCGAGGACGCACTCGGGTGCTTGGAGCGGGGTTGCGATATCTCCATCTCGGGGATCGTCACCTTCAAGAACACCGAGGCCCTGCGAGAAGCAACGCGACTGGTCCCGCTCGATCGGCTCCACGTCGAGACCGACAGTCCCTTTTTGGCCCCCGTGCCCTATCGGGGCAAGAAGAACGAGCCGAGTTACGTGTCGGTGGTGGGCGAGTACGTCGCTGCGGTACGCGGCGAGGACGTCGAGGCGCTGCGCCAAGCCACGTCCGCCAACTCGGCGCGACTCTTCCAGTTCTCCGCGAGCTAAGCCCAAAAGCCAATATTTTCAAGGGGTCTAGTGGCTGGTTGCCCCGGGGGCCGGGCTCTCGTAGCGTAGAGGGCGGGTTGTACCAACCAGTAGGCCTGGCGGAGGGCATCGACTGAGTACTACACGACGTGGGGCGTTGCGGCGTCCGCGGTTACTGCGTACGACGGCGGTCGTGTTCGTCACGTGCGGCGTCCTGCTCGTACCCGGCATTTCGGGAGCGACGGGGCATCCCGCCTTCCACATGCCTGACCTGGTCGGGCGCTCGCGCCTCGCCGTCTTTCGCACGATGCGCCACGACGGCCTCTACTTCGTCACCCGGGGACCGGGCAGTTCTGATGCCAAGTGGAACGACGTCGTACGTCAAAGCCCCGCAGCTGGTGACATGGTGCGCTGGCACAGCGAGGCGACCTTGACGGTGCGCCCTGAGGCGCGTCACGCCATGCGGGTGGTGCCTCGTCTCACCGGGCGATCGCGGGCTGGGGTCTACGCCGTCATGAAGTCGGCGGCTCTGTTCTTTTCAACGGTTGGACCAGGGAGTTCGAATGGGAGATGGCGAGTGGCCGTGGCCCAGTCACCTCGGCCGGGCACCCGGGTGCCCTGGCACTCTACGGTGGTCGTTCACGTCACCACTCGCCCTCCAGTCACGGTGACGGCGGCGAAAAAGACGGCCTCACCCGAAGGCGGGACATCCACCGCGACAAATGAAGTCGTGAGCGGTGCCAACTTCAAGCTCGGGGTCGCCACCTGGTACAACTACGTCCCGGGGCAGTGCGCCACGTGGTACCTGCCGAAAGGGACGGTCGTTACGGTGCTCGACCTCGCGACGGGCAGATCGATCACCTGCACCATTACCGACCGTGACAGCGACGTTGACAATCACATCGTGGATCTCGACGCGGCGCAGTTCGCCGATCTCGAACCACTGACCAAGGGACTAATTAGTGTCAAAGTTTCTTGGTGACATACTCGCGCACTGAACTCATGTCACTGCTCCAGACGCGCGGGCTGAAGCCGTCGCGTGCCCTGGGCCAGAACTTCGTGGTGGACGCCAATACGGTGCGGCGCATCGCGCGTCTCGCCCAGGTAGGTCCCGGTGACCAGGTATTAGAGATCGGGGCGGGCCTCGGTTCACTCACCCTGGCCCTGGCCGAGACCGGAGCGAGCATCCACGCGCTCGAGATCGACCGATACCTCATCGAACCCCTGCGCGAGATCGTCGAGCCGCGAGGGATTACCGTGCATCACGCCGACGCCTTGGTTGCTGACTACGACGAGATCCTCGGATCGCGACCGACCGTCGTGGTGGCGAACCTGCCCTACAACGTGGCCACGCCGGTCGTTCTCCACCTGCTGGAAACGCGACCCGAGGTGACCCGCATGCTCGTCATGGTCCAAAAAGAGGCCGGAGAGCGTCTGGCCGCGCACGCGCGAGATGAGGCGTACGGTGCGGTGTCGTTGCGCGTCCAGTACTTCGCTGACGCGACGATAGTGGGTAAGGTGCCCCAGAGTGTCTTCGTGCCGCGCCCCCACGTGGACTCCGTGCTCGTCTCGGTGGTGCGACGCGAGAGTGTGCGCGTCGATCCGGCTCTGGTGAGTGAGGACGAGTTGTTCTCGGTCATCCGTATGGCTTTTGGGCAGCGTCGCAAGATGTTGCGCCGTTCCCTCGCGGAGTGGACAACGCCGGGGGTCTTTGAGCGTGCTGGGGTGACGGAGACCCGTCGACCTGAGGAACTGACGATCGAAGAGTTTGCGGCCCTGGCGGCGGCGCGATGATGGAACTGTTCGCGCCAGCCAAATTGACGTGGTACCTCGAGATCACCGGCACGCGAGGTGACGGGATGCACGAGTTACGCGCCGAGATGCTGAGTGTCGACTTTGCCGATCGCCTGGAAATCGATGAAGCAGGCGACCACCTCACCCTCGAAGGTCCTTACTCCAACGTGACCGCCCATGAGGACAATCTCGTCTCGCGTGCCCTGCAGCTGGTGAATCGGCGCGCCGGCGTCACTTTGCACAAGTTCGTCCCGCCGGGTGGTGGACTCGGCGGTGGCAGTTCTGACGCCGGGGCGATCCTGCGCTGGGCCGGGGGAGTGAGTGCGGTGGCGGCCGTCAACCTCGGTGGCGACGTACCGTTTTGTCAGGTGGGCGGTCGTGCGTTGGTCGAAGGCGTGGGCGAACGAGTCGACGAACTTGCCTATGAGAAGCGGGACGTCACCCTCATCCTGCTCAGCTTCGGAGTCAATACCGCCCAGTGTTATCGCGCATACGACGAACTGGTGGCGGCGGGGGAGCGACCGTCGGGTCGCAACCACCTCGAAGCGGCCGCTCGGATCGTTGAGCCGCGCCTGGGCGAGACAATGGACTGGCTCGCCGCCACACTGGGCGATCGAGTGCACCTCGCCGGATCAGGCTCCACGCTTTTCGTTGAGGGTCACCTTGAACGCGGAGTCGACACGTGGGACGTCACGGGTCCCGAAGGTGTCGTTCAGTTTCGCCAGACCACTACCACGCCCAAAATGGCGTAGAAAGAACTATTTACCGGCGGCGCGACGCTGGAAGCGCGTGCGCTTCAGCATCTTCTTGTGCTTCTTCTTGCGCATACGCTTGCGCCGCTTCTTAATGAGTGATCCCATGGCCCGAAGAACACTACTACGTTCTGGTGAGGCCCTATTTTCTGGAGGTACTCGTGGCGTGGTTGCTCGATCACGTGCAACTCGCGATCCCCGCGGGTTCCGAAGAATCATGTGACGCGTTCTACGTGAACGTGCTCGGATTTCTTGCCGTGGAGAAACCACCGGTCTTGGACGCACGCGGAGGTCGCTGGTATCAGCGCGACGAGGCGGTCATCCATCTCGGGGTGGACCCGAAGTTTTCGCCGGCGACCAAAGCGCACCCGGCGCTCGTCGTTGACAACTACGACGACGTCCTGGCGCGACTGGCCGCCGCGAACGTTCAGATTCGACCCGACGAGGCAATCCCCGGACGTCGGCGATGCCACGTGGATGATCCCGTGGGTAACCGCATCGAACTCATTGACGCTTCGAACCTGGGTTAAGCCCGAACTCTGACGATGGTCGCTACTCGGTCACGACGGGAAAGCGGATGGTGAACCTGGCGCCACCGAGAATCGGGTCGCGGTCCACTCCCACCGTGCCCCCAAACTCCGCGACAACCTGGGCGACGATCGAGAGTCCCAGGCCCGAGCCGGGCATCGCGCGTGCGGCGGGCGAGCGCCAGAAGCGATCAAAGATGTGCTCGTAATCCTCGGCGGCGATGCCGGGCCCGCTGTCCGACACGCTCACCATACCCTCGGCCGTTTTCACCAGAATCTGTCCACCCTCGGGCGTGAACTTGATCGCGTTGGTGAGGAGGTTAGAGATGGCGCGAGAGAGCCGGTCGTGGCGGGCGTTCACGCGCGACGTTTCGTCCTCCACGTCGATGGTGATGTGTTTGGTGCGCGCGTACGTGCGCGCCGTGTCGACGCACTCATCCACGCAGTCATCCAAACGTAGAAACTCAAGAGCACCATCGGAGCGTTCGCCGCGAGCGAGTTCTCCAAGGTCCGTCACGAGGGCGGCCAACTCATCGACCTGAGCGATCATGTCGCCACTGATCTGGCGCAACTCGTGGTGGCTGAGTTCATCAATGCGTGAGAGCACCTGGGCGTTCGTGCGTAGCGACGTCAGGGGAGTGCGAAGTTCGTGACTGGCATCAAGAACTAGTTGTTGTTGGAGCTTCTGGCTGCTCTGAACCGAGTGCAGAAGTCGGTTAAAGACCCGCCGCAATCGACCCAACTCGTCCTCATCTCCTTCGACGAGTCGACGTTCGAGGTCGTTCGTGGTGGCGATCGTTTCGATCTCGTCGGTCACCTCCTCGAGTGGGTGCAGAGCCTGGCGCGCGAGGAAGAGACCCAGGGCGAAGGCGAGGAGCAGTCCTCCAGCCGCCACGAGCATCAGTGTCGTCGTGAGTTGGTTGAGTTGGTCGACCTGACCGGTGATCTCAACGACGTAGAGTTCGGCCGAGGTGGTGGTGATCGACTGGCAGGCGCCCGGTGCGGTGCAGCCAGCAATCGTGTTGGCCGCCACGGGAACGATGAGTTCTCGAAAGTCCTGTCCGTTGAAGGACACCGTGCGGATGACTTGCTTGCTCTTGCCCTCGGCCACACTCATAATCGTCGGGTCGAGGGGCACGCGCGAGGCCGGCATCGTTTCACGGTCGGGCAGAACCAGTTCGAAACTGGCGCCGATGACGCGGTCGTAGTCGCGGGAGCTCAACGGTTGCTGCGACGCTTCCATGAGCGACGCGTCAACCGAGTGATAGAGCGCGTTACGCGTGGTGAAGTAGGACGCAAAGCAGGCTAGGATGACCGCGATGGCCGCTGCCGCCACCGTCGCCGCGATCACGCGAATGCGAAATGTCACGAGGTGCGAAGAGCGTAACCAACCCCGCGAACGGTTTGAATGAGTCGCGGCTTGTTGTCTTCTTCGAGCTTGCGTCTCAGGTAACCGATGTAGACGGCCAGAGAGTTCGTACCCGAGTCGAAGTTGTATCCCCACACGAGATCCAGAATCTGGTCGCGGGTGAGCACCTGACGCGGATGACGCAAGAACAGTTCCAGGAGGTCGAACTCGATTTTGGTCAGTTCGACGAGACGCGTGCCGCGATGGACTTCGCGAGTCGCGGGGTTGAGCGTAAGGTCCTCGAAGCGAAGAACCGTGCCGTCGACCTCGGTGGCGTTGTGACGTCGAAGAAGTGCTCGCAGCCGCGCCAGTAGTTCAGCCAGGTCGAAGGGCTTGACGAGGTAGTCGTCGGCCCCGACGTCCAGGCCCTCGACGCGATCGTTGACGGCGTTGCGAGCCGTCAACATCAAGATCGGAGTCGTGTCGCCGGATCGCCGAATTCGCCGGCAGACTTCCAGTCCATCGATATCGGGCAACTGCAGATCGAGTACCAAGGCGTCAGGAGCACGGAGTTGGATCGATTTGAGAGCCGTGGCCCCATCTTCAAAGAGCTCCACGTCGTAGTTCTCCATGCGCAGGGCCCGCCCGAGGGCCGAGCGAATTGCGGAGTCGTCGTCAACGATGGCGACGTAGGAGTTGGGCAGCGATGTGGTCGACACGATGACTTTCGGTTTACTAGTTCTGAGCCTCTAGTGTTGTGGATTGGTATTAATCGTCTTCAGGGATACTTTAAGAATCTCGGAAGATTGCCGCAATACGCGGTGCAAATGACAGTGGCGGGTAATTCAATTGGCAGAATGCCGGACTTTGAATCCGGTCGTTGGAGGTTCGAGCCCTCCCCCGCCAGCCACCAAGTCAGCGAGCGGTGCCCGCTTGACTCGATTTTTCGGCGCTACCGTGGCGCGATGAGTGCCGTACGAGTTCGCGGCGGGGTGGTGCACCCACTGCCTAGGGACCTTCGAGCAGCCCTAGTGGCCAACGCACCAGCCCTAGCGGCGTGGAACGACATCACCCCGCTCGCTCGGAATGAATTCATTTGCTGGGTACTGTGCGCGAAGCAACCGGTAACCCGCGAGCGGCGAATCCGACGGACACAAGAAGAACTCGAAGAGGGCCAACGTCGGCCGTGCTGCTGGCCTGGCTGCGAGCATCGAGAAAGAAACGGTAGGTAGGGGTCATCTCGCCAGTTGAGTCGTGGCGAACCCTGAGGAAAACCGATGAATTCGGAGAGCGTTAGGGGATTACCCCGATAGCCCTCGCCCCGTCTCTCGTCTACTTTCAAGTTTCAGAAGTTCCCGTGGACCGCAGGTTGACACGGAGACCGTCGCCTCAGTATCGTAAGTATGATACTGAGTATACAACTGGGAATAGAGGAGCGATCATGAGTGTGCGGCACGCGTTGCTGGCGCTGCTGAGTGAAGGTCCGAAATACGGCCTCCAGCTTCGCCAAGAGTTCGAGGAACGCACGGGCGACGTGTGGCCCCTCAACGTCGGTCAGGTGTACACGACCCTGCAGCGCTTGGAGCGTGACGACTTCGTCGAGTCCGACGACTCCGATGACGAGGGTCCTCAGAAGAGTTATCGCATCACCACCCCAGGCAAGACCGAACTCGACGAGTGGTTGCGAACCCCGCCCGACCTCAGCTCTCCGCCGCGCGACGAGCTGGTTATGAAGGTGTTGATTGCAATTCGACTGCCGGGCGTGAACGTAACCGAGGTGATTCAGAGTCACCGCCGCTACCTCGTCCAACTGATGCAGCAGTGGACGCACCTTAAAGAAGATGAGGCCCGCTTCGACCTGTCGTTTGCGCTTGTGGTGGATGCCGAGTTGTTTCGGCTCGACTCGGTCGTGCGGTGGCTCGACACGGCCGAGGGCCGTTTGAAGCGCGCCACCGTGGAACCAGTCGCACCCAAAGGGCTACCCATGCCCCTCACGAGAAGGAAGGCGGACATGCGCCCATGAGCTATCTAGAACTACGAGGAGTGTCCAAGACGTTCGGACAAGGACCCAACCAAGTGCGCGCTCTGAGTGACATCAATCTGTCGGTGGACTCTGGATCGCTGGTGGCGGTAATGGGGGCGAGTGGATCGGGCAAGAGCACCTTGTTAACCATCGCGGGCAGCTTGGAGGCACCGACCCTCGGTGACGTCGTGGTCGACGGCGCAGTCCTCTCCAGGATGTCGCGCGACGACCAGGCTCGCATGAGACGACGTTCGATCGGCTACGTCTTTCAGGACTACAACCTGCTGGCGGGTCTGAGTGCGGTGGAAAATGTGTCGTTGCCCCTGGAGCTGGACGGGATGTCGGCGAAGAAGGCACGAGTCGCCGGCATGAGTGCACTGGTCGAGTTGGATCTGGCGGATCGAGCAGATCACTATCCCGACGAACTCTCGGGCGGGGAACGTCAGCGTGTCTCGATCGCCCGAGCCGTCGTGGGGGAGCGTCGCCTCCTACTCGCCGACGAGCCATCGGGAGCGTTGGACTCAACCAACGCCGAAGCTGTGATGCGCCTTATCCTCACGGCCTGTCGCCGAGGCGTCGCGGCGGTAGTGGTGACCCACGACGCACAACTCGCGTCGTGGGCTGATCGCGTCGTGTTCTTGCGCGATGGTCACGTGATCGACCAAACGCTGCCGACTTCGGGTCCCGAATCAATTCTCGAGCCCACCCCACGGCCATGACCATCGACGTCGAAGCGCGTCGAGCGGATTCAAAGCGTTCGGGTCATGGGAGCGTGCCCGCGCGTCGCGCGATGTCGCGCTGGGCGTGGCGTCTGTTTCGACGGGAGTGGCGCCAACAGATGTTGATTCTTGCCCTCGTGATTGTCGCGACCGCGGGGACAATTCTCGGTGCGGCGGTGTCGACCAACTCCGCTCAGCCTGCTGACTTTGGTTTTGGCACCGCCCAGAACCTCGCGTCGTTTCAGTCGGCGGGCTCTAGTAGCAAGGCCGGCGACGCGACGATGAACAGGGACGCGGCACACTTGGAGCGCCTCTATCCCCACCATTCCGTCATCGAAAACGAGACGCTCACCATTCCTGGCTCGATCAACACGTACGAGCTACGCGCCGAGAATCCCGCCGGTCTCTACCTGCGCCCCATGCTCTCTCTGCTCAGTGGTCACTATCCCGCGAAAGTGGGTGAGGTGGCCCTCACCACGGGCCTGGCGGCGTCGTTCAACGTGAGAGTCGGCGACAACGTCACGATCGTCGGCATCACGCGACGGGTCGTGGGTCTCGTCGTGAACCCTCAGAGTCTGTTGGATGAGTTCGCGCTCGTCGAGCCGGGCCAGGTCACCAGGCCCGGCTCGATCACGGTTCTCTTTGACGGTGCGCCGCCGAACTCCAAGTCGCCCTTGAGTGCGTACGTGCAAAATGTCGATTCGATTTCGACGAATGGTTTCAACCCCGAGACGATCACGATTGCGGCACTAGTGCTCGGCATGACGCTGCTCGCGCTCGTGTCGATCGGCGGATTCACGGTACTCGCCCAACGACGCTTGCGGTCCATTGGCATGATCGAGTCCTTGGGCGCGACCGACCGGCACGTGCGATTCGTGGTGCGGGCCAACGGCGTGGCCGTGGGCGTCGTGGGCTCGGCCTTGGGCGTGGTGCTGGGACTTTTACTGTGGTTCGCGTACCGGCCCCACCTCGAACAGAGTTCGCACCACGACATCGGCCTCCTTGCGCTCCCATGGTTGGTGGTCGTGCTCGCGGTGGCTCTCGGCATCGGCGCCACGTTCTTTGCCGCCTCGCGACCGGCTCGGCTGATCACAAAAGTCCCGATCGTCTCGGCCCTCTCGGGACGTCCGGCACCGCCGCGACAGATTCACCGCAGCGCGATACCTGGCGTGGCCTTCTTTGTCGGTTCGTTCCTTCTGCTCGGATACTCCGGAGCGGGCGGCAACGCGAGTCCCCGGGCGCCGGAGCTCGTGCTCGGCTTGGTGGCGCTCATTCCCGGCATCATCCTGCTCTCGCCGTTCCTGCTCACCGCCAGCGCCCGAGTCGGGCGAGGCGCACCCGTGGCGATCCGCTTGGCGCTCAGAGATCTCGCACGCTACCGGGCGCGATCGGGTTCGGCCCTCGCCGCCATCAGCGTGGGAATTCTCATCGCCGTTGTTATCTCGCTGGTGTCGGCGGCGCGCTTTGCCAACGTTCTTGACTACGCCGGACCCAACCTCACTTCTAGTCAACTCAACGTCTACACCGCCAATGGCCCCTACGGCCCCCGGGGGCCGGGAACGAACGCACCGAGTGCCGTGACACCGCATCAGATCGCCGCACTGCAACGAAGCGCCAACGCCATCGCCGCGTCGCTTTCTTCCCACAAGGTTCTTGAGTTGGAGACGACCAGTGCGTCGCTCAATCGCAACGCCCCCGGGCGCAGTTGGTCAGGTCCGGTCTTCGTGGCGACCCCGGCGCTACTGCGATTCTTTGGGATCTCACCGTCCTCGATCGCGCCGCACGCCGAGATCCTCACGATGCGACCCGGCCTGTCGGGAGTCTCGGAGATGCAACTGACCGACCAAAGCAAAGTGGGACCGGGCAACAACGTGTGCCGGCCCAGCGATGGGTGCTTTGCGAATCCCCAGATTCAAGAAGTGAGTGCCCTGCCGTTGGGGACATCAGCCCCCAACACAGTGATCACCGAGTACGCGGTGCGCAAGCTGCACTTGGAGCCGATCGTCGCGGGTTGGATGATCCAGGCGCCCTCACCTCTCAGCGCCTCGCAAATCACGAACGCGCGCCTGAGCGCGTCCGCGGTGGGCCTCAGTGTTGAGAGCAAGAACAGTCTGCCCTCGTCGAGCGAGGTCATTGACTGGGCGACCTTCTTTGGCGTGATACTCGCCCTCGGCGTGCTCGCGATGTCGGTGGGGCTCATTCGCAGTGAAACCGCGAGCGACCTGCGCACCCTGGCGGCGACGGGCGCGAGTTCTCGCACTCGTCGTGCGCTCAGCGCGACCACGGCCGCAGCGCTCGGACTCCTGGGCGCAGTGCTCGGAACTCTCGCGGCCTACGTGGGTGTCGCTGGCTGGATTCGGACGAACACTCTCAACGGGGGCCTCGCGGCACTGGACGCGGTGCCGGCGAAGAACCTCTTGACAATTCTCGTCGGCATGCCTCTGGTGGCCGCCCTGGGGGGATGGATCTTTGCCGGGCGCCAGCCGCCCTCACTGTCACGTCAACCCATCGAATGAGCGGATCGCTGCGGCCACGGCGAGCGAAACGAGTTAGAAGAACTCAGTCAATATTTGGTTGGATGTCGACCCGCGAGATTGCGAGGTACGCCACCAAGACGAAGACCGCGCCAAAGAAGACCAGAGCGGTCTGGCCGTCGCCAAAATTGATGCCGCTGATGGCTTGAGATTTGGAGATGTAGTCAGCGAAGGAGGCACCGAGAGGACGGGTGAGGACATAGGCCGCCCAGAATCCTGCGATGCGATTGAACCGGAGGTACCAGGTCGCAACAGCCGGGATCAAGAAGAGCGCACTGAAGAGGATCCCCGAAGAGAGATAGCCCAAGTTGAGCGACGTCGCGGTGTAATCACCGAGCGCTGTGCCTAAAGCGAAAGTGGCAAAGACGGTCGCCCAGTAGAAGGCCTCGCGTCGCTGGGTCACGATGCTGTGGATCGAGAGCGTGCCTTCGCTCCGTTGCCAGAGCACGAAGATGGCGGCCAGGATGACGGCCCACAGCAGCGTGGTGCCGATGTAGGGAATACCGACATCGAGGTGCAAGAAGTCCGAGACGCCCGTGCCAAAGATCGCGATCGCAAAGGCGAGGAACCAGTAACTGAATGCCTCGTAGCGCCGCGTCGAGAACTGCCAGAGCAGACCCACGACGAACACGGCAAGTTCGGTGCCGCCGCCCTTGATGTTGCCCCAGGTTTTGAGGTAGTCCGAGGTGGCTTCGCCCCCCGCGGTCGTGAGGATCTTGGCGACCCAGAACCAGATGATCGTCTCGGGCACCTTGGCCGCCACCGGCGCGGGAAAAAACCGACCGAGCAGGGGCACGTCATCGCGTCGCCTCCTCGGACCAGTCGAGGAGGATGACGGACTGCGCCGATGCTGAGCGGGTGCCAACTAGGCACCTCGCGCGACGTTGAGACTCACGACACGTGAGGCTAGGGGCTCGCCCTGACGATTAGATGAACGAGACTGCTACCTTCGACGCCATGCGGGTCCTGGTGGCTGAAGATGACGCCAGTTTGCGACGAGTCCTTCACAGCGGCCTCGTTGAAGCCGGCTACGTCGTGGACACCGCCACCGATGGCGAAGAGGCGTTGCGCTACCTCAGTGCGCACGAATACGGCGCGATCATCTTGGACTGGCGCATGCCCAAGTCCTCGGGACGCGAGGTTCTTGGCATTGCACGCGGGCGCGACGCGAACACACCCATCGTGATGTTGACCGCTCGCGACACGCCCGAGGACCGCATCGATGCGCTGGACGCTGGCGCGGACGACTACATGGTCAAGCCCTTTGACTTCGGGGAGTTACTCGCGCGCCTGCGCGCCCTGCAGCGCCGTACGGGTGAGAGCCGTAACCCGATCCTGTCGTGCGGATCCCTTCGGATCGATCCCTCCACGCATCAAGTGTTCGTGCACTCCCGCGAGTTGCGCGTCACCCCGCGAGAGTTCGCCATCGTGGAGCTACTCGTGCGCAAGAGTCCGAGCGTCGTCACGCGTCGCTCCATCGCGCTGCAGGCCTGGGCCGAAGAGTCCGACGCCGTGGGTTCGAACACGATCGAAGTGCACATCGCCCGCCTTCGTTCGAAACTCGCTGGTTCGGGCGTGCACGTGGAAACCGTTCGCGGCGTGGGTTATCGCGTGGCGGCGTCGTGAGTCACGCGTCGGTCCAGTCGAGTGGCGGGGCCACGACCAACGAATTACGCGCCAATGCCCGACGAGTCGCGTTGCGCGCCACTCTGGTGGCGCTGGTGGGTGGCGTGCTCATCTGTGCGATCGCGGACGTGGTGGCCGTCCAGCGCGTGTCGCGCTCGCTGGACGCCGCCCTGTCGAGGCGCATCACCGCGCTGGAGACCCAGTCCTCGCCCTCGCTGGCGACGTACGTCAGTCAGTATCGAAACGCGTCACCAACTGACGTGCCCGACTTTGACGCCTCAACTTTCCTCGAGTGGCTCGTCCCTTCGGGTTCGTCAACGACGATGCGCTTGAATGACGGTACGCCGAACTTGCCGATCGGTGACGGCGCGCTGTCGCGACTGCGCAGCGCGACCATTGAGGGACGCAAGTACCTCATAGAAGGTGCGGCGGTGGATGGCGGGCGCCTCATCGTGGGCGAGAGTACCGCCGGTGACGGCGACGTCCTCTCCACACTGCTCGTGGTTCAGTCAATTTTGGCGCCTCTCGCGCTGCTGGCCCTCTATCTCGTGGCGACCACGATCGGACGACGAGCGGCCGCACCGATCGATCGTGCCCGCCGTCGCCAACTCGACTTCGCGGCGGACGCGTCCCACGAGCTGCGAACTCCGTTGAGCGTGATCCAAGCCGAGGTGAGCCTCGCGCTCAGCGCGACGCGTTCGGCCGACCAGTATCGCGACGTCCTGGAGCGGGTGAGTGCGGAGTCTCGTCGCCTGCGAAAGATCGTGGACAATCTGTTGTGGCTCGCGCGCCTGGACTCCATACCAGAAGACTCGGAGCATGAACTCGTTGACGTGGCGATCATTGCGGCGAACTGCGTGGATCGCTTCGGCGCGGTGGCGGCGAGTCGCCACATCTCTCTCGGTATGGAGCAAAGTGGCTTCCTGGAGCCCCTGGTGATGGCGCCCGCGGAGTGGCTGGACGAACTCGTGTCAGTGCTACTCGACAACGCCACTCGCTACGCTCGTGACGGCGGACGGGTGGATCTGCGCGTCGATACGTCCGAATCGCGCGTGAGCCTCAGCGTGAGTGACGATGGTCCCGGCTTCGGCGAAGGCGAGCACGAGCGACTGTTGGAGCGCTTCCATCGAGCGAGCACCGAGCCGGGCGGTGCGGGGCTCGGGTTGGCGATCGCGGGCGCCGTGGTGTCGGCGACCAAGGGCGAGATCTCTCTGGGCATCTCGGAGTCGGGAGGTGCGATGGTCGTGATGACCTGGCCTCGCCGACCACTAGAGACGGCGCCTCCCGGACCGGATCAACTCGCGACGTGACCCCTACGAGCGCTCGAGTCGCAGTTGGCGAAGGCGGTGCACCACGAAGACCGCGATGATGACGACGACGATCGCGGCAGCGAGATAGCCCACGTAACTGAAGTCCGTGATCACCCGGTGCCAACTCGCGCCCACTCCGTACCCGATGCCGGCGAGCACCCCGCACCAGATGACGCTCGCGGCCGCGGAGAACGCGACGAATTTGGTGAGGGACATCTCGCCGATACCCGCCGCAATCGAGACGAAGGATCGCACGAGCGGGATGAATCGGCCAAAGAAGACCACGGGGTCGCCGCGACGTCGAAACCACGTCTCGGCTCGATCGAGATCCTTGTGGGTGAGCAGCACGTACTTGCCCACTCGATCCACGAGCGAGCGTCCGCCGTATCGACCGATGGCGTATCCGATGAGCGAGCCCACGATCTCTCCGAGTGCGGCAAAGACGATCACGAGGGCGAGAGTGAGGTGGTCGTGGTGTCCCGAGACGAACTGGCCACTGGCGAGCACCCCGGCGTAGCCGATCGCGATCTCGGAACCCACCGGTATGCCTAAGGCCGCGAGCGCGGTGATCCCGACGAGCGCGAGATAGCCCCACGACGCAAGAAAGTGTTCCATTGACCTCACCTTTATCGGATCCGCGCGCGGCGGGTACCCCTCCAGAATGCCCGACTAGCCTGACGTTCAGGTGAACGTTGGAGCGAAAGGGACCCTCGCGGGGACTAGAAGCAGATCTCTTCGATCACGCGGGCCAGCACCACAGGCTGATCGCCCTGGATCGAGTGACCCGCGCCCTCGACGTGGACGATCGTCGCTGCGGGCTGGAGTCGGCGAAGTTCCGCCTCGTCTTCGTCGTCCACCACGGAGCCCGCGGCCATGCCGCGCACCAAGGCGACGGGCACGCGTAACGACCCCACTCGCTCCCACAAGTCGCTCACGGGCGGTGCTTCGAGCGGCGCGGCACCGTGCTGCTGGTGACGCCACACCCAGGTGCCGTCAGGTCGTTGGAGTGCGTTGTGCAAGATCCCTCTTCGCAGCGCGGAGACCGAGCGGGTCGGATTGTGCGCGATCGTGCGCTCGAGGAGGTCGTCGAAGTTCTCAAAGGTAGCGGGTCCGTTCACGAAGTTCGTGATGTGGCGCGCCTTGTCAGCGTTGACCCCCGGCGTGATGTCGATGAGGACCAACTGGGTCACGAGGTCGGGCCGCTCGCTCGCCACCACTAGGGACGTCAGACCCCCGAGCGACATGCCCACCAGTGGTACGGCGAGATCGTTCAGTTGCTCCATGGCGCGCGCCACGTCGCGCGCGTGGCTCGCGATGGCCGAGTTCCCGTAGGGGGAGGGGTCGGAGTGACCGTGACCCGGCAGATCGAGCGCGAGAAGAGGTCGCTCGAGGGCGAGCGCCACCGTGTCGAAGGTGTGTGCGTTCTGGGCACCGCCGTGGACCAAAACGAGTTCGGGACGTGTTTCGCCCCAGCGCAGACCACTCAGGTGTCGTAGTCCGTCGACCGCCACGAAGAATCGCTGCACCCGGGGGATCGCTACGTGGAGGTCCCACTCGTCGAGGTTCTCGCGAAAGAGGGAAAACTCGTCGTAAGAATTGTCACTCACGCACCGAAGCGTATTCCCATCACTGCTAGAGATAGAGGGGTGAAGCGCCCTACCTGCGTCGTGGTGCTCGCCGCGGGCGAGGGAACGAGGATGCGTTCCTCACGCCCCAAGCCTCTCCACCAGCTCTGCGGTCGCGCGATGGTTCGCTACGTGCTCGACGCCGCGGCTCACGACGACGTGCGCGCCACGATCGTCGTGGTGGGACATCACGCCACCTGGGTCGAGAAGGAACTGAGTGAAGGCGCCTCGGCCCGGCGACCCCTCACCTTCGTCGAGCAGCACGAGCAACTCGGCACCGGACACGCGGTGTCGGTCGCGCTGGGCGCCATCGACGATGCGATTGGCGACACCGACGGAGACGTGCTCATCGTGCCCGGTGACACGCCGCTGCTCAAGGCCGCCAGCGTGGCCCAACTGCTCGATGTGCACCGCGATCGCCAGAGTGCGCTCACCGTGCTCAGTGCCCACCTCGAAGACCCCACGGGATACGGGCGAGTGATTCACGCCAAGGATGGAAGCCTCGAGCGCATCGTCGAAGAGCGCGACGCCCGGGAGGCCGAGCGCGCGATCGGCGAAGTGAACACCTCGATCATGGTGGTGCGCCAGAGCCTGCTCGGCCCCGCGCTGCGTCGGATCGGTCGCCACAACGCCCAACAGGAGTACTACTTGACGGACCTCGTCCAAGAGCTCCACGACATGGGCCACGTGGTGGCGTCCTGGCAACTCGAGGACGCCAACGAGGCCCTTGGAATTAATGACCGTCGCCAACTGGCTCAGGCCGAGCACGTACTGCGAGAACGCATCAATGACCGCTGGATGTCGCGCGGCGTCACCATGTGGGATCCGAGCCAGACCTACGTGGACGCCGACGTGGAGCTGGCGCCCGAAGCAACGCTGTTACCCGGCACAGTTCTCAAGGGCCGCTGCGTCATCTCGCGGGGAGCCACCATCGGGCCGCACGCCTTTTTGAGCGACACCGAAGTCGGTGAGGGAGCGACTCTCGCCACCGTGGAGGCGACCCACGCACGCGTGGGAGCGGACGCCAACGTCGGTTCCTTTGTCGTGCTCGCGCCAGGAGCGGAGGTCTCGACCGGCGAGATCGTTGCGCCCTTCAGCCATCGCTCTCACTGAGCCCGACTTTTCACCTGTACGCTTCCTACGTGGAATCCCTGGCCAAGCGACGCCTCGTGATCGTGTCGGGGCGCTGCCACCCAGCCCTCGCCCAGGACGTCGCGGACCTGTTGGGGGTGGAACTTACTGAGGCGAACTTGCGCGAATTCGCTGATGGCGAGATCCATTGCCGCATTGATGAATCCATTCGTGGCGCTCACGTGTTCATTATGCAAACCCACGCGTCACCCGTCAACGACTCGGTGATGGAACAACTGATCATGATCGACGCAGCCAAGCGCGCGTCCGCGAAGAGCATCACGGCAGTGGTGCCCAATTACGGCTACGCCCGCCAGGATCGCAAGACGGCCGGTCGCGAGCCCATCACCGCCAAGCTGGTCGCCGACATGCTCCAGACAGCCGGGGCCACGCGCGTGCTCTCGGTGGACTTCCACTCGGGCCAGATCCAGGGCTTCTTCGATGTGCCCGTCGACCACCTCGTCGCCGCGCCGGTCCTGGAGGGCTATCTCAAGGCGAACGCCAATCCCCACGAACTGGTGGTCGTTGCCCCCGACGCGGGACGCGTGAAGGTGGCAGAACGCTACGCGCAGCACCTAGGGTGCGACCTTGCTCTCGTGCACAAGACGCGCCCGCGAGGGGCAATCAACGTGGCCGAAGCCCGCCACATCGTCGGTGACGTCGATGGACGCCACTGCGTGCTGATCGACGACATGATTGATACGGCCGGCACGATCGTGGCCGCGTGCGACCTCCTCAAGGCGCACGGAGCGGATGAGATTTGGGTGATGGCCACCCACGCCGTCTTCTCCCCGCCGGCAGTCGAACGTCTCTTCAACGCCCCGATCTCTCGCGTCATCGTCACCGACACCCTTCCGCTACCGCCCGAAAAGCGCTTTGAGAAGCTTGAGGTGTTGTCGATCGCGCCGATCCTCGCCAACGCAATCTCGGCCATTTTTGAGGACACGTCAGTCTCCGACATTTTCGGTGGTGAGAACCTCCTCTAGATCGGCGACGGGGGTGCCGCGGTAGGAGGGCGCTGCGAAACACTTCATGCGGTGCGAACCGCGACTAGGAAGGTGTGAGCGGCGTACTACCGTGACCTGCGTTGCGCGTAGTTCAGACCTAGACATGATCATGAAGGGAGAACGATGAACTTCTTTGGTCGCTCAGGAGTTGCCATCCACGGCTCAGGACCGGGGGGAGTCATTCGATTCGGCTTTGGCCCGGGTCAGTTCGGTCCGCGTGGGCCGCTCGGGGCCTTGATCGCCCTCGTGGTCTTGCTGATCGTGATCGCCGCCGTGGCGTTTCTCGTGACATTGGTGGTGCGCAAGACTCGCTTTGCCCACCGTTTTGCTACCGGATTTGGTCCACACACCCACGCGTCATCCGCGTCCGACGCGGTGCGCATTCTTGATGAGCGCCTCGCCCGCGGCGAAATCGATGCCGCTGATTATCAGGAGCGCCGCAATCTCTTGCGGGGAACGTCGTAGTTTTACTCGCCCGGCGTGACCAAGCCCGATTCGTAGGCGAACACGACGGCTTGAGCGCGATCACGTAAGCCCAACTTCAACAGAACCCGCCCGACGTGCGTCTTGGTGGTTTGCTCGGCGATGAAGAGAGTGTCACTGATCTCTGCGTTGGAGAGACCCTGAGCGATGAGTCGAAGGATTTCGTTCTCGCGCGGGGTGAGCTCATCAACCGAGGTCGCGGGGGGCACGCTTGGTCGTTGGCGAGAGAAGTCGGCAATCAGGCGTCGCGTGATCGAGGGCGCGAGCAGTGCGTCGCCCGCCGCGACCACGCGCACCGCGTGTACGAGTTCGGCGGCGGGCGCATCCTTAAGGAGGAACCCACTGGCCCCCGCGCGCAATGCTTCGTAGACGTACTCGTCGAGGTCAAAGGTCGTGAGGATGAGGACGCGAACGGGCGCATCGCTCTGGGGCTCGGCGAGGATTCGACGGGTGGCTTCCAGGCCGTTCATGACGGGCATTCGCACGTCCATCAAGATGACGTCAGGGAGATGTTCCTCGTAGAGCGCGACCGCCATCACTCCGTTCGCCGCTTGGCCGACCACGCTCATGTCGTCTTGGGCGTTCAGGATCGCGCCGAAGCCCTCGCGGACCATGGCCTGATCGTCGACGATGAGGCACGTGATCGTCACGGAGCGGACGCCAGCTGTGGCGAACGCAGCGGTAGAACAGCGGCCACGACGAAGCCCCCATCGGGATCCTCCTCAGCGATGAGGTCGCCCCCGAGCATGGCGACGCGCTCGCTCATCCCGGTCAGTCCGTGGCCCGCGTGCGGACCGCTCGACGACGCGGGTTGCCGGAGTCCGGGGCCGTTTCTCACCCGAAGCGACAACGCGTCGCCGTTGCCTTCGACCACCACCGAGATCTCCGAGCCCAGAGCGTGGCGATTGGCGTTAGAGAGTGCTTCTTGAACGATGCGGTACGCACAGAGCTCCACGCCGGGCGAGGTTAGCGAGGTGACGTCGGGCATGGTGAGGCTGATATCGACCCCCGCGCGCTGACTGGCGGCCACGAGTTCGGGCACGTCGTCGAGTCGAGGCTGGGGAGCGCGTTCGGCGGGCCCTTCGTTCCGCAACGCCCCAAGGAGTCGACGCATATCCGACAGCGCTTCACGGGCGTGCGCGCTGAGTGAGGAGAACTCCTCCAAGGCCGAGTCCGGCAACTCTCGTAGCCGGTACGGGGCCGTCTCTGCTTGCACGGCAATGAGTGACATGTGATGCGCGACCACGTCGTGCATCTCTCGCGCGATGCGCGTGCGTTCTTCAAGGACCGCTCGACGGGCCTCTTCGACTTCGTTTCGTTCGAACTGAGCGGCCAGTTCGAGACGGGCTCGGCGCGATGCGCCCCTCGCGTCCAGCGCAATGACGACCACCAGGAGAGCGGCTTCGGCACAGAGCGGTTTGAGCAGACCGGACCCGAGCCAGATCCAGGCTGGGATCGCCATGAGCGCCCACATCCACCACAGCGCCGCGCGGCGATGGCGAAATCCGGCGACGCAGAGTACGGCCACGAGGAGCGCCAGCTGTTCGGGCGGAAGTTGGTAGCGCGGCGGCAGTGCGGCGAATGGGCGCATCGAGATCGCGGGGATGATCAGCGCGCCCACGAAGCCCACTCGCCACGCAAGGAGCGGGTAACGCCACGCCAAGAAGAGTGGGCCGAGTCCAATGAGCCCGAAGCTCGACCACTCGAACAGGGCAAGGGATCCGAAAGTCCCGATCGACGTGCTCTTGATGGCGAAGCCGGCGCCACCGAGGCTTTGTTGCACGACGTTGAGGTCGTCGTGCGGCACGACTTTCGCAGAAAACACACCGGTGACGACGGGACCGAAAGAAACGCGCAGCGCCACAACGATGCCCGCAATGGCCGCCAGGATGATCGCGACACCGACGAAGGTCGCGATCGTGGTGACACGCTGCGCGCGAGGCGAGCGCCACGTGACGGCAGGGTCGGCCCCCACGGCGACTTCGGTGCCGCCGGCTCCCAGGGAGCGAAGTCGCGCGGGCAGGTGAGAAGCAGACACTCGATCACGGTTCATGTCCTTACGGTACGTCAGGATCGCGCCCGCGTCATCGCGCCAGCGATGTCATACCTAGGTATGACGTGGCCCCAACCGTGAGCGCCTCGTCGTACCGCGATAGCACTAGTGAATGGCCCTTTCGAGTGATGACGCCACTCCCTATCTCTTCGTAGGTTCTTTGACAGCCGAGTAGTTCGTGGCGCCCAAAGAGCGGAAGGAATCGCGTGTTCGACTCTGTAAAGCAAACGTCATGGTGATGCGCCGGTCGTGGCGACCGCGATCAAAGATCAAGCTGGCCCTGGCGCTCGCCGTGGTGGTGGCCGTGGTGGTCGGCGGTACCCTCACCGGCCTGGCGCTGACGTCGTCAACGAGCGCCCACTACGTGTCCGCACCCGCCGAGATCGGTTCGGTGGTGCAGACCACGTCGCTGACGGGCACGATCGAGCCGGTCACCCAAGCGGACCTCAACTTTGCCACGTCGGGAACGGTGGACGCAGTCACGGTCAAGGTGGGCGACGAGGTGAAGGCGGGCCAGGTCTTAGCGACGCTGCAAACCCCCGACCTCGAGTCCCAAGTTGACCAGAGCGAAGGAGCCCTCGACAACGCGGAGTCCACCCTCGCGGTGGCCCAGTCGCCCACGAGCTCGCTGATCGCGACCGACCGTGCGACCCTCACTATGGATCGCACGACGCTCTCGAACGACGAGACCACCATGAACGATGACGCCACGACCGACGAGCTGAGCCTGACCAATGCCCAGTCGGCATTCGCTGGCGCCCAGAGCGCCGACGCGAGCGCAGCGGCACAACTGAGCAACGATCAGTCCGCGCTGGAAGCCGCGCGCGCCAAGGAGGCCATCGACTGCGCGGGCGACGGGGTGGCGAGTGCCGGGTGCTCGAGTGATCAAACCACCGTGTCGAGCGACGATAACCAGGTCAGCCAGGACCAGACCGGTGCGTCGAGCGCGCAGTCCTCAGTGCAGTCTGCCGAGACGTCGCTCTCGGAGACCGAACTCAAGAACACCCAAACGAGTCGCCAGGACTCCCAGAAAGTGGCGGCCGACAAGACGCAACTGGCAAAGGACCTCAGCACGTTGCGTGGCGCCGAGGACGGTCAGTACGCCGATCAAGTCGGGTCCGACGAGATGGCTGTCGATTCGGCCAAGGTTGCGCTCGACGACGCCGAGGAGAATTTGGCCGACGCCTCCCTGGTCTCGCCGATCAGCGGCATGGTGACCGCCGTCAACGTCACGCCCGGTGCGGCTGCGCAGGCGGGCCCCTCGACGCTGGACGCCACCTCGAGTGCGAGTTCGACGCCCGCGGTTGAAGTAGAAAGTCCTTCGACGTTCGACGTGGCCACGACCGTGAGCAGTCGCCAGGTATCGGAACTCAAAGTGGGTGATCAAGTCCAGATCGTGCCGACGGGTGCCACCATGGTCTCGAGCGGCACGGTCGTGTCGATCAGCACCATCGCGACGATCAACAACGGAGTCGCCTCCTTTCCCGTGGTGATCGGCGTGACCGGCAAGCCCACGGACATGTACGTGGGCGCTACGGCCGACCTCACCGCTTCGATCCTCGACGTGAAGAACGTCCTCACGGTTCCCACGAGCGCGGTGCACACCGAGGGTGCGCGAAGCTTCGTGTACTTGCTGTCGCACGGCAAGGAAGTTCGCCACGCGGTCGTTGCTGGTGCGGTAGGTGGCGTGCTGACTCAAATCAAGTCCGGACTGACGAAGGGTCAAAAGGTGGTGATCGCCGATCTTTCGGCGTCAAACCCCGGGACCAAGACGACCAATCAAGGCTCGGGCAGCCGCATCAATTTCGTCGGAGGCGGGCCTGGCGGGGTCATCGTGCAGAAGGTCGCTCCGTGACGCTGGACGCGCTGACCCGCCCCATTGTGGAGTTGACCGACCTGCACAAGACCTACCGACTCGGCTCCATGACCGTCGAGGCGCTGCGTGGAGTCAATTTGCGCATCGAAGAAGGGGAGTACGTCGCCATCATCGGGCCGTCGGGTTCGGGTAAGTCAACGTTGATGCACATCCTCGGCTGTCTCGACCTCGCGACGTCGGGAGTGTACGAACTGGACGGGGTCGACGTGAGCGAGATGAACGAGACGAGTCTCGCGCACGTGAGAAATCGCCGAGTGGGCTTCGTCTTTCAACAGTTCAACCTGCTGGCGAACCTGCCGACGTGGCGCAACGTTGAGTTGCCGCTCATCTACGCGGGCGTGGCGCGCGCCGAGCGAAAGGCAAGGTCCATTTCGTCGCTGGCGCGAGTGAACCTGGGTGATCGCGTGGAGCATCGTCCGAACGAACTCTCGGGAGGACAGCAACAGCGCGTGGCGGTCGCTCGAGCACTCGTGAACGAACCGTCTCTGGTCCTCGCCGACGAGCCGACGGGCAACCTCGATTCCGCCTCCGCCGCCGACGTGCTCGGGCTGCTCGGTGAACTCAACGCCGCGGGCCGCACGGTCGTGTTGATTACCCACGACGTGGAGACCGCCCATCGCGCCCAGCGAATTGTGCGCATCAAGGACGGAGAGATTCAGTCCGACGCGAAGACGGCATCGTGAGCATCTTCGAGACATTTCGCTCGGCTCTCGAAGCGATTTGGAGTCACCGCTTACGCTCGGCGCTCACCGTGCTCGGCATCCTGATCGGTATCGCCGCGGTCATCCTCACGGTGGGGCTCGGCGAAGGTGCGAGCGCCACCGTGAACTCGGCCATCTCATCATTGGGCACCAACTTGCTCATCGTGACGCCCGGCAGCTCGACATCCTCGGGCGGCATCCAGGGTGGATTTGGTTCGGCGAGCACCCTTACCTACGCCAACGCCCAGGACCTCGCTTCGCGCACGGTGTGCCCGAGCATCGTGGCCGTGGCGCCGACGGCAGCGACGTTCGACAACGTCGTCGCGGGATCGAAGAACTGGACGACGCAGATTATCGGTACGACGGCATCGTGGGCGAAGGTGCGCGACCGTTCGATGGTCGAAGGCAGTTTCTTTTCTTCGGCTCAAGTTAAGAACGATGACCCCGTTGCGGTTATTGGGTCGACGACCGCTCAAGAGCTCGGCTTCGGTGGCTTCCCCCTCGGCCAAGTGATCACCGTTGACGGGGTCTCGCTCACGGTGATCGGTGAACTCAACACGGCGGGCGACTCGAGCGGCATCGACGAGGACGATATGGTCCTGCTCCCCATCACCGTCGCTCAAGGCCTGATCACCGGTTCGCAGTCCGTTCAGTCGATCTATGTCGAGGCTCAGTCCCAGGGCACGCTGGGCGCCGCGTATAGCGAAGTCGACGATGAACTCTTGGCGCTGCACCAGATCACCAACCCCTCAAAGGCCGACTTTACGATCACCTCCCAATCGACCCTCGAGTCGACCGCGAGCTCCGTCAACGATGCGCTGACGTTTCTGCTCGCGGGCATCGCGGCCATCTCGCTTCTGGTGGGCGGTATCGGGGTGATGAACATCATGCTCGTCTCGGTCACGGAACGAGTTCGCGAAATCGGACTGCGAAAGGCGCTGGGCGCGACGCCCGCCGCCATTCGCCGTCAGTTCCTCTTCGAGGCGACCACCTTGGGGCTGACGGGCGGATTTCTCGGTGCCGGCTTGGGCGTGCTCGGGGCCATCATCATTCCCCAGTTCGTCTCGAATCACATCACCATCGAGTGGTGGGCCTTGGCGGGGTCGATCGGCGTGGCGATGGCGATCGGACTGGGATTCGGCGTCTATCCCGCCGCGCGAGCTGCCCGATTGGCACCCATCGATGCGTTGCGCAGTGAATAGGAGTCCGATGCCCCTCCTCTCTCAATCTCTTAAAGGAGTCTCATGATTTCTCGCCGTGACCATCGAGTTCGAGTGACGGGCACCCGCTCGCTCGCACGAGTCGCTTTCGCCGGGGTGCTCATCGGCACCGCGACGCTCGGGCTCCTCGCGTCAACTGCGCTCTCGTCTTCGGCCGCCACGCCCGACGACTATCCCTGCGCGGTGGGCGCGACGGCCCAGAGTGCTCTCGAAGGAAGCGCCTTTACGAGCCCGCTGGAGGTCGAAATCAGTTCCACCCCGTGTGGCAGTCCCACGCCGGACACGACGTCAACCAGCGTTAGTTTTGCGCTTGTGGGTGCGCCGAGCGCGTCGGGGACCTTCAACACCGCTCCGATCACCACGACGTCGGGATTCGCCTCGGTGAGTGCGGTCGCCAGCAACAACGTGGGTACCTACAGCGTGAGCGCGACGTCGCCGGCGACAGCGAGTTCATCGAGGCCCAGCGTGACGTTCTCACTCACGAACGTCGCCCCGCTGTCGGACACGATGACGCCCGATGTTCCGTCGTTCGAGTCAGCGGTAGTGGGCACGGGCTTTGCGTTACCGCTGGCGGTGAGCGTGGACGACGCCAATGGCAACCCGGCTTCGGGCGTGCCGCTACTCTTCGTCGCACCTACGTCGGGAGCGAGTGGCACGTTCGCTAATGGTTCCACCTCGATCTACGTGGTCACCGACGCCCAGGGCGTGGCTTCGACATCGGTCTTCTCCGCCAACGACACCTCGGGCGGCTATGCGGTTGAGGTCTACGCGGGTGAGTTTGCGACGCCCCTAGCTTTTGCCATGACCAACGAAGCGCTGGCCGTGATGAGCGTCTCGTCGGTCACTCCCACGGTGCTGAGCCGAGGCAGCGCGCGGGTAGTCACGATCGCGGGCAGCGGGTTTGAGAGCGGTGCCACGGTTGCCTTCACGAGTCCCGGAGTGAAGGTGTCATCTGTCTCGGTGGTCTCTTCGGGCGCGATCACCGCCACGCTCACGGTGTCGACAACGGCGCGCCTGGGCGCGAGCAGTGTGATCGTGACGAACCCATCGGGGACGAACGTCACGGGCACCTACGCGTTAACTGTCGCGCCACTCGTCACGACCGCGCCCACGCGACTGCAGCTCGGTTTCACTCGGGATGCGACAAGACTGAGCGGTGCCCAGGAAAAGGCGATTCGCGCCTTCGTCCGCCAGATGAAGCCAGGATCGTCACTTGAGTGCACCGGCTACGGAACTAGCGCGACTGTGGCGGGCCAGAGAGCGCTACGGGTTGCTCGGTACCTGCGGGCCCTGGGTCGTGACGCCAGAGTTAGCCGGCGCGCGGTGATCTCTGCGTCATTGAGCCAGGTTGACCTGGACGTGCGCTAGACGAAAACTCGGCGCGTTCAGCCTTGCTTTGAGGCCGCCCGAGCGATATAGTTCACTAGTCTCCTAGTGAACTAGAGGTATCGTGATCGAATTTTACATTGACACCCATTCTGGAGTGCCCCCGTATCTTCAGATCAGCCAGCAGGTTCGACGAGCACTGAAACTGGGCCTCCTTACCCAGGGCGATCAGCTGCCAACCGTGAAAGAGGTGGTCGCTCGTCTCGCCATCAACCCCAACACGGTCTCCAAGGCCTATCGCGAACTCGAGCACGAGGGCCTCGTGGCGGCGCGCGTGGGGGTGGGCACGTTCGTCGCGACATCGATGGTTAGTGAGTCGCTCTCTGCGCTCGCGCCACTGCGACACGACTTGCAGAAGTGGATGGAGTCCGCGCGTCGAGCGGGTCTCGACGACGAGAGCATCGAAGCGCTCGTGCGCGAGTGCTTTCGGTCCACCTCGGGGACGGTAGTGGCGTGAGCTCCGTCTTAGAAACCGAGGATCTAACCAAGCGCTATCGCGGCAAGACCGCCCTTAGCGACTGCACGATCACGGTGCCCCGAGGACACGTGGTGGGCCTCGTGGGACCAAACGGTTCGGGAAAATCCACGCTGCTCAACATCGCCTCGGGGGTGCTCTCACCGACCTCGGGGAGCGTTCGCGTCTTCGACGCACCGCCGGCGTCATCGCCCACGCAACGAGAACGCGTGGGGTTCGTCGCACAAGACACGCCGGTGTATTCGAACTTCAGCGTCCGCGACCACCTGCGCTACGCCCAGCACGTCAACCCCAAGTGGGACGACGAACTCGCGCTTCGTCGTATCAAACAGCTCGGACTCAATCTCTCGCAACGCGCGGGCAAGCTCTCGGGGGGTCAGCGCGCTCAGCTGGCGCTCACCCTGGCTATCGCCAAGCGTCCCGACTTGCTCTTGCTGGATGAGCCAGTGGCGAGCCTCGACCCGCTGGCGCGACGCGAGTTTCTCCAGATCTTGATGGAGACGGTGGCCGAGGACGACGTGAGCGTGCTGCTCTCGTCGCATCTTGTTGCCGACATCGAGCGAGTATGCGACTATCTCGTGGTTCTCGTCGCGTCGCGGGTCCAGGTGGCCGGTGACGTCGAGGACCTTCTCGCCAGTCATCATCGGCTCATCGGGCCGCGTGACGCCACGGTGCCCGATGGCCAAGTAGTGATCGAGTCGAGCTACACCGAACGCCAGAGCACCTTGTTTGTTCGCTCCGATGGCCCGATCACTGATTCGCGCTGGACCGTTGAAGCGGTCAATCTCGAAGACGTCGTCCTCGCGTACATGGGTCAGGGTCGCACGGGCAGTGGCCCGGCTCACAACGAGGAGTCCGCATGATCTGGTTCGGGTGGCGACAGTTCCGGACACAAGCGTTGATCGCGGGTGCGCTGCTCATCGCTCTGGCCATCGCCTTTCTCGTGACGGGCCCGAACTTGTCGCACACGTACCACACGATGATCGTGGGGTGCAGCGCACGCCACGACTGCAACGAGGTCCATAACAGTTTTCTGTCGGCGTATCCCTTCCTACAGAACCTGCTCACCGAGAGCGAGTTGCTCGCGGTCGTCATCGGAATCCTCTGGGGCGCTCCGATTGTGGCGCGAGAGTTTGATACCGGCACCTACCGACTGGCGTGGACCCAAAGCGCGTCGCGCGCTCAGTGGTTGGCGGCGAAGATGCTGGTGGGCGGGCTCGCCACCGTCATTACGGCGGGCCTGTTCACGTTGATGGCGACGCGGTGGTCGAGCCTGATCGACCGCGTACGAGACCAGCCCTTCAGCCTCTTTGACACGCGCGATATCGTTCCCATCGGTTACGCGCTGTTCGCCTTCGCCCTCGGTGTCGCCTTGGGAGCAGTCGTGCGCCGGGTGATTCCCGCCATGGTGCTCACGATTGCGGGTTTCGCGGCGGTGCGCGGGCTGTTCAATTTCGTCATCCGCCAACATCTTGCGACAGTCCTGCACACGTCGTTTTCACTGACGAGCCCGACCGGGGGTGGCCTGCGAGTGGGCGGTCCCATCAATCCAGGTGACTGGATTCTCTCGAGTGTGTTCAAGAATGCCGCGGGCAAGGTGTTTCACCTGTTCAACGGCGGCATCGACTTTCAGCCAAATGGCCCCGGATCCGTCACCTTGGTGGGCGTGGGACGTTGCCCCAACAAGATTCCCGGCTCTCTGGGCAGCGGACAGTCGGGGCCGCCAAAAGCGGTCCGAGAGGCGCTGGCTAAGTGCGTGAGCTCATTTCATATACATGAGATCGTCTCCTACCAGCCCGTCTCTCATTACTGGAGTATTCAGTGGTGCGAACTGGCGTGCTACGTCGTGCTCTCCGCCATTCTCGCGACATTCAGTCTGTGGTGGATTCGCCGCCGATAGCCGTCGGCTCAGATCGATTTGCGACCAGCGTGCCCTTGCCCGCCGCGACGGCGGCCGCTGATCAGATTCCACTGCTTCATTGCACGCTGGAGGGCTGCGGTCCTGGCGCTGTAGACTGTTTTCCCTGTGCCTAGCCCCCGGGCCGCCAGCCATTTCTTAGAGGAGTTCTCATGTCCCAGGTCACGTTGCAGGCGTCGACGAGTCGCGCCGAGGGCTCAGCAAATTCACGCCGTTTGCGCCGCGATGGATCCATCCCCGGCGTCGTGTACGGACACGGCGTCGGCCCGTTTCCCGTCGCCGTCAACGCCAAGGACTTCCGCACGGCGGTCTCGGGCGATCAGGGTCTCAACTCGCTGATATCCCTGAACGCCGAGGGCACGACCTACACGGTTCTCGCTCGCGAACTCCAGCGCCACCCGGTGCGCGGCACGGTCTCGCACATCGACTTCCAAGTGGTCGACCCCAAGCAGGTCGTCCTGGCTGAAGTGCCGGTGCACCTGGTGGGCGACGCCGTCGAAGTGCGCCACGCCGACTGGGAAGTGGACCAGCAGATGTTCAGCCTCGAGGTCAGCGCTCGGCCCGACCAGATTCCGACCTTCCTCGAAGTCGAGATCTCGAACCTCACGCCGGGCGCGACGATACGCGTGGCGGACCTCGCTCTGCCCAAGGGAGTCACGGCCCCCGGCGACCCGAACGCGGCGGTCGTCGCGACCCACGCCGGTCGTGCGGCGAAGACCCCCGGGCCTGCCGCCGCTGTCGCGGAGTAGTTCGCCGTGGCGCTTCGGCGCGCTCGCCAGATCGACCGACGTGGACAGTCCAGTCGGCTGCTGATCGTCGGACTCGCCAATCCCGGTGAGGACTACGAGGGATCTCGTCACAACGTGGGCGGCGACGCGGTGCGACTGGTGGTGCAACGCCGCGGTGGCCACCTCGCACTCGAACGACATCAACGTGCTGTCACTGCGACCCTCCCCACTTCTGAGGGTCCCGTGACCCTCGCCGTGCCTACCGTCTTTATGAACGACTCTGGCTCTGCTCTTCCGCCTCTGATGCGTCGCACATCGCTCGAGGGGCTCTCGCACCTCGTCGTCGTGCACGACGAGTTGGACCTCGAGCCGGGTCGAGTGCAGATCAAGTTCGCCGGGGGCCTCGCCGGTCACAACGGACTTCGCTCCATCGCTCACACGTTGGGTTCCCAGGAGTTCGCGCGAGTGCGCATCGGCATCGGTAAGCCACCGACCAAAGAGCAGGGGGCCAACTACGTGCTCAAGCGACCGACCGGCAAGCTCAAGGAGTCCCTGCTGGTGGATGTAGCGCTGGCGGCCGACGCCATCGAAGCACTGCTCGACTACGGCTTTGACGACGCTCAGCAGCGCGTGAACGCTTCGTGAGCGAGGTCGCGCTTCGCGCGGTACTTGATCGTGTCGCGCCCAGCGTGCGCGCGTCGATCGCAGGCGGTTCCTTCGTTCCCTCCAGTTACGCCACGCCGCTCGCTCTCGCCTCCCTCGCCCTCGACGAGGAGCACCTGGTGGCCGTGGTGGCGACGTCGAGTGACGCGGAACTCTTCTATGACGCACTGGTGGCGTGGCTGGGACAGCGCGACGTGGCGCTCTGGCCGGGCTGGGATACCCACCCGCTCGAGCGGGTCAGTCCCGACAGTCTCGTCATGGCCCAGCGCTCGCTCCTTCGTTGGCGAATCAGAAACGGCCTCGGTCCGCGGGTGATCGTGGCCTCGGCTCGTTCGATCGCGCAGATTCTCTCGCCCGAGAGCGTGCGCGAGCCCTTCGTGCTGGCCCGCGGGGCCGAGATCGATCGCGACCAGTTCCTCGAGGGACTGGTGTCGATGGGGTACCGACGAGAACAGCTCGTTGAACACCGCGCCGAGATCGCAGTGCGCGGTGGCATCGTCGACGTGTGGCCCGCCCACGCGGACGAACCGATTCGCCTGGACTTCTTCGGCGATGACATCGAACGACTCACGGTCTTTGACATCGCCACCCAGCGTTCGACGCACGACGTGGACGAGGCGGTGATTGGACCCGCTCGCGAATGGCTTCCCGGAGAGCGCACTCGGGAACGAGCGGAGGCGTTGGCCCAGAGCGCGCCGTGGGCCCAGTCAACCTTTGACCGCATCGCCACGGGTCAGCTCTTCGATGGGATGGAAGGCTGGATGGAGCTCTTTTCGAGCGAGCCCACGACGCTGCTCGACGAGGTCACCGGCGCGCGTGTGGTCGTGGTTGAAACGCCTCGCGTTCGTGCGCGTCTCGATGAGCTATTGGTCGAAGAGCGCGAACTCACCGACGTGGTCGCGGCCACGTGGCGCTCGAGTGATGACGTGCCGCTGCTCCACCTCACCTACGGCCAGGTACTCGAGGGTCGTGTGAGTCTGGCCCTGGACGCGCGAGCGAGCACGCTCGACTCGCCGCTCAATTCACCGCCGGTCGTTCAGGGAGACGCCAGTCGGATCGCCGCTCACGTGCGTGGGTGGGCGAAGGCTCGTCGCGGCGTGATCCTGACTTCGAGCGCGGGGGCGATCGAGCGGATGGCCGAACAGCTACGCGGCGAGGGACTGGAAGTGACCACGGACCCCGCTCGCGTGCTCGAGGCGAGGCTGAGCGTTCTCGAAAGTCCGCTGCCCCTGGGCTTTTCGCTCGAGGAACCTGAGATCGTCGTGTGGAGCGAGGGCGACCTCACCGGTCGCCGGCCCCAGCGTCGCGTGGCGCGCACCCGCGCGCGCACCGTGGATGGATTCTTCGACGACTTGGCCGTGGGCAACTACGTGGTGCACCGTCAGCATGGTGTCGCGCGCTTCTCGGGTACGACGACGCGCGCGATCAATGGGGTCACGCGGGACTACTTGATTCTGGAGTTTAGGGACGGCCGCAGCTACTGGCCAACCGAACAGATCGACGCTCTCACGCCCTACACCGGCGGTGACTCGCCCTCGCTCTCGCGCATGGGCGGCGCGGAGTGGCAAAAAACGCGCGCCAAGGCTCGGGCCGCGGCATTTCTCGTCGCTCAAGAACTCGTCGACCTCTATCGCCTGCGCACCGTGGCCGAAGGCCACGCCTTCAGCCCCGACAGCGCGTGGCAACGCGAGATGGAAGAGCTCTTTCCCTACACGCTCACCGCCGACCAGGCCCAGTCCATCGTTGACGTGAAGTCCGACATGGAGTCGCCGCGCCCGATGGATCGACTGGTGTGCGCGGACGTGGGTTTTGGCAAGACCGAAGTGGCCTTGCGTGCGGTGTTCAAGGCGGTCCAGGACAACTATCAGGCCGCAGTCCTCGTACCCACCACGTTGCTCGCGAGCCAACACTTTGCGACGTTCACCGAGCGATTCGCGGGATTTCCCGTGAAGGTTGCTCTGCTCAGCCGATTCGTCGATGACGCCGAGAGTAAGACGGTTCTCGCCGGGCTGAGGGATGGTTCGGTCGACGTGGTCATTGGCACGCATCGTCTCCTCAGTGAAGCGGTGGCCTTCAAGAAGCTCGGACTGCTCGTGGTGGACGAGGAGCAGCGCTTCGGCGTGACGCACAAAGAAGAGATCAAGTCGCGCTCGGTAGGTGTGGACGTGCTGACGTTGAGCGCGAGTCCGATCCCACGCACCCTCGAGATGGCCTTTACTGGTATTCGCGATCTGTCGATGATCACGACGCCACCCGCCGAGCGTCGTCCGATCCTCACCCACGTGGGTGAGTACAACGAGCCGGCCGTGGTGGAGGCGATTCGTCGCGAGCTCCTGCGCGAGGGTCAAGTCTTTTTCGTGCACAACCGCGTGACCGACATCGATCAGGTGGCGCGTCGCCTCGGACAGCTCGTGCCCGATGCGCGCATCGCCATCGCGCACGGGCAAATGGACGAAGGCACCCTGGAGCGGGTCATGATCGACTTTTGGGAACGTCGCTACGACGTGCTCGTGTGCACGACCATCGTCGAATCGGGCATCGACCTGCCGTCGGTCAACACGCTCATCGTGGACCGGGCCGAGCGGCTCGGCCTCGGCCAACTGCACCAGCTGCGCGGTCGGGTGGGACGAAGCGGCCAGCGGGCCTACGCGTACCTGTTTCACCCTGCTGATCAGGTCCTCTCAGAAACCGCCTACGAGCGCCTGCGCACCATCGGCGACAACACCGCGCTCGGCAGTGGGTTCAAGATCGCCATGCGCGACCTGGAGATCAGGGGAGCGGGCAATCTGCTCGGCCACGACCAGTCGGGTCCCGTGGCGGCGGTGGGCTACGACCTCTACGTGCAACTGGTCGCCGAGGCGGTGGCGGACGCGAAGGGCTTTAGCGTTCCCGAAGTCACGCCGATCAATCTTGACGTGCCCGGGGACGCGCACCTGCCCAAGACCTACGTCGAAGCCGACGACGCTCGTCTCGAGGCGTACCGCCACCTGGCGAGCGTGACCACCCACGAGGAACTCGATGACCTGCGCGCGGAGTGGGTGGACCGGTACGGTGCACTGCCCACACCCGCGATTGGTCTGCTCGAACTGGCGAACCTGCGCCTCACGTGCATTGAATACGGTGTGTCGTCGGTGGCGGTGATGCCGGCGAGAGCCGGGGTGCGCTCTCGTCCGGTGGTGCGCCTAGGTCCCGTGTCGCTCGCGCTCAGTCAGCAGATTCGGGTTCGGCGCACGTACGGGTCCTCAGCGTTCAACGAATCGACTCATGAATTTCGCGTGGAGCGCAACGCGCGCGAGGTTACGCCCAGTGCGCTCACCACGCTCATTCACGACGTGCACGCCGCGACCGAGGCCTCGGCCTGACTCGGTAGCATGGCTGGGTGCGCCGACTCGTAGCTCTGTTTGTGGTCGCGCTGCTAGGTGCCAGCCTCTACGGGGTCAGCGGCCTGTCCTCGGGCGTGAGCGTCAATCACGAGTCCGTCTCCAGCTCTAATTTGAACTCGGAACTCTCTGCGATCGCTCACAACAAGACCCTCGAGTGCTACATCGACTCCCTCGATCCCACGACGTACACCGTGGGCGCGGGTGGCGACTCGCTCAAGGCCAGTTCGTCGCGGGCCTGGGTGAATCTGCGCGTCGAGGGTCTCGCCATCAACCAGTACGTGACGACACGGTGGAACTACCACCCCGATGCCGCGCAACTCGCCGCGGCCAAGACCTCACTCATCAGTGAACTCACCGAAGAGGCGAGCGCGAACTCCCTCAGCTGCCCGGGCTCAGCCGCCACTGCGCTATCTGAGATGCCTGCCGAGATGCGCACATCCGAGATTCAAACCCAGGCCACGTCGTTGTATCTCGTGAAGAAGCTGAACGACACCATTCCTCTGACCACGGCCGCGATGGAGGCCTACTACAAGTCTCATCAGAGCGACTACGACACGCTGTGCATCTCAATCGCCCTCGTGCTGCCAGACAAGGTCACCGCCTTTGAGAACGCCGAAGGGCAGGGCGAGAGCGTGGCCACACTCGCCAAACACTTCTCCCAGGACGCATCGGCGTCCAAGGGCGGAACCTACGGTTGCTACGCGCCGTCGAGTGACTCCTACGCCAGTGTCCGCCAGGACGCCAGCGGTGGCACTCTAAATGAGTTTTCGGCCAAGCCGGCCTACATCGAGTACAACGACAACGAGTACGGACTCTTCGTGGCCGTGACCAAGAAGACGCCGACTCCTTTCGATAAGGCCGAATCGGCGGTGCTGAACGACCTCAAGGAGATCAACGCTGAAGCCGCCGACTCAGTGAAGAACACGTTGCTCAAGCACGCCGCGATCTACGTTGACCCCGCCTTTGGTCAGTGGGGCGTGTCGAGCACTGCGGGTCCAGAAGTCTCTGCGCCGATCGTGCCGGCATCATCGAGTGTCACGGGAGCTGACAAGCTTTCCGGTGGGGCCGCGAACTATCAGTGACCCCCGTCGTACGAGTCGTCGGACTGGGACCGGGGAGTAGCGAACACATCACCGAGGGCAGCGCGCGACGAATTCGCGAGTCGCCCGTCGTGCGTTTTCGCACCCGACGCCATCCAGCGGCGGCGGAATTCGGATCGGTCGAGAGTTACGACGATCTCTACGAGCGCGCCGACTCCTACGACGAGCTCTACGCCGCGATCGCCGATGATCTGGTGCGACTGGCGAGCGAGGCGGCGGGGGGTGAGGTTCTCTACGTGGTGCCCGGTTCGCCCGTCGTGGCGGAGCGCACGGTAGAGCTGCTGCGCGAGCGAAGTGACGTGACGCTCATCACCGAGCCGGCGGTGTCGGTGATCGACCTCGCCTGTGCGGCGCTGGGTCGCGATCCCATGAACGCGGGTCTACGCGTCGCGGACGCCCTGGGATCCGAAGAGGCGCTGCGAGGACCGGGGCCGACACTGATTCTCCAGACGTACTCACCCGAGGTTCTTGCCGTGGTCGCCGACCGGCTGCACCAGTCGGGTGAAGTGACGATTCTTCACCACCTCGGCCTCGCAGACGAAGAGATCCTGAGCGTAGCGACCAAGGACCTCGCGACATTCCTGCTAGCCGATCACCTGACCTCGTTGTGGGTGCAGGACGTGCGAGATGCCGGCCAGGCGATGAACGAGTTATGGCGCCTGATTCAACGACTGCGCCTCGAGTGCCCGTGGGATCAAGAGCAGACGCACGCGTCCCTCACGAATCACCTGCTCGAAGAGGCCTACGAGGCCATTGACGCGCTCGAAACTCTGGTGCGTTCGTCGGAGCGGGGGGTGCGCGATGAGGCCGCGATTCTGCACGTCGAAGAGGAGCTCGGCGATCTTCTCGTCCAGGTTCTCCTGCATGCCGTGATCGGCGACGAGGACGACGAGTTCGATCTCACGTCTATTGCCGAGCATCTGCGCGACAAACTGATCTATCGCCACCCTCACGTCTTTGGGGACGTGGCGGCAAACAGCGCCGACGACGTCGCGCAACGCTGGGAGGTTCTCAAACGTTCCGAGAAGGGCCGCGCCAGTGTGACCGACGGCGTCGAGTGGCAGTTGCCCGCCCTCACGCTCTACACCAAACTGCTGCGCAAAGCCGCCGCCGTGAATCTGGCGATGGAGACCGGTGACGCTGCGAGACATCGCGCACTGGCGGCCCTCGAGAGCCTGGAGTTCGACGATGAAGCGGCGAGCGACGCGAACTCCACGTCCCACCCGCTCTCGGCGTGGGGCGACGCGATCGTCGCCCTCGTGAGCGCCGCGCGCTACGCCGGGGTCGACCTCGAAGGGGTGGTGCGCGAGCGCGCCCTCGCGTTGCGCGACGCCATTCGTGAGAGCGAAGTGGAAAATCTCGCCGAGTAACGTTGCTTCGGAACTGAGGAGACCAACATGAGCGCGATTGAAGTTGTCCTGGGCCGCCAGATTCTCGACTCGAGAGGCAACCCGACCGTCGAAGCCGAGGTCCACCTTGAGTCGGGCGCTATGGGACGCGCTGTGTCACCCTCGGGCGCGTCGACCGGGATTCACGAAGCCGTCGAACTGCGTGACGGGGGGAGCGAGTGGAACGCCAAGGGTGTCACGATGGCCGTGGGGTACGTGAACGGCGAGATCAACGACGCTCTGGAGGGCTACGACGCCCAAGACCAGCGGGCGGTGGACTACGCGATGATCGACCTCGACGGCACTGCGAACAAGGCCCGGTTAGGCGCCAACGCCATCCTGGCGGTCTCGCTCGCCACGGCCAAGGCCGCCGCCCTCGAGAGCGACCTGCCCCTGTTCCAGTACCTGGGTGGCGTTAATGCGCACATCCTGCCCGTGCCGATGATGAACGTCATCAACGGCGGCGCACACGCAAAAAACACCATCGACTTTCAAGAGTTCATGGTCATGCCCATCGGCGCGGCGTCCTTTAGCGAGGCGTTGCGCTGGGGTACAGAGACCTACCACGCACTCAAGGCCATCTTCGACAAACGCGGTCTGTCGACCGCGGTCGGCGACGAGGGGGGCTTTGCGCCGGACCTACCCAACGCCGAAGCGGCGATTCAAGCGTTACTCGACGCGATCGAAGCGGCCGGTCGCGTGCCGGGTACCGAGATCGCCATCGCTATGGATCCTGCGACGAGTGAGTTGTATCGCGACGGCGCCTACCACTTAGACGGTGAAGGTCGCGTGCTGTCCAGCGCAGAACTGGTCGACTACTGGGCAGATCTCTGTGGTCGCTACCCCATCGTTTCGCTCGAAGACGGTATGGCTGAAGAGGACTGGGACGGTTGGGCCGCTCTCACCTCGCGTCTCGGCGAGTCGATTCAAATCGTGGGCGACGACATCTTCGTGACCAACCCCGAGCTGTTGGAAAAGGGAATCGAGCGGGGGGTGGCGAACTCGATTCTGGTGAAGTTGAACCAAATTGGCACGCTGAGTGAGACCCTGGACACTGTGCGCCTGGCGAACATCAATCGCTATACCTGCGTGATCTCACACCGTTCGGGTGAAACCGAGGACACCACGATCAGCGATGTGGCGGTCGCCACCAACGCGGGACAGATAAAAACCGGTGCACCGGCACGTAGCGATCGCGTAGCGAAGTACAATCAACTCTTGAGAATTGAAGAACAGCTCGGAGACTCCGCCCGTTTTCTCGGGGCCAAGTCTTTGTCGGGAGCGTCAGGTGTCAGCAACCCATAGCGTCAATCCATCGCATCGCAATCACTGGATGCTGCCACTGGCGATCGTGGTGGCGGCCGTCATGTTGGTGGGCTGGTTCCCAGCGAAGGCCCTCTGGCACCAGCAGGCCCAACTCAACGCCACGATGAACGAGATCCGCGCCGTCCAACGTCAAGAGGCACTGCTCAAGAACGAGTCCAAGACCGTGGACACCAGGGCCGCCGCGACGCAACTCGCGCGCGCGCAGTATCAATTGGTGAACCCCGGTCAGAGTCTCGTCCAAGTGCTGCCGGGTGACTCATCGGGCCAGGTGTCGGCGAACTCGGCGGACCCGGGCTTCCAGCCCCTCGTCTCGCCCACGTCGGCGACCGAGCCGGGTACCACCACCTCTGCGGGTACCTCCTCGACGTCGAGCACGCATCACCACTCCAATGGATTCCTTTCGCGACTGGTGCACACCCTCGAGTTCTGGCGTTGACCTTTCGCGACGCGACGTCGGACGACCAGCACATCGTTGAAGCACTCGTCGGTCGCCCGCTCGATGGACGATTCGCCGTGGTGGTGCGAACCCGTGACGGGCAGCCCGTCGTGATCGAGAACGAGCCGCACTTGCGCGACGGCACGCCGATGCCCACCTTGTATTGGTTGGTGGATCCGCAGGTTCACTCTGTAGTGAGCCGATTGGAGAGCGACGGTGGAGTGCATCGTTTCGAGACGCTTGTTGACGCCGACGATCTGCAGCGAGCCCACGACGAGTACGCGCGGCGCCGCGACACCGCAATAGTGCGTCGTGACTTGGTGGCACCCCGTGGGGGAGTGGGCGGAACGCGCACCGGCGTAAAGTGCCTGCACGCCCATCTCGCCAACTATCTCGTGAGTGCCAACGATCCCGTCGGTGAGTTGGTGGCGAGGTCCGTGAACATTGGCCTCGTGCAGGTGGAGGTCGTACGTGAGTGAGGTCGTCGCCGCCTTTGACTGCGGGAGCAACTCGACGCGTCTGTTGATCGCGAACGATCAGGGGAACACGCTCGTTCGCGCGATGAACATCACGCGCCTGAGTGAGGGCGTGGATGCGACGGGCACATTGTTACAAGAGGCGATGGAGCGAACCTTTTCGGTCCTGGTCGACTATCGCGCCGCGTGTGACCTCGATGGTGTCACCCGGGGACAACTGGTGGCGACCTCGGCGGTGCGCGACGCGAGCAATGGCGATGAGTTTCTTCATCGGGCTCACGAGATTGTCCGAGTCCCGGCGGGTGTCTTGGCCGGCGGCGAAGAAGCCGCCTTGTCGTACGCCGGAGCGACCAAGGATCTCGCGCCGCTGGACGTTCCCACGATGATCGTCGACGTCGGCGGCGGTTCGACGGAACTCGCGGTCGAACTCGATGGTCGACTGGTGAGCTACTCGATGCAACTGGGCTGTGTTCGTATTACCGAACGCGCCCTCGGTCGCGGCGTCGTGACCCCACAGAGCGACGACGCGGCGCGCACGATGATCGATCAAGAAGTGGAGCGGGCGTTCGGGGCCCGACCCGAGTTTGAGAACCTGGTGGGTCACGTTCGTCTCGTGGGACTGGCAGGAACGGTTGCCACGCTCGCTCAGATGGACGCCGGTCTGGTGCACTACGACCGCGACGTCGTGCATCACCGCGTGCTCTCCCTCGAGACGGTCGAGTGGTGGCAGGACGTCCTGACGAGCGAGACGCCCGCCGAACGCCTGGGTCATGCGGGAATGGTGGTCGGTCGTGAAGATGTCTTGCCCGCGGGCCTGTACGTGCTCGATGCCGTGATGCGTCGTCTGGGCGTCGTCGAACTATTAAGTTCCGAAAACGACATCCTCGATGGGATTGTGGGATCGCTGCTCGGAGTGTGAGATTGCGCCCGCTGCGGTGACCTGTAACGATGGGAAAGTGAGAGGCCGCTCATGGTGACGACACGTAGCGCGATCTTCTCGCCCATTACGTTGCACGGACGGCGCATCGTGCTGCGCACGATGAACGAACAGGACTACGAGGCCTGGCACGAGGTGCGGATCCGCAATCACGAGTGGTTGCTCAAGTGGGAGCCGCGCTCAGCACACGCCTCGCACCTGGCCGAAGACCGCCGTAGCTTTGTCAGCCGCTGCGCGATACGCGAGCGCGAGCGCCAGATCGGCACCGGATTTGGCTTTGGCATCTTTGTCGAGGGTCGCTTCGTGGGCGAAATCACCCTCTCGTCCATCCAACGTGGACCGCTGCAGTCGGCCTTCATCGGCTACTGGATCGACCAAGCCGTCGCGGGCCAGGGCCTCATGCCCGAAGCCGTAGTGGCGATGCTCCAGTACGCCTTCGAGTCGCTGCGACTCCATCGCGTCGAGATCAACATCATCCCGCGCAACCACGCGTCGCGCCGCGTCGTGGAGAAACTGGGACTGCGCTGTGAAGGAGTCTCAGAGCGCTACCTCGAGATCGACGGGGCCTGGGAAGATCACGCGCGCTACGCCGTCACGTCCGAAGAGTGGGGCGATCGCGCGCCCGAACTCGTGACGGGGTGGCTACTGCCTGACCACCGTTAAATGGCCTCGTAGAGGCGTCCGCGCAGTTCGGCCACGTCGGTCGTGCGCAGTTGGCCACCGAGGACCTTGGCGACACCGAGTCCGCCGGGCCCGCCGTTTCGTCCCACGACGAGCAGTGCGTTCTCATTGCCGCGCGCGAGGACGAGCCCTTGCAGACGCGCCTCTCGCGCGACGGGAGCAATCTCGTCCACGCGTACTTCGGGCGAGAGTTCGACCACGACGTTCTCGTAGCGTGTCGTGCGAATGGCGCGTATGTCGTGCAGCATGACCAACGCGTCGTGAACCGGGCGCACCGAGGAACCGGGCACGTCGTGCCAGGTGACGAGCAGGGGCGTGACGCTCAGGCCGAGCAGGTCCGCAAGATAGAACAGCTCCACGTCAAAGGCGAAGCGGTCTACCATGGCGAGTGACGCGAGCAGGCGCGCCGCACCTAGGTCGAAGCCCTTGCATCCGCACTGCGTATCGCGTTGGGCGGTGTGGGTGTAGTGGTGCACGAAGTGATGGAACACCGTTCCCGCCACGGTGCGCACTGGAGAGCCGTACGCGATGCGACCCTTGATCGCGCGCGTACCCGGGACGAAGGCACTGGTACGCAACGCGGTCGTAAAGAGCGAGAACTGCGCAGGGTCGATCGCCATATCGGCATCGGCCGTAATGACGTGCGTACCACGAGCGAGTCCCATGCCGAGGCGCAGGGCTGCTCCCTTGCCGAGGTTGGTTGGTTGCTGGAGGAAGAGCGCGTGATCGAGGTGCCCGTAGACCTCGTGGGCGCGACGCAACGTGTCGTCGCTCGAGCCGTCATCGACGACGATGACCTCAACGTTGGACTCACCGAGTTCGCTGAGCGCGGGCGCAAGGCGATCGAAACCGTCCTGGAGCCGCGCGCTCTCGTTGAAGGCCGGAATGACGATAGTGAGATCGATCATGCTTAGGGCCGCGCGGCTCCAATGAAGCCGGCCGAAAAGAAGGGGGCGAACTCAACGTCAGTTCCCGTGTAGGGGGCGGCAATGGTGGTATCGACGCCAAAGGGGCCCGAACCGACATACATCACCACGTGGTCCACTTCGTTGTCGCCGTCGAGGTTGAAATAAAACAACAGGTCACCAGGCTGTAAGTCGGTCGGCACGACGTGGAGCAGGGCGGGGTACTGCGTTTCGGTCGTGCGTGGAATCGAGATGCCGGCTTTGGCCCACGCCCACTGGACGAGCCCGGAGCAGTCGAATCCGACCCCGGGCGTTTCGCCGCCCCAAACGTAGGGCACGCCGATCTGGCTCTCGGCGGCCTTGACGGCCGCCAGTCCCTGAGCGGTCCCGGCGACTTCGGCGATGGTGGTCGTGGAGGCCGCCTGCTGCTCGGCTTGGATCACCTGGTTGGCCGCGTTCTGGCCCCCGACCGCCGAGGCGGCGGTGACCGCCTGCTCTTCACCCGCCGTGTTCTTGTCCTTGGCGGCCTCAACCCCCACCTGGATCTCGTAGTTGATGATCTGGACGCGGTATTGGGCGGTCACGTTGGCGAGTTCGGTCGACGTTTGATTTTCGAGCGCCACGTTCGCCTTGAGCAAAGCCTGCATCGTGTCGGTCTGTTGTTGCGCCTTGGCGCGCTGGCTGGCCACTCGGGCGCGCTGTGCGGCGACCTTGGAAACGGTGTGCTCCAGCGAGCTCTTTTCTCGCTGCAGCTTGGACTCGAGCGCGTCGAGGTTGCCGATGACCTGGTCCTGATAGATCTTCTCGGCGTCGCTGCGATTGACGTTCTGGTTGAACAGCGAGATCACCTGAGACTCTGACGCGCCGAGCACGAAGGCCCGTACTACCGCGACGACAACCTTCTTCTTGGTGACCGCTACCTGGGCGCGCTTCTTCGCCTCCTTCACCTTGAGGGTGGCGATGTTCGCGTCGAGCGTCGTGATGTTCCCGTTAATCGACGCGAGAGTGGCTTCATCGGCGTCGTACTCGTTGGCCGAGATCTCGCTGCGCTGTTCCTGTCGCGCCAACGCGGCGGACAAGTCGGCCATCGCCTTTTGTGTTTGGGTGATGCTGCGCGCGTCCGCGGGACTGGGCGCGACGATCCATAGGCCACTCAGCGCGGCTACCAGAAGGAGCGAAAGATTACGAGTCGTGCTCCGACGACGCACGCGCAACATACCCCACAAGCCTAGTTAGCACGCCCAAATAAACCGGTTGTTTCAGCGAAATCGTAACAATGCATTAGCGTTGGCCCACAACACCGTCGCGTGGGGGCGTAGCCCAATTGGCAGAGGCAGGGCGCTTAAACCGCCTCCAGTGAGGGTTCGAGTCCCTCCGCCCCTACGCAGTGTGGGCAGTCTTCAATATTTAGTAGCGTTGAAGGGTGGCGAAAAGCAATTCTGGCAAGTGGGTGAGCCGCGTCGGCTCGGCCGGTGGCGGCAAGACGTACCAAAAATCGCGTCCCGCGAACTACTATGGCGCGCTCTTCGTCATCGTCGTGCTCGGACTCGCTTTGACCGCTTTTTCGCGCTACGAGTACGATCACCCCACGAAGAAGGCCACGGCACCGGTCGTCGCTCCGGCCGTCGGTTCGGTGCAGTACGCCGCGCTCGCCATCGAGAACTGTGGCACCACGTTGCCGTTTTTGCAGACCGACACGAGCTACAAGGGCGGCGGATTCCTCGTCGGTGGCGACAACGTCGTTCGACTGACGCCACTGACGGCCGCGGACGCGGGCCACAACGCGAACCTCAAGACCTTTGCGAGTGAGTACGCCGGTTTGAAGCTGACCTCGAGCGAGTTGGCGGTGCCCAAGGCCGACGGCGTCGCGAATCCCAAGACGACCTTTAAGAACGGTGACACCTGTGCGGCGGGCACGAAGTACGCCGGCAAGCCCGGCAAAGTGGTCTACGCGTACTGGACGACGCTCGCCCAAAAGACACCCACTCTGACGACCAATCCCGCCAAGATCCACTTCTATAAGGACCTTCGCGTAACGATGGCCTTTGAGCCCGCGGGCGTGACCCCCAGTGCGCCGGGCGCCAAGTCCGTCGACGAAATGGTTCTCGACGCGACCACGCCGACCACGACCACCACCACGACCGCGCCGACGACCACGACGACGGTGCCATTGACCACGACGACCGCCCCCACGACAACAACCACCAAGGGCTGAGATTGCAGGCGGTCATTCTCGTCGGGGGCCAGGGTACGCGACTGCGCCCGCTGACGTACGAGACCCCCAAGCAGATGTTGCCCCTGGTGGGCGTACCCATGATCGAGTGCGTGCTCGAGGCCCTGGGGCGCCACGGCGTAACCGACGCGGTGCTCTCGTTGGGCTACTTGCCCGACCGCTTCATCGAGGCCTACCCGACGAATCTCATCTCAGGGGTTCGAGTGACGTACGCCGTCGAACCCGAGCCCCTCGACACCGCGGGGGCGATTCGCTTCGCGGCTGATTTCGCCGATGTCGACGATACGTTCCTCGTGGTCAACGGAGATGTCCTCACTGATCTAGACGTGACGGCACTGCTCGCCTTTCACCGCGACCACGACGCGGAAGCGACGATCGCCTTGCACCCCGTCGAGGACCCCTCGCACTTCGGCGTCGTGCCCACGAGCGCAGATGGCCACGTGATCGCCTTCGTGGAAAAGCCGCCGCGCGATGAGGCCCCCACCAACTTGATCAACGCCGGTACCTACGTGTTTGAACTCAGCGCCCTCAACCGCATCGCCACCGGTCGGCGCGTGAGCGTGGAGCGCGAGACGTTTCCCGCCCTCGCCGAGGCGGGCGCGCTGTTTGCCATGGCGGACCACGCGTACTGGCTCGATACCGGAACGCCCCGTCTCTATCTTCAGGCGAACATTGACGTACTCAAGGGTCGCAATGCCCAACACGAATTCACCGGCGTGGTGGATGGATCATGGCGTGCGCTGTCCTCGACCATTGACCCATCGGCCAAACTGACCAATTCGGTGGTTGACCAGGGTTGCGTGGTGGGCGCCGACGTCGTGCTCGAAGAGTGTGTCTTACTGCCCGGAGCGGTCATCCAGAGTCGCAGTGACATTCGCTCTTCGATCATCGGTCCCGAAGCGGTCATCGGGTCCGGCTCACAATTGGGTCCCACGTGCGTGGTGGGGGCCAAGGAGCACGTGGCGCCCGACTCGCACCTCTTCGGCGACGTTCGCCTGGGTGGTGTCTAGGCCCCACGCCTCTCAGCGAAAGAGGTCGTCGTTCTTTGAGCGCACGATGTTTTCGCTCACCGAACCCGGGCCAAAGAACGACGGGTCGAGTCCTCGTACGAGCGCGAAGGGCGTCGCGGCGGCCTTGTGCAGGACGAGGTTGGCCGCTCCCGCGACCTCGTCAGCGATTGCCACCTCTGTCGCCTCCAACAGACGTCCCATCGCGTCGTGGGTACCTCGCAGGTCGAGCACGGGGCGAAGTCCCGCCGAACCGAGGGCGACATCGGTGACGCCCTGGCGCCACACCCGTCCGAAAGTGTCGGTGATCAGGACCGCCACATCAACGTGGAGGCGGCGCTGCAGTTCCCCACGCATGCGCCGCGCGGAGCGATCCGGATCCTTGGGCAACAAGATCGCCGTGCCGCTTTCGGCGTTCGACAGGTCCACGCCGGCGTTGGCGTTGATGAAGCCGTGCTTCGTCTCGGTGATGCGAAGGGTGCCGCGCCGGCGCAAGACGCGTCGCGACTCGCCCTCGACGATGGCGACCTTGTGCTCGTCCGTTCCGTCGAAGGCCACGACCTGACCCTCGGACTTGGAGACCACCTTGCTCGTCACGATGACCAGGTCGAGGTCGCGCAGGGCTTCTCCCGCGGTCTCGAGCGACTGGATCACGAGGGTCACGAGGTCGTCGCCAGTTTGGACCATGACCGAGCACGCGAGGGGGACGAGGCGAAGCTCGCTCACGACAACAGCACCGTGGCCAGTCGTCGCGCGTTGTCGGTATCGGCCATGATCGTCGTCGTGACCTCGACGCGCATCCCGAGTTGGCGAATCGGATCGGCCAGCATCTCGTCCGCCTCGTCGATGACCCAGGTGCCCACCAGGTCGCCGTAGTAGTCGGCCACGCCGAGCGCGCTGGACTCGTGTCCGAGCTCGCGTAGCAGTCGGTCCGCGGGTCCCTTGAGCGCTGCGCCGCCGATCAGTGGCGACACGGCCACGATGTCGTCGCCCCGCGTGGCGAGAATCTCGCGAACTCCCGGAACTTGGAGTATCGGGTCGATGGAGATGATGGGGTTGGAGGGTGCGATCACAACGCGTCGTGCGTCGTGCAGCGCGCCTGCGACTTCGCTGGTCATGGTCGCGTCCTTCGCACCCGCCACCTCGACGCCACGCACCACCACGTCGTGGTGGTGCTTCACGAAGTACTCCTGAAAACTGAGTCGTCCGCCTTCGGTGATGAACTCGGTCGCGATCGGGTCATTGGTGACGGGCAACAGTGTGACGCCCACGCCGAGTCGTTGAGCGAGCTCGCGGGCGACGTCGGTCTTGGTGGCACCCTCTGCCAGGCGCTGGCTGCGATAGAGGTGGGTGGCGAGATCGCGGTCGCCCAGTCGGAACCAGTCTTCGCCACCCAGGGCCCTGAGCTCGTCCATCACGCGCCAGGACTCACCGCGCAGGCCCCATCCCAGTTCGTCGTTGTTGAGGCCGGCCAACGTGTAAGTGATGGTGTCGAGGTCAGGACAGATGGTGAGACCGTGAAGCACGAGGTCATCGCCGACATTCACCACGGCGCACAGTTCGCTCGGTTCGACCACGCCGCTGAGCGCGCGCAACAGACGCGCCGCGCCCACACCGCCGGAGAGAACCGTGATCACCCCAGAGACACTAGGGGCGCGTCGATAACATCGAATGATGACCGAGCTCGATGAGGGATGGCCCGGCTCACCCGCCTACGTGGTGTTGCGCATGAACGGTGGGACGGTGGAACGCGTCGCGGAACACGGCGACCTCGACGAGGTACGCGACTGGGCGTCGATATCCAAACTTGTCGTGTCGATGGCTTTTGGTGTGGAGATGGACTGGGATCTGCACAGTTACACCGAGATGGTGGGCCCCCAGGGCGCCAACTACGCCAATCTTCTCTCCCACTCGAGCGGACTGGGCCTCGAAGAAACTGACCCGGTCATCCCGATCGCGACCAAGCGGGTGTATTCGAACTACGGGGTCGAACTCGCCGTGGCCAAAGTCGTCGGCGACAACAGTGCCGCGACGTGGATGGAGGACCGCGTCTTTTCGCCGCTGGGCCTGTCGACCACGTCCCTCGTGGGCCCTCCGGCCGCAGGGGTGAGCGGATCGACCAATGACCTGGCCACTTTCGCCCTGGCGTGGATGCGCTCGGACCTGCTCGGTACCGCTACCCGCGACCGGCTGATTCGCCCGTACCTACCCGACCTCGCAGGAATCGTGCCGGGCTTTGGGCGCTTTGTTCCCTGTCCGTGGGGAATGGGTCCCGAGATTCGCGGTGACAAGGAGCACTGGATGGGGGACTGGCCTGCACGGAGCTTCGGTCACTTCGGCAAGAGTGGCTCGCTACTGCTCGTCAACGCCGACGAAGCGATCGCCGTGGTGGCCACGAGCACCGAAGATTTCGGTGCGTGGGCCGTTGACTTGTGGCCCCGCTGGACCAGCGCGGCGCGCGCCCTCGCTCTGGCTCCGTGAGCGACGCCCTGCGTGTTGGGTTGGACCTCGACGGTTCACTGGAGTCGTTGGGTAACTCAATGAACGATCTCGCGAACGCCCTGGATGATACGCGGGCGTGTGAGCTCGTGCGTTTTCACACGCTCAGTGCTCGCCGCTCTCCCAACGACACGCGACTACTGGGCCGAGCGCTGTGGGCGCCACTCTGGCGACGCGGGATCGGGCCCGCGATCGACCGATTCCTCGGGCCGCTCGATGTGATTCACGTCGCCGGTCGCGCCACACCGCCGACGAAGTCAACGCCACTCGTCATCTCGGTCGACGACCTGCGACCACTTCGCGGAGAGTCACGCGAGTATCAGCGCATTAATCAATTGCGTCGCGCCGTCGACCACGGCGCCACACTGGTGGCGTCCTCGCGCACCGCGAGCCATGAGGTCCAGCGCGTTCTCCACGTAGCGCGTACCCAAGTGGTCGTCGTACCGCCCGCGGTGCCACTGGTCGAAGCGACCTCTGACGGGAACCGGCTGGTGGTGAATTTGACCGGCGTCGTCGAGCCGTTCTTTACGTTGTCGCGCGAGCTCATTGACTTCGCCCAGCGTCACGGTACCCAGGTCGAGGCTGTCACGAGTGCCAAAGTTGCCCAACGCATTCGTTCCCGGGGGATCGATGTGCACTTGCGTGCGCGCAGCGAGGCGCGCCACGCGTTGAGCGACGCTCGCGTCGTGCTGCACATCTCGGACGGCGCGAGATTTCCTTCCTTCGCGATCGCCGCCTTGGCGGCCGGCGTGCCCACTATCGCTCGCGCCAGCGCCATCAACCGAGAGCTCTTGAGCGGGGCGGCCGCCCTGACTGACACTGATGATGATGTGCCGACGCTGCTCGAGGACCTGTGGAACAACTCCGCTCGGCGCGCGATCGCCATCGCCGCGGGCCGATCACGCGCCCAGGACTTCGCCCCGGCCACCGCGGCGCGCGCGTACGTGGCCCTCTATCGCGAAGTCGTGCGAGGCTAGAGACGTGTCCCTTGAGGTCAGTGTCTCTCTCGACCAGTTCTACCGTCCCCAACCTGGTGGCATCGCGACGTACGTGCGAGGACTCATCAAGGGTCTCGCGTCACTCGGCAACGACTCACCTCATCTGACGGGCATCACCCCAACGGGCACGCCTCGTCAGCCCCTCGACGATTTGGCGATACGTACGGTGAGCGCGATGTTGCCCGTGGGGCTGCTCACGCGAGCCTGGGCGTACTGGACACCGGGTGTTCCCGGTAGAAGCGACGTGGTCCATGGAACGTCCCTCGCCGGCCCCTATCGCGGGGGCACCGCCAACGCCGTGCACTCACTGGCCCTGCACGACCTTCTGTGGCGCGACGAACCCCAGGCCAGCACGTCGCGGGGCATTCGCTTTCACGAACATCGCTTGGCCCTGCTGCGCCGTCGCGGGGACGTGCGCGTCATCGTGACCGCGCCGGGCCTGCGCGAACGCCTCATCGCCGAAGGCTTCGCGCCCGAACGCCTGTACGAGTCACGATTCGGTGTCGACGACGATGACGTGGCGCCCGAAAGTGCCGAGAGTGTGGCCGCGCTCCTCCGCGGGCACGGGGTCGAGGGTCCCTACACGCTGTACGCCGGCACCAGGGAGCCGAGAAAAAATCTGGAACGCTTGGTCGCCGCGCACACCAGCGCGCGCGCCCGGCACGACGAGCTGGGGCCGCTCGTGGTGGTCGGTCCCGAGGGCTGGGGGAGTGTCGACCTCGCCGAGTCGATCGTGCTCGGCGAAGTGAGTCGCGCCATGCTCAAAGCGCTGCTGCGCGAGTCGGCCGTCGTTGCGTACGTGCCTCGGGCCGAGGGCTTCGGACTGCCCCCGGTCGAGGCTCTCCACCAGGGCGCGCGCGTCGTCGTGAGTGCCACCACGCCCAGCGTCACGCGCAATCCCGAGGTGGTCGTGGTGGACGCGCTGGATGTCGTCGCGATCGAGGCCGGGCTCGTGAGCGCCTTGGCACTCTCGACGTCGGAGCCAGCGCGCGAGCAGCGTCGTAACAGCGTCGCGGACCTCACGTGGCGCCAGGTCGCCCTTGATCACTTGGCGAGCTGGCAGTGAAGGTCGCTCTCGACGTCTCGGCGGTGCCGCCTCAGGTGGCCGGCGCTGGTCGCTACATCGTGGAAGTCGCTCGGCGCCTGCCCCTGCGTGATGTGAGCACGACCCTGGTGACGCGTCGCGACGACGCCGAGCGGTGGGCCACCATCTCGCCGAGCGCGACTCTGGCTCCACTCGTTCCTAGTTCGCGCGCCACGCGATTGGCGGTGGAGGCCTATCTCCTCGGCGCGTCGGCAACGGCCAAAGAGAACGACCTCTGGCACGCGCCGCACTATACGATGCCCCGGCGTCACTCGACCCCGTGTGTCGTCACGATTCACGATCTCACCTTCTTTACCAACCCCGAGTGGCACGAGCGCTCCAAGGTCGCCTTCTTTCGCCGGGCAATTACGTACTCGTCCCAACACGCGAGTGTGCTGATCTCGGTCAGCGACTACACCGCACGCTTGATGGAAGAGCTCTTTCCTCAGCACGCGCCCATCGTGGTCGCGCCCCTCGGGGTAGAACTCGATCTCTTCGACCCCGACAGTTCGTACGACGGTGATCTCTTCGAGCGTCACGGGCTGCCCCTGGGATCGTCCTACATCCTCTTCGTTGGTACGGTTGAGCCTCGTAAGGGGCTCGACCTTCTCCTGGAGGCCTTTCGTGAGGTGGCCCAGGACGACGACGCGGTCGAGTTGTGGCTGTGTGGTCAAGTTGGCTGGGGCGAGGGACCCATCGAGGAGAGCCTGAGCACTCATCCCTTTGCCGCGCGCATCCGTCGCCTCGGCTTCGTGCACGACGACGTGTTGCCGGCGTTGTATCGCGGAGCGCGGGCCGTGGCGTATCCTTCGCGCGGCGAGGGCTTCGGTCTGCCGGTTCTCGAGGCGATGGCCTGTGGAGCGACGGTAGTGACGAGCGCCGAGACGGTGATGGCCGAAGTGGCCGGTGAGGAGGCGTTTCTGGTTCCCATCGGCGACGTAGCGGCCCTGGCCCGGGCGCTGAGCGAGGCGCTCGGTGAGTCGAGTGATGAGCGCACCGAGCGCGCGGTACGCTCGCGGGCGCGCGCCGGGAATTTCACCTGGGACCGGTGCCTCGATCAACATCAGAGCGCGTACGCGTTGGCGCTGTCCTGATGCGTGCGCTGGTCACCGGATCGAACGGCTTCGTCGGCCAGCACCTCATTTCTCATCTGCGCGAGAGTGGTGACGAGGTGCTCGGGATTGATCGCGAGTACGACGTGACCGACGAAGCAGCGATGCGCGAGGTCTTTCGGCGCTACGTCCCCGATACGACGTATCACCTCGCCGCACTGACCCACGTGGGTGAATCGTGGGAGCGAGCCAATGAGTTCACTCGCGTCAACGTCGTGGGCACCCATCGGGTACTGGATGCGGCCTACGACGCGGCGCCGTCCTCGACAACCATCGTGGTGTCCACGTCGGAGGTGTACGGCATCGTTCGCGAAGAGGACCAGCCGTTGCGCGAGAGCTCTCGAGTCGCGCCGGCGAACCCGTACTCCGCGAGCAAGGTGGAGGCCGAAAACGTGGTCCACGACGCGGTGCGCCGACGGGGGCAGCGCGTCGTGGTCGCACGGCCCTTCAATCATCTCGGCCCCGGTCAGTCGGTCAACTTCGTCGTTCCCGCGCTTGTCAACCGCCTGTTGGATGCGAAGGCGCACGGTGAAAGAGAGATACCGGTCGGCGATCTGTCGACTCGCCGTGACTTCTCGGATGTGCGCGACGTGGTGCGGGCGTATCGTCTGCTTGCGCAGTTTGGTCTCACTGGTGAGGCGTACAACGTGGCCTCGGGTCGCGATGTGCTACTCAGTGACCTCGCCCAGCAGTTGGTCCAACGTATTGCACCCCAGATCACTACGGTGGTCGATCCCGACTTGTTGCGGCCGGTTGAGGTGCCCGTCTTTCGTGGGAGCTTCGAGAAGTTGCATCACGCGACGGGTTGGTCGCCGCAGATTTCATTGGATCAGACGTTGGACGATGTGATCAGCGATCTCGAGAGCCGGCGTCGCACGATCTGAGTCGCTGCGCCGCACGACGAGCGTTGCTCGATCCCGTAGCGAAGGGCCGATCCAACTAGCCTTGAAGAACTGATGGAATCTCGTGCTCCGGCCGTCGTTGCCGTCATCGTCACCACCGTCTCCGGACCGGGTCTTGAAGCCGCGGCGGCGTCGCTGGCGGCGCAGAACTACGAGCAACTGAGCGTCCTGGTGGTCGCCAATGGCGATGCCCTCAACGTGGCCGAGCGCGTGGCGTCGGTGGCGCCGAGCGCCTTCGTGCGAGTTCTGGACGAGAACCGGGGCTTTGGCGCCGCCTGCAACGAGGCGGCTCTGATGGTTGAAGGGTCGGCGTTTTTTCTCTTCTGCCACGACGACGTGCGCCTAGAGCCCGATGCCGTTCAACTGATGGTCGAGGCGGCCTATCGCACGAACGCCGGCATTGTCACGCCCAAGTTTGTGGAGTACGAGGATCCGATCACGTTGTTGCACGTCGGTCAGTCGTGCGATCGCTTCGGGGTCGCGCGTGAGCGAATCGAAAAGGGCGAGATCGACCACGGCCAGCAGGATCTAGAGCGCGACGTCTTCGTCGCGCCCGGCGGCGTCACGCTGGTGCGTGCCGACCTCTTCTCGTCGCTGCACGGTTTCGACCCCCTGATTACGCTGCTCGGCGAAGATTTGGATCTGTGCTGGCGAGCACAGGTGGCGGGCGCGCGCATCGTCGTCGCACCCCTCGCCAAGGTCGCGCATCGAGAGACCATCGCGACCGGTGAACGATCCACCACCGCGCTGGGTGCGCGCCGCGCGAGCCGTCAGGATCTCTTGCGTCGACATCAATTGCTCATCGTCGCCTCGGGCTGGCACCGGCGAACGGCGTGGTGGACCCTGCTGGCCTTGTTTGGCCTGGACTGTGTGGAGCTGGTCGTGGCCCTGGTGGGCGGTGACACCGACCGAGCGGGGGCCATCGCCGGCTCGTGGCGCTGGCTGTTCAAACATCGCCGCCGCGTGCGACAACGCCGTCGGCAAATGGATGCCTCTCGCGTCCTTTCTGACTCCGAACTGCACCGGCTCCAAGTCGGCGGGGCGCTTCGACTCCGCCGCTTCGTGGTGACTCTTGTTCGCGAGGGGTACGACCGAGCCCGGGGCATCCTGCCGGCCGAGGTGGCGCCGGAACGAGAGGACGTCAGCGAGAGTGAAGAGAGCGGCGTTGGCTTCGCCGCCGCTTTTTCCGAAGATGAGGAGTTCGACGAGATCGCCTCTAGCGACGCGTTTGTGATCCGCTCGCGACCCTCGCACATCATGACCTCGTTTCGAGCTCAGGCCGCCCTGATCGTCGTCGTCGCACTGCTGTGGTTCATCGGCTCGCGCAATCTCTATTCGATGCACCTGCCGATCGTGGGAGATCTCGCGCCCCTGGATTCCTGGTGGTCGACGTGGCGACACTTCTTTGCCTCGTGGTCATCGAGTGGCGTCGGCACCGGGACCCCCGGGATGCCCGGCAACGGAGTCCTCGCCTTCGCGGGCACTTTCGTGATTGGGCGAATGGGAGTACTACCGCGACTTGCGCTAATCCTCGCTGTTCCGCTGGGTGCGGTGGGCGTGGGTCGATTCTTAAAGGACCGAGCATCGAATCGGGCGCGCCTGGTGGGTGCACTGGCGTACGCGGCCATGCCGCTGGGACTCAACGCGATCGGTCAGGGCCGCCTCGATGTACTGGTCAGCGTGGCGAGCTTGCCTTTCATCGCGCGGCGCGTGTTCGAGGTGATGGACGTGCCGGGTTTTCGGCGCCGCCCCTACGGCGAACCCGTTCCCTTCGGGCATCGTGGCTGGCGCCTGACCGAGGCGGGCCAGCGCATGACCCTGATCATGATCGTGGCCTTGTCCACGGCGCTCGCCCCCGCCACCTTGGTCGTGAGTTCTCTGGTGATCGTGGGCGTTGCCCTCTCGCGCGCCTTTGAGCCCGACCCCGACAGCAACTTCTCTGGCTCGGCCCGCCTTCTCGGCGCGCTGATCTTTAACGTCGCGATCTTCCTCTTGCCGATGACCGTCGACGTGCTCGCGGCGGGTCGCCGATCGGTGGAGATCTTTGGGTTGCCTCGCGGACCGTGGTCGGTGCCCTCGTTTCTCTCGATGCTGCGCGACGCGGACGGCGCCTTTGGCGCGTCGTGGTGGGGATGGCTGTTGCCGGTGACTGCACTACTTGCCCTCATACTGTGCCGCGGCGATCGCCGACGGGTCGCCACCAAGCTTGCGACCATCGCCGCCCTCACTTTGATTCTCGCGGCGCTGGTCTCGCGACACTGGCTGGGTTCGTTCGCTCCGGACCTCGACGTGTTGCTCGCGCTCTACGCCTTCACGCTCGCCGCGATGATCGGCCTGGGCGTGGGCGCGCTTGAGTTGGATCTGCGCGGCGATCGATTTGGCTGGCGACAGATTGCCGCGGTGGCCTCGGTGCTCACCCTCGTGGTGGCGGCCCTGCCCTTTCTCCAGAGTCTCGGGAGTGGACGCTTCGACCTGCCGACGACGAGTGTCGCTCAGTCCTTGAGCACGCTCGCTCCGAGCGACGCCGGCGGATATCGCGTGCTGTGGTTAGGGGACCCATCGGTGCTGCCTCTCGCCGGATGGAGCGTGGAGCCGGGACTGGAGGCGGCCACCTCGATGGACGGGCTTCCGGGTGGGGCAACGCAGTTCGTGTCGCCGGATTCGGGAGCGAGCGACTTGATCATGAAGTCCGTTTCGGACGCCATCAACGGACGCACCGTTCGCCTCGGCGCCCTGCTCGCATCGGCGGGGATCTCCACGATTGTCGTTATGAACTCCTCCGCCCCCGAACTGGCGGGCGTGCAGAGCGCGCCGGTGCGCGACGCGCCCGGCGCCCTAGAGACCGCCCTCAACGATCAGAGTGACCTCTCACTCGTTTTGCAGACGCCCTCGGTCGAAGTCTTTTCGAACTCGCTCTTTCACGGCATCGTTGCCCAGACGGAGCCGGGTACCTCCAGGGTCGTCCCACTGTTCTCCACGACCTCGAACACCGGCGTTCTGTTTTCGGGTTCGACCGTGGAGGCTGGGTACGCCCCGGCCAGCGACTTTGCGCTGAGCGTCAATGGCACCGGTGCGCCACACTCGACCGACAACTCGTGGCTCTCGTACTACACCGTGCCCATCAGTTCGTCGGCGTTGACGGGCACGCTCTCGTTACAACGTTTTCCCTTTAACGCGATTCTGGCGTTCCTCACCCTCGCCGTGTGGGTGCTGGTGTGGCTCGGCTTTGGCTGGATTCAACGGGTCGAGTGGCTCTTTACCGGGCGACGGCGTCGAGAACGCAACCGGAGCGAGCGATGAGTGCGTCACGACGCTTCCCCTGGCTCGTTGTCCTCGCGCTCATCGTGGCGCTGGTGGGATACGCCACCGCCCGCTCGACGCCGGGAAATCCCACGGCGCTGCCCAGCGGCCTGAGCACGTCCATTAACGCCGAGTCGACAGCCCTCTACTGCACGGGTCTCACCAGCACGGCGCCCGGTCGCGTCTCGTTCTTCAATACCGCCGACGCCGCGCGCAGCGTGAGCGTCTCGGTCGTCTCCAGTAGCGGGCGGACCTGGAGTGGCACGTTGGAACTCGCGGCGCACGGCGGCCAGATCGTTGAACCGCGCGTCGTCGACCCACCGATCAAGAGTCGCGCGAAGTCCGGTCACGTGACGACGCCAAGTGTCACGTACGCCACCGCCGCCCAGATCAGTGGAGGCGGCGTGGTGGCTAACGAGATCGAGGGCAACGCCTCGGTGCCCTGTGACTCCCAAGGCGTGACGCGTTGGTTCGCCGCCGGACTCAACACTCTGGTCGGTTCGGACGCCTACGTCAGCCTCTACAACCCCACCGCGACCGAAGCCGTCGCGAACATTTCGGTACTCGAAGCGAATGGCTTCTACGCGCCCGAAAACATGCAAGGGATCTCGGTAGCCGCGCACGCTCAGGAGTTGATCGACGTGGGAAAGAGCGTGGTCAACACCGCGAACGTCGGGGTCGACGTCAAGGTGGTGCGCGGATCATTGGCGGTGGTGGGCGAGCAGAACTCCCTGGGCACGTTCTCTTTGGACGCGGGAGTGACCTCTCCTGCTAGCGAGACGTGGTTCCCCGCGGTCACGACCGCGAACGGCGCGACCGCCGAGATTCGCATCGCCAACCCTACTGACGTGCGGGCACAAGTAAGCGCGAGCGTTTCGTTGGCCAAGTTCAGGATCTCGCCGCAGTCGACCTCACTCGCCCCGTACTCGACCGGCGTCATTACAATCACCCCGAACTCGGCGATTCCCGCCGCCGGCTACGCGAGCGTCACGGTGCGTTCGAGTGTCCCCGTGGTGTCCGGGTTAGCGACGGGCACCGGCCAGTGGATCGTCTTGTCGTCACCCCAAGCCCCGTCCACGGCCGATGTGGTGAGGGACTACAGCGGCGAGGGCTTCGACGTGGCCCAAGTGACCAATACGTCCGACGAGGCCATCACGGTGCGCGTCACGACCTTCGCGACGAGCCCGAGTACGAAGGACATCACGACCCAGGGCACCAGAGTCGGTGCCGGGATCACTCTTTCGCTCGCCTCACTAGTGGGTGCGGCGATCCCCAAGCCCGCGGGGACATATCTCATCACCG
>JBARLO010000011.1:0-43316 GCA_049801955.1 Acidimicrobiales bacterium
GGCAACGCGCGTCGCCACCGAGGACGCCGGGGCGTTGGTGGAACTACGCGAACGCCGCGAGCGCGCCGTCTCGACGCTGAGCGAGGCCCAAGAGCGACTCCACGTGGCCAACTCGGCGGTCGTGCACGTACGCGCAGAGATTGAGCGGACTCGCGGCACCGTGGATCGCCTCGCGCTCGAGCACTCAGAACTCGCGACGAGCATCGAGGACCTCGCGAACGAGGCGGGGGTTCTTCTCTCGGAGCGCGATCAACTGCTCGAAGAGCTCGGAGTCTTGCGTGACGCTCTTCCCGGACTCGAAGCCACCGTCCACGACGGCGCGCAGCGCGCCGAGCAACTCGCGATCGCGACGCGTGAGTGGGACGCCCGCCGTGCCGAGGTCGACGAAGGTGTGCGTGCCCTCGCCCAACGCGAAACCCGCTACGGCGAACGTCGTCGTCTGATCGAGCAGCGTCAGGGCGAGATCGAACTGCGCTTGGAGGGTCGCACGGGGGAGCGCGAGGCGGCGGCCCACAAACGTGAGTTGCTGGAATTCGACATCCAGGCTCTGCGGCGCCTGGCGGCTCTGGTCGAGCGCGCGTCTGATGAGATTCGCGTGGCCCAAGAGGCGATGGACTCGACCTACCGCGAACAGCTCGAGTCAACGCGCGCCAGCGCGGAGTTGCTCGAAGAGGTGCGCCGGGCGCGACACAACGCCGACGGTCGCCTCAGCGAACTGAGCGAGGTCATACGGCGCGACGAAATCGAACACGCCGAACTCGCAGTCAAAGTGGCCAACGTTCACGAGATGATCGTTCGCGACCTCGGGGTGGAACCTCACGAGATGGGGCCCGCGCCCGAGGTGGATCTACCAGAGGGTGCCACGTTGGATTCGCGCGTCGCCGAACTCGAGGCCCGCATCACGTCACTGGGGCCGATCAACCCGCTGGCCCTCGAGGAACTCGCCGCCCTCGAAGAGCGATACAAGGAACTCGACGCCCAGGTGAGCGACGTGCGACACGCTCGCCGCGAGCTGCAAGAGGTGTTGCGCGCCCTCGATGAAGAGATCATGCAGACCTTCACCGCGGCGTTCGCCGACGTGAATGAGCACTTCTCCTCACTGATCGCCATGCTCTTTCCCGGGGGCCAGGGTCGACTCAACATGAGCGAACCGGATGATCCGCTGAATACCGGAGTGGAGATCGAAGTTCGTCCGATGGGGCGCAACGTGCGACGCATCTCGTTGCTCTCCGGCGGCGAGCGATCCATGGCCGCCCTCGCGTTTCTCTTCGCGGTCTTTCGGTCTCGGCCCTCACCGTTCTATTTGATGGATGAGGTCGAGGCGGCGCTGGACGACGTGAACCTTCAACGCTTTCTCAATCTGGTCGAGGAGTTTCGTCACGACGCGCAGTTGTTGATCGTCACCCACCAGAAGCGCACGATGGAGTCCGCGGACGCGCTCTACGGAGTCACGATGGTGCCCGGCGCATCGTCCAAAGTGGTCAGCCAGCGTGTCAATCGACCCAAGGAAGTAGAAACGGCGTGATCGCCCTCTACATCGTTCTCGCGGTGGTCGTCGTGCTCGCCGGCGTTTTCGTGGTGCGCCGGCGTTCGCGACGTGGCCGAAGAGCGCTTGTTGGTCCGCCCCGTGCGGCGATGCCCGAGGTATTGGTGAGTGGGGCCGCACCGATGCCGGTGATCGCCGACACGTCTCTGGAGACTCGCCTCGCTTCCTCGAGGGGAGTCTTCGATCGGGTGCGTTCGCTCGCGGGGACGGGCAGCGTGAGTGACGAGCAACTCGGTGTCGTCGAAGAGGTACTGCTGCGAAGTGACGTTGGGGTCGCCATGACCGCCACGGTGCTCGACGACCTGCGAGAGAACGGTGCGCCCGAGGGCGTCGCGGCGGCGCTGCGCACGATCCTGCTCGGAGCACTCACGGGCGATCGCACGACGGCGGCGAGCGCCGATGCCGGGCGAGTGCCGGTGTGGCTCTTCGTGGGCGTGAATGGCGTCGGCAAGACGACGACGATTGGCAAACTAGCCAAGAAGAACCACGACGAGGGCCGTCGCGTTCTCCTCGCGGCGGGCGACACGTTTCGAGCGGCGGCGGCCGACCAACTCGAACAGTGGGCGACGCGAACTGACTCGGACATCGTGCGGGCGACCGAAGGTGCGGATCCCGGCTCGGTGGTGCACGACGCCGTTGGTCGGGCTCACGCTCGTGGCTATGACCTCGTGCTGGCCGACACCGCCGGACGGCGCGCCAACAGTACGAACCTGCTCGACGAACTTGCGAAAGTTCGTCGGGTCGCTGACCGCGAGCCCGGACAGGTCGTTGAGACGTTGCTCGTCCTGGACGCGACGACCGGACAAAATGCCCTGACCCAAGCACGCGAGTTCCTCTCGGCCGCCTCGGTCACCGGGATCGTCCTCACGAAACTTGACGGCACCGCGCGCGGGGGCATCGTGATCGCCATCGAGCGCGAACTAGGAATACCGGTCAAGTTCGTGGGCGTCGGCGAAGGTGTGGACGACCTCATCGAGTTTGATCCCGGCGCCTTCGTCGATTCCTTACTCGCGGCCTGACGCTAGCCTTTTCTCTATGTTTGACGCACTGAGTGAACGCTTTGAGCGCCTCGGTTCCAGTCTGCGTTCGAAGGGTCGACTGAGCGACGCGGACCTCGACGCGGCGCTCGCGGACGTGCGCTCCGCCCTGCTCGAAGCCGACGTCGAACTGGGTGTGGTGCGCGCGTTCTTAGAGGCGGTGCGCGAACGCCTCAGTGGCGAAGCGCTTTCTCAGAGCCTGACCCCGGGCCAGCAAGTCATCAAAGCGGTCAACGATCAGCTCGTCGAAGTACTGGGCGGTTCACCACTGGCCGTCACCTACGCCAGCAAGCCGCCGACGGTGATCTTGCTGGCCGGTCTCCAGGGCGCGGGCAAGACCACCACCGCGGCCAAGCTCGCCAACTGGTTCAAGCAGCAGGGTCGACAGCCCTACCTCATCGCGGCCGACCTCCAGCGCCCCGCCGCCGTCGAGCAACTGCGCGTGCTGGGATCTCAGATCGGCGTGGACGTGTTCTCTGAGCCATCCTCGCCGGTCGCGGTGGCGCGCGCGGGCGTCAAGGAGGCGACGCGCCTCGGTCGTGACGTTGTCATCATTGACACCGCGGGCCGTCTCGCGATCGACGAAGCGCTGATGGACGAAGTACGAGCGATCTCGAAGGAGACTTCGCCGCACTACACGTTCCTCGTCATTGACGCGGTCACCGGCCAAGACGCCGTGCACACCGCGCGCAGTTTCCATGACGTGCTGGAGCTCTCGGGTCTCATCGTCACCAAGCTCGACTACGACGCCCGCGGTGGAGCGGTGCTCTCGGCTCGGGGTGTGGTGGGTCGCCCCGTGGTTTTCGCTTCGAGTGGCGAAAAGTTAGCCGACTTTGACCTCTTCTACCCCGAACGGATGGCCTCGCGCATTCTGGGCATGGGGGATGTGCTGTCGCTGATCGAACAGGCTGAGCGCACGATGGACGCCGACGTCGTCGCCCAGTCGGCCGGTCGCATGATGAGTGGCACCTTCACCCTCAACGACTTCCTGGCCCAACTCAACCAGGTTCGCAAAATGGGGTCGCTCGGCGGCATCATGAAGTTGATGCCCGGGGTCACCAAAGAGATGCGCAGCGCGGCGAGCAACATCGACGAAGGCGAGATCAATCGCGTCGAAGCCATCATGCGCTCCATGACCCCTCGCGAGCGCCAGGACCCGTCGATCATCGATGGGTCGCGGCGCACGCGCATTGCGCGCGGATCGGCGACCACCGTGGCCGCGGTCAACCAGCTCCTCAAGCAGTTCAGCGAGATGCGAAAGATGATGCGCCAGATGGGCAATGGCAACACCCCTCAGATGTCCGGCGGGCTCGGGCGCATGGCGAGCATGGCCGCGCGCGGGGTGCAGGCGCAGGGCGAAACGCTGCCCGCGGGCTTTGAAGCGCTGGGGGCCGGAATGGCGAGTGCGGCCGCATCGCGCGGTGGCAAAAACAAGAAGAAGAAGGGCGGGAGAGTTACCCCGCCCAAACCTCGCTAAACTTGTCCACTCGGGTGTCTCGCCCGTCTCGCGTAGACACGTCAGGTATGAAGGGAAATTTGCTGTGGCCGTAAAACTTCGTTTGGTGCGCATGGGTAAGAAAAAGCAGCCCACCTATCGCGTCGTCGCCGCGGAGAGCCGCCGCGCCCGTTCCGGGGCGTTCTTGGAGATCGTGGGCACCTACCAGCCCCGTGGCCTCTCGATCGCTGAGCCCGACACCGTCATCAAGATCGATAACGACAAGGTCGTGCGGTGGCTGAGCCAGGGTGCTCAGCCCACCGAGCGCGTCGCCAAGCTACTCAAGACCAGCGGGGCCCTTGACGCGTTCGAGGCCGCGAAGGCTGAAAAGGCCGCCAAGTGAGTGAGTCTCAGGACGACTACGTCCCTGGCGACATCAACACCATTGACGACGCCGAGTTCGACGACCAGGACGTCAACGACCAGGACGCCAACGACCAGGACGCCAACGACCAGGACGCCAACGAGACGGGCAGCGACAAGGCCGCCATGTCGACGGCTGTCCTTGAGTTCATTGCTCGTTCTCTCGCCGAGGACCCCGATGCGGTCATGGTCGAGGTCAGCGAACGCCAGGGCAAGGTCGTGTTGTCGCTCAGCGTGGGGGCGGGCGACATGGGCCGCGTCATCGGGCGTCGCGGCCGCACGGCCCAGGCGATCCGTGCGCTCGTGGCCGCCGCCGGTGCGCGCGACCACGTCACCACCTCCGTCGACATCATCGACTAACCATGTCCGACGAGCGTGGCACGCTCGAAGTCGGGCGCATCATCAAAGCTCACGGATTACGCGGGCAGGTAGTGGTGGACCTTTGGAGCGATCGGCACGAACGCCTCACTCCAGGTGTCACCTTGTTCACCGAGCGGGGTCCGTTGGTCGTTCTCTCGGCTGCCGTTCATCAAAAGACGCGCTTCTTGGTGAACTTCGATCTCATCGCGACGCGCGAGGACGCCGAACGCTGGCGGGGGGTGGTGTTGTCGGCGCCGCCGATCGATGATCCCGACGTGATCTGGATCGACCAACTCTTCGGGGCCCGTGTCGTTGATCGGAACGGTGTCGAGCGAGGTGTCGTCGTGGACGTCGAGGCCAATCCCGCCAGCGATCTCATGGTTCTCGACTCAGGGACTCTGGTGCCACTGACGTTCGTGGTCTCGGTGCATGCGAATCGCCTCGTGGAGATCGACGCTCCCGAGGGGCTCTTCGAATGACGCTGCGCATCGACGTCCTGACGCTGTTTCCCGAGGCCCTGAGCAACTACGTCACGACCTCGGTGCTTGGGCGAGCTCACGAGCGGGGCGTCTTCGAACTCCATCTGCATGACTTTCGCGACGCGACCACCGACGTGCACCGCAGCGTCGACGACACGCCCTTCGGCGGGGGAGCGGGAATGGTGCTGCGAGCTGAACCCATCCTCGCCACGCTCGAGGCGACGCCTGAAGCAGCGCGACCGGTGATCGCCCTCACGCCGTCGGGGCGAACCTTCACTCACGAGGTCGTCGTCGAACTGAGCGAGCTGTTGGGATTCACTCTGCTCAGTGGGCGCTACGAGGGGTTCGATCAGCGCGCGATCGACCTGGTCGCGGACGATGAGATCTCCCTGGGCGACTTCGTCCTGGCGGGCGGGGAACTGGCGGCACTCTGTGTGATCGAGTCGGTGGTGCGATTACTGCCCGGAGGACTGGGCAATGACGCCTCTAGCGCCGACGAGTCGTTCAGTGATGGACTCTTGGAGTATCCCCAGTACACCAAGCCCGCGGACGTGCGCGGACGGTTGGTGCCCGAGATCTTGCTCTCGGGCAACCACGCGCGCATCGAGCGCTGGCGCAAAGCCCAGGCGCTACGCCTCACCCTTTCGCGTCGCCCTGACCTGATCGCGCGGCGTGGGGGGCTGAGCGAGCAGGATCGCGACATTCTCGACGAATTTCCCGGAATGGTTGACGGCGGAGCGAACGGCTAAACTTCTAAAGCCCGTGATCCGAAAGGGACCGCTCTCATGAACCCCACCGACCTCGTTGACCGCGACTCGCTTCGCGACGATATCCCCTCGTTTCGTCCCGGCGACACCGTCAAGGTGCACGTGCGAGTCGTAGAAGGTACCCGCCAGCGCGTCCAGGTGTTCCAGGGCGTCGTCATTCGCCGCCAGGGCTCCGGTCTCCAGGAGACCTTTACCGTTCGCAAGATCAGCTTCGGCGTCGGGGTGGAGCGCACGTTCCCCGTCCACACGCCGACCATCGCCAAGATCGAGGTCGAGTCCTACGGTGACGTGCGTCGCGCGAAGCTCTACTACCTGCGTGAACTGCGCGGTCGGGCCGCCAAGATCAAGGAACTGCGCGTCAACGAGCGCGCGTAGCCACTGGTGGGCGAAGAAGAGCTCGACGACTACGAGTCGACCCTCGAACTCGCACTCGTGCAGGAGTACAAAGCCGTTGTCGGAATGTTCGACTTTGCCGTTGAGACCGATCGGCGCTTCTATCTCGCCAATGACGTCGCGGTGGACGTCAAGTCCGACGCCACCCCAACGCTGCTCGAAGTGACGTTGCACGACGCGTGGGTCTGGGATATGTACCGCGCCGCGCGCTTCGTGCCCTCGGTGCGTATTCTCACGTTTCGTGACGTGAACATCGAGCGCCTGCCCAAAGAGGATCTGCAGCCCTAGGTGCGACTCGTTCGCTTTCTCACGACATTCGAGGCGGCGCGGGACTTTGAGTCACTGCTCGACGAGCCGACGCCGCTTTTTTCGTGTTCCAACGCCGACAGCGCCATCGTGCTCGCCTCCCTGCGCGATCGTCTGAAGCGTGAGGTGGGTGTCTGGCTGAACGTGTCGGACGAGTATCCCGCCCAGATCGCCACACGCGATATACGCACCCTCTCGGTCCTGATGGACCTGCGCCACGTGGTGATCGACTCGCCCGACCGAGTGGACGAACACGTTGAGATCGTGCGGGCGCTCTTGAGCGGTGCAGAAGTGAACCTATCGAACTCGGTGGCCACTCTCACTCAGGTCGTGAGCCGCCCGGTGCCACCGCGTCCGATCACCGTGTGGGGCTACGAGGATGGCCAACTCCATGGCCCGGATGTCACTCTTCGCGCAGCTACGACGCGCCATCAGGGAGCGAGCGAATTGACGTACTTCGAGGACTACTCCGGCTGACGAGAGATCCGGTCCGGGTTGATCTTGACCGTCACGCGCACCTCGCCCGGTGAGCGCCAGGGGTAGGCGTCGAGGCCGGTGTATTTCTTCGCGAACGCGTCGATGACGTCGTCGGCGCCATCGGTCGTAAAGACCACGACGGTGCCACGAACCGTGATGTTGGCCTGGGGATCATCGGGATCGGTGAGCGAGACCGCCACCCGTGCGTCGCTGGCCAGATTGCGGGCCTTCGCCCGGCCCAGAGCGGTGTTGATCACGATGAGGTCGCCATCGAGTCCCACCCAGACGGGCGACACATTGGGTGAGCCATCGGCGTCGAGGCTGGCGACGTGGGCGAGGACGCGCTTTTCGAATATGGCGCGTGACGCGGGTGTGAAGGTATCAGTCACAAAACTCCCATGGTCAAGTAGAAAAAAGGCCTACTAGGTTTAGCGTAATGAACATAGGTGCACACGTACGCGGTGGGGGCAAGCTTGTCCCCTCATTGGAACTCGGCGTCGAAATGGGCGCGACCTCAATACAGATCTTCACCCAGAGCCCTCGAATGTGGAAACCCTCGCAGTACGCTCCCGAGGTGCTGGCCGCGTACCGCGAGGCTGCGGCCATCCATCCCACGATCACCGACACGTTCTGTCACGCCACGTACCTCATTAATCTGGCGACCGCGGACCGCGACCTGTACGACAAGTCCGTCGCGTGCCTCATCCACAATCTTTCCGTAGCGCGCGGCATCGGCTCCTCAGGTCTCGTCTTGCACGTCGGCTCGCACCAGGGGGCTGGCTTCGACACCGTCGTGCGCCAGATCGCTGACGCCTTCGAGCGTGCGTTCGTCGAAGCCGATCCTTCGCCCGAGGGAGTAGCCGAGTGCCCGATCCTCATTGAGAACGCCGCCGGCGCGGATGGTCCGGTCGGTCGCACCTTGGAAGAGATTCACATGATGATCGAGGCGTGCAACAACGACGATCGTCTCGGTCTCTGCATCGACACGCAGCACCTCTGGGCGAGCGGCTTTGACTACTCGAGTGAGGCCGGGGCGGGGCGCCTCGTTCAGGAGATCGAGATGAGCGTGGGCATTAACCGACTGCGCTGCTTTCACCTGAACGACTCCAAGATTGAGCTCGGCGGCAACCGTGACCGTCACGCCAACATCGGTGAGGGCACGATCGGTACGCGCGGTTTGGCCACATTGATCGGCCAACCCCTCATTCGCGATCTCCCTCTGATTCTCGAAGTGCCGGGCATTGGCGACGGCCCTCGCGCCGAGGACGTGACCGTGGCGCGTCAGGTGCTGATTGCCGGCATCGCGCTCTACGACGGCGACAAAGAGTGGGCCGAGTTACTTCCGGCCGTGACTCCGACACCACCAGCGCCCGCGAAGGGCGCGGCGAAGAGTGCTGCTCCCGCCTCAAAGGAGACCGCCCCCGCAGTTGCGTCCACGAATGCGAAGAAAGCAGCAAAGAAGGTGACCAAGAGGACTCTGAAGAAAGTCGTGGCGAAGAAGCCAAGTGCGGCAGCGCCCGCCAGCGCGGCGAAGGCAACCAAGAAGACTGGAAAGAAGGTAGCGAAGAGGGCCGCCAAGGTCGCCAAAAAGTCCGCGAAGGTTGCGGCGAAGAAGGCCGCCAAGGTTGCCAAGAAGACCGCGAAAGTCACCGCCAGGAAGGCAGCGAAGAAAGCCCCCAAGAAGGTTGTCGCGAAGAAGACTGCGAAGAAGTCATCTAAGAAGGTCGCGGTCAAAAAGACGGCGAAGAAGGCCCCTAAGAAGGGCACCGCGAAGAAGACCGTCAAGTCCGCGAAGAAGAGCCCAAGGGCGTCCAAGTCGTTGGCCAAGGCGACGAAGAAGCGACCCGGGAAGTCCGTGGCCAAGAGAACCACAGCGAAAAAGACGGTGAAGAAAAGTAGGAAGAGGTAGGAGAGGTAATGACTGACGTACGCGTCGAATCCGATTCGATGGGGAGTATCGACGTGCCCGCCAATCACTATTGGGGCGCACAGACCGAGCGAAGCCTGCACCACTTTGCGATCGGTCAAGAGACCATGCCGCCTGCCGTCATTACCGCCTTCGGAGTGCTCAAGCTGGCCTCGGCCAAGGTCAATAACGACCTGGGAAAGTTGGACGACGAGAAGGCCGCTCTCATTGAACGCGCCGCGAGTGAAGTCATTGACGGCAAACTGCCCAATGAGTTTCCGTTGCGCATCTGGCAGACCGGGTCGGGCACGCAGACCAACATGAATGTGAACGAGGTGATCTCGAATCGGGCCATCGAGATGGCCGGCGGCGTGATGGGATCAAAGACGCCCATTCACCCCAACGACGACGTGAACATGTCGCAGTCCTCGAATGACACCTTCCCCACGGCCATGCACATCGCCGCGGTCATGGAGATCACTGGTCGACTGGTGCCCGCGGTGCAGCGACTGCGCGACGCCTTGGATGTGAAGGCCACGGCGTTTGCCAACGTGACCAAGATCGGCCGTACTCATCTCATGGACGCGGTCCCACTCACCTTGGGTCAGGAGTTCTCCGGCTATGTCGCCCAACTCGATGCCGACCTCGAGCGACTGAAGGTAATTCTGACCGGGCTCTACGAACTCGCGGCCGGCGGCACCGCGGTAGGAACTGGCCTTAACACCCACCCGGAGTTCGGCGAGCGAGTCGCGGCCGAAATCGCCTCCTTGACCCAGCATCCATTTGTCACCGCGCCCAACAAGTTCGCGGCCCTCGCCGCGCACGACGCTCTGGTGTTCGCCCACGGAGCGATCAAGACCCTGGCGGCGAGTCTCACCAAGGTCGCCGAGGATCTGCGTTGGCTCGGATCCGGCCCGCGCGCGGGACTAGGCGAATTACAGCTCCCCGAAAACGAACCGGGCAGTTCGATTATGCCCGGCAAGGTGAATCCCACCCAGAGCGAAGCCATGATCATGGTGTGCGTTCAAGTATTCGGGAACGACACCGCGATCTCGATCGGCGATTCCAGGGGCAACTTCGAGTTGAACGTCTGTAAGCCGGTCATTATCTACAACTTTTGTAACTCAATCGACCTGCTCACTGACGCCTGCGATATGTTCCGCGAGTTCTGCGTCGAGGGACTCGAGCCGAACTACGAGCAGATCCAGAACCACCTCAACAACTCGTTGATGCTGGTCACGGCTCTCAACCCCATCATCGGTTACGACAAGGCGGCCATGGTCGCGAAGAAGGCCCACAAAGAGCGCATGACCCTGCGTGAGTCAGCTCTCGCGCTGGGCTTTCTCACGGGCGAGGAGTTCGACGCCGCGGTCGTGCCCGATGAGATGACTCACCCGTAGTTCAAGCCAGCTGCAAGAACCCCGAGGTGACGCACAGGCCGAAGGCGCACACCACGACCATGCCCACGACGACCGACACGGCGGCGACTTTGGAGATACGACCGCGGCCGCGCGACATGGGGATCGGCATGTACCACTCGGGCAGGAGCTGACTGCCGAGATTCGACGTGAGGTACCAGGGCTTCACGTCGAGATCGATCGGCGCGTTGGGATCGGCGGCGAGAGCCAGAGCCGTCAACTCCTCATCACTGAACTCGGATTCTTCGTCGGGCAATCTCACGATGTCGCTCACTGGTGTGCCTCGCAATCTTCACTCAACCTATCGGGGCCAGCGACCATCAGAGCACCTAGCTGACGGGGACGTTCCACAGAGCCATCCAGCGAGAGAGGTCCTTTTCCATCGGCAGATCGGTGCTGAGGAACGATCGCACTCGCAGTTCGAGCTCGTTGTTGCGCTGGCTGGGTCCAGTGGGGGCGAAGGGATAGAACGTTCCCTGCTTCATGAGGTACACGAGGCGCAGATCTCCCTCGCCCGGCGGGGTCTTGGGCACGAATCCGAAGACGGCGCACAGCAGACGCGGCCCGAGGCCGTGTTCCACCATCGACGTGTCGGCCGCGTGAATGCGCGTCACCAGCGACTCGAGATCGGGGTCGTGAACGATCAACCACTCAAAGCCCAGGTCGTCCTTCGTGAGCGTCACTTTGTCGTTGGTCTCATCGAAGTCCAGGAGCTCTTTGATATCGGCGTCCGTGGTGAGGGTGCCTTCGCCACTACCCGCCTTAAAGCACAGACCGCCCCGCCCGGACGTCACCACGTCGAGTTCGGCTTCGAGAGTGATGGCGGCCTGAGTAAGGGCAAAGAGATTGTCGAGGTTCGGCGCGACTTGGCGGGTTCGCCCGAAGATGGTGTCGCGCAGACCCACTAGCCGTTGAGTTGCTTTTCGAGTTGAGCCAGTTGGTTGAGGCGAACCTCGAGCGACGGGTGGCTCGAGAAGAGCGACGCGACGGTGTTACCGGCGAGAGCCGGGGCAAAGAAGAAAGCGTTCATGCCCTCGGTCTTGCGGAGGTCGTTGCGCGGAATGCGCCCCATGTCGCCCGTTACGTGGACAAGCGCGCTGGCGAGCACGCTCGGCTTGCCGATCAAGATCGCGCCCGATCGATCCGCGGCTAGCTCGCGGTAGCGCGAGAGTGCCATGGTGAGCAGGTACGCAATGATGTAGATCACGATCGAGAGCACCATGGTGGCCAACTCCAGCAGGACGATGTTCTGACCGCCGTTGCGGCCACCACCACGGCCACCTCCGCCAAACATGGCGCCAAAGAGGGCAATGCGACTGATGAGTCCGGCCAGTATTCCCACACCACTGGCGATCGTCATGATCGCCACGTCGCGATGCGCGACGTGGCTTAGTTCGTGGGCTAACACGGCTTCGAGCTCTTCGTCGTTGAGGCGCTGCATGAGTCCGCGGGTCGCACAGATGACGGCCGCGTTGGGGTTGCGCCCGGTCGCGAAGGCATTGGGAATATCCATCTCTGAGACGCCGACGCGGGGCTTGGGCATGTCGGCGAGCAGGCAGAGCCGGTCCACGATTTGGTGAAGCTTGGGCTCTTGTTCGGGGGTGACCTCGTGCGCGTGCATCGAGAACATGGCGATCTTGTCCGAGAAGTAGTACTGCGAGAACAACAACGCTCCCGCGATGACAATCACCAACACCAGCGACACGCCCAGGCTGATCATGACCGACACGATGACGGCGTAGAGCGCTACGAGCGCGAGTCCCGTGAGGAACATGCGCACGTTGAGTTTGTGGTCGGTCTCGATCTTGGACGACGTGGCCACGCTTAGTTGCTTTCGGTCGTCGGAGTCTCGCTCGGCACGCTGGTACCTGTCGGTAGTTCCGTGGTCGTGCCGTTGGCCTTGAGGGCGGCTATTTGGGCGTCAATGTCGGACTGGGCGGACACCTTGTCGAGCTGGGCTTGGATATCGTCGGTCGAGCCGGTCAGATCGGTCAGCGCGCCGGACGCGAGTAGCTCATCAAGGGCGCCACTGCGTGCTTGCATCGCGGCCACCTTGTCTTGGGCCCGCTGCATGGCGGCTCCCGCATCGTTCATCGAGCTGGAGATCCCACTCACGGCTTCATTCACGTGCGTTGAGGCCTCGGCGGCGGTGTACGTGGCCTTGATGGTCTCCTTCTTGGTTCGGAAGGCTTCAATCTCGGTCTGCAGTTTGGTTTGGGTCGCCTCGAGCTTCTGGAGCTGGTCGTCGACTTGGGCGTGTTGGGTCGCGAGGTCCGCGAGTTGAGCGGCGATGGCCTCGCGCCGGGTGAGCGCTTCGCGGGCGAGGGGCTCGTTGTTCTGGGCCAGGGCCGCCTTGGCCTGATCGGCGAGCTTGTCAGCCTGAGTCTTGAGCTGTTCGGCTTGAATCTCAATGCGCTTCTTCGCGGTGGCGACATCGGCGACCGCCCGCTTCACTTTGGTGAGGTTCTCGAGCTGCTGTTCGTAGGAGAGGTCCAGGGTTTGACGGGGGTCTTCCGCCCGGTTCAAGGCATCGTTGGCCTTGGCCTGAAAGATTGACTGCGCGCGCTTAATAATGCCCACTGGGCCTCCTCTAGTGGTCCTGGTCCAGACTAGAGCGAACTGTTCGGAAATAGTCGTTGAGAGTGGGTGCGAGGCGCCAGAAATTTAATTTCTCGATAAATCCCTATTCCGGGCGCGGTCCTCGAAGGTTGTGGTTCTGAGTACTGACCTCGTTGGCAAGTTCGACGCGATAGTCCTCCAGCTGTTCGGCGAGTTGTGCGTCGTCAGTGGCGAGAATGCGCAACGCCAAGAGCCCCGCGTTGGTCGCGCCGTTGATGGCGACGGTCGCGACGGGAACTCCTCGGGGCATCTGGACGATCGACAAGAGCGAATCGAGACCGTCCAATCGCGCGAGGGCGACGGGCACGCCGATCACGGGCAGGGTCGTCGCGGCCGCCAGCATGCCGGGGAGGTGGGCGGCACCGCCCGCACCCGCGATGATCACCTTCAGTCCTTGAGCGCGAGCCCCACTGGCGTACTTCAACATCGTTTCGGGCGTGCGATGCGCCGAGACCACGCGCCACTCGTACTCGACGGAAAAGCGCTGGAGGATATTGGCGGCGCCGCTCATCACTTCCTCATCCGAGGACGACCCCATTACGATGCCGACGATCGATGCCACTACGCCTCCTCGGTCTGCGTGCCGTACGCGTGGGCACTCTGCCATGCTCTCACGAGTGGCCTCTCGGGTTCATCGCCTAGGGCCGTCACGTGCCCGAGTTTGCGTCCCGGGCGCCATGACTTGGCGTAGTCGTGGACATACACGCCCTCAACACTCCGTGCGGCCTCCAGCGAACCCGGACTCTCCGCGCCCACGACGTTGACCATCACCGCATAGTTACTGGTCGGCGTGACATCGCCAAGGGGAAGTCCGCCCACGGCGCGAAGGTGCTGAGCGAACTGGCTCGTCGTCGCACCCTCAATGGTCCAGTGTCCGCTGTTGTGAGGTCGCAGGGCGACTTCGTTGATGAGCAGACCGTGGGGAGTGACGAAGTACTCGATGGCCATAACTCCGACGTTCTCCACGAGGGCGGCCACGCGCTGACTGAGACCTTGGGCCTCGGCGAGGATGTCCTCGTCGAGGCCGCCGGGATAGCGGACTTCGGCGCACATACCGTCGCGCTGCAGGGTGGCGACGACCGGGTAGAGCGCCATCTCGCCGTCGCTGGTTCGCGCGACGAGTTGAGCGGCCTCGCCCAGAAGTTTGAGTCGTTCTTCGACGACGACGTCACCGATCGCAGCGAACTCATCGATCAGCGCCAACGCCTCGTCGCGGGTGGCGGCGAAGGCCACACCTCGACCGTCGTAGCCTCCGCGAGACGCCTTGACGACGCACGCCCCACCGATCTCGTCGAGAAAGCACGCGAGATCGTCGTCGCGAGACGAGCGAACCACGAGAAAGCGGGGTACCGGAAGTCCGGCGTCGAAGAAGGCGTGCCGCTGAAAGGCCTTGTCGACGCCGAAACGAAGGGCGCGCGCGCCGGGTCGCAGCACCACGCCCTCGGCTTCGAGGGCTTCGAGCACGTCGAGGTCCACGAGTTCGTGATCAAACGTAATGACCTCGACGCGCTCGGCCAGACGCCGCAACGCGAGAGCGTCGCTCGCGGCGCCCAGCACGACGTCGTCAATGCTGAACGTCGCCGAGTCCTCGGACGAGTTCGCGAGAACCGTGAGCGACAGACCGAGATCCCGCGCACTTTGTCCCATCATGAGGGCGAGTTGCCCGGCGCCGACCACACCTACGCGAGTAAAGGCGCGAGAAGCGTCGTTCGACATGCCCGTGACGTTAGTGGCGACGATGAGACTGGCTCGAGTCGGGCTACAACGCCACTTGGGTGTGCTTGAACTCGTTGAGCGCACTCTGATCGCTCATGAGCGTCACCAGCGATTCGATCAAAGCAATAGAGGCTCGTGGGTCACCCGTCGGCGGGTTCATGTAGCGCACGAAGGTGGCGTCGCCGTCGACCACGAAGGTGGGCACGCCGAAGGTGTCGTAACGCTCGAATTCTCGAAACCATTCGCCGATGACCTTGTGAGGACGTCGCGAGGCGACGTCCTCGAAGATGACAGTGAGATCGAGGTCCAGGCCCTCTAGGGCATTCGCGACCTCGGACTCGGTGACGAGGCGAATGGCGCGCTCGTGGCGCGCGCGAAAGAGAGCCTCGTGAACGTCGAGGAACCTCTCGGGCACGAGATCGTGCACCGACGTACTCACCGCGAGAGAGAGCAGTTCGGGGTCACGCTCCGGGTCGTCCCAGACATCGGGGGCACCCTCGTTGCGGTATCCCTGGCTCATGGTCCACGGCACGAAGGTCACGTCAAAGTCCGCCCCCGCGCGCAACGCGTCAATCACGTGTAGGTGGATGTTCTTGGCGAAGGGGCACCGATAGTCGTACGAAAGAAGGAACGGCTTCACCCGTCCAGCCTAGAGAGTCATCGTCCCGGAACGGGCACGCCTGACGAACGGCAACGATCCTTGAAGGCACAGAATCGACATGCGTTAACCGACGGCGTGGCCGGAAAGTCTCCGTCGTCGTAGTAGCGCGTGATGCGCGACCAAGCCGTGGCGGCCGCTTTGGCGCGTGCGTTGACGACCACCTCGCTCACGGGGCGTTCGATGGATTCGCCGTGCGCCACGTACATGAGGCGAATCTTGTTCGGCTGCTCGCCCAGTTGGGCCCGACAGAGCGCGGCGTAGAGTTCGGCGTTCGCGAACGTCTTGGAGTCGTAGCTGCGATTCGGCAGGCCGCCAGTCTTGTAGTCCACGATCGTGAGCGATCCATCGGGGTCGCGGTCGAGTCGGTCCAAGATGCCATAGAGCGGCGCGCCGTCCACGTCGACGCCGATGCGAAGTTCCACGCCCTCGTGCTGGACACTGCGAGGGTCTTCCATCGCGAAGTACGACACGATGATCGCGTCAGTCTCCTCGAGCAGGCGGGCCATCTTCGCGTCGTCGAGTTCGATGTCGCGACGCACGTCCTCGGTCAATACCTCATCGATGGCGCTGGGAATGAAGTTGCGGGCGCGTTCAATGGTGCGCTCGTCGCCCACCAGCTGGTGCAGTTGTTCGAAGACGTAGTGGACAAATCGACCCTTGGCCGTTGCGTACGTGGCCGGTTGGGGAATGCGCTCGATGGAGGCGTACTGGTAGCGGCGAGGGCACGTCTGAAAATCCGCCAGTCGCGACGGCGAGAGCGATTGGGGGAGGGTCTGTTCGAATGCCACGCACTCACGCTAGGTCCCGAGTGTGACGTTCCGTGGGTAACAATGGGTTCATGCGACAGAAGCCCGCCGTCATCCGTCGCGGGCAGATCGTACGTTCCAGCAGCTGGCACGGCGTGCGCGACGGAGATCCGGTCGTCGTGAACGCGCCCAAAGAACGACGTCAGCACTTCACGTTCGTCGCCCACGTCGTCAACGAAGCGACGGGGGATGAGTGGATCGAAGTTCGCGGTGGTCGCGTGGGGGAAGCCAAGGGACGCAGTTTTCGACCTGATCTGATCTACCCGTGCGAAGCCCGCAAGGGGGCACGCCTCGTCGGGCTCTCCCTCGCTAGTGCTCCGAAACTGCCATTGGCTTGACGCGCTCGGCGTCGACGGCGTTGATTTTGGGCGACGCGATGATCCACAGACCCGGCAGGATGCAGATGACGGCGAAGATCACGAAGTAGGTGCGCACACCCACGATGTTGGCCACCTGACTCGCTACGACGAGCCCAATTGGCACTACGCCGAGCGAGACGAACCAGTCGACCGACGACGCGCGGCCCAGCAGTTCTCGAGGCACTTCGGTTTGCATCATGGATTCGAAAATCACGTTGCCAAAGATGATCATGGGCGAGACCACGATCGGGAAGATCTCCACTTCCCAGAAGTTGGTCGCGATTCCCATCACGAGCGCCGTCGCGGATCCGATCAACCAGTAGATCCACATCATCCGAATCCGCCGCTTGGGCATGCGCAAGTTGCCCACCACAAGCGCCCCAATGGCACCGGAGACACCCGCGAGCGCGATGCCGAAGCCGACGTAGTCCTTGCCTAGGTGCAGGTTGTGGCGAAAGAAGAACGGGATGAGAACGAACATGGGAGTAAGGACGAAGGCGTTCACCAAGGTCACCGACAACGACGTGGTCCACAGCCATCGAGTGTGCACGACGTAGCGAAGGCCTTCCTTGATATCGCCGATCACGGTGGCGCCCTCTTTGACGTGGGGCTTGGGAGTTGCTCTCATCAACAGCAGCGCGATCGCGCTCACTACGAACGTGGAGCAGTCGATGCCGATGGCGAGCGTGGTACTGAAGGCGGCGAGCAGACCGCCGACCGCCGGTCCAATCGTGTTGCCCATGAGGGTGTTGGCGAGAGGCCGCACGGCGTTCATGGCGGGCAGTAGCTCCTCACCGATGATCTCGGGAGTAAAGGCGGCGATGCAGGGATAGAAGAGAGCGTCGAAGCAGCCGAACAAGACCGCAAAGACGATCAACTCTGAGTACTGGAGCGAGTGGGTCAGCAACGCGAGTACAATCCCCGCCGTTAAGACCGCGCGCACGGTGTCCGAGAGGATGAGCAGGACACGCCTGGAAAATCGGTCGACGATTGCTCCGCCGACGAGTAGGAAGATCACTTGCGGCGTCATGCGCGCGGCGGCGAACCACCCCAGCGCGGTCACGCTGTGGGTGGTGTCAAGAACGAGCAGGGTGAGCGCCACGTTGGCGACCCCGTCACCGAAGTTCGATACCGCCTGACCCGTGATCAACAGGCTCGGCTCGCGATGCTTCAGTAACTCGACGACGGCGAGTTTTCTTTTCACCGTTGTACATTAGGGGAGCATCGTGACGCGACCGTGATCGGCTCCGTTGCAAATTCATGACAAGTAGAGAATCTCGGGCGGCGTCAGACCCGTCGCACGAACGTACGTTGCATTCGCGGCGTCATCCGTAAATCGGCGGTAGTCCCAAGAGCGCGCGAACTTTGTCGGCCACGTGGTCTGCGTTCAGAAGCTGATACTGCACGTTGGCGAGATTGCCCGATCGCTGGGCTGGCGGCTCGTCCATCCACGTCTGCATGTAGGTCTCGAGGTGCTGTTCAGTCTTGATGTAGTGCTTCATCGCCTTGGCGACGGGATGCGGCCAGCTCTGTGACTGGAGGATCGGCAGATCCAGTCCCAAGCCCGCAATGTAGGTATTGGTCTCGATGTTGCCTGGCTCAATGCCCTGGGTCGCGGACTCGAAGAACTCTGATCCCAGTTCATCGCTGAGGTACACGTCAGTAAGAAAGGTGAGGGCGCTGCCCGCGGCGGGTATCAGGGTAAAGCGATCACGATGCACGTGGGTGGGCACGAAGAACGTGTCGTTGTACGTCGAAAGGGTCTGGGCGTCGGCGTAGTTGAACTGGGGAATTGTTCCGTTTAGTTTCATGTCACGAAACTCGACCGTCGAGAGGGCCGGGTAGTTGGTGTGCACGAACTGGGAGTACACGGGGTTCTCTTGAAACCACTCGCACGAATTGAACGTGTCGCTCGCACCGTACTTGGTCGTCACGGTCTTGGAAGCCCCCGACGTGAGGTCCGAGAGAGTCAGCGCCCAGCCGGTTGATGTCACCACCATGTACGCCTTGACGTCATCTCCCGGTTTGACCGAGAGAAGAAAGAGGGGAACGAACTGCTTGGCGGTGCTGCTCCAGAACGCGTAGTACTGGTCGCGGGTGAATCTGTTCTCTACCGTGCCGACTTGTGCGAACGCTCCGTTGTCGGCCTGGGCGCCGATCCAGGTCGAGGCGTCGCCCGTATCGGAGTTGCTCGCGATCGCTGGCACCGTCCACTGGCCGCTCACGCTGGAGACCGGCTGACCGGGGTAGAGCTGGTATCCGCCGAATCCGTATTCGGGAGAGCCGATGGGCACGCGCGGACTGGACACGTGCTTGCGCGGCTCAATGGTTCGACCCTCGGTATTGATGGACACGACCAGTGCCGCGATCGCGAGGCACGTCAGCGCACCTACCTGCGCCAGAGGAATCAGTCGTCGCGACACGACGTCGATAGTAATGAGTTGGACACCGTCCGCTACGGTGAGAAAGGCTCAGCGATGGTGACTTTCCAGCGATCAACGGTTGTTACTTGCTCTGCGGACAAGAGAAAGACGGGTGAAGGGTGAGTGAATACGAACTGAGCCAGGCCGACGCCCTGGTTATTTTTGGCATCACCGGCGACCTCGCAAAGAAGATGACCTTCCAGGCGCTCTACCGGATGGAAGCCGCCAAGGTACTGAAGTGTCCGATCATCGGTGTCGCGGTCAATGACTGGACGATTGAGCAGTTGCGCGACGCGATGCGAGCCGATCTTCTGGCGTGCGGCGAAAGCCTGAAGAACGACGTCTTTGACCGGCTCGCGGGGCGCCTCAGCTACGTGCACGGGGACTTTAACGATGACGCCACGTACGCCGCGCTCGCCACGGCCCTCGGGGCGAAGAAGCACCCGCTCTACTACCTCGAGGTACCGCCATTCCTCTTCGCGCCCGTCGTCAAAGCCCTGGCCAAAGCGAACCTCGTGGAGGGGGCCACGGTCATGGTCGAGAAGCCGTTCGGTCACGACTTGGAGTCCGCGGCCGCACTCAACGATGAGCTGCACGAGGTCTTGAACGAAAACCAGATTCTTCGCGTTGACCACTTCTTGGGCAAGCAGCCCGTTGGTGACATCCTGCACCTACGGTTCGCCAACACGTTGCTCGAACCAGTGTGGAACCGCGAGCACGTCTCGGGTGTGTATGTCACCATGGCCGAGAACTTCGGGGTCGACGATCGCGGGGCCTTCTACGACCCCGTGGGAGCTCTTCGCGACGTCGTCCAGAATCACCTGTTCCAACTCATCGCCCTGGTGGCCATGGAAGCGCCCGTGGGGCCCGGACCGACCGCGCTGTGGGACAAGAAGGTTGACGTCTTTCGCTCGATCCCCTCCATCGAGCCCAGTCAGTGCGTTCGTGGTCAATACGACGGCTACCAACGGGTGAGCGGCGTGAAGGAGGGCTCGGACACCGAGACGTTCGTCGCGCTGCGGCTGGGTATCGACAACTGGCGCTGGTCGGGGGTTCCCTTCTTTATCCGCGCGGGCAAGGAACTGCCCGTGAAGACAACCGAAGTGCGACTGGTGCTCAAGCGGCCGCCGCGCCTCTCATTCCTCAACACGCCCCAGCACACCGAGCCCAACCAGATCATCATTCGCATCGACCCCGACGCCGCGATGCGAGTGTTGATTCTCTCCAAGGACGCGAACGGGTCGGCGACGCGAACCGTACACCTCGACCTACCCTTCGCCGAAGAACTCGGCCGCCCCCCGGGGCCTTACGAACGCTTGTTTCACGACGCTCTGGCCGGTGACCGCTCTCTGTTCACGCGCGAAGACGCCGTCGAAGAGACGTGGCGCATCCTGCAACCATTGATCGAGCACCCGCCCGCGAGCGTGACGTACCAGGAGGGGTCGTGGGGTCCTGCTGCGGCCAACGAGCTCACGCGCGGACACGTGCCATGGCAGTCGCCGTGGATGCCCGCGCCCTAGAGCGGCGCTGAACTCAACTGATCGTGAAGGTGCGCGCGGTCGTGCCGCTCGCGCAGGCGACGGTGGCCCGGGCCGTACCGGGGTCGGTGCTCGTGCCAATCCGCCAGTTCCACGTGACATTCCCCGCCGCGTTCGTGGCAGCCGAACCGAGCCCGCTGGCCTCGCTGGCGTACCCGCTTGGAAGGACGACCGAGAGCGTGCATATCTCGTTAGCTCGTGACGCGTGGGCGCTCAGCGTCTCGTAGCTCCCGGGGCGGACGGAACTCACAATTGAGGTGATGGTAACGCCGGCACTCGACGTGATCGGAGTGGTTGAGGGGGCGCGCAGGGGTGTGCCCTGGGCAAAGTCTGCGTCCACCGCGCGGCGCACTGCTCCTACCGCCGTTCCCGAGGTTGTGATGACGCCGAGCTCGCGGTTGTAGGAGAGCGAGGCGGTCGAGAAGTTCTCGCTGCCGACAAAGACCGTGCCGGCGTCGCCGACGCAGTCAACGCAGATGACCTTGGCGTGGATATAGATCTGTGACTCACTCAGAAGACGGACATGCACGCCCGCCGCGGCGAGGCGGCTGAGCGCGCCCGTCCACTCAGAGTCCTCGGTCATCGCTACCTCGACGTCGACGCCGCGATGCGCCGCTGACATGAGGGCACTCTCGATTGGCGCCGAACCCATTTCCTCGTTCTCCACGAGCACGCTGTGTCGCGCAGAAGTGATGAGGGCAACCAGCGTTCCCGTGGAACCGGGGCTCCACACCAAGCCACCGGCCTGATGAGTCGTTGATCGTCGCGCAAAGTCACTGTCAAAGGTCGCAACGATGGCCGCCACGTCCGAGGCTCGTGAATCGCTCACCCAAAAGTCGCGCGTAGATGAGTAGTCGGCGGGCACGAAGTTCCCCGTGCCGATGTAGGCGGTGGCGTTATCAATCACCAAGTACTTCGCGTGGAAGATCTGATTACTGGGTGCCCACACGACGTGAACGGATCCCGAGCGCAGAGTCGCGGCCGCGGCCGCGTTTTCACTGGCGCCGTCATAGTCCGAGTTGAGGATGACCCGGACGTCTACTCCCGCTCGGGCCCGGGCGATGAGATCCGACTCGATTGTCGGGTCGGAAAGTTCGTACATCGACAAGTCGATACTCGCATGGGCCCGGGTGATGGCGGCGTCGATGAAGCCGTATCCGCTCGCAGGCTCGGTCCAGACGTGACTCACGATCGAGGTGTCAGTCGCGCTCTCCGCTGGAGATGTGCCAATGAATGGTGCGATCGACACTGCCACGACCGCTGCCGCTACTACCCAGTGTTTACTCATGACGTCTTCGGTATTTCTACACCGGAGTCGTGACAGTGGCGTCCGTCCGTTCTTTCGGCAGAGGTTTTCCTCGCTCAACGACCTATCGTGACGGCGTCGACACCATCGAGAGGATCGAGCGGACGTTTGTCGGGCTGCTGACAATACCTAGATGAAGAGTTAGGGGGAGAGTGTGTCCGAGTTTGAGGATGCCGACATTGTTCGTCGGTCTCTCTCGGGCGATCCGCACGCTTTCCGGGACCTCTTCTGGCGCCACGGTGGATCAATTCACGCCTATCTTGCGCGACGAGCAGGTCGGGATGTCGCCGATGATCTCGTGGGCGATGTGTGGCTGCGGGCGTTTGGCGGCCGCGCTTCCTATAACGAGGCATACCGAGATGCTCGACCCTGGCTATACGGCATCGCCCGACTGGTACTTCTCGAGCATTGGCGCCATCGAGCGAGACCGATGCCCCGAATACCGGCGGTGGTGAACGACCCGTGGCCCGAGGTCGACGAACGACTTGATGTCGCCTCGCGTCGCATCGAACTAGTAGCGGCACTCGGCGAGTTAACCGAAGAGGAGAGGGAGACCCTCTTGCTTGTGGCGTGGGAACAGCTACGACCGTTTGAGATCGCGCGGGTGCTGGCACTTCCCGAGAGCACGGTACGCAACCGACTTCACCGGGCACGCACCGTCATGCGTGAGCAACTTCAACAGTCTTCGGACTGCGGAAATGATGAGTAGGAAAGAGAACATGGAACCTCTCGACATTCTTGGGCGACTTGGAGCAGTGGAGCCGCCGGAGATAACCGTCACGGCCCGCGTGAACACCCTTCTAGAAGAAGTAGCGAATTCGGAGTTGCGATCAGAGAGCTCGCAGGGTAATCGACGTCATCTCGGTCGCCGTACGCGACTTGCTGTTGTTCTCCTGGTCGCCGCTGCACTCATTGCCGCGGTGATCGGACTGCGGGGAGGGGGACAGGGTGGCCCACTTCGCACGTCATGGCAGTCCGGAAGCACCTACCCGGCCACGGCCACGAATTCCGCACACGCCGTCGGAACGTGGAAACTACTGGACGATGTTCTGAGTGGAAAGTGGCAGCAGAACACATCCGGTCCGCCACCCGGGTACGCCTCATGTCCGACGATTTCGACATGTTACGTATTGAGTGGCCATTGGAACAGCGTGATGGCGGGCGCAAAGTTGTTATCGGAGTCGCTGTACGTCACGTACGACCGGGGAACGACCTGGCTTGACCTGCCGATACCTCAGGGTTTCGATCCCACTAGTTCACTTGCGTGCGCTGATGCGAGCGACTGCGCGGCAGGAGGGACCTACAACGGGCAACCCGTTCTGTTGCTCACGGTTGACGGAGGTCACTCATTCACCCTGGAACCGCTCCCGTCAGGAGTAGGTGAGATTTTCAATCTGTCCTGTCCAACCTCGCTGAGTTGCGCTGGCCTCGCCGGTTCGATCACGCAGGAGAGCGCACCCTCCAATGTGACATTCATTTCTACGGGAGATGGTGGGTCGAGTTTCGTCGACTATCCGATTCGCACCAACGACTCAATGCAAGATCTCTCGTGTTCTTCACCTCTTGACTGCACCGCGGCGGGAACCGTTCTCGCACAGGGTGACGGCTCGACGGGGGTCACGGCCACGACAACGGACGGCGGCAGAACTTGGACGGGCGGATCGCTGCCCTCGGGATTCGAGCTCCAAGGTGGCACGTCGGCGCAACTGTCGTGTGCTGACTCACTGCACTGTTCACTCATCGGTTTGATCGCGATTCCGAATATAAGTTCTGCCGAGTGCCCGACGATTCTGCCGCCGCCGACGTCGGGCTCTTCCACCATCACGCGACCCCAGAGTCCTGAGGTCCAAGCGATTTCGAACTACGAAGCTTTGGTTGCCACCGCGGCCGAGGCGAATGAGAAGTCGTACGGTTCCGTCACGTGTGTGTCAGGACCGACCATGTTGGTCAGCGACGTTGCCTCCACCACGAATGGGGGACTCACCTGGACACCAGAAATGTTGCCCTCGGACGTGCCCCAGCCCCAACTCTCCGGCATCTCGTGCCCGACATCGAATGAGTGCTGGATTGCGGGATCTGATGCTGCTCCCCAGGTGGTTCCGTCGTCCGCGGGCGGTTCAGTGAGTTCTTGCACCTTTGACGATCCGGGCTCGACAACATTCTGCGCGGTCAACAGCGGGTCATCGGTCCTACTGGGAACGACGGATGGGGGCGCGACGTGGTCGCGAGTTGTTTTCAGCATTCCTTCCGGCGTGCCCAACTTTGACGGACAGTCATTTCTCAGCATTTCGTCGATCAGTTGCCCGAGCGCAACCGTATGTGGTGCACTCGGTGATGCTGCGCAGAGCTCCCGAAGCGCCCCCTTTTACAGTCTGGTCACCTCGAGCGCCCAGACGATCGACACATCCACTGTGAACACTCCAGACTGAAGTTTCCTCGGCTCGGCAGTCTCACTGTCGTGTCGTTACTCGGCCTGGAGTCGCGTCGATGTGCTGACCTGACCGAATGTCCACGCCTCGATGCTTACCGACGGGGGAGTGCCCTACTCGGGCTGGGGCACGATGCGAAGGTACGGCACGGGTTCCTTCCACGTGCCGTAAATCTCCTTGGCCTCGTCGTTGGACACGGCGCCGGTGATGACGACGTCTTCGCCCTGCTTCCAGTTGACTGGTGTTGCGACGCGGTGCTTCGCGGTGAGTTGCATTGAGTCGATGACGCGCAACACTTCGTCAAAGTTGCGACCAGTTGTCATCGGGTAGACAAGGATCAACTTGACCTTCTTGTCAGGACCGACAACAAAGACGTTGCGTACGGTCTGATTGTCGGCCGGCGTGCGTGACTCCGCGTCGCCTGACGTGCTCGCGGGCAGCATGTCGTAGAGCTTGGAGACGTTGAAGTCCGTGTCGCTGATCATTGGAAAGTTCGGGCGCGCACCCTGAGTCTTTTCGATGTCATCGGCCCAGAGTTCGTGACGATCTGTGGAATCGACTGAGAGGCCGATGACCTTGACGCCGCGCTTGTCGAACTCGGGCTTGATGGCCGCGACGTAGCCGAGCTCCGTGGTACAAATCGGCGTGAAGTCCTTGGGGTGTGAGAAGAGCACTCCCCATGAATCGCCCAACCAGTCGTGAAAACTGATGCTTCCGTCAGTCGTTTCCGCAGTGAAGTCTGGCGCGGTGTCCCCAATTCGTAGTCCCATGACGTTTCTCCTCCGCAATAGACGAGTTCCAGTGCGTTAGATCGCACGGTATCAGGATTCTCTTATCTTTGATTCGGCCTCGGGGCGCGGATCGAATCAGGGGCTCTCCGACTTGGTAGCGATCACGAGTTCGGTGTCGCCTGGCCAGTCCCAAAAGAGTCCCGACGGCGAGTGGTCGCCGAGCACGCGACGCAGGTCGCTTTCAAACGCTTCACGGCGTTCGCCGAAAAGGCGCGGCGCGGCGTACGACAGGGAGAAACAGTTGGCGACCACCGTGTCGATGTCTCGTATCAAGTCCGGGCGACCGGGAGCGTAGACCGTGCGAGAGCCTTGAAAGCGAGTCAGCGCCAGCGTGTCCTCAAATCGAGCGGGCTGGTTCTCACGCCAGGTCGCCAGGTAATGACGCGTGGCGTCTCCGAGGTAGAAGACGATGAGTTCACGAATCGCGTGATGAGGAATCGGCGGATACCCGGGACTCATTGGCTCGGTCCTCGAATCGGTCACGTTGGAGACGAGAACGAGCGAACCGCCGGGCTCGAGGATGTCATAGACCATCTCGGCGATTTCGAACTTGTGGACGCGATGGAACGACTGAGCAAAGGTCACGACCCGAGACGGTGCGATGTCCAGATCGGTGAGGTCACCCGCCTCACTTTTCACCCAGTTCACGTTGAGCACTCCCGCCTGATCGCAACGTCGCCGGCCCTCACGCAACATGCCGGGCTCGGGGTCGAGCGCGACGGTGCGGGCGAAAAGACTCGCCAGTTCCAACTCCAACACGCCCGGCCCACACCCCACGTCGAGGAGTTGACCGCTGCCATCGAGTGACAGCTCGCGTCTCATCGTGCTCGCGAGTTCGACAGAGTACGGGGGACGACCGGCCGAGTAATACTCTGCCGTGCCTTCGAAGGCCAGGGGATCAAACTCCACGCTACGACTGTCGCATATTCCCGCGTCGCGGGCGCCGCGAATCTCTCCTAGACGTGCACTCCGACAAGCGCCAACACTGCACCGAGGACACCGGCAGCAAGAAGGCAGTAGACAACGCTGCGCCGAGCGATCAGGAGCCACACGAGAGCGCCAGCGAGAACCGGTATCTGCCAGTAGAAGTGCAGCGACAGCCCGAGCGGGATGGCCGAACCCGCGATGGCACCGATGACGGCTGGTCCGGCACCGGTGAAGAAGGATTGAACGGCGCCGTTGGAGCGAATCTTGCTGAACTGAGATCCACCACCGATGACGAACGCGAATGACGGGGCGAAAGCGAGCGCCGCGGCGAGAAACGCCCCGCCAATTCCCGCGGCGGCGTAACCCACGACCGCCACGGTCTGCACAACGGGACCGGGAGTGACTTGACCTAACGCGACCGCATTGAGGAACTGAGGTCCCGACATCCAGTGGTAAGTGGTCACCGCATCGTGCTGCATCAGCGGAATTATGACGAAACCGCCTCCGTACGAGAGGGCACCGACTTTGAGCGCTTCCCAGCTCAATGCCGCAAATCCTCCAATCGCCGTCGTGTGCACCGCTCCCACAAGGACTGACCTTGCGAATCCGCTTGCGCCGAGTGCGTGTCGGCGAATCACGAGTTCCACGGCCCCGCAGGCAATGAGCGCGATCACGAGGTACTGGCCGATCAGCGCAGCACACGCCCCGCCCGCGACGGCGTACCCAACCCACCGACACCGTTGCGGCTTGGCGTCGCCGGTGCGCTTCCAACTGGCCGGCACGAGACCCCGTGAGGCGTTGAGCGCGACCGCGGGGACGGCCGCGCCAGCTCCGGCGGCAGCGCCGAGGATTCCAATCGGTGGATGCTTGGCCAGGAAGACCGTGGACAGAGCGATGATCAAGATGAGGCCCGGACAGATGAAGCCCAGACCTCCGATGATCGCTCCGCGAACGCCGCGCAGTTTCCACGCGCAATATATTGCTAACTGCGTTGACGCCGGACCAGGCAAGAGGTTCGTCGCGGCGATGGCGTCCTCGAACTCTTCGGTATGCAGCCAGTGACGTTCGTCGACGCATAGACGGCGCAGCAGGATGATGTGAGTTGGCGGTCCACCAAAGCCAATACAACCCAACTTGGTCCACTCGCGCGCGATGGTCGCCAGCGGTACGACGTCGCCCGCCCTTAGATCCGAGCCATCTTCGTTCATGGTCAGTTGAGTCTGACATGAGCGGTGCATCTCGTGCCCTCGGATATGCCCAGCGAATGAAGACGTCTGACGAGCGAGTGAGTTCGAGAACTACTGGTTCACTCGGGTTGTGGCCAGAATGTTGGCGACGCTATTGAGTTGACGAGGTACGACGTGCCACCACATCCAGCGCCCTCGCTTCTCTCCTTCGATGAGACCGGCTTCGGCCAGGATTCGCGTGTGATGCGAGATGGTGGGCTGACTTTTTCTCAGGGGCCCCTGCAGAGCGCAACTACACACCTCGATCTCGGTCGCGATGAGCGAGAGCATTCGCAACCTCACCGGATCTGACAAGGCACTGAAGATTGCGGCCGCCTGTTGTGCCTCGGCGTCGGTGAGTTCGCTCTCGCTGAGTGGACTGCAGCAGCCGACGGCCGAGTCGACGTTCGTTGAAAGAGGTATCGAACGGGCGGCCACTCTCACATCATACATTGACAATCGTCAATGTAACGTGTACCTTTACATCGACATCCATCAATGTAAGGAGTCGACGTGTCGTCGCGGATTCAATTAGCCCTCAATGTCTCGAATCTCGATCAGGCGATCGAGTTCTACTCCAAGTTCTTCAACTCCGAACCGGCAAAGGTCCGACCCGGCTACGCAAACTTCGCAATTGAGGATCCACCGCTGAAGTTGGTGTTGATTGAGAGCGCGGGAGTTCCGGGATCGATCAATCATCTCGGTGTTGAAGTGACGACCAGCGATGAGGTGACGGAAGCGTCGAACTATCTGTCCCGCGTCGGGCTAAAAGCCCGAAGTGAAGAATCCCGGACGTGTTGCTTCGCGCTACAGGACAAGGTGTGGGTCGACGGCGTGGATGGCTCGCCGTGGGAGGTTTACACCGTTCTCGGCGACTCGCCCATCAGTGGTTGCGTCACCGGCGATCCGTGCTGTGCGCCGTCCGACTCCAACACAGTCACCGCGTGTTGCTGAGCGAGGCGCCACTGTGGCGAAAGGCGCTCGCTGAGTACCTCGGCAGCCTCTTGTTGGCCGCCATCGTCATTGGCTCAGGGATCGCTGCGCAGACGTATTCACCTCACGCGATCGGTCTCGAACTCTTGGAAAACGCCGCGGCCACGGGGGTGGGGCTGTTCGTCATCATCGCCACGTTCGGTCCAGTCTCGGGCGCGCACTTTAACCCCGTGATTACGTTCGTCGACGCCGCGTTCGGCGGCGTCAGTTGGCGCACGGCATGGGCGTATCTCGTGGTCCAAGTGGCCGGATGCACCAGTGGCGCGGTGCTCGCCAACCTGATGTTCTCGCGCTCGGCGATCTCGCTCTCCACCGACCATCGCGCGACGTTGGCCCACGGCTTCTCCGAAGTGATAGCGACCGCGGGACTCGTCCTTGTGATCTTCGCCCTGGCGAGGGCGCACCGTAGTTCGCTCGCCCCCGCCGCGGTGGGGGCATATATCGCCGGTGCCTACTTCTTTACGAGTTCGACAAGCTTCGCCAATCCCGCCATCGTGGTGGGTCGCATGTTCTCGAACAGTTTCGCCGGGATTGCGCCCGCCTCAGCGCCCCTCTTCGTTGGCGCAGAAATTGTCGGGGGCGTGGTCGGTTTCGGACTCGTGAAGGCACTGTTCGCGAACTTCACGGCGCGCGACGCCGCTCGCGTGACCGATGCTCTCGTGCACGAGGGTCCGAGATCGTGAGTTCGAGAAAGACTCCCCACATTCTGTTCCTCTGCGTTCACAACGCCGGGCGCTCGCAGATGGCGGCCGCATTCGCCCGTACGTTGGCCGCCACGCGCGCCGTTATCGACTCCGCTGGCTCCGATCCCAGCGACACCTTGAACCCCGCGGTTATGGCCGCGATGAAGGAGGTCGGCATCGACATCTCGAACGAGTTGCCTACCAAGTTGAGCGATCAGGTGGGAAGGGACGCCGACGTGATCGTGACCATGGGCTGTGGTGACGCGTGCCCTGTCTACCCAGGCAAGCGCTACGTGGACTGGGAACTCGACGATCCCCGCGGAAAAGACCTCATTGCGGTTCGGGGGATTCGTGACGAGATCCGCGATCGAGTGGCAGCTCTCCTTGATGAACTCTTGAACTAAATAGCGTCGACCTGTTTACGATTCGGTGTCAAAGCGATCATGAGGCATCCGGGCTGAATTACGTTGCGAACGTGGCACGACGTAGAGCGCGGTACTGCAACGTGGTGACGAGGTCGCTACTGGCATCTCTGGTCAGTGGTTTTCTCGTGATTGGGGTCGTCGAGTCGAGTTCCTCTGCCGCCAATGCCGCTGCTCCGCTCTCGCTAGAGACTTTCGTATTTTCGAGTCCGGAAGTCGGCTTCGGAGTCTTCCAGGGTGAGTCCCAAAACGGCGACTCGTGCACGGATTACGTCGGGGAGTCGGCTGACGGGGGTGTTCATTTTGATGACCTCGTCCGCGTCACGTCGTGGAACTGCTCGAAAACGTCCTTCGATTCCTTGCTATCTTCAGACGGTCACGGCGACCTCTTTCTCTACGGGACGCAACTCTTCGTCAGCCACGATGACGCAAAGTCGTGGTCCAAGGTCTTAGGCATGGGTTCGATCTTGGACATCGACTCCATTGGTCGATCGATCTGGATGGTCCGGGCCGCCTGCACGCCACGTGAGGTCGCTCGCGCGACGACCTGTCCGGTGGGCCTAGTGCAGTCGACGAACGGGGGACGCACCTGGAGATCGTTACCGGGGCCTTTGGGTGCCCAGACTGAGATCGCGTACACCGACCTGCTGCAGACGTACCTAGTGCGAACGAGTCGTGACAGTGCGTATCTGATGGTGGCACCGCCCAATCACTTTGATGGCAGCCCAAGCGTTGCGCCACTCTGGTTCACAACCAACGGTGGCGAGTCGTGGTTGGACCGACAGGTGCCCTGTCATCTTGGAGCGTGGTCGACGTCGTTTTCGGTTGCGCCCGACGGAACACTTATGACCGTGTGTGCGACCCAACCCAGCGCCGGCATGCAATCCAAGACCGTGCTGGAGTCGACCGATGGAGGCAGAAGCTGGACTTTGAAGTCACCACAAGACGCTCGGAACTCCGATCTCGACGCTGGGTACTTGGGGTCGGTCGACCTCCTATCAAAGGAAAGTGCCTTCCTCGTTGGGGATAGAAGTTCTCTCCTAGAGACGCGCGATGGCGGGGCAGTCTGGAGGGCAGTACAGCCACTCATCGGAAGTACCGCAGGCGGGACGTCTCAGATCAAATTCTTCAATGGTTCCGACGGGCTCGTACTGGGAAACGACGACAACAACAATGAGCGGCTGACGCTGTGGAGCACTGTCGATGGCGGCGCGCACTGGAAGGTCGTTATTCCGAAGTACGACTTGCCGTCAAATGACGATTCGGTGTCAAAGGGCTCCTTATCGAGCTAATTGGAGTTACGTTGCGAGCGTGTCGAAGTTGCACGGTGTCGCCCCAGGGAGCGCGACAAGACGAGTCGTACGTCCCGCACTTTGCGTCCTATTCGCCGCAACCGTTCTCGCTAGTTGCAACTCGGCTCGTTCCAGCACGACGTCGGCTCCCCGCTCTCACCCGACCCCAATAGTCACGTCATACCTCAGCCCCAATTCGCTGTGCGCACCGGATGAGGGTGACAGTGTGGACCAGGCGCTCAACGGTGACTTCACTGGGTGCTTTCGAGTGCCGAACCTTCGTGACGCGTCACTTGTTGTCGCGCTGCAGGCCATTGTGGAAGGCGTTTCCAACTCGCCGACGACGGCGCCAACTACCACCACGACGCCCTCTCCTACGGTGAAAATCTCGTTGTCATCTCTGCGAAAGACCGTGACGCCTGGCGAACACGTTGTCTTGACGGGTCACCTAAGCAAAGCAGTGTCGCCTCGCGAACCCAGCGCCAATCTTTGCTGGGACGGTTGTGGAGGTCTACAGGAAAGCGTTGCGATCAATTGGCTATCGTCCAAAAAATTCCAGATGACGCTCCTGGTTCCACAGACCGCCTGGCTCGTCGCCCGCAACGGCGATGTCTCGATTCACCCGTTGACCTCGGGCTCCTATCAAGTCGGCCTGCAGTGCCTGACGTCGATCTCGGGCTGCGCGTTGCGACCGGCCGAGGCAAAGGTCACGATCAAATTGAAGGCTCCCCGCCCGCAGCGCTGTGTACCTGGGCGTCGATGCGAAACGATGACCGTTGGTCCCTCGACCGCACGGGTTGGCGACGAGGTCATGGTGAGCGGTTGGGCACCCGTACAGGACCTGATCGGACGGTCCTTTGGCTATACGATCTCCGTCACCCCAGGATCGCAGCGCACGACGTACCCTCGCCTCGCGTATTCATCGTCGAAGTTGCAGGGAAGCTTCAATGTGGTACTTACTCCCACCCGGTTGCGCATTGGTCCGAGTCCGCCGTGGTCCCAGTTAGGCACCATTCCGTATCTGTCGTCCACGTACTCCGGTCCGTCCGCAGTTGACGCGGTGCCGAACTCGTCTCGCGTGGGGTGGTGCGAATCCAAAGGCATTGTCGTGAGCGGTGCATCTGCGCCGGTCACGATCTCGACCGCCGGCGTGGCGAGCGCCCTTCGAGGATCAACTCTGCATTTCTTTCCGGGCGCGTCGACCACTCCGCCGCAATGCACCGACGTGCAGCTCGATCCGAGATTTCCCGAGAGCGTCTATGCCGGATTCAGCGCCGGTGAGGGGACCAGCATTCCGCCCCTGTATCTGGCCCCGGTGTACACAACGAACGCCGGAGGCACGTGGCACACGGTGCCGCTACCTAAGGGATTCTCGCTGGAAGACTTCGGTGGGTTTACAACTGACCGCAGCGGGATCGTCGCGCTGTTCAGTCGCGACACTTATGACCGTGGCGGATCTCCTGCAGGAACCAACAACGGCTACGCCACAGCAGAGGTGACGACCAACGGCGGTGTGACCTGGAGCACTTCAACTCTGGGTTGCCCCGCCAGCGGGCCGTGCATGACATTTGGGCCGTACCAGTGGGGCAACTGCAACATGAGTCAAGACAACCAGCCGCTGTTCCTCGGGCCGTCGGCCGCGTCCTCGGCATCGGGAGTGAAGTGGAGGAACTCTACCTGGGTGACCACGGTTAACAGCTGCGTCACTCAGCAATTAGTGGCGAGTTCGCCGAGCGAACTCTTTTTGATCGATCCGTCGTCGGAGTATCCGCTACTGCGATCGACTGATTCGGGGCTCAACTGGACGAACTGGGAATTGCCTCCAATCCCGGGGGACAACGACGGACCTGACTCAGCGCCGCTATCGAACTCGATGGTGCTCGCACCAGACGGATCGATGTTTGCTTCCATCACGACTCCGGCAGGTGATCGACAAGAGCTCTATCGTCTCTATCCCGACGGGACATCGTGGTGCCGGATACCTGGCGTCTTTGGGCAGACGGCGCCAGATCTCATCCAATCTCTCCGCGTAGACGCCTCCGACCTGCTCTGGAACCAGTCGTCGCCATCGAGCATGCATAGAGTTCCCTATTCGACCCTTGCGTGCACATCGTGACGAGCGTCACGCGTCATCGCGAGAAACTTCTGGCCGTAGTTCTCGCAGCCGGGCTGTCACTTTTTGCCAGCGCAACTCTCGCTTCAGCGTCGTCGACCGAGAGCCAGTCCCTGTCGATGTTTGTCAACTTGATGACAAAGGGTACGAGTAGCGCGTACGTCGCTTCCTACCAAGTCACGCACTTTGTGTACTTCTCGCCTGGCACGATCACCGTGGCCAACTTGCGGCCCCTTCCGGGCGCCACGCCGACGCCAAACGTCGACGGATACTCGAGCACGCTTAGAAGTGCGTATGTCTTTCGGGGACTCAACGGACACATCGTGCAATGGATTCACAACGATGCGAACGTCAGCGCGTGCACCAACACTCCTACGCCTTCTGGGTATGGGGATCTGGCGTGTTCGCGTCCCACCCCATATATTCAGACGAACGGATTCGGCGAAGAAGAGGTGGGGTTTGTGCCGGCATTCGTTCTGCAGACTGTAAAGAATTTCGATTCAACGTATCTGGCGAAGCCCTCATCGATTTATTCCGAGGTGTCGCATCGTTTCGGCATCCTGCGCTGCATCCGCCAGAAGCAAGTACATGGTTCGATGCAAGAGTCCACATGCGTGGATCGTGCGGGCGTATTGGTCTCGTGGTCATCTCGAGACAGTCAGAACGATTCGGGTCAGGTGGTACTGAGATCTCTCAGCTTTCACCCGACAGTGAGCGACCTGGCAACAATGAGAAATCCGTCAAAGGCGATCATTCTTCCACCCTTCTAAGTCGCCGCAGCAACGCCCTGTACTTGGTGCTCAGCGTTTCGCTCACTGGATGGACGTCGGCCACCATTCAGACGCCCACGCGCTCCAACTCAGATAGCCAACGGGAGGCGAGTCGAGTTCGGCACCTGATAGTTCGTCGTCGTCGGGCGGCACGAAGCGTCGCCGGTAGTCGTCAAGGTCTTCATCGGGGATGTAGAAGGTCGTCGTGGACTCCTCAGCCGCCCGATGGTCTCGCCGTCTCCGCTGTTCTTCTTCGTCAACATCGAGGTAGATGAGCTCAGACGATGCCCCGGCTTCGGCGGCGAGAGCTCGTAGCGCCGTTCGCTCCACCCGGGCCCAGACACCGAAGTCCAAGACCACGTCGATGCCATGACTGAGAGCTCTCAGCGCCAGCCAAATGAAGCGGCCCTCGAGGACATTGCGCTTCCCGTCGGCATCATTGTCGTCGAACAGAGGAATCATCCACTCGTCGGGAGTCAGCCTCAAAGCCCGATGTTCCTCCTCAATTTGCTTGGCTCGGGCGGTCTTTCCGGATGCGGGAAGACCAACCATCACGAACAGCGTGGGTTTTGTGCGATTCACCTCACCAGTATCTTCCACGTAAGCGAGATTGCCACAGCGTTCCGCGGGAACTTACATCGAGGCTCGAGTTGCGCCACGAGAGCTGGTTCGAGATGACAATCGTGTTTCAACCACGTTCCGACTGCCGGCGCAGAAGTACGGTCCAGAAAATATGAAGTTTCGCGCGGTTCTCTTCTCAGCAATCATGGTGGTCGCCACGACATCGGTGATTGCGGCAACGGGACGTTCCGCGGGTTCAATTTCTCGTCCACCTTCTTTATTAGAAGGAACTCCGCTTACCGACACGACCCTGGGTACTGGCACCCAAATTGACACTATTGACATGGTGTCGTCGTCCGTCGGCTTTGGCGTGGCGTCACCGTCCAATACAGGACGTGGATGGTTCTACCTTGTCAAGAGCACGAACCTTGGCAATTCCTGGACGGTGCAACACGTCCTGCCACTGCCCAGCTTCGTCGGACTGTACGGCGTCAATCTCGACCCGCAGATCCACTTCGTGAGCGCGAGTGTTGGCTACGCGTCGGTTCAAGATGGACCGCTGTACGTCACTGATGACGGAGGGGCGTCCTGGTCGAAGGTATCGACTCCGGGAATCTGGCCGACCTTCGTCGTTAGTGGCGACGCCGTCTCTATCGTGAGTGACGTCTGCCAAGGTTCAGTCCCCGTGTACGGACCCCTCAAATGTCCGAGCGACCTCACCCAGTTTCGTCTCGGTGCAACGAAGGCTTTGCGCACCGAGTCGATACCCGCGCTCGGTCGTGCGGGCCAGTGGCGGGCAGCGACCGCCATGGCCAGTACCTCACCGCGCTCGATCGTGGTCAGCGAGGGAGGACGCGAGGGCGAGGACTCTTCGCTGCTCGTCACGACGAACGGTGGCACCTCTTGGCGGCTCCTGAACGATCCGTGCGAGGGGTTATCCGTCGATCAGTTGGTCACTTCCAACCCGCATCGATGGCTCCTGTACTGCTTCATCGACGGTGGAATGAACCAGGGTGACAGCGTCCTCAGGGCGTCAATTGACGGGGGCGATTCCTGGGAAGCGGTGGCGCACGCCAACGAAGTAGGCACAAGCGCAGGCGGCATTCGAGACGTTGACAACACGATCTACTCCAACAAGCGCGGGTCGATCCTGTACGGCGCGTTGGGTGGGGCGGCGGGAGGTCTCGAGGTGAGCCGCGATGGAGGGGTTCATTGGACGCTCACCTCGATTGAGACGAATCTGTACGGCGGTTCGCCGGAATACATGTCGATGTTTGGTGCGACGGGCGCGATCTTCGGAATTGAGACTGGTCCGCAGTATCGAACACTCAACGGCAGCACGTGGGTTGAACTTCCAGTACTGCCGGCCGGCACATATCGTGGACATTCGATTTGCACGTCCCACGAAGGTACTGAAGCGGGTCTTGCATACTCTGTGACGGGCATTCCTGCAACGACGATCGATTTTCCAGTGGTCTTCACGAATCGCGGAACTGTCGCGTGCTATCTGAGTGGAATACCGATTGCCCAACCAGTGGTAGGACCGCACAGAAGCCGAGTGGGTCAATCGGCGTATCCCGAAGGGCTCGAGGACCGCGGCGGATTCGTAACCCTCAAACCACACGGTGGCAGGGCGAGTATCGTCTTTGAACGCGAGTTAACGAGCAGTTTCCCGCGTTCGTACTGCGCTCCCAGGGTCATGGGCGGGATCACAATCAAATTTGCCTACCCGGCGGCCTTCTACGTGAAGATTCCTCGCGCCAAGGTGTGTACGGGTGTTTCAACCGTCAATGTCGGGGGAGTGGTCTCGGGGTTGACATCATGGTTGTGACATTCATGGATCGAAGGCGACCCGGAAGGCAATCTTGGCGAAGCGATCGCAAGATCAAGATGCGGTATCCAAGCGTTGTCTTTTCGGTCGTACTTTGCGCTGCAGTAGTGCCGTGTGCATGGGCCAGCGCGTCGTCGAAGACAGTCACCACCGCGCACGCAGAATCCAGCACGGCCTATCTCTGTAGCGTCATCCCCAAAGTGGACCGACTCATTGTCACGCGGATGGCGCCCGCCCGGTATGTCTTTACGTTCCCGACGGCCGTCACCGTTACGAACGCTGCGGCGGCTCGGGCGGTGGCCGCCTCCGCGTGCGCCTTGCCCAATGCGTCAAAGAGTCTTCCGACTTGCCCAGCCGCTTTCTTCGTTTCGTATCGCCTTGTCTTCGCGGTGAAGGGAGAGAAGGGCATGGGAGGAGAGGCCATCAACTTGATCCCGACGGGCTGTCATTCGGTTACCGGTCTCGGCCCTGTGCGCACAACAGCACCGAGCACGGGTTTCTACTGGCTGCTCGGGATTGCGATGAACATTAAAGACGGCTTAGCGACACTCGAGGGCAGGCTCCGCTAGAACACTCACGAGAGCCTGTGAAAGTGCTCTTTCGCCAATTTTCGCAGTTAGCCCTTTCGGACTTTCAAATGGTGAAACGTGATGAACGCTGCGCCTCCCAAGAGGAGATAGGTACCGGGAAGTATGAGATTTGGGAGCGTGAGTTCATTGGGCGCCCAATTCTTTGCGATTCCGAATCGCTGAAACAGGTTGCTCACGTTGTAAAGACACGACAAGAGCGCGAGTCCAAGAAAGCCACCAACAAACAATGAAAATGCCCACTTGCGGTCGATGACTGCGAGCACGATCAACCCGATCGCAATTACTAGCAGTGCTTGCATACCTCGGACAGTGAGATCGGAAGGCGCACTGGTTAGCCAGTCCCTGCTCACACCGACGAGAATCAGCCCACTCAGTACGATTGCCACGATTGGCCACAGTCGCCCAATATGTCCCGGCTCTCGCGAGCGAGACCAGTAAAAGAGCACGACACAACAGACTCCGATAAAGATGCTGACCACCCAGTACGTCGTGGCCCAGGGACTGGAATTCCCGAAGAGTCCCGAGTCTGACGATCCGAGTCCTGGGCCAAAGAGTCCTTTGGAAGCGAGTGCGCGCTGGCAGATCAACGCTCCAGGTGATAGTGAAGAACACCCTTTCGAGCTGGAGTCGTAAAAGGGCATCGCCAGCAGAACGATGACTCCGGACACGGTGAGAGCGAACCACGTACTTCCGAGGGTCAAGACAGACTTGTTGCGCGATTGTCCTACTGGACTACCGCCACCGTCCGCCACTCTCGAAGCCTCCCACATGTTGATGGCGCAGGCTCAGTTCTATGACTGGGTCCACGGGTGACGGGAATCAATCCGCGTGGCCCATTGTGAAGGCCGGCAGACGAAATTCACACTCGTCCTGATTTCGCTGATTAGCGCATAGTTCCTAGATGGACTTGCGAATAGGAACATCGTTCGGGCACGTCAAGGGCTCTTTGGAGAGGAGTCGCGTCGCTTGTGCCGTCAATGCGAATCAGAATGACTCCTAGTGTCGCGCCACGGATCCCCTACATACCGCCAACAGAGAAGACGATGGCTTACTTTCGTCGCCGTACCGCTGTTTCTAACTGTCGCGGCCGTCATAGTTACCTTGGTGACTCTCCCGGCGAACACGGAACGCATCGCGTGGAGTCGCCCGGTGCCACTTTCGATTCCTCAAGATCACGGTTCATACCCTGGAATAATCCTTAACGCCATCTCGTGCACATCGGCTACGGCGTGCAGCGCGGGGGGATACATCGGCACGACCAGGATTACCGAGGCCATTGTGGTCGACGAATCGAAGGGTCACTGGCGTCGGGCTCAAGTTGTCCGAGGTACGGCGACCGCCGCCATCGCCAACAACACCGCGGTCAACGCAATATCATGCACCTCGCCCGGCAACTGCAGCGCCGGGGGTTCGTTGGTGAACGTGGAGGGATTCAGCCGCATCGAGTTGCTAGGTGACCAAGCTCCAACGACAGCCTTCGTGGTCAGTGAAATAAACGGGAAGTGGCAGAAGGCTCATGTAGTGGCGGGAGTAGCCGCACCGGGCATCGAAGAAGGAGCGACAATCAACTACGTGTCGTGCCCGTCCGATGGAAATTGCGCTGCTGCGGGAGAATTCGCGTCGGTACCATGCGCGGATGGATGGAACTCGTGTGTGCTGCCAGGATCGCCCTACAAAGAACAGTTCGACAAGAGCTTCGTCGTCAATGAAGTCGACGGGGTATGGGGATCGCCCGAGTGGTTAGGCGAAGCGAATCGAGGGGAGTACCCGCGACTGACGGGGCTGTCATGTGGAGCTCCGGGGTCGTGCGTAGCGGTCGGTTCGTCTCTCTCGCCGTCAATGGATCAGGAAGGATTCGTGGCCGTCGAGACCAATGGACGATGGCAGCCCTCAGTAATGTTCCCGGGTCTTGCGCTCGCGGGCCAGACGAGTTCAATTCTCAACGGCGTCTCGTGCGGGTCGCGGGGAAACTGCAGTGCGGGCGGCTCCTACACCGACCGTCGTGGGGATAGTCACCCCTTCCTTGTCGACGAGACCTCAGGCACGTGGCGTCGCGCAGCTCCCATCAAAGGTTCCACGAGCCCGGCACTCCTCAGTTACACGCAAGTGCAGTCCATCACCTGCGGTTCGAGGAACGATTGCACGGCCTTCGGGGAGTCATTGGTTGGCGCGGGGGGCCTCAGTTATTGGATCGTCAGGAAACACGGAGGAACTTGGGGCTCACTTCGGCTCGTGCCCGGCTCTGCCGCTTCGACCTTTGATGGGTTTAGTGGCTCCGAGATGGCTTGCTCGTCCAGCCAGAGCTGCACCATCGCGGGCTCGTACTTTACGCAGGGTCAGTCCACACGTCTTTATGCTCTCTCTGAAGTCAAAGGTCATTTCACCCGACTCGTAAGTCTGCCAGGCGTCGCGCCACTCCATTTGGCACCAACAGCGGGGTCGGTCATGGCGCTTTCGTGTGGTTCCAACGAGAATTGCGTAGCTCTTGAGGAATTTGTTTCTAACGGCAATGAAAGTCCCTACTTCGAGCACGAGTTCGTCCGCTGATGACACTGGCGCATGAGGCACGTCAGCCGCGTAGTCAGAGTCGTTCGATGGCCAAGTCACCTCGAGCGAGGCGCAGCCTTGCGTTTGCCGTCCTGATTCTTGTGTCCAGCGGCGTCATGACAGCCTCCAACGGAGAGGCGATGGCCAGTGCCGCATCGACGCCACATTGTGGCGCGCATAATGACATCGCAGCGAGATTCGTGGGCCCAAACGGTGCCGGCGGAGAGTTTTACTTCCTCATCGCGTTCACGAACAATGGCGCGATCACTTGCTCGATGTCGGGAGTTCCTCACTCTCAGCCAGTGGACGGAACAAGCAAGAGGCCGGTCGGACCCTCCTCGACCTATCAACCCATCGAGGGTGTGTCCCGAGGATCGGTCGTGTTGCGCGCTCGTGGCGGAGTCGCCTACGTCGAGTACTTCATAGTCAACGAGGCGAACTTTGACCACGGTCGGTGCGAGCCGGCGAACGCCAACGGCGTCGAACTACAGCCCTTCGGCACCGAGAATTTCTACATTCCCAGTAGTCGTCGTGGCGCAACAGAGGTTTGCACGAAAGTCGCGAGCACAATGGTCGGTGCACTCTCATCTCGACGCTACTGAGGATTGTCAGGGGGCCTTCGAGAAGCCTTGCCAGAGTCATAGCGACTCAGACAACGCGGTTGCAACTTCAGTGAGCCCCCGTCGCTTCTTCGCCTGGGTGAAAGACTACGACCGATACGCTTCGTTGATGTTCGAAGTTTCCAACGAGCGCTTTGAGGAGTTAGCCGGCGAAGCTCTCGCGACGCTGCCGAGTGATCTCTCGTCCCAGATCGAGAATCTGGCCATCGTCGTGGAAGACGACGCCCCCGGTCACAACCTCTTTGGTCTCTACCAGGGTGTTCCCCTCACCAAGCGCGGTCCCGTTAGTTACAGCGGCGTCATGCCCGATCGCATCACCCTCTACCAGAACACCATCTGTCGCTACTGTTCCACCGAAGAAGAAGTGAAGGTCCAGATTCGAAAGACTGTCCTCCACGAGATCGCGCACCACTTTGGCATCAGTGACCCGCGCCTCGTGGAGCTGGGTTGGGCGTAGTGACGCATCACTTTGACTCGTCGGAGGAGGCGTTATGTCAAACGACTGCTGTAGGAAATCACTGTAGAGATGTCCGCTCGTACGTGTGATTAGATACTTAATACGTTCAATCAATGAGTGAGGGCTCCCGTCGGAGAGCAGACGTGCGCAATCCGACTAGTGAATTAGGGAGCGGCTTCCCTTGACGCCTGCGTTCACCATGCGATCCACGATAAGAGGCCCATCCTGCAGTGCGCTCGTTGGAGTTTGTTGACGACGGCTCGACTACTCGAACTCATTGGCCCGCAGCGAGCGACCGTTAAGGTTTGGCTATGACCGTCAATAGAGGACGTGAGGAGCAAAGTGTGAGTTCAGATGGTCGACAAAACAAGTTCATTCAGCGAGGTGAGTCGCAAGAGCTCGCTGGCCGTTGACTCACCCGAAGATTGTAGGTGCCAAGATCGGAAGAGACAGTTTTCCAACCGCTGATGTCTCGTCTCTAGAAGACTAATTTCGGAGAAAATCTTACGATTTCGTTTCATTGAGTGCTGACCTTGCCGAGCTGGGTCTAGGTTGCGGCTTGTGTTCAGCTGCGCGAGAGTTCGGAGGCCATTCTTCGCCGCGACCGCTTCCCTGTTGATCTCGGCCGCAGGGTTGGTTGCAGGCAGCGCGCCGGCCAGTAGTGCGCAGTCGGCAAAGGTACCTCGCTGTCATTCAACGCAGATACGAGAGGCGCTCAAGCCAATAGAAATCGTTGGCAACGCCACGGATTCGTACGAAGATTGGGTCACCTTGACGAACATTGGGGCTCTCTGCAATATGCCCGTCGTCTACGTCGGCTTCGAGGCATTTCAGGGTGACGTGCCATTAGTCAGCTCGACGGTTCCTGCCAGTCTCGTGACGGGTAATAATCTGCTTCGGACCGGACAATCGGCTCGAGCCGAAATCAGTGTGGGTCTCACGAACAGTCGGGCGCTCAAAAATTCCTGTAAGGCAAAAGCAGCCAATGTGGTCAAAGTGCTCGGACCGTACGAGCATTGGCCCGAAAAGTCATTCCATCTGTCTAACCCCGTGCTCGTTTGCACGGGATCCTCAAACAACCTTGGCGGGGGTTGGCTGTTCAAGACTCCTTGAGCCGGTTCGCACTTCCGTAGCGATGAAGGCGTCTCTGAGGACGTGCTGTGATACACGAGATCGCCGTTCTCTAGTTGATTCGCCAACAAAATCCCCATATGCGCGCTCTTGTCGCTCTCGGGACCAGACCGCTGAATCGGCTCATCGGATTCTGACGGGGTGACGTTCACCGCACCACGATCGATCCGAGGACGCGCCAGTTGGGTTTGCCCGCGTAGAGCAGGGCTCTGATCCGGTAGTTCTGAAAGTTGCGGAAGCCAAAGCCGATGCGTTTGATGCGCTTGATGAGGTTGTTGATCGACTCGGTCGGCCCGTTACTCACCCGGGCGATATGGAAGTTGCAGACACCCCTTCTTCGTAAATGTCAAGCGGCAATGTCTTTCGACGTAGGCCACGCGATCTCTTCTTCATAGAGGCAGCCGCGTTCAAGGCAGGCGTGCAGGATCCCGACCCATCGGTTGGCCAGTTGTCGGACTGCCTTCTGATGGGACTTCTCGCGTGCCCGCATCTCGTCGTAGTAGCGCCGCGCACCCGGTGAACCACGCAGTGAGCAGAAGGCCATTCGATCGAGAGCGTCGGCGAGGCGTCGGTTGCGGCAGTGGCGCGCGAGCACGACCCGGGACTTTCCCGAGGCCTTGGTCACCGGCGACGTGCCGGCGTAGTTTTTGCGAGACTGGGCGTCGAAGTACCGATTCGGGTCATCTCCGAATTCACCCAGTACCCGGGCGCCCAGGACCGTCCCCATTCCTGGAAGAGAGCGGACGATCTTGGCGCTCGGGTGCTGTTCAAAACTTTCCGACAACCCCCGTTCGAGCTCGTTGATCTCGGTAGTCATTTGGGCGATCGTTCGCACGATCGACGAGGTGACTTTGCCGTAAGCGTCCTCGAGCAACGGAGGTTGTCGGAGCTGCTCGCGACGAAGCACTTCTTGGATGGTGGCGGCGTGCTCGTCGAGTTTGCGCTGGCGTCCACCGCGTTTCAGTGCGCTCACGATCTTCGCGCGCGACAACGTGCGTCCTAGCGCGGGCGTCGGGGCGACCGTGAGGACCGCGACGGCGTCCATGTGAGAAAGGTCGGTGCCGAAGGCCTCAAGAGCTCCGGGGTAGTAGTCCTTCAACGCTGAACGCAGGGCGTTCACCTGTCGCTGGCGGCTCCAGATGACATTCTGGTGCGCTCGAGCCAGCACCTGCAACGCATTGACCAGGGGGGTGTCGCCCGCGACGGGGCGGTGGTTCTGACGGTCCGTGCGCACGAGGTCGGCCAGCACCTTGGCGTCACCGGGATCGGATTTCGCTCCCGACGTGTGGTGACGGTCGCGGTAGCGGGCCGAGGCCTTCGGGTTGATCCCGTAGACCTGGTAGCCGGCCGCGACGAGCGAAGTCACGATGAGCCCGCGGTCCTTCTCGATACCCACGACCACCTGATCTGGTTCGAACTCGTCTCCCGAGAGGTGGGCGACGAGCGCATGCAATTCGCCCAGACCGGCGAAGGTGTCAGCGACTCTCGTTCGACCGAGCACCTCACCCTCACTATCCAGAACGCAGACATCGTGGTGGGCCTCAGCCCAGTCCACTCCAACAAAGATCACCCTGCACCTCCTGTCGATTGACGTTCCATGAGCCCTGAGGCAACGGCGGCGATCTAATGGACCAGTGCTCGAAGCACGACACCCCTCCAGCCTTCTCCGTTGACCTCGCCAGCCGAACGGGGCACACTCTGCAACTAGAGCTGAACACTCAGATCTGTCTAGTGCTCACCGTTCGGCGGCTCGGAGACAGCATCGCCCTAAAAGGTGAAGCTGTCCAGACCCATTAGATTGTCGAAGGTGAAGCGCGTTCCCTACGTTCTCGAATGATGACGAATGCCGGGCGCGCGAGCGACGTGCGCAGATGCGGGCCGCGATCGAACTGTTGGGAAGGACGATTCGCTAAGGGTTTGCAAACAGCGCGGCATACTGCACTTGGCAATAGGCGCAC
>JBARLO010000012.1:0-18689 GCA_049801955.1 Acidimicrobiales bacterium
ACTGCGCCACGTGTATGCCGTTGTGCTGGCGCGGCGGTAGCATTGGCCCCTCGGGCGCTTAGCTCAGTTGGTTAGAGCGCAGCCTTCACACGGCTGAGGTCAGAGGTTCGAGTCCTCTAGCGCCCACCCGAGTTTTCACTTCACATTTTCATTGGCTCTTCCGGTAGTAGCGGGGTGAGCCACCTGTCTCTCGTCATCTCACAACGATCGAGTCGAAGACCCTGAGGTTGGGCTTGCCGGCGTAGAGCAGGGCTCGGATTCGAAAGTTCTCGAAGTTGGTGAACCCGAACGCGACACGTTTGACGCGTTTTATGAGGTTGTTCATGCCTTCGGTCGGGCCGTTGGAGACCTTCGCCTGGTGCCAGGCGACGATGGCGTCGAACCAGTTGCGCAATGTGCGGGCGAGACGACGAACTTCTGCCGGCGCGGACTTCTTCGAGCCGAAGTCGATGATGTCGCGCAGCAGGTCTTCGGCGGCCGCGGCGTCGTCGGTCTCATAGAAACGGGCGACTGCTTCTTTGACGCCGTAGGCGAAGGCGACCTCGCCCTCGGGGTCGCCTAAGGCGAGCAGTCCCTCGAGTCGTGCCTGCAGATCCGGGTCGCTCGCGGTCTGCTTGATCACGAGGAGCCGACGGGCCTTGTAGAGCGGGTCGTCGCGTCGGCCACGATGGCCCTCTCGTTGTTGTTGGACTCTGCGACGAACCTCGTCAACGGCCGCGATGGCGTGGCGCATGACGTGGAAGCGGTCGATCACCTGGGTCGCCTTCGGGGTGACGACCGTAAAGACGGCGGAGTAGGTCTTTGACATGTCGAGACAGCCATAGTTGAGTCGGTCCTTCACGTGGTGGGGTTGGGCGTCCAGCCAGCGGGCCACTTCGGTGAACTCCCTGGTCGGGACCACGTCGATCAACTGGTGGTTCACCACGTCACAGACCGTCGTCGACCAGGCCTTCACCTTGTAGGGACCGCGCCGCACGAAGAGCGTCTCATCGAGGCCAATGGCGGTGGTCTCTTTCAGACGCTTCGTGTCGGCTGTGAGCAACGCGCTTCCATAGACGAGGGTGGCGGTGTTGACCGCGTCCCAGCCGCAACGCAGCTCTTTGGCGAGGTGTGAGACGTGTTGACCCGAGACGATCTCCTTGACGACCCACTTGGCTGCCCTCGTCGTCAACATCACGCCCTTCGCGGCCAGGCGGTGGTCGGCGAGCGTGAAGGAGTTCATGGCGCAGGCAGGATTAGGGCAGCGCAGCCGGTGCTTCTTCCAGCGCAGCGTCATGGGCACCCCGCCAAAGGGCAGGTCGCAGTACTCGACGATCGGGCGCTCTTTCACGAGGGCGCGACCACCACATCGCGGACACCTCGGGTCCTCGACGATTTGTTCGATGGTGAGCTCTCCGACCGGGCCACGCCTCGCGTAGGAGAGGACGCGCACGTCTTTCAGTCCGACGAGGTGGGTAACGATCTCGGTAGGATCGACGAACACAGAGGCGTGGATAGTTTTCTTTTTCACAGAACAAGGCTGAAGCGCCTCTGTGCTTAAGAAACGGATGCCCGCAGGGTCCTAACTCACCCCGGAGTCACGACGCCGCGAAGGTTAGACCCCGGTGAAACCGGAAGACCCTTTTCACTTCACATTTTCACTTCACATTTTCACTTGCGCAGCGCAGCGCCAGCTCATTCGGCTGCTCCGATTCCCATCATTTCGAGAAGCAATCCTGCTTCTTCGAACTACTCTTCCGTAGAGGGGCGCAGCGAAGAGCGCGGGTGTACTGGCGTCCGAGGACGAGTTGGAGACGTGGTTGATGGATTCGGTGGGCACCATCGGACACCCGTGCGGTACCTGCCGCATGGGTTCAGCAGATGACCCGAGGTCAGTGGTGGATCCGACTGTAGAGTGCTCGGTTTGGAGGTTCTAAGGGTTGCGGATGCCTCAGTAATGCCTGAGACGCCTCGAGCAAACAACCACCTGAGCTGCGTCATGGTTGGGGAGCACCTCATAGGAAAGTTGCTAGGCAACACCTAAATTCAACCCGATCCTGATGAACAGGGACGCCAGGGCATTCGAACATAATCCCGTTGCCTCCGCGAAGTTACGTGGGTGAACGAATGTTTCCGGCCGGGAACTATGAGGTCGGCGTCGGCAGCGTTCCGACTCCGCTCACCACGTCGATGGGCCCGTAACTCAGACCCGCGCGTGGAGCGTACGTTGCGTTCGTCGAACCATTGACGTTGGCGTCGCTGAGTTCGCTGCTCGAGAGCAGAACGCCCGTCGTGGGCTCGATGAGAACCTGAAACTCGTCTGTGGCGTTCGCCGAACCTCCCACCGGCACCGTGAGCGCCGTGCCGGTGTTGCCGAATCCATCGGTCGTGTTCGCGACGACCGTGGCTCCGGGCATCTGCTCGAGCACCTGGTAGAGGACAGATCCGAGTTTCGCCGACGCTTCGGGCAAACGGAGTAACTGTTCGATCAATGTGAGCTGTTGGTCGCTGTTGCACCCGGGCGCTGCGCCAGTCGCCGCGTCCATTGGACACGCTTGGGGAGTCGTCGACACTGAAGCGTCCGGGTTGATCTCGCCATTGGCCAACATCGATTCGATCTGACTGACGTTGTCCGGTAACGTCAGGATGTTGTTCGGTGACCCCCGCGTTGTGACCGCCTGATTGGGTGGGGTCCCGCCTGGTTGCGCTCGCACCATGAATCCGAAGCCGTCAAAGGGCTCGACGGTTTCGCTAGGCCCGACAACCGGCTGCATCGCGGGGCTCGAAGTTGGCGCACTTGGGAGCGGCGGGGTTTGGAACGAGCACGGTATCAAGGGATCTCCTTCAGTGGCCCAGTTCGCTTCGTCGGCCGGCGTCGCGAAATGACTACCGTCCTGGTTAATGGGCGTGGGGGTAATGAGAAGTTGCCCCGTCTCATTCGGGGCGGTCCAACTTTGCATGGTGGCGTCAGCGATGTACGTGATCCACGGTCCCTGGCCGCTGGAGGTGTCGGCGGCGAACGAGCAGGTCAGTGTGATCAGGGCCTCTTGGTAGTAGTACTGGCCCGTCGACAGCGCGGGAAGTGCGGCCGCCGTCGCGTCATCGAGAGCGGCGCGGTGCAGTGTGGTGGCGGCAGCGGCGCGAACGGGGGTTGCGTTGGGTAACAGACCTACGATGAGAGCGGCGCTGGCACCCACGATGCCAAGCGCACCGAGGGAAATCACGCTGCGACGAGCGCGCGTCCGGCGCGGGGTCACCCCCGTGAGAATTCGAGCCCACACCGCGTCACGATGACCCATGTTCTCGCGATGGATGTCTTCGCTGAGGGGATCGAGCGATCGTAGAATGTCGTCGAGATTCGGGTCCGGGGTCATGGTGCCTCCTTGGATGAAGGGTTGTTATCAAGGTTCGCGAGCCGGCTCGCGGCTCCGGCCAGGCGTTCCAATGCTCGGTGGCAACGCACATTGACTGCATTGACTGATGTCCCTAAGACTTCGGCAATCTCGCTTCGACTGAGGTTCTCCCAGTAGATGAGTCGCAGGAGATCGGCGTCACTTTCGGACAACTGGCTAAAGGCTCGCGAGACGTCGAAGAGCTCTTGGAGGGGCGATGAGTCAATCAGGTGCAGATCGTTCAGCTGGGCAGCCTCAGGGTGGCGTCCCATTCGGCGGCGCTCGTGGGCGACCTCGTAGCTGGCGATGCGGTACAGCCACGTGAGTGAGGGTTCAGGAACCTGCGCGAACTTTTGCCAGGCGATCACAAAGGTGGCCGCGACGACTTCATCGTGGGAACTCGGCGGTAGTCGGCGGGCCACGTACCGGGAGATCGCTGCGTAATGATCGCGATAGAACGACTCGAACACGGTGATGGAGGCACTCGCTCGGAGATCGGTTCGTCGGTTCGAGTTCATAGTTGTTACCCGTTTACTCCCGCCGACGTTCACTTTCTTACAGAAAAGCACCGTGGCGCCGATCAGGGAGAGCCCGAGTAACTCCCTTTGAGTGGCGACGGACGACCGCGGTGTCGAAGGTCTGTTATTTCAAGGCGAGATACGCAGCTGCGAAGTGACACCCAACCCCCACCAGAGTCAACGCGTGAAATAGTTCATGGGGACCAAACGTACGAGGCCATGTTCGCGGTCGTTTGATTCCGAGGAAGATCGCTCCGAGCGTGTAGGCGACCCCACCACTGATGATCAGAGAAAGACAGGCTGGCCCACCTCCCCGGTAGATCTGTGGGAGGACCGCGATAGCGGCCCACCCCATCACCAGGAAGGGCAGCGAATTCACCCAGTTCTGCGTATCCATGGTGAGCTGGCGGATCAGGATGCCCGCCATCGTTCCGACGCCAAAGATGAGCAGGACAACGATGCGGATCACCCCGTGCATCGTCAGTCCGATGATGGCGAGATAGGTGCCGGTGATGGCCAGAAAAATTGCGAAGTGATCAGCTCGTCGCCAGCGGCGGCGAGCTGATGAGGACCAATTGAGTCGATGGTAGGAAGCGCTCGTGAACAACATTGATCCGACGCCGAGAACAAAGCAGAGGATCCAGCCAACTTGAGCACCCGAACGGGCGCGTAGGAACAGCAAGGGTGACGCGCCTAGGAACACGGGTAGACCGACTGCGTGGAGCCAGCCCCGAAGGTGGGGCTTAACGGACGGTGACTTGAGCGCTTCGTCCGGAGTCATTGTGGAAGGCTACTGACGCCTGGCAAAAGAGAGGTGGCGATGGGCAATAGCTTTCGAGAGTTTTTCGTCGTCATTGCGGAGTCGGCGGCGACGCTGATTGGCCTGTTGTTCGTCGCGGTGACGGTCGTCCGCGCCCGCAGACAAGAACAATCGAAAGAGATCGGGGAGTTCCGGGCGGCGGCGTCCCTGCTCGCCTTCACCAACGCCCTGGTGGTCTCGCTGTACGGCCTCGTCCCGGGCAATGGCGTCGGGTACCCCGCCTTCATCATGGGCGTCATCGGCATCCTGTTCGCCGCGGCCGGAATCCGCGCGACGCTGCGCCAACCGGTTCGCCAGCAGCGTCGCCTTCATCAGGTGGTCCTCATTCTGGGCCTCTTCGCCGTGTTCGGGTTCCAGATCGTCTACGGGTTGCAACTCATCCACACTCCGGCGGCTCGCGGTCCGCTCGCGATCGTGGGCGACGCCCTTATTGCCTCGCTGCTCATCGGCATCGGGCGAGCCTGGGAGTTGGTCGGCACCTGGGACACCGGAATGATCGCGTCACTTCGATATCTCTTTGGGCGAGATGGCCCCCCTTCGTAGCACCACGCGGAGACCTTCACGCGCGTCGCCCCTTCGACGTAACTCGTAGAGAGCCGAAACAAACGGACGTTGGGACAATTGTCCCTATCACGGCGCACGGACTCCATGGGACGCTGGGATCTCGTTCGTTGGGGGTCCTGTATGTCACTTCGGGGTATGGCCGCACTTCTGCCCCTCAACACGCTCGGTCACTACATCCACTGGCACTGGATCGACATCAGCGTCGCCAACTTCGTCGTCATCGTGTTGATGGTCGTGACCTTTATCGCGGCGCTCCTCGCGCCGTTCCCCGGTCGCCGACGCCGAAGGGGGCATCAGTGAGCGACGAGGTCACTCGCCAGTGGACGACCCGCCTGCGCACACGCGTGGTCCGGCTGCTCCCGCCCGAAAAGGTCCTCCCCGACACGCAGCCGGCTTATGTGTCCTCGTGGATCTACGTCTTTGGCGTCACCACGTTGGCCGCCCTTGCGGTCGTCATCGCCTCAGGCTGTGTTTTGGCGTTACGAGGTCCGGAATGGTGGCACTTATCCTCAGTCGGTCACTTTGTCAACTCGCTGCACCTGTGGAGCGTCGAGATCTTCTTCTTTGCCATGGTGATCCACCTGTGGGGCAAATACTTCATGGCGGCGTGGCGGGGCGGGCGAGCACTCACTTGGATCACCGGGGTCGTCACGTTTGTCACCTCGATCGCGACCGCCTTTACCGGCTATCTCGTTCAAACCAACTTTGACTCCCAGTGGATCGCCACTCAGGCGAAAGACGGCATCGACGCCATGGGGGCGGGGGCCTACTGGAACGTGCTGGACGTGGGACAGATGCTGATGTGGCACATCGTCTTGTTGCCACTCGCGATCGTCGCACTCGTGGGGCTGCACGTGCTACTCGTCCGCCTCAAGGGCGTGGTGCCACCTTTTGAGGAAGCGCCCGCGAGATCGGTCGACGCGTGACCAAGCGGTTTCGTCCCGACACGGACGTTCCTGAGTGGAAGGGCCGACGGGTTCCCTACGACATCATCAAAGAAGGGGTCATCGCACTCGTCGTGGTGGCCATCCTCACCCTCTTGCTCGCGATCGTCTTCGGGTCGCCCGACGAACCGGCCATCTCACTGAAATCGTGGTCGACGGCCGCCCCAGTCGATTTCGCCCAGGACACGCTCAGTCAGCTCAACGGGACGTCGGAGACCGCGACATACGGCCCGCCCTACAACAACGCCTCGATCGGCCAAGAGCTCGGGCCCATTTCGCTCGCCAAGTGGGTCGGGGTCACGATGCCGATCAACACTGCCCAAGTCTTCGTCCTCGATCCGCTGGAAACTCAGCCCTACCAGCCCGCACTCGCCGCGGCACTCAAACAGTGGCGCGGCGCTTCGGCCGCGGCACGCCGAGCGTGGGTCGCCCACTACACCGCGGGCGCTACTCACATGAAATGGTCAAATGGACAGATCGTCGTCCCCGCATCAAATACGGGACCGGTACCGGAGTTCATCAATGAACTCACCGATATGGCCCGAACGGGTGCGCTCGACGCCGATCTGACCCATCAGGGCAACTTCTACACGACTAACTACACCCTGCCTCTTCTCTTTCTCGAAGATGGGAACTACCTCGGCGCCCAAGCCCAGCATCAGCATCTCGCGGGCGACCAGTGGGGGATGATGAACGAGACGGGCAACTATCCCGGTCAGGCGTGGCTGTGGCTCTACACGTTCTGGTATCAGATCCCCCCGTTTAACTCAAGTGGCAACGGTGACGTCCTCGTGTGGGGACTCATGATGCTGCTCACCGCTCTGCTCGTCTTCGTGCCGTTCATACCGGGGCTGCGCACGATTCCCCGCACGGTGAAGGTCTATCGACTGATCTGGAGAGACCACTACCGAGATCTCGAGCACGGGACCAACGAGGACTAAGTCCGAGAGGGCCGCCTAACGTGTTGGCGCGCTGAATTCCTCCGATGTGCTCGACGTCGAACGGGTGACGCGGAAGGGTGGCACCGTGTCGCGAGTCGTGGCGGCGTTGTCGATGTCGATCGATGGATTCGTCGCTCACGACGACGACAGCGTCGGACACCTCTTCGACTGGTACGAGAACGGTGACGTCGAGGTTCGTTGGCCCGGCATGGGCATGGTGTCGCACGTGTCGGCCCCCAGTGCTGCGTACCTGCGGCGCGTGATCGATGAAGTGGGAGCGATCGTCGTGGGTCGGCGCGTCTATGACTACACCTCTGGTTGGGGAGGAGATCATCCACTTCATGTGCCGCTCTACCTCGTGACGCACCACGCGCCCGAGTCATGGCCCCGCGACGATGCGCCCTTCACGGCAGTGACCGAGGGAGTGGCCGCCGCGATTGGTGCGGCACGGGTGCGTGCGAGCGAGAAGGCGGTTGTCCTGGCGGGACCGAACATCATTCAACAGGCCATTAACCTTGATCTCGTCGACGAGCTCTCCGTCGACCTCATTCCCCTTCTTCTGGGTTCGGGCGTGCCGTTCTTTGGCGAGTTGACCCGTGAGGACGTGATATTGGACGACCCCGAAGTCATCGAAGGAGACCGCGTGACGCACCTTCGCTATCGACTACGCCGCTCGACGTAGCTCTGAGTTGACGGGCGTCCGCACCATCATTCGCGCGCGGGTCGGATGCGGTGCTAGACCGAGGTGATGTCTGAAGGCGAAGTGGACTCTAGCTCGAGCGAGCGTCGCAAGCAGGATCGACGCACGGCTGATCGACGCCGGAGCGATGACGGGCCTCTTGATGGCGTCGAGCGCCGAAAGGGTGAGCGACGCCGGGGGGAACGTCGGCACACGGCCTGACCAAAACTCAGGCCGTTCAATGCGCCCAGCGGTATGCCGATTGATGTCTATGTTGCGCCTCGTGGCGCGGGAACCTCCTCGGCGAAGAATCGCCACGGTCGGTCCGTTGCCTTGGATATGCCAATACGCGTCGAGTGACCCACGCGCCATCGCTCGCCGCGTGTTCGCGACAGAAAATAGATCCGCCCGGGTGGCTCCTGGCAGACATCGACGCCGTTGTCGGTACTCGTGATCTCCAAACTGCCAGTGAGCAGACCAGGACCGCCCATGTCGCCGAGCGACCTATCGCCCTCTAGCGCGAGCGCACCACGAAGAAGCACCGCACTCGCCACGCCGGGAGCGCCGGTGACGATGTTCATGCACCAGTGAATTCCGTAACTCTTGTAGACGTAGACGTAGCCCGCGGGACCGAACATGATCTGCGTGCGGGGCGTCGGACCCCGGAAGGCGTGCGAGGCGGGGTCGCGCGCTCCTGCGTACGCCTCGGTCTCGGTGATGTGGACTCGCAGCGGTTCACCGCGGTTCGCAACAACCATGAGCGTTCCGATGAGGGCTCGCGCGACCACCACCGGATCTCGAGCGAAAAACTCCCTCGTCAGTCGCTCAGTCATCTCCCCATTGTGCTGCGTCGTCGCGACATCGTCGGAAAAGGGCTTGATGGTACGCTCCGCTCGTGAGAGCCGCGCGGCCACAGAGGCGTCGGTGCCCGTCGTCGTAGCGGCACTCACTCGAGCGAAGCTCTGGGGGGTCGCCGCCGCGTTGGCCGTCACCTCGTTGCTGATGACGCCGGTGTTCTCGTCGGCCGCCAGTCGAGTGGGAACGATCATCCCGGGGACGGACTGTCCGGCGTTTCCCGCCAACAACGTCTGGAACACGCCCATCACGGGTCTTCCCGTCAACGCCAACAGTGCGACGTGGCTGGCGGCGATGGACTCGTCGAGCACGTACCTTCATCCCGACTATGGACCGTCAGAGAATCCGTCGGCGCCCTACGGCATTCCCTGGGAGATCGTGCCTGCGGGCACCGTTCTCACCCACATCACGTTTCAGTACGCCTCAGAGAGCTACCGGGGCGACTATCCCCTCAGCGCCAGAACGCCCATCGAGGGGGGATCCGACCGTCACGCACTGATGGTGGATCCTCGACGCTCGGGTTCTCTGCCTGCCTGCACCCTGTATGAGACCTGGGACACCCAGTACCACCCCGGAGGGCGATCGACCGCGGGATCGGGAGCCGAGTGGAACCTTCGTTCCAACGCGCTTCGCCCGGCGAGCTTCACCTCGGCCGACGCGGCGGGTCTACCCATTCTCCCGGGGCTGGTGAACTACAACGAAGTGGCGTCCGGCTCGATGGATCACGCGATTCGCTTCACCGCCCAGTGCACCCAAGAGTCGTACCTGTGGCCCGCTCGTCACGAGGCGGGTCAAGACGACCCGAACTGTCCGCCCATGGGCGCGCGCTTTCGTCTCAACGCGTCCTTTACTCTTCCGAGCTCGCAGTGCAGCGCCTTGTGCCAGGTGGTCCTTACGACGATGAAAACCTACGGGCTCATCCTCGCGGACAATGGCAGCAACTGGTACTTCCAGGGCACGGCGGATCGACGCTGGACGTACACCGACGTCGATCAGCTCAAGGCGATACCGGCCAGTGAGTTCGTGGCGGTCGACGAGTCGTGTCTGATGGTGAGCGCGAACTCCGGTGCGGCCCTTCAGCCCGGTAGCGCCGACTACCTCCAGCGGTGCCAGTGATTTACGGAGTCGTTGCGGGTCCCGTTCCCGCGGCGTTGCAGGCGCGTGGATCCCAGGGTTCGAGACTTGGGTCAACCGCGCTCGGCGTGGTGAAGTCGGCGTTGTTGCGCATCCCCGGTGGGGTGTAATCGCCCGTTGTCGTGGTCGTTGATAGCGCGCCAGTCGTGGTGGTCGTTGAGCGGTGACCGCCAAGCGTCGTGGTCGTGGCAGACGTTTTCGGGGTGACCGACAAGGCCGTGCCGGTCTGGATGGTGACTGTGGCACCGGGGGTGACTTCGCTGGGGTCGTAGCCGAGGACCGCTGGACCTTGGAGCTGACTGAGGACCGCCTCGGCCGCGGCCAAGTTCGGGCTCGTCCAGTTGCCCTGAGCGGGCGGTGGCGTCCCGCCGTACCATACGACGGTCTCGCTGACGGGGCCATTTGGCGTCACGGTGCCCGTCGAGAGGATGTCGAATCCGTCTGCGCTCAAAGGACCGGCAACGCTGGCAGCTTGACTTGCGACGCCGGTACCGTTTTCGACACTGACCTTGACGCTCGAAGGCGCCGGCAGGGCGGCGCCGCTAAAGGAGTTCGTCCCCGCCTTGACGTCAAAGATGGTGTCGATGGCGCGCTGGCCATCGGGCTCGATGGGAAAGACCACGTCGCCGTAGTAGTAACCCTGGTAGAGCAACGAACCGGTTTCGACATCTGAGACGGGGTAGGTGTACTGGGGCACGTTGGCGATGTTGGTGTGAGCGAAGGTCTCGGCGAGACTGACCATCTTGCCTTCGCCGAATCCAGTGTCCACAGTCAAACTCGGTAAGACCGCAGTCAAGATGCTCTGGTCGGTCAGAGGATTACCTAGCCCGCGAGCGGCGACCTTGGCGGCCAGTACTCGCAAAAACTCATGAGTGCGACGAATGCGCGCGATGTCCGAGAGTGCTTCGAAGGGCCAGGACCTCGGGTCGTGATTCGAGGGGTCCGGCTGAATCTGGAGGTGGCGGGCACGTACGACCTGCAGCGCGTGATAACCGTCGAGGTCGTAGCAACCCGCGCGTTCGATGTTGAGGCCCGATTCCGCGTCAAAGATTGGAATGGGAAAGTACATCTTGACGCCGCCGAGCGCGTTCACGACGTTCGCGAAGGTGTCGAAGTTCAACTCGACGTAGTTGTTGATCGGAATCCCGAAGTCTTCTTCGATCGCGGTGATGAGTTGGCTCGGTCCTTCGTACAGCGCGGCGTCGATCTTGTTGGCACCGATGATGCGGGCGTTGGGCACGAAGGTGTCACGAGGAATCGACAGCAGTGAGACGGAATGAGTCGCAGGATCGAGGTGCAGGATCATGTCGATGTCGCTGTTGACCCCGGTCACGCCCTCGGAGCACAGGCCGTAGGCGATGTTCTGCTGCTTCAACCCGCAGCGAGTGGTCGAGCCGATCAAGAGAATGTTCTCAGACGCGGCGGTCGAGGTCTGCAGGTGCTTAACCGGGACCTTCGTCACGAGAGAACCCAGGTAGTAGTAGTCGCCCACGACGGCCCCGACGATCAGCACGATCACTACGCCGAGGGCGATCAGCGATCGGCGCAACCATCGTCGCCTCCTGGGCGCAGTCCGATGCGTACCACCTCGCCGACGATTCACCGAGTCGCCGAGGGCGAGCAGGCGGTTGTGGTTAGCCGATTCGTCGCGGCCGCTCTTCCTGTCGCGAGGCACTCGTCAACGTTATGGCAATGACCTGACGGAATTGTTAACACGCCTCGATTCGACGCTCGCCGCGACGCACGACGCTATTAGTGACCTGCCACGAAGCGCTGGATTGCTTCCACGTGGAGAAACACGGGTCCAGCCTTGGCGCACGCCACGAAGGGGTAGGGCACGACCGTCGACTCTTTTTGGTTGGGTGGGTACACCCGCAACCCCGCTGCGGTCACGTACGAGCACGTGGCGCTCGGGAAGTTCTCGGCCACGGTGATTTGAAGGATCACGGTGGCGGTGTTGCGCGACGTCGAGTTCTCGAATCCTTGAGCGGTGCGCGCACTGGTGAGTGTGATGTGGGCCGGCGCGTGTTCAGCGTCGCGTCCCGCTGAGCTGCCGAGTTGGATCCCGGTCTGGGTGATCGCCGAAACACCGGGGTATCCGTACAGGGTGCAACTGTGCGCTGAAAGGTTGGTCATATTCAGGTTGTAGTAGGAACTGCCAGCCGCGCCGTTGCCCATCGTGTTCAGCCAGACGTCGAGGTTGGCGGTCGTGCAGGCCGGCGCCGAGGCGGCGGCCGAGGGGGTCGCGTGTTCGGCCACGCTCCACACGAAAAGACCTCCGACAAGGATAAACACACCGGCGATCGCAGAAAGCTTCCTCGCGAACTTCGTTGGATGGACAAGGCTTGGCTGTCTCATCACGCACCTCCGCGCACTGCGAGTATGGGGGAATACTTCGATTATTTGTGCTCTCGCGTAAATAATCGTAGGTGCGTTATTGGCGCCAAAACTTCGCTTTAGCTATATGTCACGGAGATGTAAAGAAGTTGCGAACACGTTGCGCGAGCCAGTCCGCCGACGGCTTTTTGCTGCGGGCGAAGGTCTTTCGATCGACCGCAACAATCCCGAACTGCGGGCGATAGCCGAGGTTCCACTCAAAGTTGTCCAGCAGGGACCACTGGAAGTACCCGCGAACGTCGCGACCCTCGTCGAGGAGTCGCTTCAGACCACTGAGCGCCTCGTCGAGGTAGCGGATCCGCTGGGTATCGTCGGCCGTGCCGATCCCGTTCTCGGTGACGATCACCGGCAGTCCGGTGAGCTCGGCCGCCCGACGGGCGGTGTACTCAACGACCTGGGGCCAAAACAGATATCCCATCTCGGTTGTCTCACCGTCGGGCGGCTCCAGGCCGTTCGGACCGATCGTGAACTTGGTGTAGCACTGGACGCCGACGTAGTCGTCTCCCTCCCGAGTGAGCAGGTACTTGTCTTCCATCTCCTCGCGAAGGCTCTCCATTCGGTCGTGGGACCCCTCCACGGCCGCCCACTCGTGCAGGGAGAGAGGTAGGCCAATGGGAAAGTTGCCCGGACCCTCGGCGAGGACGTTGCGCATAGCCACGTGGCACGCGCGCATCGTCTCATTCACCGCAACGAAGCGTTCCCAGCTGTGCGCCTCAGGAGGAAAGGTGCCGAGCAGGTAGCCCATGAGGGCGACAATGTTCGGTTCGTTGATGGTGCACGCCACGCCGATGAGATCACCGAGTGACTCACTCACCACTCCGGCGTAGTCGGCGATCCAGCCCACGATGTCGGGGCTTTCGAACCCGCCGTGGTCGGCCACCCAGAGAGGCAGCGTGAAGTGGTGCAGGGTGACCACCGGGGTGATGGAGCGCTCTCGACACGCGAGGAGGACGTTGCGATAGTGCGCGAGAGCTTCGCTCGAGACCACGCCCTGGTCGGGTTGGATGCGTGCCCACTCGACCGAGAGTCGAAACGAGTCCAGACCTAGCGAGGCGAGAATGTCGAGATCTTCTTCGTACCGGTGCCACGAGTCGCACGCGGCGCCACAGACCTCGACGGCGGGGCTGTTGGGCAGTCGTTCAAATCGCCACCAGTCGGTGTTGTCGTTACCGCCTTCGATTTGATACGCCGAGGTTGACGTACCCCAGGAAAACGGAGCGGGAAAGTGCACTGTTCGCGGACTCATGTCCCCAAGTTAGAACGCGGCGACCCGAGGAGCCCAATGGCGTCTCCGATAGCGTGGACGAATCGCGTGACGCGAGTCGATGCTGATTAGCGTGCACGAGGCAGTGAGCTCGATGGGAGAACGGGTGATTAGCGGAGGTCAACTCGCCACATTCGTGGTGGCGTCGCTGGTCATCATTATCGTGCCCGGGCCGAGCGTCCTGTTCACCCTGGCCCGGGGCATCGCCTGGGGTCGCGCGGTGGCGGTGCTCACCGTGCTCGGCAACTGCCTGGGCACGCTCATTCTCTCGGCCATCGTGGCCGTGGGTCTTGGCCCCCTCCTCGCGCACTCCAGGGCACTCTCCATCACGTTGCAGCTTCTCGGCGGGGGGTACCTGATCTGGCTCGGCATCGGGGCCATGCGCCATCGTCACGAGCACGCGCGCGCCATGACCGAACGCGAAGGGGTGCGGCCGCGCAATACGACGATCGTTCGTCAAGGGTTCACAGTCGGAGTGTTGAATCCCAAAGCGCTCGTGTTCTTCGTCGCCGTGTTTCCCCACTTCGTCAACCGTTCCAAGGGCAACGTCACGTTGCAGTTGCTCCTCCTCGGCGTCATCTTTACGGGTTTGGCGTTTTGCAGCGACTCGACGTGGGGAATCATTGCGGGCACCGCGCGTGAGTGGCTGTCCGGTTCTCCGAAGCGCTTGGTGGTGATGCGCGAAGTAGGCGCCTGCGTGATGATGATCCTCGGTCTCGTCATTATCGTGAGCGCCCTCGCGTCATAACGAAGGACGTCGCGCGCTCGTCCGTGCATGTGCGCTTCCTACACTGCCTGGGACGAAAGGAACGTAATGGCTATGCACGGTGGCGGCATGGGGCGGGGTGGTCTAAGTGGCCTGCGCTCTCTGCGGCGCGACCGGAAGATCCTCGAGCACCGGATTAAGAAGGGCACGTTGCCGCGGATCCTCAAGTTTGCGCGCCGCTACCGACGAGCCCTGATCTTCTTCCTGAGTGTGGTCGTCGTCGACGCCGTGATCTCCTCGGTCTCACCGTTGATCCTGCGCGAGATCATCGATGTGGGGATCCCTGAGCACAGCGTCCACTTGGTGGTGTGGTTGGCGGCGTTGACGGCTTTCCTGGCCATCGCCGACGCTGGTCTGCAGATGTTCGAGCGACGGGTGTCGGCGGTGATCGGCGAAGGTCTCATCTACGACCTGCGCGCTGACGTCTTTCGCCACATCCAAGAGATGCCCATCGCCTTCTTCTCGCGTACGCAGACCGGTGCGCTCATCAGTCGTCTCAATAACGACGTCATCGGCGCGCAACAAGCCTTTACTGATCTGTTCTCCAACGTGGTCGGAAACCTCGTGCTGGTCGTCATCATCCTCGTCGTGATGTTCATCCTGAGTTGGCCGATCACGCTGGTGGCCCTCATCCTTGTGCCGGTTTTCCTCATTCCGGCCCGTCGAGTGGGGCGACGTCTGGGAACGCTGTTCCAGCGCGGCATGGAGCTCAACGCCGAGATGAACATGGTGATGTCCGAACGGTTCAACGTCTCGGGCGCCATGTTGGTGAAACTGTTCGGACGCCCCGCGGAGGAGCGTGAGAACTTTCAGGTGCGCGCAGCCCAGGTTCGTGACATCGGCATACGACAGGCCACGTACCAGCGCTTCTTCTTCATCTCACTCACTCTGACGGCCTCTCTGGCGACGGCCTTCGCGTACGGCTTCGGGGCTGTCGAAGTCATTCACGGGGTCTTCGCGATCGGTACGGTGGTGGCGCTGACCGCGTATTTGGGACGGCTGTACGGACCTTTAACTCAGCTCTCGAGCCTCAACATCGACTACATGTCCGCCATGGTCAGTTTCGAGCGTCTCTTTGAAGTGCTGGACCTCGAGCCCATGATCAAAGAAAGCGACCATCCGATGGCGATCCCGCCGGGTCCCGCCGAAGTGCGCTTTACCCACGTTGACTTTTCGTACCCCGGGGCCGAAGACGTATCCTTGGCGTCGCTCGAAGCGGTCGCGCGGCTCGACGATACGCCGCGCACCGCGGTGCTCCACGACATCAACTTCGTCGCCGAACCGGGGACCATGACCGCCCTCGTTGGTCCGAGCGGGGCCGGTAAAACCACCATCTCGATGCTGGTCTCGCGTCTTTATGACGTGGATGCGGGCTCGGTGACCATCAACGGCGTCGACCTGCGCGACGCGTCCACGGCGTCACTGAACGCGACCGTGGGGGTCGTGACCCAAGACGCGCACCTCTTCCATGACTCGCTGCGCGCGAATCTGCTCTTCGCCAAGCCCGACGCCACCGACGAAGAGATGAATCGGGCGTTGGCGTCCGCTCAGATCGCCGACCTGGTCGCGTCTCTGCCGTTGGGCCTCGCGACGGTGGTGGGCGAGCGGGGCTATCGACTCTCGGGGGGCGAGAAGCAGCGCGTCGCGCTCGCTCGTCTGTTGCTCAAAGCACCCAGCGTGGTGGTCCTGGACGAAGCGACGGCACACTTGGACACCGAAAGCGAGGCGGCCGTCCAGCGCGCCCTCGATGAGACGATGAGTCAGCGCACGTCGATCGTGATCGCCCACCGACTCTCAACCATTCGCAACGCCGATCAGATCCTGGTGGTCGGCAACGGTCGGATCGTCGAGCGCGGCACCCACAGCCAACTGCACGCGCAGCCCGGCCTCTACCGGGATCTGTACGAGACGCAGTTCAAGGGCCAGGAGAAGTAGTCCGGAGTTAACCCATCGCGTGCGCGCCGCCATCCACGTGGATGATCGAGGCGGTCGTGGCGCGCAGCAACGGGGAGAGGAGAGCGACGGCGGTGTCGGCGACGGCGCTGGCGTCATGAACGTCCCAGCCCAGGGGCGCTCGCTCGTCCCAGGTCTCTTCGAAGATCTCGAATCCCGGAATTGACTTGGCCGCCATCGTGCGCACGGGACCGGCCGCGAGCATGTTCACGCGAATGCGGTCGGGCCCGACCTCTTTCGCCAGGTAGCGGCCGAGCGACTCCAGTCCCGCCTTCATCACACCCATCCAGTCGTACGTCGGATAGGCCCGTGACCCATCGAAGTCCAGGGCCACCACGGACGCGCCGCCGTTCGCTTCACTCTTCTGTAGGAGCGGACGAAAGGCACCCACCAAAGCGGCGAGCGAGTACGTCGAGGCGTGCATGGCGATCGACACGTCCGAAAAGGGCGCGACGAACATACCCGAACCCAGGCAACTAGGTGGGGCGTAGCCGATGGCGTGAACGAGGCCGTCGAGTCGCCCGAAACGCGCCGACACTTCCTCGGCCGCACTCTCGACCTGCCCGGGATCCATGACGTCGAGTTCAATGATCTCGCCGACGTCACCGAGTTTCTTGGCGGTGCGCCGGGTGATCGACAGGCCGCGACCGAATCCCGACAGCGCGATGGTCGCACCTTCTTCGAGCGCGCGCCGCGCGATGCCGTAGGCCAGTGAGTCATCGGTCAGGACCCCCGTGATCAGGATACGGTTGTCGCTCAGGAGTGCCATGTCGCCTAGCGTACTTCTAGGTTTTGAGCATTGGGGACGACAATGACGACGGTGGGAGTAGTAGGCGGAACGGGTCCCGCGGGACGGGGCGTGGCCGTGCGTCTGGCCAGTGCCGGGTACGACGTGACGATCGGATCGCGCGATGAGATCCGCGCGCGTGACGCCGTCGCCGGTCTCGTTCCACATGGGGCTGGGGTGATCAGCGGAGCGACGAACGAACGGGCCGCCGAGTGTGACCTCGTCGTACTCGCGACGCCCTGGGACTCCGCCGTGCAAACCGCGCAATCTCTGCGCAAGTCGTTGCACGGCAAGATCGTTATCTCGATGGTGAACGCACTTGTTCGCGAGGGCAAGGAGCTCGTTCCGCTCTATCCGCCGAGGGGTTCGATGGCCGCTCAGTTGGCCTTCGCCCTGCCCGAGAGCCAGATCGTGGGTGCCTTTCACCACCTGCCCGCAAGTGAGATGGAAGACCTGGAGAGCGGACTGGACGCGGACGTCATGGTGTTCTCGGATCACGAGTCGTCGCGCGCGGCCGTCGTCGCCATGGTCAATGAGATGCCGGGGCTGCGCGGAGTGGAAGCCGGCTCGATGTCTCTGGCGAGTGCGGTCGAGGCGTTCACCGCGGTGTGCATCTCAATCAATATTCGTCATCGCGCTCACACCTACGTCAAGCTGGCCGGACTCAACGACTGATGCAGCTCTACGACAGTGCGCGTCGAGGCGTCTACCCGCTCGAAGTCGGCCCGGTGGTCAGTCTCTACAGCTGTGGCATCACTCCCTACGACGCCGCCCACCTGGGACACGCGTTTGTGTACCTGGCCTTTGACGTGCTGTGCCGGCGCCTGAGTGACCTCGGGCACGACGCGCGCTGCGTGCGCAATGTCACCGACGTCGACGACGACATCTTGCGAAAGGCGCGAGAACTCGGGGTGAACTACCTTGACCTCGCGGCCGAGGAGATGGTCATCTTCGAGCGGGACATGAAGCTCGTGAACGTGCTGCCGGTGTACTCCGAGCCGCGCGCGACCTCGGCCATCTCCGAGATCCTGACGTTGATCGGCGTGACCTTCGATCGGGGCGCGGCCTACGAAGTCGATGGCGCCGTGTACTTCGACGTCGGAACGTTCCCGCGCTTTGGACAAGTGAGCCACTACGAGCGATCGCGCATGCTCGAACTCGCTGCCGAACACGGAGGGCGACCCGATGATCCCAACAAGCGCGACCCCCTTGATTTCGTATTGTGGCAGCCCTCACTCGGGGACGAACCCGCGTGGGAGTCGCGCTGGGGACCGGGGCGACCGGGCTGGCACATCGAGTGCTCGGCGCTCGCCCTGCGAGAACTCGGCGTGACTCTCGACGTTCACGGGGGAGGGCGCGACCTCGCCTACCCCCACCACGAGTGCGAAGCCGCCCAGAGCGAGACGGTGACCGGTGAACCCTTCGTCAAGCACTGGATGCACGTGGGACTCGTCGGACTCGACGGAGTGAAGATGAGTAAGTCACTGGGCAACTTGGTGTTCGTCCACGATCTCGTCGCGCGCTCGGAGTCCGCGGCGGTGCGACTGGCCCTGCTCGATCAGCACTACCGCAGTGACTGGGAGTGGCGCGATGAACTTCTCTTGCAGGCCGAGTCGCGACTCGCCACGTGGCGTTCGACGATGACCGGTCGCAGTTCCGATGTGGTCGATGACGTGCGCGCCGCGCTGGATAACGA
>JBARLO010000013.1:0-27739 GCA_049801955.1 Acidimicrobiales bacterium
CTGAGTCCCGGCCAGCGGGCGTTTCAACTCGCCACGCACCTCGCGTTTCTCGAAGCCACCGAAGCGATCGATGAGGTCGTCGCCCACGCGGAGCTCGAGCGCGGTGAGACGAGGTCACTCGCGCGTATCGGGATGGCCAACTACTTCGCCGGTGCGCTCATTCTGCCGTACCGTAAGTTCTTGGACTCGGCCGAAGAGTTCCGCTACGACGTGGAACTCCTCCAGCGGCGTTTCCAAGTCGGCTACGAGACCGTGGCGCACCGCCTCAGTACCCTGCAGCGCACCAACGCGCGCGGGGTGCCCTTTATCTTCGTGCGCGTGGACCGTGCCGGCAACGTGTCCAAGCGCCAGTCCGCGACGGACTTTCACTTTTCGCGCGTGGGCGGATCCTGTCCGCTCTGGAACGTCTACGAAGCGTTCTCGTATCCCAATCAGATCCGCCGCCAACTGGCCCAGATGCCCGACGGTCGCGCGTACCTGTGGATCGCACGCACCGTGTCGCGCCATATTGGGGGTTTTCGCACTCCGGCCAAGACCTTCGCCATCGCTCTCGGGTGCGACCTCGAGCACGCGAACCGCCTCGTCTACTCCGACGGACTCGACCTCACGAATCCCGAAGTGCTCACGCCCATCGGGCCGGGGTGTCGGGTCTGTGAGCGCGAAGACTGTCCCCAACGGGCCTTTCCTGCCGTGGGCAAGCCGCTCGAAGTCGACACCGACCGGCGTCGCTTCGTTCCCTACGGCGTGCGCTCCGAGACACCGTCATGAGAAAGTGTTCGGAACAACTCAGCTGAGGAACCATGGATCTCACGTCACACCTTTCTCCCATCAAGCGCGACTACGTCGAGCGGCGCCTCGCGAGCAATCTCATGGCGTGGCTCACGACGGTGCGACCCAACGGACAGCCCGAGACCGTGCCGGTGTGGTTCTACGTGCGTGACGACGAGACCGTCTTGCTCTACAGCCGCCCGGGAGCAGTCAAACTGCGCAACATCGCGATCAATCCTCGCGTCACGCTGGTGTTGGACGTCACCGACATCGGTCGCGACGTGATCCGCTTAGAGGGGATTGACCAGGTCGCCCACGACCATGCCGTTGCGACCGCGGTGCCGGGCTACGTCGCCAAGTACCTCGAGCGGATGAGCGCGCTCCTGGGCTCGCCGGAGCGATTTGCCGAGGACTTTTCGGTGGCCATCGTGATCGTGCCCGCCACACTGCGCGCGGACGTACCGGGCTAGACGGCCCTCTGAGGGCCGACGTCGTGGCCCGTGGCATGATGCGGAGCGATTGAAGGAGGCGGCGTGAGCGACAAAGTGGTAGTGGTGACCGGCGCGTCGGCCGGAATCGGATGGGCCTGTTGCGAGCATCTGGCGCGAAGTGGCTGGACGGTCGTGGGGGCGAGCCGTCGAGGAACCTCCGGTAGTGGCTGGCGGGGAATGGTGATGGACGTCGATGACGACGGCTCAGTGAGAGAAGGAGTGTCATCGGTCCTCGAGGACCACGGGCACATCAACGCTCTCCTCGCCTGTGCGGGATGGGGGCTCGCGGGAGCGGCCGAACAGACGCCCCTCGCCCAGGCCAAGGCGCAGATGGAAACCAACTTCTGGGGCGCGGTGCGCGCGACCAACGCCGTCCTTCCCATCTTTCGTCGACAGGGCGGTGGGCGCGTCGTGCTGATGAGTTCGATCGGCGGCCTGCTCGGGATTCCCTTTCAGTCGTTCTATAGTGCGAGCAAGTTCGCCCTGGAGGGCTACGGTGAGTCCCTCGCCTACGAGGTGGCACCCTTCGGTATCGACGTGACGCTGATTGAGCCGGGCAACTTCAAGACCGACTTCACCGAGAGTCGAAAGAAGATTGAGGTCGCGGGAGACGATCCGTATGAGACGGCTCGCGCCAAGGCGATCGAGGTGATGGAACGCGACGAGATGAACGGCGCCAAACCGAGCGCCGTCGCCAAGGTCGCTGAACGAGTCCTTTCGAGTGCTCGTCCGCCGCGTCGAGTGACGGTGGGCAAGTTCGACGAACGCATCGGCACTCTCGCCAAGCGGATCCTTCCGTTTCGCGTGTTCGAGCGTGCCGCCAAGGGAAGCCTCGGCGTGTAGAGATGACGGATCTCGGCGGTGAGTCCGATCGGCGCTACGAGGTCGACGTCGATCCGGGGCGCGTTGACGTCGAGGCCGTGTGGCAGTTCATGTCGAACGAGGCGTACTGGAACCGGTGGCGAACTCGAGAAGACATCGAGCACCAGATACGAAGCGCCTGGCGACTGGTGGGAGCGTACGTCGTGGGTAGCGGCGAGATGGTGGGCTTCGCGCGCGCCACCTCCGACGGAGTCAGTGACGCTTACCTGGGCGACATGTACGTCGAGCGCGCGCACCGCGGTCGGGGGATATCGCGGCGAATCCTCGAGTCCATGATCGACGAGGGGCCGGGACGCGACTTTCGCTGGATGCTCGTGACGAGTGACGCCCACGGGCTCTACGCCAAGTACGGATTCGCGGTACCCGACGAACGCGTCATGGTGCGCGCACCTCGTCCACGTACCGGAGAAAACAGTACTCCGACGTGACGACGCGCGGAACCCGATCGCTCGAGCTCCGCGCGTCGCACCGCTGAGCAGCGCCGCACTACTTAGCTAATGGCCAGGCCCTCGGAGGCCACGGGAATGTTGAAGAGCGTCTCGATTGGGGTGAGAGCTCCACCGGTCCCGATGGCGAAGGCGTCGATCGTGCCCGCGCCGCCGCTTTCGACGTAGAGGAAGTGACCGTCAGGCGAGACCACCGAGTCCGTCGTCCCCGCGTGGGCGGGGGTCGGCGTTGAGCTCAGGAGGACGGGTGCGCCGGATGAGTTCTCGGAGAAGACGCTGACGTTGCCGCTACCGGCGTTCGAGCCAAAGAAGTATCCGTTGGCTCCCGAGATCCAGCACAGCGCCGACTGGCCGTCGCCCACCGTGCCCAGTGATGTGAGCGATCCGTTGTTGTTCACCTTGTAGGTCGTCACCGCGCTCGCTCCCGCTTCGGTCGCCACCACGTTGCCCTTGGCGTCAAAAACGAAGGAGAACGGGAGGGGGTTTACCGAGGTCGTCACGGTCGGGGTCGCGGAGAGCGTCCCATTGGACCCAACCGAGAACACGTCGTAGGCGTTGGTCGAGAGCTTGGTCGTGACGATGAGGAATCGGCCATTGGGGGTGTAGCTGACCTGGCCGGCGCCGTGGTGAAAGTCCGGCGGGTTGTTACCAGGGGTGGGGGTGTAGGGAGGCAGGTTCAGCGAACGGTCTTGACCAGACACGGGAACCAGTTGATCGCCCCGCCACGAAAACTCAGCGACCGATCCTGCGCCGCCGGCGTTGAGAACGCTGACGAAGTTCCCGCTGGTCGCGATGGAGTCGGGAAACTCCCCCCCGCTGGGGATCTGCTGGCGGAGCTGGAGTTGCGTGCCGTTTACGGCAAAGACGCTGATCGTGTTGCTGCCCGCGTTGACGGCGATGAGGTCTGATCCATTGTTGGCGAGTGCGAGCCCGTCCTGACTGGCGAGTGGGTCAGCGGTTGCACCCGCGGCCGTGCCGCCGTTGCCGCCGGTCTGATACCGGTTGACAAAGGAAATAGTGCCGTCGCTCGCGCGTTGATAGGTGAGGATGCTGTTGCCCGACGTCGCATCTGTTTCAACGAAGAGCGCCGACTGGGATCCGAATCCGTGTTCGTGATGGAGTGTCGCAGCGCCTGAACTGGCGCTGATCGTGATGCCAAGGGCGGTCGCGATCGCGAGAGCGCTCGCGAGTCGCAGAGGGTTTCGTACTTTCATGAGTATCTCCTTGAGGTGAGTTGTTGCTGCAGTTGCAGTCCTCACATGGGGAGATCGCGTTACGAAATCTTCTGACGCCCTGACGGCGCAACGGATTTGGCCGCGTCTTTGCGTGCGGTGTTAGAAAGCGAGGTCGGCCGTCGACGTCACGCCACCGTGTCGACCGGGAGCCTCTTGCCACTCCCAGTAGAGATTGGTGTGGGCGATCACCTTGTCCGGGGTGGGTGCGCCGTACTCCGAGAGGTCTTCGGTCGTGTGAGCGTCCCCGACCAGCGTGACGTCATATCCACGAGTGAAGCCGCCGTGCATCGTCGAACGAATGCACGCATCGGTCTGGGCACCCGAGACGACCAGATGTCCCACGCCGCGCTCGGCGAGGAGGTCTTCTAGCTCGGTTGCTTCAAAGGAGTCGCCGTAGAGCTTGTGGACGAGCGGCTCGTCGTCGCTTCGTACGAGTTCTGGCACGTACTGCCACGCGTCGCTGTCGCGCACGAGGTCGTCGCTGGAGTGCTGCACCCAGATCACGGGTACATCATTCTCCCGCGCCTTCTGGACCAAGGTGTTGATGTTCGCTACGACATCGTCGCGGTTGTGAGAGCTGGCGACGACACCGTTCTGGACATCAATTACCAACAGCGCAGTGTTCGGGCGATCGTTCAGGGTGGTCATGAGTTCCTCCGTCTCTGAGTACCTCTCCTCACGATAGGGGAGCCCGGTGACACAGAGGCGAGCGAGGAGACAAACGCTCGCGTCTTACGAAGTGGTGCGCCCGGGCGAGTCACACAGTGCGGCTAGAGCGCAGACATGTGCTCGAATGCTCGCCGTGCCGATGAGCGCTCGTTGGGCTACGAAACCGAGCGTGAGCGACATGAGGAGTTCGGCTACCCCGGCGGTGTCTGCGGAAGGCCTGAGCACTCCTGTGTCCTGCCAACGCCGAGCCACGTGGGTGAAGGCTGTGCGAAGTCGCCGGTAGTCACTGCGCGTGGATGCCTTGAGCGTCGGATTGCTCTGGGAGTGGCTCCAGCCGTGAATCGACACGAGAAGCCGATCAGCACCACGCTCGCGCGTGCTGAACTCGACGATCGTGCGCAAGAGCGACTCGAGAAACTCTGGCGGCGCGGGTGGGGTGGGATTGGTCAAAATGGGACTGAGTTCTCGGCCGAGCTGTGCGGTTCCCTCGCTGACCACCGCGTTGATGATGTCGTCTTTGCCCCTGAAGTAGCCGTAGACGGCGCCGGTCGAGAGACCTGAGCGCGCAACGATCATCTCCATCGACACCGCCTCGAGTCCGTGTTCGAGGACGCACGCTCGCGCCGCTTCGAGGATCTGAGAGCGACGCACCTCTCTCTGCTCATCGGAAATGCGGGGCACCTCAACACCCTACTACAAAAACGAATATTCACTCTTGATTTCGGTCGGGGAGTGTGATAAAACGAATATTCCTTCGTTAAAGGAGAGTGATGACTACGAAGTCCTCAATCCGGCCCGTGCTCAATACGTCGATGATGACGGCGGTCGTTTGCGTCGCCCTCGGCACGGTCTCGGCCGCCATGGCCTCGCTCAACGTCGCCATTCCGGACCTCGTGCGCAGCACTCACGCGAGCCAGACGCAGCTCGAGTGGATTATCGACGCCTACCTGCTCGTCTTTTCGGTTCTGCTGCTTCCGTCGGGCGCGCTCGGCGATCGATACGGGCGTCGCAAGGCACTCATCGTAGGGTTGTCTATTTTTGGCGCCGCTTCGGCGGCGGCCATGTTGGTGACCTCAGCCAACGAGCTCATCGTCTTGCGGGGGTTGATTGGACTCGGTGCGTCGCTCGTCATGCCCGCGACCTTGTCGACCATCACCGGAACGCTGCCTCCCGCCCAGCGGACTCAGGCGGTCGGCATCTGGGCCGCGGTCGCCGGAGGAAGCGCCATTTTGGGACTCTTGGTAAGCGGCGTGCTTTTGTTGTGGTTCTCATGGCAGGCGGCTTTTGCGGTGAACGTGGTCCTTGCGGTGGTGGCGCTCGCTGGCACTCTTCGCTATGTGCCCGAGTCCTCAGAACGCGACGCGCCGCCCATCGATAAGGTCGGGGCGCTCATTGCCACCGTCGGTCTGGTCGCTCTGGTCTTTAGCATCATCGAGGCGCCCGACGCCGGCTGGCTGAGCGCACGAACGATCGTCGGCGCTGGTGGGGGTCTGGCGATACTGATCGGCTTCGTGGCCTTTGAGCGGTGTCAACGCCATCCGCTGTTAGACCCTCGGCTCTTTGCGAATCGAAACCTTGCTGCGGGGAGTTTGTCGATCTGCATCCAGTTCTTTGCGTTCTTCGGCTTCACTTTTGTGTCGCTCCAATACCTCGAGGGAGTGCGGGGATACTCGCCCCTGCTCGCGGCCGTCTCGGTGCTTCCCCTGTCGGGCACGATGATGCCCACCGCGCGGGTGACCCCACGGTTGGTGGCTCGCTTCGGGTCTCGTCGAGTCTGCGTGAGCGGTCTGGTTTTGGTGGCCGTCGGACTCCTCATCATGTCGAGAGTCGGGACTAGTAGTTCCTATGGGCTGTTCCTGATGGGACTCGTGCCCCTCGGTGTCGGGATGGGGGCCGCGATGACGCCGGCCACTTCGGCGATCACTCAGGCGCTACCCCAGAGCCAGCAGGGAGTGGGCTCGGCTCTGAACGACCTCTCGCGCGAAGTGGGAGGGGCCCTGGGCACGGCGGTCATCGGCAGCATCGTGACAGCCACCTATCGCTCGAGTCTCTCGCTACCGGGCGCGCCCGCTGCCGTCGTGAAGCAAGCGCGAGCCTCCTTTGCGATCGCGATCCACGCCGGTGGAGCGACCGGGACCAGTGCGCGCGACGCCTTCGTCGAGGGCATTCATCGCGGTTTGCTCTGCGCGGCGGTCGCGGCGCTGGCAGCCGCAGTTTTCGTAGCTGTCCTACTCCGTCGTACTGGCCACAAACAACACGACGTTCTCTGTCCCGAGGTCCAGCAGTTGAGTGGCGCTCAACTCTCCCGCGAAACGTGTCGCAGCGTTGTTGCTGAACTGTTGCCCCAAACCCCCGGCGTGGTCACGCAGTCGCAACTTACAGGCGTCACCGTTAACGGGTGACGACGGGCGAACTTCTCGCGCGGCCTCACTGCGCGCGAGACGTGGCCCCATTCGATGGTGGTCGCTTGCTTCACGTCGAGACCGGCGACGGCACGAGATACGAAGTTCCCGCGGTGTGGCTGCGCGATCAGTGCTCTTGTTCGCAGTGTCGCCACCCGAGCGGCCAGCGACTCTACGAAGTGGTGGATCTGGCTCTCGACCCGCGAGTGAACTTCGCCAGCGTCGACGGCGATGAGATCCAGCTTCGGTTCGCGCCCCATGGACACACGGGTCGCTTACTACTCTCGGAACTTATTGAGCGCGCGCGTGCGGGTCCGAAACCGGTGACCACCTGGGACGCCGAGTTGTCCGATCTCGCCTGGCACGACTTTGACGCCGTCTGCGACGATCACTCGGAACGCTTGAGCTTTCTTACCGACTGCGAGGAGTTTGGCTTCTCGCCTACGCCGACGTGGACTCGTTGCGTTCGAGCATCGCGGTGCTCGAACGCACGCTCTCCTGATCCTTAGGCCGCGGCACTGACCTCGTGACGCGAGGTGAGAGCAGCGTGTAAGACGTCGCTCACTTGTCCAGCGAGGTGGAAGGTCATCTCGGCACGGACCTCTTCAGGAACGTCTTCGAGGTCCGGTCCGTTGCGCTCCGGCAGGACCACTTCTCGCAGCCCCGCGCGGTGCGCGGCGAGAACCTTCTGCTTCACGCCGCCGATCGGCAAGACGCGACCTTGCAGTGTGACTTCCCCCGTCATTCCCACGATCGGTCGCACCGCGTCGCCGCGCAAAAGACTCACGAGCGCGGTGGTCATGGTGACTCCCGCCGACGGTCCGTCCTTGGGAACGGCACCCGCCGGGACGTGCAGGTGAAAACGCCGGCCGGTGAAGGACGACGAGTCAATGCCGAGTTCGCTGGCGTGCGACCTGACGTAGGACATGGCGATCTCCGCCGACTCCTTCATCACGTCACCGAGTTGTCCCGTGAGGGTGAGTCCCTCGCGACCTTCCGACACACTCGCTTCGACGAAGAGGACGTCGCCGCCCGCTCCGGTCACCGCGAGGCCGGTGGCGACGCCGGGCACGCTGGTGCGATCGGCGGGCTCAAAGTAGAACCGCGCTCGACCGAGCCACCCGACCACGTCGCTGTCGTTCACGACGACCGGCGCTTCGAGTTCGCCCGAGGCCAACTTCGTCGCCACCTTGCGCAGGAGTCGACCGATCTCGCGTTCCAAAGAGCGAACGCCCGCTTCGCGGGTGTAGTCGGCCGCGATCGCGCGCAGTGCGCCGTCGCTGATCTCGACTTCATCCTCACGTAGTGCCGCGCGCTCGAGTTGACGACCGACCAGGTGGTGCCGGGCAATCGAGATCTTCTCGTTCTCGGTGTACCCATCGAGGCGGATGATCTCCATGCGGTCGAGCAGCGGCCCGGGAATTGTGTCGATGACGTTCGCGGTCGCGATGAACATGACGCGGGACAGGTCAAGGTCGACTTCCAAATAGTGGTCACGGAACGTGTGGTTCTGGGCGGGGTCGAGGACCTCGAGCAGGGCCGAGGAAGGGTCTCCGCGGAAGTCCGAGCCGACCTTGTCGACCTCGTCGAGCACGATGACCGGGTTCATGGTCCCGGCCTCGCGCAGCGCACGCACAAAACGTCCCGGCTGGGCTCCCACGTAGGTGCGGCGGTGCCCGCGGATCTCGGCCTCGTCGCGCACGCCACCTAGTGCCACGCGCACGAACTTGCGTCCGAGTGCGTTGGCTACCGACTGACCGAGCGAGGTCTTACCCACGCCGGGGGGGCCGACGAGGGCGAGAATCGCGCCCGAACCTCGACCGTCCACGGGCACGAGCCCGCGCTCGGCCTGCAACTTCTTCACCGACAAGAACTCCAGGATCCGTTCCTTGACATCTTCGAGGCCATCGTGATCGCTGTTGAGTATCGTGGCGGCTTCGTTGACGTCGAGATTGTCGTCTGACTCCACGCCCCACGGCAGTTCCAAGACCGTGTCGAGCCACGTGCGAATCCAGCCCGTCTCGGGGCTCTGGTCGCTGGTGCGCTCGAGCTTGTCGATCTCGCGCACGACGGCGGTGCGCACGTTCTCCGGCAGGTCGCGCCCTTCGATCTTGGTGCGGTAGTCATCGGGATCCGACTCGTCACCATCGCTCATTTGACCGAGTTCCTTCTTGATGGCTTCGAGTTGACGGCGCAACAAGAACTCGCGCTGGGTCTTTTCCATGCCCTCTTCCACGTCGGTCTTGATGCGTTCACGCAACGTGAGGTCGGCGAGGGTGTCGCGCGCCCATCCGAGCACGAGACGCAGACGCTCTTCGACGTTGGTCGTCTCAAGCACCCGCACCTTTTGGGAGAGCGAGAGGTCCGGCGAGTAGCCCGAGACGTCGGCCAGTTGGCCGGGCTCAGTGATCTCGCGCAACTGCGCGGCCACCTGGCGTGCACCGCGGCTGAGCAAGATGTTCTCGAGCACCGCGCGGTACTCACGCGCGAGTTCCGTGACGCTAGGGGTTGGCTCACCGTCGCTCACGGGTTCGGCTTCCACCCACAGGGCGGCACCGGTTCCGGGCACGCCCGTGCCGATCGAGGCACGTTGCACCCCAGTCACGGCGACAGCGGGTAAACCCCCTGGTAGGGCGCCCTCGTCGGTCACCTCGGCGATCACGCCGACACTGGAGTAACGACCTTCAATGTGGGGAACGAGCAGTAGTCGTCCGCCCGCCGATCGCGCGGCCTCAACGGCCGCACGGGCCTCGTCCGATTCGAGGGCCATCGTAAAAACCATGCCGGGGAGTACAACTCCGGACTTGAGAGGCAGTAGTGGCAACGTCAAAGTTGTTTCCGTCACGTCTTATCCTTCCGTCAAGGCGGCACGCGCCACCAAACAAACCCACCGAGCTCGCGGTGAAAGTGCTGGTTCCGTGCCGATGAACTCGTGATCGGGGCATCCATTATAGATGTAGCGCGAATGATCCAATCAGATGGACGGGTCCGCAAACTCCGGTGAAATCAAATGGCGATGATCTCTATGAGCCTTTCCAGGCCAGCGATGTCGCGAGGATTGCGGGTATATAGAGCGATCCCACTGGCGTGAGCGGTTGCGGCGATGAGTAAGTCCGCTAGGCGAGGGCGATGAGAACGACCCTTCTCGGTGACGGCCGCGACTACCTGGCCATAGCTCCGAGCCGCGCTGACGTCGAAAGGTATCGGGTCGAAGGTTGCCTCAACTTGTTGGAGTCGAGCCTGTCGCCGTGATGCCTCTTCGCGTGTTGAAGCCAGCCGAGGCCCGATCGTCAACTCGGCCAGCGTGATGGTGCAGATCGCGGCTTGGTCCGGGAGCGCGGCGGCAACGGCGGGGTCGTCCCAGTCAATAATCACCGAAGTATCAAGTAGTCCCTCGGACACCTAGAGGCTCTGATCCACGGCGTGATCGAGATCAGAACGAAACTGCTCAAAGTCGATGTGCGGACCGTGCGCGGCGATAGCTACGAGGTCGCTTTTGCGCACGAAAGTACGGAGCGGATTGCGGATGGGCCCAAGCTCGGCTACCGGAACACCATTTCGCGTCACAACAAAGGTCTCGCCTGATGCCACAGCATCGATGACTCGAGCGTTGTCGTTCCGCAACTCTCGTTGGGGAATCGTCTTGGTCATTCAACATTGTAGCAATTAGTGCTACGTAGTGCTACACATCGCGCATCGCTAAGTGCCCGACTTGACAGACCACAATCTGGGACTTAGTATCTTAACTTGATTAAGTAAGTGGCCGGTTGCTTGCTTATCTCGGTGAGGGGGAGAAATGCCTGGTGACGAGTTCGATACGTCGATGAGCGCAAAGCGATTTTCTTCCTTTGATCAGCCCTCCGCACCGAATGAAGGACGGGAGTCCGCGGCGCGCCCCAACTCGCCGCGCGACTCCCGATCCTCAGTACGTGACCGAAACGTCTCGCTGTTGATCGAGTTGGTGCGCCGATTTGGCCCGATTTCGCGGGCCGAACTGGCTCGTCAGAGTCAGCTCAGCGCTCCCACCGTCTCGGCCATCGTCGAGCAGTTGATCCTTCAAGGAATCCTCGTCGAGAGCGCCCTTGCCCCCTCGAGTGGGGGTCGCCCGCCGGTCCTCTTGCAGCTAGATCCGAAGGCCGGCTACGTCGTGGGTATCAAGTTGCGTGGGGATGGCTTGACCACGGTGGTGTGCAACCTGGACACCGACATCGTTGCTAGTCGCAACTCCTACGTCCCGCTCGTGGGCGACCCGCAAGCGGCGCTCAACGCCATCGAGTCAGAGACTCGCCAGGTGCTGGCGGATGCTGCCATCCCCGCGTCCAAGGTGCTCGGAGTTGGCATCGGTCTCTCTGGTCTTATCGACTCGACGACGGGGACATGTCAGTTTTCCCACTTGCTGCACTGGCGCGATGTTGAATTGGCTGAGCCGCTGCGCCAGCGACTTCATCTTCCGGTCTGGGTCGACAACGACGTCAACACTCTGGCCGTCGCCGAAAAGTGGTCCGGTGAAGCGCAGGCCGTTCGCGATTTTGTCACGCTCAGTGTGGGACGTGGCGTGGGTCTGGGTATCGTGATCGATCGCTCTCTCTACCGCGGAGCGCGCGGAGGGTCGGGAGAGTTCGGCCACATGATTGTGGATCCGGCTGGTCCTCGTTGTGAGTGTGGGCGATTTGGATGCCTCGAGTCCTTCGTGGGAGAAGCGGCCCTTCGCCGGCGTCTCAGCGAGCACAAGGGACACGACGTCTCTCGCGAGGAGATGCTCCTGCTCATCGAAATGGGCGACGCGACGGCGCTTGAAGTCGTGGAGGGTGCGGGACGACGGATCGGACTCGCCATCGCCAACGTGATCACGCTGTTGAACCCCGAGATGCTCGTAATCTGCGGTGAAGGAACGGCCTTTGGTCCTACCTTCATCGATCCGATCGTGAGCGCAGTTCGCGAGCAGACCTTCGCCGACGTCGGGCGCCACGTCGATATCAGGATTCAACAGTGGGGTGACGAGGCCTGGGCCGTGGGGGCGGCGACCCAGGTGCTTCGTGAGTCATTCAGCCTCCCGGGCGCGGACGAGAGCAGCGAAGCCATCTGGCATCGGGTGTCGGCATGAGTGAATCGGCGACCGTCTCGGACGTCAACGACCGATTCCAACCGCTCATTCGAACGAGCGTGGAGGCGATTTTGCGCAACCAGCTTGACGACGGCGCCATCATCGCGTCGCGCGACTTCTCGCAGTACCACTATTGCTGGTTGCGCGACGGATCCTTCATTGCCCACGCGTTGGATGCGGCGGGTGAAGTCGAGGCCGCGGGGCGCTATCACGATTGGGTGAACCGCACGGTGCGCGCAATCGCAGGGCCGATCGATGACGCGACGCGGCGAGCTCGTCGCGGCGAGCCGATCGACGTGGCCCTCATGCCACCGGCGCGGTTCTCGCTCGACGATGTGCACGCGCACGACGACTGGCCCAACTTTCAAATCGACGGATACGGCACGTGGCTCTGGGCGCTCGGTCGTCACCTCGCGAATCGTGGTGAGACCAAAGTTCCTCACGACTTTCTCGATAGCGTGCAGCGTGTCGCCGAGTACGTGTCGGCCCTCGCTCTCTCTCCTTGCTACGACGTCTGGGAAGAGCGGGGTATGCAAATCCATACGTCGACGTTGGCCTGCGTGTACGGAGGTCTCACCGAGGCGGCCCGCTTGCTGGTACGAAACGACCTCGCCGAACGCGCAGAGGAGGTTCGCGAGTACGCGCTTACGCGAGCCATTCATCAGGACCGTTTCGTCAAGTCGAGCGGAGAGTCTGACGTGGATGCGAGCACACTATGGCTCGCGGTGCCCTTCGGTCTGGTTTCGGCCGACGATCCGCGCATGGTCGCGACGGCGGACGAGATCGCACGGGTCCTCTCACTGGAGGGCGGCATTCGTCGCTACCCCACGGACGTGTACTTCGGCAGTGGTGCGTGGCCCATCTTGACGGCATCCCTGGGTCTTCACCGCGCGGCGATCGGCAATTTACAAGGTGCGGTGAACCTGGCCGAATGGATCATTGATCGCTTCGACGGGGGTCGATTGGGCGAGCAGTTCTTTGGAGAACTGCGCGATCCGGCTCACTACGCGGAGTGGGTGGACCTGTGGGGCATACCGGCTCAGAACCTCACCTGGTCGCACGCAATGTTCGTGTGGTTGGCCTTGACGCTGACCGCTGAAGGGGCCGCGAGTGGCGCGACAGACACGGTCGACCACGCCACACGGGGGATAAGGGGCGAGGGGTCGCCGCTCACAGCGGAGAACGATCCCGGACGTATTGGGGGGTCCGTGTGACACGCCCAGGGGGAGTGGCGAGAGCCACGGGATGAAGGAGGAGGAGCGAGTTCCCACGCGGCGACGTGTGGACCAATCGAAATCGCGTCGGGACGGACCCGGCGATCGACCTAGCAGGAGCAGGGAAAGCAATGAGTTTGAATAGATTACGAAGGAGTCGCCCCGCCCGGAGCGCTGTGGTGGTGTGTGCCTCCCTGGCGCTCTTGGCGACCGGGGTGACGGCGGCCGTGTCGAACGCTGGCGCGGCTACAAAGAAGACAGTGACAGTTACCTTTTGGAATGCGTACAACGACGTGACGGAGACACCCGTGATGAATGGCATCGTCATTCCGGCGTTCGAGTCCCAAAATCCGGGCATCAAAGTAAAAGATGACACACTTCCCTATGCGGCGCTGTTGCAAAAGTGGATTGCGTCATCGGCTGCCGGAGATCCACCAGACTTGATGCGTTCGGACATCGCTTGGGTGTCGCAGCTCGCGTCAGAGGGGACGCTGCTCGAAACGTCCAAGCAGCCGTGGTTCGCCGCGATGAAAAAGAATCTCGATCCCGGTCCCTTGTCAACGAATCTGTACAAGGGTGGTTACTATGGCGTGCCAGACGACACCAATACGCAGGTCATGTTCTATAACACGGCGGACTTTGCGGCGGCGGACCTCAGCATTCCGACAACCTGGAGCCAGATGATCGCTGACGCGAAGACTTTGACAATCCCGTCCAAGGGTCAGCACGGTTTGGGAGTTGACAGCACCGACATCTGGAACGTTGGCCCCTTTGTGTCGACCGACGGTGGAAACTTCACGAATCCGAAATGGACGACGGCGACTGGCTACATGGACTCTGCGGCGACGGAGGCGGCTGTTCAACAACTCGTTACTCTGGACACGACCGGTGTTATCGGCAGTGACATGGCCGGTGGCTCTGGTTCCATCAGCGGAGAGACCGGATTCCCAGTTGGCCAATACGCCATGTACATGGACGGACCGTGGGCAACGACGACGTACAAGGACGCTAACTTTACCGGCTACACCACGGGACTAATTCCCACGGGACCCGGCGGATCCGTCTCTGTCGTGGGGGGTGAGGACCTCGTCATCGCAAAGCACGCTCCGCAGATGGCTGCGACCATCAAGTTTGTCAAGTTCCTCGAGTCGCCATTTGCGCAGTTGTCAATGGCCGACGCTGGGGACATGACGCCGTACAAGAACCTTGCAGCCGATGAGACGACCGAAAATCCGGCGCTCAAGATATTCGCTCAAGCGCTCTTGACGGCCCGAGCTCGTCCAGTGAACCAAGGCTATGGCACCCTCGACACTGACTTCTCCAACGAGCTCGCAGAGATGCTCGCAGGGAAGGTCACTGTTGACGCGGGGCTTAAGACTGCGACTCAAGATGCGAACGCCGCTCTAAAACCGGCGGGATGACAGTAGTAGAAGGCTTCGAGCGGCACCCGGCGGAATCTCCGCCGGGTGCCGTTTCGCGCCACCGTAAGCGTCTTCGGGGCACACGTCGATTCGTGACGCCGTACGTACTCCTCGCTCCGGCGATTCTGATCTACCTGATCTTCACCGTGTATCCGATCTTTCGTCAGTTCGATATCAGTTTCTACGACTGGCATATCTTTCCCGGCGCCAACAATCCATTTCTTGGTTGGTCGAACTACACCGCCATTTTCCATGATCCAGTCATTCGTACCGCCGCGTTCAACTCCTTTCTCTTCATCGTTATTACGGTTCCCATCCAGATGGCGATTGGTCTCTTCGCCGCTGCCACTCTCACGGACCGTCTTCCCGCATCCATGTTTTGGCGCGCGGCCGTGTACATTCCTGTCGTCACGTCGTGGGTCGTCGTGAGTTGGGTCTTCTCTTATCTCTTCGCCTCGCAAGGTGGCGCGGCGAATGCCATTGTGGGGCTCTTTGTCGGTCACACCGTCAGCATCGATTGGACTGCTGAAACCTGGACCGCCAACGGGGTCATCTGGTTGCTGAGTATCTGGAAGGGCGTTGGATGGTCGTTCATCATCTTCCTCGCGGCGCTTGATGGCATTCCGCGGCAACTTCTGGAATCGGCGCGAATTGACGGTGCTAGCGAATTCAAGGTTTGGCGTCACGTCGTTCTCCCCTCTATGCGTGGCGCAGTTACCTTCGTGACCGTGCTGCTGGTCATCGGCGCCGCGCAGGTTTTCACACAGATTTTTGAGATCACCAAGGGCGGACCGTATAACTCGACCCAGTCGTTGATGACGTACATGTACGAACAGGCCTTCAGCAACTTCGCCTTTGGCTACGCGGCCGCGCTCGCCTCGTTGCTTGCGGTCGTGCTCTTTGGCTTTAGTGCCCTGGAGATTCGTATCCTTCGTCGGCAAGATCTATAGGGGCCCAGAGTGACACTTGCGATGGAGAAGACTGCACCGACCAAGCCGATGGTGGACTCTGGTCCCGGACTTCTCGGCGTCCATAAGCGCAATGTTCCGCGACTCATCATTGCTGGCGTACTCGCCATCACGTCGCTCGGCCCACTGCTGTACATGGTGTCACTGTCGTTTCAACCCAACGGCGGACTGCTCGGGGCGACAGTGCTGATTCCTACGCATCCGACAGTGCAGAATTACGTGCAGGCCTGGACGGAGAATAGCTTCAGCCGCTATTTCCTCAACAGTCTCATGGTCGCCCTAGCCACGGTGGCGATCACGGTGGTGTTCGCTTCGCTGGCGGCCTTCGCCTTTGCTCGCTACACGTTCCCACTGAAGCAGACAATCTTCTATGTTTTTCTGGCGAGCCTCGCCGTGCCCAATCTTTTGCTACTCATTCCCCAGTTCCTGCTGATGGATCGTCTGCATCTCTTGAATTCTCTTACTGGCCTGGTTCTCTTGTACGTCTCGTCGAATCTGCCGTTCACGATTTTCCTTTTGCGAGGATTTTTCGAGGCAATTCCTCGCGAGTACGAAGAGTCGATTCGGATGGACGGAGCGGGAACGCTTCGAGTGCTCTGGAATCTCATCGCGCCGCTTTCGCTCCCAGCACTTGCGGTCGTGTCGATGTTCATCTTTAGCGCAGCGTGGGATGAGTTCCCGATAGCGGTGACGATGATCAGCTCATCGAACAACTACACGCTGCCTGTCGGTTTGGCCGACTTCATCGGCGTGCACACCGTCGCCTGGGGCCCGTTCTTTGCGGCCTCAGTGATCGCCACGGTTCCGGTCGTCGTCGTGTTCCTCATTTCATTGAAGTGGTTCCGTTCTGGAGTATCCCTTGGAGCGATTCGATAGCGCGATGGGAATACGTCAACAAGGATCATGGGGGCAGGCAAACGCCGTCGACACCGTCAATCGATGTGAATCGGGAAGGAAGTTGATGTGAGGGCCAACGTCGAGTTAGCGGACGTTTTCAAGGACCTGCGCTCGTTTTATCGAGTGAACGAGGTGATTGAGATCTCGGCATTACCGCAACGAACTGCACGGGTGTTGGCCCGCACGGCTTCGGGGAGGGCGGTCGAGGCAACAGTGGGCGAGACGGCGACGTTTGCGTTACTCGACTCTGGAACTTATTGCGTCGAATCGCTCGATGCGGATGGTGAACTCATCGCCGAGGAATTCACCACGGTCGGCCGACATCAAGGCGAGCGTCCCGTGCACGGGTTTGCGACGTCCTTCGGTCTCGACGACATTGGGGACGTGCTTTCGTGGCATCGAGCGTTGCGTTCGACGGTCGTCCAAATTTATGACTGGATGGCAAGTTACACCGAGCCACTGGGAGCCACCAGCGGCTGGAAGGATCCGTCGAATCGCCCGGTTTCATTCGAAGCGTTACGCGCTCTGGCTTCGGGACTCCACGATCTGGGAGCGGTGTCGCATGCGTATGCGCCCATTTACGCGGTGGGCAACAAGTTTGCCTCCGAGCATCCTGACATGCTCCTGTACGAGGACGACGGGCAGGCGATCCGATTCCTAGATCAGATCGTGCTGGCCAATCCCGGCAACGAAGAGTGGCAACAACACTTTGCTGCGTCATACGGATCGGCGATGGACGCCGTCGGATTTGACGGACTTCACGTCGACACGTACGGGTACCCGCGCGTGTCGAACGACGCCGACGGACGCCCCGTCGATCTTCGCGCCGCCTACGAATCCTTTCTGATATACCTTCGAGCCCGGCGGCCCTCCGATCTGATCAGCTTTAATCAGGTGAACGGCGTTCCTTCGGCGGCTCGCCTGCCCGAAGGGTCGACGTTTCGCTACTGCGAGGTGTGGACGCCGAACGACAGCTGGAGGCACTTCGAGGGGCTCTTGGACCGAAGTTCGGGCAGGGCGGGTCTAGTGGGCAACTTTCGCACGCGTGACCCTCTGCTCCGCGGTTCGATCGCCTGCTACCCGCCTGTGTGGGGCATCGATGCTCCCAACACTCCGATCAGTAGCGACGAGCGAGAGAGCGCCCTGCGCACTGTCGTCTGTACCGAAGCCATCGTGACCTGCCTTGGCGGTAGTTCGCTCATGTACGGAGATGCGCGCGCGGCCCTCTGCGATCCGTACTACCCAAAGCACGCGAGTCTGTCGGACGCCGAGGCACTGAAGGTCCTAGCTTGGCGGCGTTTTTCGCTCCGTTGCCGAGACCTGTTCAGCGAAGGCGAAGACACCAGTTGGTACGAGATCGGAGATGAGAACGGCTCGGTGGCGATTTTGGCGGACGCTCCCGTGAGGCCGGAGCCCGAGGGGGGAAGTCTCTTCGCTCGCGTCAATCACGGCGAAGAGATAGTCAGTATTGGCGTAGTCGATCTCACCGGAAGTAAGAACGCGAAGTGGTCAGAGTCAACTGGGGCGGGGAAGATTCCTAGCGTGAGGATTCGCGTTCTGCTGGATCACCCCGACACGTGGCGTGTCGATGCAGCGGTGCTCGGCGGCAGAGATGATCGCTTCTTTCGAGTTGAGGCAACCATCGTCTCGCATCGTCAGGGCCGCGCCCTAGAGATGGATCTTCCACTCGTAGAAGGTTGGTCAGTGCTGCGGCTCACGAAGGAACCCCGTGTTTGAAAATTCTCTTCTTTACGTCACGGTCAGTCATGGTCGCGGTTAAAAATAGCGAACGAATTCGAGCGATCGTGATCGCCATGCAACAAGAATCGGTAGTCGATCAAGGTCGAGGACACAGTCGGGAGAGAACGTAATGGCCTCAATAAACCTGGAGGGCGTTAGCAAGGTCTATCCGAACGGGTACGAAGCGATTAGAGGGCTGGACCTCAACATCGATGATGGCGAGCTCATGGTGGTCGTTGGTCCGTCGGGGTGCGGCAAGACAACGGTCCTCAGAATGGTTGCTGGATTGGAATCGGTGACATCAGGAACCGTGCGCATTGGCGGGGAGGTGATGAATGACGTTACGCCCAAGGATCGTGACATTGCGATGATTTTTCAGAGCTACGCCCTCTATCCCAACATGAATGTGGCGCAGAACATCGGCTTTGCGCTGCGAATGAAAAAGTTGTCGAAGGTGGAGATCGATCAAAAGGTCAAGGCTGCAGCGAAGGTCCTGGGGATCACCGATTGGTTGGGCCAAAAGCCAACCCAACTCTCGGGTGGTCAACGTCAACGAGTCGCGATGGGTCGCGCCATCGTGAGGGAGCCCAAGGCGTTCCTGATGGACGAACCTCTGTCGAACCTTGACGCGAAGCTTCGCGTACAGATGCGCGCCGAAGTGGCGAGAGTTCAAAGGCGTATTGGCGTAGCCGCGCTCTATGTGACCCACGACCAAACGGAAGCCATGACGTTGGGTCACCGCGTTGCGGTGCTGCGCTCTGGTGTGCTGCAACAGTGTGATGCCCCGCAGGTGCTATACGACCGACCGGCAAATATATTCGTCGCTGGATTTATCGGTTCGCCCGCGATGAATCTCTTCGAAGGCCAGCTCTTGCATGACGCGGTGACAGCGAAGTTAGGCCTCCAGGAGTTCACTCTGTCCGAGGATGTACTGCGCACGAAGCCAGGTCTCAAGCGTTTCGTGGGACGACCGCTGGTCATCGGCATCCGACCCGAGGATCTCTCCATTGGGACGACCGAAACCCATAGGGCCTCCATCGCGGGCAAAGTCGAACTGGTGGAAGCGCTTGGCTCTGAGTTGCTGATTCACTTTCAGACCGACGTTCTCATGGTGCGCGCCGAGGGCGGACCAGCGGTCAGCACCGTCGAGATGGACAGTTCCGCGGACGACGACGAAGAAGTCTCATTCGTAGCGCGCATCGAACCTCGCCATAAAGTCCTGGTGGGCGACACCGTGCGGTTCGAATTTTCAACGGAGCGACTGGAATTTTTCGACGTCGAGACAGGGGTTGCTATCAGCGACTGACTCATGGGTGGGTTTTGATCGAGTGCATTCATGGTCATCCCGTGTGAGTGCTGGACTCGCTTCAAAGTGAACGCTGGCGCTTGTTTTAGCTTCCGGGTCTCGCGAGAAATCGGAGTTCTTCGACGCAGGGTCCGGCCTCTCCATCTGGGAGTAGTGCAAAATTCTGCTTCGACGTGGCCCAAAACTGAGACCCAAGTTATGCCGTAGCCTTCGAAAATACAGCAGGTGCGAAGAGGAAGGTCGATAGTGAGTCGTGTGGGCGATTTTCCCGAGATCATGGCTGATTTCGAGGCGAACACGTTGCTCGGCGAGATAATTTCGGCGAGTCCTGACGCTGTGATTGTGGTTGACGCGTTGTACCGCATCGTGTTCAGCAGCCCCGCGGTGGCCGAACTGTTGGGGTATTCGTCCGAAGAGCTCATCGGTCAGCCACTCGAGCTCTTGGTTCCCGACAGTCGACGAGATCGGCACCGAGACCACTTGCGACGATACTTCGACGAACCGCACCCGCGAGAGATGGGCGTGGGTCTGGATCTCGCCGCGCGTCGACGAGATGGCGTGGAGCTGCCCATTGACGTGAGTCTCACGCCCGTATTTCTCGGTGGCGAAACCTACGTAGCGGCGTTCGTTCGCGATGCGACCGAGCGTCGCCGAGAGCTCGACCGTCTCCACGCGATGAACGAGATCACCAAGCGGCTACTCGCGGGAGAGCAGGTACGCGAGATTCTGCCGCTCGTCGCCAAGAGCGCTCGGCTGCTGTGTAGTTCTGACGCCGCATGGATTGTCATGCCGAGCGCCACCGAGATGGAGATCGTGTCGGTCGACGGGATCGGTACAGAGCTCTTATTGGGCGTCACGCTGTCGGCGGACACCAGCCGATCGGCCGAGGCCATGCGATCCGGTAACCCCGACGTGATCGCCGATCTCTCGAGTGCGGACAACGTGCCACAAGGGGTGGTGGTCCTCGACCTTGGTCCTGGACTGTATGTGCCCTTCATCGCGAACGATCGTCGTCTGGGCACCCTCGTACTCGGGCGACGGCGCCGCCGCCCGCCCTACCAACCAATCGACGTCGCCTTCGCCGAAGTGTTTGCCGGGGCCGCCGCGACCGCCGTCGAGATGGGGTCAGCTCGACTGGAGATCGATCGGCTCAACATCGTGGCGGAGGATGAGCGCATTGCGCGAGATCTTCACGACTCAGTGATTCAAGAGTTGTTCGCGTTGGGAATGTCATTGCAGGCCGCGGGTTCGTCGCTGACGGGACCGACCGGCGATCGGATCTCGAGCGTCGTGGAAGGACTGGACGACGTCATCCGCCAGATTCGCAACACGATCTTTCGACTACCTGGTCGCAGTGAGGTGGCATCTGGTTTACGCGAGGAGATGTTGAGAGTTGCTGATAGGTATCATCACGATCTCGGTGTGTTGCCGCGTATCGCCTTTGTCGGTCCGATCGACTTCGTAGTTCCCGAGTTCGTGAGCGAGCATCTTCTTCACGTCTTTAGCGAGGGTCTGTCTAACGTGGGCCGGCACGCTCACGCGTCCAGAGTCGAAGTAGTCGTGACCGTCGACGAACAGTGGCTGACGTTGTCACTAAATGACGACGGCGACGGCATCAGTGATAGTCCTAGTGCGGGCAGTGGCATTCGCAACATGGTGACGAGGGCAGAAAGCCTCGGCGGAGAGTGTACGGTCGCGGCGCGAGTGCCGAGGGGTACCACCGTGGAGTGGCGAGTTCCCTTAGTGGAATGACTGCCCGATCGCAAAACACCCGCGATCTTTCGATCGCGGGTGTTTCTGAGCGTGTGGTTGCTAACTGACCGTGACCGATTCCTTGGTAGGAGCGAGCACGCCGTTGACTGCCGCGACGCGGGGTGAAGTTGTCGTCTCGTCCCTTTGGGCGGAACCACCGTCACCAGTCGAGTCAGTCGCTGAAGCAGTCTTCGCGTGACGCTGGCGGTAGCCGTAGATCACTCCGTCAATGCCGATCCAACTTGACGTCCTCCACGTGGCCAGAATGACAATGGCGAAGAGGGCGTAGAACGCACACACGCTGGCCGTTCCCGACATCACGTACGTGAACAGGAGCGCCAAACTGCCCAGCGCGGCAAATCTCGTGAATAGCCCTAGTGCAAGGGCCACGCCGATGGAGAACTCACTGAGCGCGACGAGTACGCCGATCCATCCAGAGTTCGGCACAACAAAGCTGTGCATGAAGGAACCCCACCAGCTATAGGCGGGTACCCCGTGGCTGGCGAAACCAGCGACGCCGGCTCCGTTGTTGTGAAGGAACGCGGGATTTTCAGCCCCCCACAATTTGGCAGCACCTGCCTCAATCCACATGATGCCGAGCCATACCCTCATGGCCGTCCAACCAAGCGCCAGAATCTTAGAACGCTGCACCCAGGTCAGGATCTTTGGTGTCGTCACTGCAGATGGTTCTCCGAGAAGTTCACGAATGTTTTCCATGACACTCACTCCTTTCTGGCCCGAGTGGGCCTCAGAGTCATCTTGGCGTTGGGGCCACGTTCCTCGATAGGGACATATGTCAGTGATTCGTCACTCTGAACGTGCAATGCGACTCCAAAACAAGTCTCGTCACTTCCGGGGTGCAGTGATGCCGTCAGGCGGTCGTTCGGGATACGACACCGCAGGCAGGAAAGTTGTGACGTTGAGCGTGCGCTATTCGGGTCCGGTGAAGGACGTCCGCTTTCGTGCCTCGGCGCGCACGGCAAAAACAGCCGCCTCCGTGCGATGTTTTAGGCCCATTTTCATGAGGAGGTTCGAGACATAGTTTCGCACCGTCTTCTCGGCGAGAAACATCGCTTCGGCGATCTCTCGATTCGTCATGCCCTCGGCAATCAATTCCAGAATGCGTCGTTCTTGGGGAGAAAGTGGTCGTAGCCGTTCGTCGTCGAGGTCTCGGCCGAGCCGCGCTCGCGCCTTAGCGACCATAAGTGGGTCCAGTAGCGACTCGCCCTGCGCCGCGCGCCGCACCGACGCTACCAGATCGTTGCCTCGAATCTGCTTGAGAATGTAGCCCGACGCTCCCGCCACGACGGCCCCGAGGAAGGCTTCATCGTCCGCGTACGACGTCAGCATCAGGCAGGCGATCTCGGGGGATGAGGACCGAATCTCGCGGCAGATTTCGATGCCGTCGCCGTCGGGAAGACGGACATCGAGCAGCACGACGTCAGGATGAGCTGTGCCAATCTCTACGAGTGCTTCGGCTCGCGTGCCGGCTTCTCCGATAACTCGTATGTCGTCCTCGCTCTCGAGGAGCTCGCGAACGCCTCGGCGCACTACTTCGTGGTCATCGACCAGAAAAATGTTCAGCATCGGGCCGACGTTTCGCCCGTGAGCGTCTCGATTGTCACTCGGACCATCGCCGCGGTGAGGTTGTTGCCATTGGCCTTAACCTACGACGCGAGACGGCCTCCCAGTAGGGCCATACGTCCCGAGTCGTACAACGTCCGTTCCGGGCTTGAGCGTGCGACGAGGGCAATGGGTATTCTCCCCCTAGTGGATGAGGCTCTCACTTTTGTGATTGCGGGAGATCTTTCTCGCTTGACGCACACTCTGTACGAGGGACCCCTTGAGGTGACGAGACGTGGCCAGACGGAGTTCCCCCAAGGTGCAATCCGTCACACGTTTGAGCCGTTTCAGTCATACGTGTTCGAACTTTTTGGAAGGAGCGAGGATCTCGGTCCGACCCTGTCGGCACCGGAGAGTGCATACATCGAAATTCCCGAAAGCGGAGGTCACGGTGAGGGGAACATCTGGTCGAGCACTATCGATAGCGCTCGACCCGACGTTCGCAGCCTTCGGGGACATCTCGACGGTGAGTTCCTGAGAGGTAGTGCTAACCCGGTGGGGGAAGTGAGATTTTGCGTACCCAACTTTCCTAGCTACGTGGGTTCCTTAATACGTCGCGAAAGTGAGGAGATGACCGATCGTCTGCTCGTTCTCAGTGACGAGTACGAAATCGTGATCGATGCGGTAGCGGAAGCGCGAAGCGTGTTCCGGAGATTGGCTGGCGAAGGCGGCTTCGCCATCACTCACGTGGGTTGCGCTCGAAGAGTCGACGCCAAGCTCATGGAAATTGAAGAGGCGAGGCAGTTGGCGGAGACGCTCACGTGGTGGCTCTCTCTGCTGCGGGGGGAGCGTACCGCTCCGATTCTCCTGCGTGGCATGCAGGACAGAGCGGTTCAGTGGGAACTCTGGCAGCCCCGAACCGTGCAGTCCTGGACCGGGCCCAAGAGTTGGCTTCCCGCCAATCTCGATGACACCACGGTGACCAATTCCCTCGGCGTGATCTTTCAAAGCCTGCACAACCTTGATGCGAGTGATGACCGAGAGTCCGTTCATCGACTGATCGACTTGTACAACCAGAGTCAACACAACGAACACACGGGCGCGATCCTCGTTATGGCTCAAGCAGGTTTGGAACTTGCTTCGTGGCTGGATTGCCACGGTGACGTCTTGCCAGGAGATGGGCACAATGCCGCAGGTCGGCTTCGATGCGCCTTGAAGGACGCAAAAATATCTCCCGTGATCCCCGAGACGCTCGAGGTACTTCGCTCGGAACCTACGAAAGGAGACTCAGGGCAGATTGACGGTCCCGAAGCCATCACTGGCTTTCGAAATAGCGTCATTCATCCCGAGCTCGACGAGCGATTTTCCTCGCCCACTTCACAACTTCAATGTCTTCAACTATCGATCCGTTATCTCGAGTTACTGATTCTTCACCGGCTCGGCTATCTCGGAAGAATGAAAGATAGGACGGACGTCGTGTTTACGGACGCGTTCTTCGCGGAGGCGGACGTTCCTTGGGCATCTTGACAGTCCACAGTGCAGTGCACACATCTCATGAAGTTCAAGCGGTCAACTCTCGTCTCGCCGCCGTTCGTCGTCGATCAGTTGAATTTCGGCGCCGTCGTCCTCGACGTCGGCGCTTGCTCGAAGTCCTTCGGTGAAGAGCGAGTCGGCAGACGCATCGCGGTCTCGAGAGATTCGAAGATAGCGGGCCCACTTCGACGCCGCACTTCCTCGCGACCCGTCCTCGCGGTTCTCCACGCTGTCTTCGAGAAGATCGGCCGGCACCCGTCTCTGTTTACGAAACATGCTCACGCCACACGGTACCGCGCTTGTCGTTTGAGGAAAAGTCGTAAGCACTCGAAGGCGCCCGGCTCGGAGTTGGAAGTTGTGACGAGGGCCAATCAATTGAAATTGGCCCGCATGAGCCCGTTTCCCCAGTGACACAAGTAGCGTCAGTGTGTCGGAGTCCGGTTGCGGACTGTTAACTCTAGGAGTACTTTCGTGCGCCGCTTCACCGGAATCATTGTGGGGGTGACGTTGACCCTGTTCGTCGCGGCGGCCGGTACCGTGTCCTTCGCAACAGGGGCGGGGGCCACCACCGGAGTCACGTTTTACGTCAATTCGACAAGTGACAACACATCAGTGAGCGACTGCACGACAATGTCGAATGTCGACTGCGGTATTGACAACGCAATCTCTGCGTTCAATGCGGACACCTCAAGCAACGACAACGACGCCATCGCGTTTGGTTCGTCGTTGTCTCCCTACGAGTCGAGCGACACCGCGATCGACAACAGCACGACTGGCGTCACGCTCGCCATCGTTGGCAACGGTTCAGGCGAGACTGCGGTGAGCGGCGGTAACTCGAACACGGTCTTTACGATCGATGCCGATACGGTATCGATGTCGAACCTCACCATCGAAGACGGTAATGACTCAACAAGCGCCGGTGGTGGCGGCGTTGACAATGAAAGTGGCGCGCTGACCCTGAACAATGACATATTCACAAGTGACTCGGACAGCAATGGTAGTGGCGGGGCAGTCCTCAACCTTGAGGGCACAACTGCTACCGACGGCGACACATTTTCGAACGACTCGGAGAGTGATGGCCTCGGCGGAGCGGTGGGTAACATCGATGGTACCTTCACGGCGTACAACGACACATTCGCCGATGACTCGGAGAACGGCATGGGTAATGCCGGAGGGATCTTTACTAACGGCGGAACCGTCACCGTAGATAACGACACGTTTTCGGATGACTCAGCCGGTGGTGACGGCGGGGCAATCTTTGAAGCATCCGGCCCGCTCGTCGCGGACAACGACACATTCGTCGGTGACTCCGTCAGTGGTGACGGTGGGGCAATCTTCTACAACGGCGCTGGGCTCACGGTGAACGACGACACGTTCTCGGATGACTCAGCCAGTTCGGGCGATGGTATCTATAGCGATAGCGGTGGCGACACCGTCGCCAACTCGATTTTCGATGCTGCGGGGTGTGCCGGAACGATTATCGACGGCGGCTACAACGTTGAGTCCGATGACTCGTGCGGATTCGGCGCCTCCGACGTCGTAAACAGCGCGTCCATCAATCTGTCGAGCGCACTCGCGGCGAACGGCGCGGGCGGTCCCGAGACTCTGGCGATTGGTTCAACCAGCTCAGCCTTTGAAGAGGTGCCGTCCGCGAGTTGCTCAATCACCACTGACGAACGAGGAGATTCGCGGCCAGGAGTGACGGGTCAAAGCAACTGCGACGCAGGAGCCTTCGAGTACCAGTACACCTCGCCGGCCTCGAGCCAGGTTCAGAGCCAGAGCATCACTTTCGAGCCAATCAGCTCCATGACGCTCGGCGTAGCACCGTTTGGACTGTCAGCAACGGCCACATCGGGCCTGACCGTCGCCTCCACGAGTACGACGTCGAGCGTATGCACCGTTTCTGGCACGATGGTCAGCCTGCTCTCGGTCGGTACGTGCTCGATCACGGCGAGCCAAGCGGGTAACGCTGACTATTCCCCGGCGACGAGCGTGACGGTGTCCTTCGCGGTGAAGACGGCGACCCTCGCACGTCCCAGACGACCAGTCATCAGGGCGACGTCGCCCTTTAAGGGCCGCGTGCGAATCACACTTGCTTCACCTGCCCGGGGCGCGACAAGTTATCAGTACTCCCTCGACGGGCGAGCCTGGCGACGCCTCGTGGGAAGCGGTCCCTTCACACTGTCGAGAGTCGCGCACGTCGTCAGAATTCGCCTGCGCGGCGCGAATGCGTCGGGGTACAGTCCGTCAGCGAACTCGGTGCGAGTCCTGGTCAAGTCCTAGATCGTCCGAATGAGGGGGTTGAGATGTCGCAACTTTCCCGTGATGGCTCATGCTGGTGAAAAGTAACGTATTCGGGGGTTTATGAAGCGTGTAGAGATTGAGTCGAAGTTGAACGAGAGTCGAAATTGGCTGCTGGATCTCTACTCAGAGTTCTCTGAAGAGCAACTTCATCGACCACTTACTAAGAGTGAACACGACTCGAACAATCTCTGGAGTGCCCTCGACCACTTCAGACATCTGGCCCTCATTGAAAGAAACTTTGTCGAGATGATCCGTCGTCATCTTTCGGGACACCAGAGCCCCGTCGGGCTACTCAGAGACGAAAAGGGCGCGAGTCGTACTCGAGAACAAATCATGGCGATCGTCCACACCACGACCGATCGATATCAGCGCGATCATCACAACGATCCATTTTCTCAGGTCATTGCGTTGACTGCTGGTGCGCGCAGCGCGACTCTTCAATTGTTGTCCGAACTATCGGACGAGCAGTTGGAGGAACACCTTGAAGGTGCTCCGTGGGCCGATGGGACTCTTGGTGGAGTCCTCGGCACCAACGCGGATCATGCCCGTATGCACTGGCGATGGGTCACTGAAGCTGGCCTTTTGGAATCCGGAGCGGGCGACGAGAATCGAACTGGCGTTCACAACGGGGGAAGCACAGGGCCTTGACTGACAAGGCCGCTCAAATTAACTGGTCAGCGAAGTCGTCCGTGCCAACAGATCTCACTCGGTAGGCGTGGGCCGTGCGCCAAGGCGCACGTGACCAGCAAGTTCGGACTCATTTGCAACTTGGAAGTTCGCGCCGACAACGCACGTGGCGCCGAGAGTGGAGTGGCTACCGATGACGGCCCGTGGCCCGATGATCGATGAACGGACTTGCGCGCCCGCTTCAATTTCAGCCCCCGGCAGCAGTACGGCGTTGTCGAGCACGGCATTGGCTCCAATCGAGCAGCGTTCGTCAATGACCGACGACGAGATTGAGGAGCTGGGACTCACCTGCGCGCCCGGGTGGACCCACGAGTTGGGCGGGGTCGTGGCGCACAGGCCACGACCCCGCTGGCGTTG
>JBARLO010000014.1:0-91437 GCA_049801955.1 Acidimicrobiales bacterium
GCTTTGGCTTCCGCAACTTTCAGAACTACCGGATCAGAGCCCTGCTCTACGCGGGCAAACCCAACTGGCGCGTCCTCGGATCGATCGTGGTGCGGTGAACGTCACCCCGTCAGAATCCGATGAGCCATTTTTTAGGGATACTCTCGACAGTTTTGGGCTAGCCTCCTAAAATTCCTGATCAGATGGTGGGCCGCCCGGGTCTCGATCCCGGCACCTTGGGATTAAAAGGACGACGACGCCTTATTAATACGTCTCATGCGTTTGAAGAGTCCAGTAATCGAAGACATTCTCATCGGATGCGTCCGATGAATCCATTCCGTATGCAGCAGTTCGGGGCCTGAAGTGGGGCCTAAAATCTGGTTCGTCCTGGGAGCTGGTTGCGAAGAGTGGGTCACGGGGATTGAACAAGACGGCTTCATTGACACCAATACGCGGCCATAGCGACGAAGAATTCCTACTTAGGAACGGGTACATGCGCGGGACGCGAATAGAAACTCATACAGGGGTCGACGGATGCCTGGACAGTCGACACGGAAGTTGGAGGGACAAATGACGTGTCGATGTCGCTGTTGTCTTCACTCAATCCGAAGGCTACCGACTGACCAGGTTGGACCGCTGCGCTGCGAATTCTGACGCTCCTCCAACGACATCTTCTTGTGGACCGAAAAACACCACGTAGATGTCGGCAGTTGAGGGAATCGCAGCCTGATATGGATTTGTTCGACAGCCTCTTCGAAGCGAAGGTGCTCCTCGGCGACCGGCGACACGAATACAATCACCAACGAACCCACAGCGCACTTCGTCGGCAAACGCCGGCCAGGTTCGCCGAGACCTGGAAGCTCAGGAACCAGCAACGACTCGCAGAGTTGGCTTAGTTATCGGGGTCCGGCCACTGGCGTCGTCGGAGTCATGCAATTTGAGGACGCGGACGGTGCTTTGCTTCAAATGCGAATCGAAGGATGATCGCACCTCTAAATGGCTACTTGTATCTCTCACGGCGAATCGCGAATCTAAAACTTATCGGGGTAGGCATGCTTCGCGAAGTAATCCGATAACTATGCCTTGGCCCTGAGCACTGCAATCAGCAGTGTCACAACTGAAACGGCAACTCCGCAAATGAGCCCGGTTCCAAATTGTCGCCATCGTTTCGCACGACGAGCAACAAGACCCGCCACCATCTCAATGACAATTCCGACGAAGTCGGCGACCCAGGAACCCGTCAATTTGAATACGGCGATTGGCGTAGAGAGGGCAACAATGAATCCCGAGACCACTAAGAGGGTCCACTCGATGACAAGTCTGCTGAGAGTCGGGCGATAGACAACACCTTCGTGAATAGAGCTGGTCTCCGCTTTATCGATGAAGTCCGTCAACTTCCGCCACACTTGGTCGACTTGTTCCTTCGACCCCAGTGTGACGTCTTTGCTTCGGAGCCAACCGCGAAACAGCGGTCCGGGAACAACTGTTACTCCGTCCATTTCAGTTATCTTGGCTTCATTCCAGGATGCGTCACCCGACCACAGAACACAAACGGCAGACGCGGGAATCCCATCAGCCGTCTCTCCAAGGATCTGTTCAACGTCGCGCAAATTCCTCTTCACCTGGCCGATCGACCTACTCAATTGTTGTCTCGAATAGGAGCTGCCGAACTTCTCCGTTGGCCACGAATCGCCGCTCCACTTCACCTCGACGACGAAGAGGCCTGCGGGACCGATCGCAATCTGGTCAATGTCGAAGTTCGACTTGGGCTTGAGCCCGCTAACTGCGTGCCATCCTTTGCGACGCATTGCCCGAAGCTCTTGGGCCGTCCACTCCTCAGCTTGTACTCCCATCATCTGTGGAGCGGCACCACTGAAGAGCAAGACGGTGAGGGCCACAAGCCATGGACCGGAGATGATCGCGGCACCGACGACCAGCCATCGCACGGCGCCACTCAGCGTGAGCTCGGCGAAGACGGCGAACACCAGGGGAAGAATGCCGAGGCCAATGAAAGGCATCCAATTGCGTCTCAATTGGCCTATGCATCTTTGCCATGCAAGGTCTCTTGCGTACCGACCAACTCGGTCGGGTGACGCGAACCGTCTTGACTGACGACGCGTTGGAGTCGAATTCTGTGGAGGCATTCGTCCATACTCCCACTGAAGAGTCCCATGATCTTGAATCGACCTGGGTCCTTGGAGACTTTCGAGTTTGAACAACTCGGGCCGATTCAAACTCAAAATGAGAGCCAACGCGTCAGCGCTTACGGTACCGGCGAGCACTCCTCGTCGCTGGCACTCGTCATAAGCTTCGTCAATGGGCAGAGTTCCAAGCGGGACTGTACGAAACGATCGTCACGGAAAGTCTGCGAAGCGAATTGGCCACGCTACTTGATGGACGCACTCTCACTCATCCGTTGAGGTCGGGAGCCGCTGCATGATCGTCGAGGGCGCCCGAGTTGGTCGTGGCGCCGTGGTCGGACCCGGGTCCATCCTCACTGCTTCGATTCCAGTCATCGACGCCGAGACCGGAGAAGAGGTGTCGCGGGGCCGTGTACCTGACTACTGCGTCGCTGTCTCAGCGAGTCGTCGCCGCGAGTACCCCGGCGGCGAGTACTTCTTGCCCTGCGTGCTGATCATCAAGCGCCTGAGCGAGGGCGAGCGCCACGACAAGGCGGCGCTCAACGACATCCTTCGCGATCACGGGATCTCATGAGTCGACTCGACGAGACCCTCGAGCTCGTCTTGATGAGCTCGGTCAGCCGACACGAGTCGGCGATCGCCGAGTACGTGGAGACAAAGCTTCGTAAGTCCGAGCACCTTGACGTGGAGCGCGTCGGCGACAACGTCGTCGCGCGAACGACCGGCCACCACGCAACACGGGTGATCGTCGCGGGCCACCTCGACACCGTTCCCGGCGACGAAGTGGCAGAAGAAGATGGCGACGTGGTTCGAGGCGTGGGGTCGTGCGACATGAAGGGGTCACTCGCCGTCATGCTCGCGCTGGCGGCTGACGGCGCCCCTCGATCAGTCGAAGTGACGTGGATCTCTTGCGCCCGCGAGGAGATCGCGCGGAGCGAGTCGGGTCTGGGCGAGCTCATCGAGCTCCGTCCGGAGCTCGTCGGGGGTGACGTGGCGATTCTCGCTGAACCGACGGGTGGTCGCGTCGAGGCGGGATGCCAGGGGACACTTCGCGTAGAGATCATCCTCGCCGGTGCTCGAGCGCACACGGCGCGTCCCTTCACCGGTCGTAACGCCATCCACCGTCTCGGTGCGCTGATCGCTCGCGTGGCGAGCTACGAACCGCACACCGTCGAGATCGACGGCGTGCGCTTCACCGAACAGCTTCAAGCGGTCAACGTGGAAGGCGGCGTGGCACCCAACGTTGTGCCTCATCGAGCGACGCTTACGCTCAACCACCGCGTGGCACCGGATCGAACCATCGACGAGGCGGTCGCGTGGCTCGAGTCGTTTGTCGGCGATCTTTTGGAGTCAGGCGATAGGTTCATCGTTCGCGACTCGGCTCCCGGCGCACCGCCGATGCTTACGAGCGATCGGTTGAGTGCATTAGTGAAGCTCACCGGCGAAGCAGCCGAGGGAAAGATGGGCTGGACCGACGTCGCCACCTTCTACGAACGAGGCGTACCGGCGGCGAACTTTGGCGCGGGCGACCCGCTGCTCGCGCACCGAAGCGACGAGTACATCACGTTGCAAGAGCTCGATGACTTCGAGAAGATGCTTCGCGCGTGGATGAGCTGAGTCGAGCAATGGGGTCCACACTCGAGCAGTGACAGATGTGGCGCGGCTACGCGCCAATCGCCGCCGCGCGGCGTCGATCTACGCAGAAACGATACCGACACTGTAAGGCCCTTCTTCCGTCACTGGTAGCGCAACTCAACACTTGGCCGGACGCGCGCCGCGCGGCGCAGCGGGGCACGGATCGTGAGCCACGTGATGATGATCAGCGCGATGAACGCCTCGGGGACGTTCACGAGTCTGTACGTCGAAGGGAGGTTGACCCCGAAGTCGTTGCCGATGAGCTTGAGCAGCCCAATGGTCAGAGGCCACCCCAGCAGCGATCCGAGGGACCATCCGAGCACGGCCATGACGAGTCCTTCGACCGAGAAGACTCGGCGTACCTGGCGAGACGAGGCGCCCAAGCTTCGAAGAACGCCGATCTCTCTCCTGCGTTCGATGACGCCCATGGTCAGCGTTCCGACTAGCCCGAGAAGAGTGATCGCGCCAACCAGGAGGCCGAGGACTTCGATGATGGTGACAATCTGATTGTTGCTCGCAAGATTCTGGGCTGCCTCCACGTAGAGCTTCTGGACTTGCACGGGGAAGCCGCGCACTCCCAACCGCGATTCGACGTCGTTCGTCACTCGATTGACAGAGAAGTGACTGGTGTTTGTGGTGGTGAGCCACAGGGCGTTTTCCGTGCCGTCCATGCCCGCGAGCCGCTGCAGGGCGGGGAGGTCGAAGTACATGACACTCCCGTTGTCCCACTGTCCGGTGTCGATCCCGATCACCGTGGCTGTGACGAGCCCGCTTGCGGTCTGGAGATTGAGACGCGCGCCAACCGAAGCGTCGATCGACTTCGCGATCGAGGGGCCGAGTACGACGCTCGTGCTTCCCTTCGTCTCACTCCCATGAAACCACGTTCCCGCGCTGAGCTCGTACTGATACAAGGTCGTTGGCCCGATGCCGTATGCAGGATACTCCTGGCCCCGATACTCGACTCCGGTCTCAACGACCGGTTCGACACCCTTCACGCCGGGCGTTGCGCGCGCGATCGCGAGCGCTCGGGCGTTGAGCAGTGGCGCTCCGGGATTCGCGTCGACTTCGACCTGATAGTGAAAGTGTCCATAGACGCGGCCAAGGAGCGACGTCGCCGACTGGCCGGCCGCAAAGAGGCCGAGGCCAAGGGCAACGGCAAGGGTGATCTGGCACACGGTCGCCACGCTGCGGCGCTTCTGGCGCAGGACATTGCGCAACCCGAGACGAGTCGGGCCACCGAAAGTACCGATGCGTGCGACCATGCGATCCACGGCGTCGCCGCCGTAGCCTGAGCCGGCCGTCTCGCTGAGCACCTCAGCCACCGGTCGGCGCACGGCTCGTCGAAGTCCCGGCAACGTGGACACCACCGCAAGGGCCGGTCCGAGCACGAGACTCCCGATCACAACGGGAATCGAAACGGCGAAAGTCGCGTGCACGTCGAATAGGTTGCTCGCAAAGAAATCAGTGAGCAGCGATGCGATCACGATCCCGAGCGCCGCGCCGACTACGGCTCCGAATATCCCGAGCAGCGCCGCCGTACGAAGCACTACGCCCTTGATCTGCCGCCGACGGCCACCGAGCGCCTTGAGGACGGCGACCTCAGCGCCCTGCTCAACGACCAACGTGTTCATCGTGTTCGCAATGAGAAAGAGCGCGCACAAGAGGGCGAGCGCGGTGATCACGTAGAACAACGAGACCACCTCGAGGAAGCTCGAGCGCCCGGGCCACGTACCATTCGCGCGCGTCGTGGGCAGTCCGACGAAGGGCTGATGACCCGTCCGTGCGGTCAGGTAGTGGCGCACCTCGCTGATGAGCACACGCTGCGCCGCCGCGGTGTTGTGCGTAAGGCGAAAGGCGAGGACGTTGTACCCGCCGATGCCGCTTAGCTTTCGCACGGTCGAGGCGCTTGCGTAGAACACTGCGCTGTTCGAGCCGGCAGCACTCGGACTTGTCGCGAGACTGTGCGCGGACCCAGTCAGGTCGAGCCGCGATGTCGTACCATGATCCGTGCGTATGGCGACGTCGTTGCCCGCGGCGACAGTAAGGCCCGATGCGGCGCCATCGCCCGTGTCAAAGAGGACCTGACCGTCACCGGGAAGGGAGCCGGTCGCAAGCTGAACCTTGTCGACCGATTGTTGGTTGAAGTCGATTCCCCACACGACAGCCGCCACGCGATCGCTTCCCACCATCGCCGAGGTGGAGTACTCGACTTGGGGGTCGAAGGCCGCGACGTTGGGCAGATCGCGCAACGCGTAGCGCTCTGCAGCGTTCAAATCAATGTTGTGTGTCGTCACCACGACGCTTGCCAGTCTCGATTCTTGAACTTCGCGTTGCATGGAGGCGTTCATGAGTCCCGGCACCGCCAGTGTGCCGAGGCCTCCTAGCGCCACACCGAGCGTGCAGATGGTCAAGATCGTGCGGGCCCGGTGTTGCCGGAGGTCCGCCCAGACCTTGTGACTGAGCGCGTTCATCTCGTCGTTCCCGTGTCGCTCACGAGTGATCCGTCGCGCACGGTGATTGTCCGCGGCGCCAGTGCGGCAAGCGCTGGGTCGTGCGTGACGTAGACGACCGTGGTTCCAAGCTCGTGCTGCGCCTTCAAGAGATTGAACATCGACAGGGCGTTCTCGCTGTCGAGATTGCCCGTGGGCTCGTCGCCGAGGAGGATCTTTGGGTCACAGGCCATTGCTCGCGCGATGGCCACGCGCTGTTGCTCTCCTCCTGAGAGCTGACTCGGCAGACGTCGCGCCCGCGAATCCAGGCCCACGAGCGCCAGGTGGCGGCGTGCCACCTTCCTACGGTTGCGCAAGGATCCGAGCTTCGCCAGGTCGAGCGGGAGTTCCGCGTTCTCGAGGGCGCTCAGTGTTGGCAGCAGCTGGAAGGACTGGAAGATTAGCCCGATGTTTCTTCCCCGCCACCGGGCGAGCTGTTCTTCAGTCTTCGTCTCGAGCCGACTCCCGTTGACGGTCACCACGCCCGAGGTTGGTCTGTCGATGCTCGAGATGAGATTGATGAGCGTCGTCTTGCCACTGGCCGATGGTCCGACGATGGAGACCATCTCTCCTGGCATGATGCACAGGTCGATGCCCCTCAGCGCTTCATAGGCGGCGTTGCCGGACCCGTAGGTCTTGGTGACGCCCGCGAGCGAGATGATCGGCTCGCCGGGCAAAAGCGCTGATTGACGGTTTCGCCGACGACCGTGGGCAGTGGGTGGAGTTTGCATGGATTCGAAAGTAGATGTCGGCCGCCGTGATCGACAATGGTGCGTGCCGGTGTCTTTCGTCGGGGGATATCCCCCTGTGTACGAACAGCAGGTGGCGCCGCTCGCGAAACGATCGTGAAATCGCCGTGACGACATCGTCGAACCATTCGACATGTAGGGAAAACCCCCGAACAAATAGACCGGTGGGCTCCAACGACGCGGAGCCTCGCTCTTCGTAGTCTGGACTGGTGTTTACTTCGACGTCGCGACCGCTGACGCGCATATGTTGAGCGCCGCCATTCGACCGTGGCGAGGGGGCGTGCTGTCACGGGCGGTCGCCAACGATGCGCTGAACTTCATCCTTGGCATTGTCGTCACCGTCGTAGTCATCACGCTCGTCGTGCTGAGTGCGGGATTTGCGATCACCTTCGTCGTCGGCGTCCCGCTCGCGTGGTTCACGTTCGCTGCAACGGCGGCGCTCGGTTCGATGGAACGCTCGCAAGCGGCGGCTCTGCTCGACGTGCGTCTCGCCTCGCCGCACCGACCCTTGTCGGCGCCCACTTGGTTGGGACGTCTGCGAGAGCGCGCCGCGTCGGCGAGCCGTTGGCGCGAGATCGCCTACCTCTCCTTGATGCTGCCCATCTTCAGCATGCTGGGCGCCATCTTGCTCTCGCTCTGGGCGGCCGCGTTGCTGCTCATCGCGCTGCCCACCTTCGTGCGCTATCTGCCGGATCACTCGGCGGACTTTGGCTTCATGCGTGTGCATACTGGCGAGGATGCCCTTGTTGCCCTCGCCATCGGTGTAGTTGCGTTCGTGTTGATCGTTCCCCAGCTCACGTTGGCGAACGCGGCGTTGAATCGCGTGGTCCTGCGGTGGTTCCTCGGGCCGAGCCGTCGAGATGACTTGGCGCGTCGGGTAGACGAGTTGGAGCTCAGTCGGGGCGCCGCCGTCGACAGCGCCGAGGCGGAGCGTCATCGCATCGAACGTGACCTCCATGACGGGGCTCAGCAACGCCTCGTCGCTCTGGCGATGAATCTCGGTCGCGCGAGGGAGGGCTTTGACCGCGATCCGGAGCGATCCCGTCAGCTCATCGTCGACGCGCACGAGGAGGCCAAGGCCGCCCTCGTCGAGCTGCGCGACTTGGCGCGAGGCATTCACCCAGCGATCCTCACCGATCGCGGACTCGACGCGGCGCTGTCTGCCGTGGTTGCACGTTGCCCGGTTCCGGTGTCACTGTCGGTCGATCTTCCCGCGCGCCCACCCGCGACCGTCGAGAGCGCTGCCTACTTCGTCGTCGCGGAGGCGCTCACCAACGTGGCAAAGCATGCACAGGCAACCAAAGCGCGCGTCGTGGCCGCGCTCCGCGACGGCCGTCTCGTCCTTGAGGTCAGTGATAACGGAATCGGCGGGGCAACGCAGTCCGCGGGAGGCGGGCTCGAAGGGCTCGCCAGCAGGGTGAGCGCGCTCGGCGGTTGGCTGCGCGTGATGAGCCCACCAGGTGGACCGACGAGCGTGATGGTGGAGTTTCCATGCGAGTGGTGATCGCTGAAGACGCGGCGCTACTGCGCGTTGGTCTCGTTCACGTTCTCGACGACGCCGGTGAGGACGTGGTCGCCGCCGTAGGCGACGCGCCGTCACTGTTGGCGGCGGTCGAGGCTCATCACCCCGATATCGCGATCGTCGACGTCAGGATGCCACCCGACCTGACCGACGACGGGCTGCGGGCGGCCATTGTGATTCGTCGGCAGTGGCCGACGACGACCATTCTCGTCTTCTCCCAATACGTCGAGCAGGCCTTCGCCGCCGAGCTGCTCGCAACCGGCACCGAGGGACTCGGCTACCTATTGAAGGATCGTGTCGCCGATGTCGCCGAGTTCGTCGCCGCCGCCCGGCGGGTCGCCGCTGGGGGCACCGCACTCGACCCCGAGGTTGTCGCCCAGCTCCTCGCCCGTAGCGGTCGACAAGACCCGCTCGAACGCTTGACGCCCCGAGAGCGGGAGGTGCTCTCCTTGATGGCCGAGGGCCTGAGCAATCAAGCGATCGCGCGAGCGCTGGTTGTCAGCGACGGTGCGGTCGAAAAGCACGTCAGTAACGTGTTCATGAAGTTGGGCCTGCCTCCGACTGGTGATGAGAACCGCCGCGTGCTGGCCGTACTGCAGTGGTTGAACTCATGAGCGCAGCCACGTCGCTCGTTCCCTCTCGCCTCGCGCACGGTGGCTCGTGGTGGCGCGCGTTCGGTTTCACGTTGGCGGTGCTGCTCATCCTCGCGCTCGCTCTCAGCACGGTGAGCGACATCGCCTATTTTCCGATTCCGTCGCATCAGCGGATCTTCGCGCAGCACGTGACTGCTCTTAACATTCAACTGGACAGCGGATCGATCACGATCGAGCGAACGAGCGGCCACGACATCGTGGTCGAGAATTCGGGCGCGCGCGGTCTGACCACGCCGACTAACCATGAGCGTGTCACGGGGCACACCCTCTCAATCCGTTCGAGCTGCACTCCGCGAATCTTCAATTTCTGTCAACGCAACTACGTGATTCGAGTACCCAACTCTGTCACGATCAGCGCGGACACCGGACAGGCCGGCATCACGGTGTCGGGCATCGATAGTTCGATGTCGCTCGAAACGAGCCAAGGTGACGTCAGCGTCGTCGGCGCGAAAGGCTCGGTACGGGTGTCCACTGGTCAAGGGGAGGTGATGCTCTCGCGCATCGACGCCTCGTCGGTCAGCGCCTCGTCTGGACAGGGAGATGTCACCGTGAACTTCACTTCACCGCCGACGAGTGTGACTGCGACGTCAAGTCAGGGAGGCGTCACCGTTGGATTGCCCGACGGTCCCGCCACGTATCACGTGAAGGCGACATCCAGTCAGGGTTCCGTCACTGACACCGTCAACGAAAGCCCGAGTAGCTCGAGAGCGATCCACGCTTCGTCGGGACAAGGCAACGTGGTTGTCCGTTACGACTCACGATGACCGCGCAGTTGGAGCGTCGTGGGTTGGTCAATAGTGCCGCAGCACGGAGATTACGTGCCCGTAGATAACGATCTCGCGGGAGCCGAAGTCCATCGGCTCCATCGACGAGTTCTCGGGCTTGAGGATAATGCGAGATCCCTGGCGAAAGAAGTGACACACCTCGGCACAATTTGAGCAGAGTCCACCACGACAGATCATCATTTCTATTGAGAACAAGCTTTACAATTGCGAAGAGTTGTCTTGCGGCGTCTGTATGCAGTGGTTCAAGAGCGGCCTCGACATCGGTCATCTGAATGCCTTGAGACACCAACGCCTCACGAATTAGAGCGCTCCAGCGATGATCGTGATCCGACCGAGTCAAAACTGCCATCCGATCATACGGAATATTGTCTCGATCGTGGTGTGTTATCGGCTGTCCGGTGAGGGACTCACATACGACGACAGCTTTCGACACGCAGACGCGAAGAAGGCTCAACTAGGACACGAATCGACGCACAAAATTGAGTGCGATATCAGCGACTTCTTGCCAACCAGAGTCAATTACTAACGAGTGGCCACGATTCGGGAGTGCGGCGAACTCCGTTCGTTAGCGACCGGCTGCGGTGTACTGCGCCCACACCGTGGTCCACACCAAGGTGAGCGGCACGCCTCCCTTGATGGTGAATCCCTTAGGATGCGTGACAATCGCGTCCACTTCGGCAATCGTCTTGTTGACTGCACCAGCGTTCTCATTGTCTGGAACGACGTGCCCCGCTTCATTTAACAACATCGACTTCTTAATGAGGTCGGCGGTTGCTTCGTGGAAAGTGGCCACCATCTGCCCAAGAAAGTACTTGTGCTCAGACTCCTGGGCCGCCGTGCCGCTGTTCACCAAGTTGTCGTAGTCTCCGTTGGCAGTGAGGATGTCACTGGTTTTGTCGTATATCTTGTACGACAACTTCAACAGCGACTCGGCATTTTTCCCAGTTTCGGTGGCCGTGTCCCAAGCCTCCCAGAACGCGCCACTGTCCTCGAACGCCGAGGCGAACGTAGTCTCTACGACGGACGCCGCCAGGCGCTCACCCACTACGTCCACCATGATGTCGATTGCGGGACCGAGCAGCAGTGTTGCGGCGACTTGGGACAGAACGTCCGCGACCGTCCATCCCCGGGAGAGCCAGTTCTGAGCGTTGTAGATGTACGCCCCGGTCGGTGCATCGATGGCGCCATTGATGTTCACCAGTGGTGAAACCCAGTCCACGACCGACACCGGGTTGGCTCCAGGTGTGCCGCCAAACTGAATGAACCAGGGAGCAATAAAATTCGTCGCTGTCATCTCTCCGGAAAAGTCCCGCTCTGCGGCGAACATCACGGAGCTCAACTGCCGGATGCTCAAGGGTCCCGCGTACTCCGGGTAGTTGGCGTAGCCCATCAAGCTGGAATACGCCACATTCAAGGCAACCGCTTCGAAACATTGCGAGGCGAACCCTTGGTACGTGCATAGGGGCGTTCCACCAAGTGAAGGAGCCGTGGTAAGAAAGCCTTGGTCAACTGTGGACCACTTCTCGATGTCGCTCGCTTGCAAGCTCGCAAAGAAGAAGACGGCGGCTCCGGGACTCTTGGTTAAGGCGTTCATTAGCCAGGCATCCTCATAAGAACTACCTCCTCCGCGGTCAGCCATCAATTTGAACAACTCCCGGCCAATCTTGGCGGGCGCTGCTCCGGTGCTGAATCCTCTCGCTATCAGCTCGGCTACTTCGGGCCCGCCTGGATTGGGATTTTCTGGATCGACGTAACTCAGATACTGTTGCATCCCGATCACACCAATCTTGTCGATCTTGCTGAGCGCTCCGAGGTCGAACGCCGCGTTGGATTCGCCCGTCTTCAACTGGGCGAGGTACTTCACCGCGGTGGGGTTGTAGCAGCTCTTGTCATGGGCGTCGTCCGTCATGCACGAGGGAGATAAAAACCAGCCTTGATGACGGTTCGTGTAGTGGTCAATGTCTTCGGCCCAGGCCTCTCCGGCGAGGTACGCCTTGCTATGCGTGTAGTCGCCGTTTGGGGCAACCGTCGTTCGATACAGTCCGGGCCCGATTCCAGACGTAGGGTTCCACACCTGGAACAACAGGCTGTCGGCGAGGCCAAACGAACCCTCAGGGCACGCTCCGGTTTCGTTGCCGTCGTTGCACGAACGGGAGTCTGAGGGCGAGAGTACGTCCAGCACTATCTTCTTGTTCGTCCAGGTGCTGACTCCACAAATGATCTCGGGTTTGCTATGGGACACGCTTGAGCACGCACTCCATCCGCCGGCGCCATCCAGTCCGCCTAGACCGTCTACGACCCGCAGAAACGGAGTTTCGGAGTCGGTAAACGGCTTGAGACTACCCAGACAATCGCCCGAAATGGTGACCGACTGACCACCTCCCGACTCGATGTGGCTCACCGAATCAATTGTGGGCGTGCACGACTGACCGTGGTAAATGATGACGCCGCCTCCCACTCCGGCGCAAAACGTCGTCGATGGGCAGGAAACCGAATCCCACCCTTCGTTGGTGTAGTACGTGGGCGTCGACCAGCTCGCGTCGTCGTAGGTGACGACGTCACCATTCGCGCCAACCACGGCACAGAAGTTCGCCGACGCACAGGAGATGGATGTTGGGTTCAGGGCCGGATGATCATTGGTTCCGACGATCGTGGACGTCGACCAACTCGTGCCGTTGTATGTGGACACGAAACTTCCGCCAGACTCTGCGTCTGACATCGCCACGCAATAGTTCGGCGAAGCGCACGAGACCTCTGCACCGGCCTGCTGGACAGCCGGAAAGATCGACGTCGGGACCGACCAACTCGTGCCATTGTATGTCACCCCGAAATCGCCGGCACCGCTGACGCCCATCGCGACGCAAAAGTTCGCCGAAGTACACGAAACCGAGACCGAGCCCTGGCTCCCGTCGGGAAAAATATTCTTGGAGGCGGACCAACTCGTGCCGTTGTACGTGAGGGCGTCTCCGTTTGTCGTTTCTAGCGCGACGCAAAAGTTGACCACCGGACACGAGACGACACTTTGACTCCCATCGACGTAGATCTTTTTTGGGGGGGACCAAGTGGTGCCGTTGTAGGTGAGGGCGACACCGTTTTCCTCGCCCAGCGCGACGCAGAAGTTTTCCGACGCGCACGAAACGTTGCCGAGGCCAAGGTCGTGACTGACGTCGACATGCGTTGGGGTCGACCAACTGGTGCCGTTGTAGGTGAAGGCGTCTCCGTCGAGGCTCACCGCGAGGCAGAAGTCCGTCGTCGGGCACGAGACCGACGTCAGATCTGCGTCGATTGAGTTAGAGGCCGACCATGCCGTGACCGGGGACTTGGCCGCGACGGATGACGCACCGGCGGTCGAATGCGCCGGAGAGTTGCTAATAACGAACGAGACGCCGATGATCACCAGACAAGTAGCCAGCCGCGGCGCTACCTTCCGCGCGCGCCACCTCACTTTCAGACTCGCTCAAAATGTCGGAACTGACATAAAGCTGGGAGCTGCTGCACCATTCAAGGAACATAACATCGCCCACTGAAACGTGCTGGTGAGTTCCTAGCTAGAGCCGTCGAGCGATTGGGTCGGAGTCGTGCGACGGAGCAGTTCCCTACGGCCGTCACGACAACTCACTGTCATGAGTCGGGAGGAGAGAGCGCTCAGCGAGCATCTAGGGCTGTTCATCCTGATACTCGAAGTCGTGTCGCTTGACGCGCGCCGAAGGAGGCACTACCTTCAGTGCCAATGACCTATGGAAGCGGCGCACGAAGAGGATTAGCCGTTATTGCGGCGACGTCGCTGATGGTCATCGGGTGGCAGACGGCCGCCATAGCAAGCGTGCGTAGCACTGCATTCGCGTTCGGTCATCTTTCGGCGAACGAGCTGGGCCCGAACCACCTGAAAATCCGCATCCGTGCAGTCTCTTCTTCGCGCTCGCTGACCACCGCCACCACAACGGCGACCGTTCAGCGCGAACCTCGGACCTCTGAACCTGGCGTCAACACGACAACAGCGGACGGCTTTCGTTTTCGGGTCCAGGCAAACAAGCCGAGCCTGTCGACGACAGAGGGCCACAAAAAGGACCAGGGCACCCCACCGGCCATAGCCCCGCCAGGCAAGGACTACGTTCAGATTCCGTTGACTATCACCAATCTCCAGAGCGACCGACCTCTTTCGCTGTTGGACGTCCTTTTAGGTCCGCTTCAATACGGGGCATATCCGAATCCTGGGTTCACCTCCGGCGCAGTCGAGGGAGACTTCTCTATCGACCTTCCCCCGAAAGACGAAGGCGGCTGTGCTTCGATGCTAGGAACTCTTGTGAACGGGGTCTGTCAAAACGCGGCCTATATCGTTCTGTCAAATGGTAGCGACGCTGAATCCGAGGCTGGGATCCAGGCATCGCCCAACATTCGACCCGGCAAGAGCACCAAGGTCACGCTCTACTTTGGTCCGGTCTCTGCCCATACCCTTTTGTCCACGGTCACCGCTTTCGTGAGAACCGGGTACTCAACCGAGTATGGCAACGGGATATTCAAGACAAAGTCCATCCCGCTTCCGAAGTGAAGTGATCCTTTGGAGACGACGAACCGACTCGCGTACTTTTCGCATCGGGTAAGACGCCATCACGACTTTGCCTCACGGCAGAGTCAACCGCTCGCGAAGTGCTCCAAACAGCACTCAATGAAGGAGAGGTCTACACTCCGCAGGATGACGTTCTTTGCTCGACGCGCAAAGGCAGGGAAGACCGCCTCTACTGCGACGACGAGAGTCATCAACCCGCTCGCGAACGGAGGGTTCCAACTCGTCCATTGCGGGTGGGTCTACGACAACAGCGATGACGTTGGTGGTTTCACTGCGGGAGAGTTTCTCCTTCGCGACGACGGTGCTTTGTTTATCCGAGTGGGATCTAGTACCTACGACCATGGTCAGACGCGCTACTGGTTCGACCGGTGGGTTCTCGATGATCGATGGGAGGCGCGAGGAGACTCCGAATCCTGCCTGGTCTGGATGCGCTCACGGGGCTATAGCCTCTACGATCCGGGTCCCGTGTCGATTGACGAGTCCGAAGCGGGACCGTTCTCGGGAATGCCGTCGACTCCCCGACCGCTTAAGAACCGGCCGCCTGGCTAAGGCAGCGGGCGGAGGTGCGACAAGGTTGTCACGGTGTTACGTGCGATGAAGCGGCCGCCGAGAACATGACACGAAGAGTATGCCCGCGAGGGCCACAGCCGTCTCGGCGCACAACGCGGTTCGCAGGCCGCGCAGGAGGCTCACGTGTCCGACGTCCGCAAAGGGACGAACACCGAGATGCGCGACCGAAGCAGCTACCGCGATGACGAGGGCGGTGCCGAACGTTGTGCCCAGCGTGAAGGAGATGCTTTGAAGCGCGCCAGCGACCGCATTATCGTGCCCGTCACTTACGCGAACGGATTCGACGAAGCCCGCCGTTGCGGCGGCGCCCATCGACGCTCCAAAGAGAATCATCGTTGCCAGGAGCTCCTCGACCGGCATATGTGGGGCGGCGGAGACTTCGAGTAGCGCGGCGGTCACAGCGAGGCCTGCGAGTCCAGCGACTGCCACTGGCGAGCTCCCGAATCGAGCGATCCAGCGTTGCGCGGGACCTGCTGCGACGGCAGAGACCCCGGTCATCACCGCGGCAACCGCGCCAAACTGCAGGGCCGAATATCCACGCAGGTCCTGCAGTATCAGGTTGACCGTGTATAGAAGTCCGTCGACGAGCACTCCGGCGAAGAACAGGATCACGTTTCCGGCTCGAACGCTGGGCGTTCGAAGCAGGCGAGGTGGCAGGAGTGGTGAAGCGATGCGTCGTTGGCGGACGGTGAATACCGCTAGCAGCGCGGCACCACCGACGCCGAATGCAACGACGGGCGTCGGGGAGTGGCTTGCGGATGGGGCCTTGCTTATCGCATACAAGACTGCGGCGATGCCGACGCTGAAGCACGCCAGCCCCGTGACGTCCAGTGCGCCTGGTGAGGGGCGGTGGTTCGGTTCAGGAGCGACCAGAGGTATGAGGAGCGCGATCACGAGGCAGATGATTGCTGACGAAAGGAATACCCATCGCCACCCCAGCCCGGCGGTAATGAGACCACCAAGGAGCAACCCGGTGGTCGAGCCGACTCCACCGATCGCCGACCACGCTGCCATCGCGCGACGCCGCTCGTCGTGCTCAGTGAATAGATCGGTCATTAGCGCCACCGCCGCAGGGATTGCCAACGCGGACGACACTCCCAAGGCGACCCGCGCCGCGATGAATGTGGCGTCGTTGATCGCGGCGGCGCACGCCACCGACGACACGACGGTGCCGATTAACCCGGCGAGGAGGATGGTACGCCGGCCCAGCACGTCGGCGAGCCGGGCGCCGACCAACAACATGCCAGCCGCCGGTAGGGCGGCGGCGGTCAGGCTCCACTGCAAGCCGGCAGAGTCGAGACCAAGTGCGCGCCCGATGGACGGCGCCGCTGCCATGACACTGGTGGCACCCATCACATCGACAAGAAAAACTGAACACAACACGAGTAACGCGATCAGGCGACGCCCTTTTATCCGCGCCGCAGCCATCGTCACGAAGCGCTCCGTTCTGGGCACGCTCACGGTGATCCGCTCGTCAGTCGGGAAGTTCCTGAAAGAGCCGCTGATAGATCGGTGACAGGTCCGACCATCGACTGCGCCACGCATCTGGTCGCGCGTCGGGGCCGCCAGAGAGGAACGACGACAGGTCCTCGAGATGCGCCTGCCAGCCCGCCCCGTGATCCGGCAGATTCCCAAAAGGGATACCTCGCTGCTCGATCATGAGATGGGTCTTCTCGCCAAGGGGGGTGAGCACGGCCTCGGTAACGCCCTCGTCGCTCGTGCCTGGCTCGAAGGTGACCAGCAATTGGCGAGGGGGATCGCAGAGATCGATGCGACCAGGTCCTTCGTAGCTGCTGGAGAAGCGCGCGTAGATCTTTCCCCCCACTCGCAGATCTCCCTCGACGGTGGCGAGCCAGCGAGCGAGGCGACTCGGGTTTGTGATCGCTGACCACAGGTCGTCGATGCCGGTGTCGTAGACGTCCTCCACGCGCACCGCACCGCGAGTACCGTCTAGACGCAGCAGACGTCCCAGGATTCGTACATTCATATTCGAGTTGTCGGTCATTGCGTCCTCCGTCTTTCGCGGTGGCCTCGTGCCACCTCGGTGTGCAGCGCACCCAAACGCTGCTCCCACAGCGCCCGATATGGGCCGAGCCACTCGTCGAGCTCTTCGAGCGCCTCGGGTCGCAAGCTGTAGACCCGCCACTGCGCCTGCTGACGCACGTCGACCAGTCCGGCCTCGCGCAGAACCCGCAGATGCCGTGAGACGCCTGGTCGGGCGATCGGCAAGAGAGATCCAAGCTCGCCCGCCGTCGCTGGACGGTCGCGCAGGACTCCAAGTATGGTCCGACGACTCTCGTCTGAAAGGGCCTGCAGAACTGCGTTCACGCTCGTAGCGTAACAGAGCAGGTACGTAACTGTCAAGGTACATAAGAGCCGAGTAGTGCTAGTCCGTTTTGGCGACGACAAGGAGACCGAGCGGGTCTTTCAGGCCATCCAGCGCTCGGGCGAGTGTTCGATAGCTCGACATCGTGGCAGGGGTTACGGGCTATACGTATCTCGGTACCGAAAGGGCGAACAACCGAAACTGACGTCGACCCGTCAGTCCCCGCAAACTGACTCCGAAGATGCACCCTCGGCGGGCTCAGCAAACTGACTCCAATAATGCATCGTCGACGAGTTCGATGTCATTGCCTGCTGTATCACTCTCAAGCGCCAAAGCGAAGCTACTGGTTGACGCCTAGGGAACAGCCTCGGCGTGAGAAGCTGTTGGTGCGGCGAACTGGTCAACACCACTCCCCGGTCGGACACCGGCGAAGATTGGATGTTGACCAAGCCAGGCGGGGATGCGCCGGGTGACGCTACCGGGACCGCGAAGTACGATGCGCCGGTCGGCAAGGGCGTCTCGAAAGCGGGTATCACCCATCCAGATCTCGGTCAAGGTCCGAAGGTCGGCTTCGAAGATCACGTCAACCTCTCGACCCGGGTCGGTGAGACAGAGGTCGACGTCGTGCGCGTCGACAACAAGCCAAAAGTAACGGTGTTTGGCCGGCAGAGCCGTGAAGACGAATTGAATCGTGATGCGTCTGCCGCCAAGCCCGCCTGGCTGGAGATTACGCCGAACGTCCCAGAGCAGCAAGCGCGGGTCTAATTCGTTGGGCGAATAGTTAGTGCGGACCCACCGTTGACCCCATTCGCCGAGGCCGAGAACAATTGGTAGTAGTTCCCGGCCGGCCTCCGTCAAGCGGTACGCGACCCCATGGTTGTCGGTGACGCGCTCGAGAATCCCGGCTCGCTCGAGATACTTCAGTCGTTTGGAGAGGAGCGTTGGCGAGCACGTGGGAACTCCGCGCCGGATTTCGTTGAATCGGGTGCTGCCGACGAGCAACTCACGCAGAATCAATAGCGTCCAGCGCTGGCAAATCAACTCGGCCTCCTTAGAGACCGGACAAAATTGACCGTACCCTTCCACAGATCTCGACACTATCGCTTCGCTTCATTTTTTGTAGTTACCAGGCAGGCGCTGGCGTAGGACAATGGCCCCGATGACGACCGCTACTCGCCCCGCTCTGGTTTCGTGGCCGACGCAAGTTCGCGGCGTCACTGCTGTGACCGCAACCCATCACTTCGTCCTACCGAAATTCAAGCCAACAAGGCCCAGCGTGTTACGTAAAAGAGGAGAAGCGTTATGAACGATGTGAAGCACCCCGCGGACAACGAGATCAAGGCACGGCTCCGTGCGATGCTTCGAAGGAATTCGGCGCCAGTTGACCTCGTTCCACTCTTTTCCCTTGAAGACAACCGCGGCGTTCAAAAACGCCAACTTGTGCCCCGCGAGCATTTGATGTGATAGTGAAATCGGAGGCATATTCTGAGGCCCAATAGAGAAATTTAACTTTCGGAAGACGTCCCGGGCCCTCCTGAAACGTGCAAGCAGGGTTAATGAGTTGATTTCACAAGTAAGACCGTGCTTGAAAGACTCCTGGTGGGCCGCCAGGGTCTCGATCCCGGTACCTTGGGATTGAAAGAGGCTCTCAAAGTGTAAGTCTGGTTGCGAAGGTCGATTGTCCACGTTCTGCCGGCCTACCGTGAGGTCGACTCATCGCTCCAGTAGACCCGCGTGGTCTGGCACGTCACGGTTACACTGATCCACTCGCGCATCGACTACGAACTAGATACCATGGACGCGACGTTGGCGCCGCCATGATTGTGGAGGTCCGTATTGATGCCCAGAAGGCGAGTTCGTTCACCGCGCCGATGCCTGATGGTGCTCAGCGTGCTCGTGGCGTTCTCATTGCCCTATGGACTCGGGACCGTGGTGAGCGCGAGCCAGTTGGGACCCCTGCCCGAGGCGGTACGCTCGCCGGTTCCTCTGGCGAGTCTTCATCTCGGCGGTACGACCGGCGTCGTTCGCTTCGGAAGTCAAAAGGACGACGACACCTTGTTAAATAAGTCTCAAGCGTCTGATAAATCCGGTAATCGACGGCATTCTCGTCTGATGTGTCCGATGAATCCAGTCCGTATGCGGTAGTTCGGGGCCTGAAGTGGGGCCTAAAATCTGGTTCGTCCGGAGAGTTGGTTGCGAAGAGTGGGTCACGGGGATTGACGGCGACGCGCCGACAATCTCAAACCAAGACGGGGACGCGTTGTTTGTCGTGGACTCGTCGCCTATATAAAGCCATGTGACGCTGGAAAGGTTCCATTGAATTGGGAATTTCTGGGAATCCTCCTATGGCTTCTACTTGACTGGTCCATGTCCGATCTCCTTATATCAGGTGATATGATTTCCTCATGGAGTTCGCCGAACAGTTACGCCTTACTCGCCTTGCAGCCGGATTGACGCAAGTTCAGCTAGCAACCAGAGCTGGCACCAGTCAGTCGCGTCTTTCCTCCTACGAGAACGGGGCAGTCGCTCCGAATCGTTCCACGAAGGTTCGACTTCTCAGGTCGACTCGCATTCGTCCATCACAAGTCATCGAGGAGACGCGAGATGAGATTCTAGAGATCGCTGAAAAAAATGGGCTCCGCAATGTTCGTGTGTTCGGCTCGATTGCTCGCAGGGAGGACACAGTCAAGAGCGACATCGATCTTTTGGTGACACCGGGGCCGAAGGCTTCTCTCCTCGACATCTCGGCGTTCCTTGAGGGCGTGCGTGAAGTAACTGGCTTTGACGTCGACGTACTTTCTGATCGCGCTGTCTCAAAGGGTTCTGCACTTTCACGAGAGGCAATGGCCCTATGAGTGACGGACAGTCGAGAGAACCCAAAGAGTCGACTCCCGCTCGAGGGTCCAAGGCCTCGCAGGTGTCGAGAGTTGAAGCCAAGGCGTTAAAGAATCTGGACGAGACGCTTCGCGCGATGCGTTCGTCATTGGACAAGGGAAAGCATTTCGTCGCGATGGGGAGGCAGAAGTTCGACGACGATTGGATGGTTCAAGACGCCGCAATAACCACGGTGACCCAGATAGCAGAAGCGGCGAAGCGGCTTCCAAAATCATTTAGAGCCGCACGACCAGAAGTTCCCTGGCGCAACGTCATCGGCATGAGAGACATTGTGATTCATGAGTACGCAATCGTTGACCTGCCTCTCGTCTGGGAGGCGTTGGAGCGAGGCTTCCCACAAATTGAGGAGAGCGTCTTTCCTCAATAGGGTCCGCATAGGTGACGAACGGCTCGCACGATACAAATCCGCAGTTTTCATAGAGGGATGGAAAATCGTCGTGCCTGGGTTCTGGTTGGTGAGCCGACGCAGCAGGTTTCATACCGGACATTGGCGTCGGGATACGAGAGTCTCGGAGCAATAAAGGCCGTTCTCAGTCTCGCTATTACTCAAGGCGCCCCTTGAAAAACCGGTGGGCCGCCCGGGTCTCGATCCCGGCACCGTGGGATTAAAAGACGACTGCAACGTACAAGTTCGTCTTTTCGTTCTGATAGCGCTCAGTATCACGGGATCGTCGCCGAAGCCGTCGGCGCCACGTTCGGTGTCGCTCTGGTCGTCTGGTTTTTGTACGGCACCGGGATCATCAAGGTGACGGCGCGGCTCACTCGGATCATCACCATGGCCGTTCTGGGCGCCATCGTCTTCTACGGGGTGACACTGCTCGTGATGGCCTTTGGTGGACCGGACCTTGACGGGTCGGGCGGAATAGTCGGCATCGGCATCTCGTTGGTGCTCGCCGCCGTTGCGGCGTCGACCTTCTTGCTCGCCTTCGATCGCATCGACAAGCTCATTGCCGCGGGCGCCGGTCACGGGTACGACTGGTACGGGGCGTTCGGTCTCCTCATCAGTTTCATCTGGCTCTACCTCGAGATCTTGAAACATTCTCGGGAGGCTGCGTGGCGGCGGAGGGTCTATTCGCCGCTAACGAAATTTTCATCGCCTGACTCACCACGTTGGCACCGCGTGGATCTGCCGATCAGTCGTCGCGCTGAAGCGTCAAGCGCGGCCTGCCTGATTCGCTTTGGATTCTGAAGGATCGACGAAGATCGCCATCATCATCAGCGGAAAGTTCCTAAGAATGTGTCTTAACCCGGGCCTATTCACACCTCCGGCGAAACCCACCTCGCAAGTAATTGCTGGCTTATCGATCGGGCGAGTTACCCGCGGGAGGTGAAAAAAAGGTCCTGGGCCGCGCTTGACAACGGTGGGCTCGAGCCCTATCGTTCGTATCGCAGGACAGATGCCCATATGTCGGGCAGTCAAGTGGTGGGGAAGCGAGGGGGGGGACATGCGATCGACGTCAGTGGTACAGGGTGTCTCACATCCCGAGTTCAACGTCACGGGATGCTCGACGTGCGAAGTGGAGTCGCGTAGAAAATCGATGAGCGCGACGACCGCGATGCGAATGGGCGCAAGGTAGTACCGGGAGTACTTGTGAGCAGTCACGTTGATCGAGCGAGCCGCAGGGCGGCGCGGGCAACGTTCAACCAACCATATGTCCGGCGGCGATCATTGATCGAACGTCGATTCAACAATTCAGGGGGATACAACATGAGATTTACAGGCTCTCGATCGAGCGCGGAAACTCAGCGTGCTCGTTCGACCGCGGGGAAGGGGAGCTGGAAAATTTTCCTAGCCACTCTGATTATTCCCGCCTCGATTCTCGTGGCGGGGGGTGCCAGCAGCGCGACATCAACGCATCAAGTCGCGACACACAGCACCGTCACCGCGCACGCGACGCAGTACGAACCGTTGTCGTGGTTTAAGGCTCAACTGGTGAAGGACTACGCCATCGCTACAGCTGGTGTGCCCCCCACTACTGCGCCCGCGCACAAGAAGGGCGAGAACGTGTGGATTATCTCGTGCGGACAAGCTTCTACTGGTTGCGCGGAACCGACCGCTAACGCCATCACTGCGGGCAAGGACCTCGGTTGGAAGATGACCACGTGTGACGGCAACTTCGGTATCGCGAACGGCTACAACGTCTGCATCGAGAAGGCCATCGCTGCCGGTGCCAACGCCGTCGCCGTCGTGAGCACGGACTGCAACCAGGCGTACGCCGGGATGCTCCAGCTCAAGGCCGATCACATCCCCCTCATTGGATCAGAGGGATTCGACTGTAGTAATGCGCTCGGCTATATCTCGAAGAAGTCTGTCTTCTCCGGAAACATCCAGTACACGAAGGAATATCCCACGGCGCTAGCCCTCAACGAGGAAGCCGGTCGCGAGGCGGCGGACTACCTCGTGGTGCACGACAACGGAAACGTCAACGTGATCAATTCGGACTTTTCGGTGGTCGCTGGTGAGTATGCCGACCTCGGGTTTGTCCAGGAGCTAGCCAAGTGCCAGACCTGCCACATTGTTGACACCATCAAGTACACGCCGCCGGACACACCAGCAGGTGGCACGTATCAGACCGAGTTTGCGGCTGCGTTGGCGGCGTACCCGACGGCAAATGCTGCGTACAACTGGCCGGACGCGATCGTTGACGAGGACGGTCAGATCTCAGCGGTTGACTCGGTCGGTAAGGGCAGCACGTTCTGCATCGTTACCTCCCAGGACAGCGGCGGTCCGACGAACGACCAAGCGATCGCTAGTGGAAACGCACAGTGTGCGGATGGAGCGGTCGACGTCGTGTGGAACGGATACGGACTCATCGACGAAGTCGTGCGTGCGTTGGCCGGTAAGCCGAGCGCCTTGGAAGGTATGGGTCCACTTCTGATCTCTAAGGGACACAACCTTGGAACACTCGGGGTCAACTGGGCCTACCCCAACGCGGGCAAGGGTGACGCGAAGATCATCGCTGACTACAAGAAGATCTGGGGCCTTTCCTAGGAAGTTCCTAGTTTCTCCCCACCACGCGGGTTGCCCGTCACATTGTTGACGAGCAACCCGCGTGGTGACCCGAAGCGGTATTCGCTCGTCGGGACGGCGTGGTCCAAAGCAGGAGCGTCAAATCGCCGAGTCACGGTCGAAGGATCGGTTCGCGGCGTTCTTACCGAGAAAGAGGTACAAGTGCCCACCGTTGGTTTCATTGGCTTTGGCATTATGGGAGCGCCAATGGCGTCGAATCTGGCGAAGGCCGGATTCGACGTCGTCGGATTCAGTCGTACGCCGGGGCGCGTCAGTGCACGCGCGGCGGATGGTGTCACCGTTGCGGCCACACTCGAGGAGCTCGTTAGATCGTCGGACGTCGTCATTACGATGTTGCCCGACTCACCCGATGTGGAGTCCGTGGTTTTGGGAGAGAATGGTGTCTTCGCCAACGCTTCTGCGGGTCTTCTCTACGTCGACATGAGTACCATTCGACCCGACGTCGCTGCTCGGGTCGCACGCGAAGCGGAACCTCGTGGCATCGACACACTTGACGCTCCTGTAAGCGGGGGCGAGGCCGGGGCGATCGAGGGAAATCTGTCGATCATGGCCGGCGGCACCGCGGACGCATTCGCCCGTGCTCGTCCCTACCTCGACGCGATGGGCGGCACAGTGGTCCACGTGGGTCCGGCCGGATCAGGTCAGACCGTGAAGGCAGCAAATCAGTTAATTGTCGCGGCGAACATCCAGGGTCTCGCCGAGGCTGTCGTCTTCCTCGAAGCGCACGGCGTGCAGATGGGCCCCGCGATCGAAGTACTTGGTGGAGGGCTCGCGGGCAGCACCGTGCTCAAGAGAAAGTCGACGAACATGCTGGAGCGTTCCTTTCCCCCTGGATTTCGACTCGACCTGTTTCACAAGGACATGGGCATCATCCAAGCCGCCGCGCGGGATAAAGGTGTGACCACCCTGCTTGGATCCCTCGTGGCTCAGATCATCGCGTCCCTCGTCGCACAAGGGGACGGCAATCTTGACCATTCGGCGATGATCCGCGTCGTCGACACTCTCTCGAAGTGATACGCACCGTGCGTATAAGGAAGTAGGAATCACATGGATCTCTCTCGGTTTTCGGTGAACTGCTCGATTATCTTCACCGAGTTACCTCTTCTAGACCGCGCGGAAGCCGCAGCGTCGGCGGGATTCTCCGCCGTCGAATTCTGGTGGCCCTTCGCGAGCGCGAGCCCTGAGACGAATGATCTCGACACTTTCGTGCGCTCCATCGAGGACGCTGGCGTCTCGCTAAGTGGACTGAACTTCTTCGCGGGCGACATGGCGGGCGGAGACCGCGGGATTCTGTCGGCGGTGACGCGCGGCTCGGAATTCAACGACAACGTCGCAGTCATTCGACACTTGGCCGACGTAACGGGTTGTCGCGTCTTCAACGCTCTCTACGGGAACCGTCTCTCCGATGAGTCACCCGAAGCCCAAGACCAGGTCGCTCTCGAACGACTCTCGGACCTCGCGTCGTTCACTGACGCCACGGGCGCCGCCGTCGTGCTTGAGCCTCTCAGCGCGGTGGCCGACTATCCACTCCTTACAGCGGCACAAGCGGTCAAGGTGATCGACGATCTTCATGAGTCCGGCGCTACGACGAAGGTCCAGCTACTGGCGGACCTCTATCACCTTGCGGTCAACGGCGACGACGTATCGAATGTCATCGCGAGCTATGCGCCGTACATCGGTCACGTGCAGATCGCCGACGCGCCGGGAAGAAACGAGCCCGGCACGGGAGAGCTTCCGATTGGTGCGTGGTTGGAGGAATTGACGGCCATTGGTTACTCCAGTCTCGTTGGCCTTGAGTACCGACCTCTCACATCCTCCGTCGAGAGTTTCCAATTCTTGTCAACTCTGTCGTAAGCCCCGACGCCACGTTTTGGTCACGTAGAAGAACTTGACAACTCAGAGTGATCACCGTAGTGTTCACATGGTGAGACAAATGCCCACATGTCGGGCATCCTCATCAGACCGCTAGGGGAAATATGGCGACGACGCAAGAGAATACGGCTCAACGCGACTCTTCGATTGGTGGAGTTCCGGACCCCGAGAACGGGTTGGTCTTCTTCGAACTGAGCCACGAGTTCGGTCACTACACGCCGGTGTTACCCGGTCTCAAGGACATCCAGATCCGTCGGGTAGCGACGCATGCGATGCACGGTGTGCTCACGAGTCACCTGATCACCGTGATGCATAACGGCACGCACGTAAACGCGCCCTTGCATCTCGCTCAACGAGGACTTGGCGTCGGACAAATTGGCCTGGAGCGGTTCTTCGCCAATGGCGTGGTGCTGAGCATTCCTAAGGGCGAGTGGGAGTACATCGAAGTTAAGGATCTCGAGGACGCGACGCCGGCGGTCGAGAGCGGCGACATCGTGGTTATCAATACTGGTTGGCACCGGGGCTACTCGGACAGCATGGAATATTTTGGACATTCGCCAGGTCTCAGTGTCGCGGCGGCACAGTGGCTCATTGACCGTGAAGTAACGCTCGTGGCGATCGACACCGCTTCGATCGATCATCCCTTGGCCACGTCGCTCGCCCAGGCGCACCGCTTTATCGGTCCCCACGTCGTCGAGCTGCCACGCCGCTACAAGAAGAAGACGGGACATACCGTCGTCGAGGACTTTCCCGAGTGGATGCCTGCGCACCGACTTCTCGCCGAAGCGTCAATTCCCACTATCGAGAATGTTGGCGGAGACGTAGACCTCGTCACCTCGCGCCGCTGCACCTTTCACGCGATGCCGTGGTTTTGGCCACAAGGCGACGCGTGCATTGTGCGATTCGTGGCCATAGTCGACACCACAGGCGAGTATCGAATCGAGAAGGGAAACTAATGCCCACCACCAACCGCGACGGACTCACGTTCTATAACCTCAGCCACGAGTTGTCTCACAACATGCCACAGTGGCCGTCGCCCTTCAGTCCGCCCCTGGCAACGAACAAGCTCCTCTATCACGGTATGCACGGCCAGTACGTTGTTGAGTACGACGGGATTTTGCACCGTGGGACTCACATGGATTCTCCCATCCATGTCGAGTCGAACACGCCGTATCTCAACGAGTTTGAACTGTGGAAATTTTTCGGCACCGGGGTCGCGGTGTCGATTCCCAAAGGTAAGTGGGAAGTGATTACCCCAGAAGACCTCGAAAAAGCGACGCCGCGAATCGAGCCTGGCGACATCGTGATGATCAATACCGGCGCACACCGTCTCTACGGTGATAACGACGACTATTACTCGTACTCGCCGGGCCTCTACACCGACGCTGCGCAGTGGCTGGTGGATCGTCACGTCAAATTGGTCGGCGTCGACGTCCAGGCTCTGGATCATCCACTGGGTACTCGCATGGCCGAACACGGTCCGGGCCCGATCTTGCCGCACCTCATCGACGAGTACCGCGCCTACACCGGGCGTGAAGTGGCCGATGACTTTCCCGATTGGGAACCCGCGCATCGGATTCTCCTCTTGAACGGCATACCCGGCATCGAGAATGTCGGAGGAGAGTTAGATGCGGTCACTGGCCATCGCTGTACTTTTCTCGCGTTCCCGAGTCGATTCGCGCAAGGTGACGGTAGCCCGATTCGGGTCGTCGCGGTCATCGACCCCGATCAGACGTTCCGTGTGCCCCAGTTCGCCGCGACGTCGGAGGTCCGATGACCACGTCCGCCCTCACTAATCCTCTGTCGCTCTTTGAACTCGCGGGACAGTCGATCATTATCACTGGCGCCTCGGGCGCCATGGGTCACGCGATCGCCGTGGCTCTCGCCGCGCTCGATGCGAAACTCCTATTGGTCTCGGGTTCAAAGGACGCTCTTGACGCCGTTGCGAACGAAGCTCGCGCCGCCGGGGGCACCGTGGAAACGCTCGTCCTTCGCCCCGACACCCTGGAGGATGCCCAAGCTCTCATTGCGGCGGGTGTGGAGTATTTCGGACGTGTCGACTCGGTGCTCGTGGCCTCGGGTTTCAATAATCCCGCCGCAATCGAAGCCATGACCGTCGACGTCTGGGAAGAGATCATGGACGCCAATGTTCGCGGTCCCTGGCTCATCGCCAAGGCATACGGTGATCACGTCGCCGAGCGGGGCGGTCCCGGTCGCATGGTGCTGGTGTCCTCGGTGCGCGGGCGACAGGGTTCGCCCGCGGGGTACACCGCGTACTGCACCTCGAAGGGTGCCGTTGATTCGCTCACGAAGACACTCGCCACCGAGTGGGGACCGCGCGGTATCAACGTCAACGCGATCGCGCCCTCTGTTTTTCGTTCGAACCTGACCGAGTGGATATTTGCCGACACGGAAGCGGGCGCGGCCTCGCGTGATCGCAACTACGCCCGCATCCCGATGAAGCGTCTTGGAGAGCCCGAGGACTTTATCGGTATCGCCATCTACCTGCTGTCCGCGGCGTCGGACTTCGTGACCGGCCAGATCATCTACGTTGACGGTGGTTACACCGCCACATGACGGCTGAGGGTTGACGACGTGGCGAGCAACGTGCGAGCGGTGGCGATTGTCGGGGCCGGGCTCATGGGTGTCGGTATCGCCGTCGCGATGGCGGCGGCGCGAATTCCCTGCGCTCTCTTCGACCCGGAAGAGAACGCACGGACTCAGTTACCGGAGCGGATTACGAGCACTGCCAACCAGATTGGTCTCGATGCGAACGAGCTTCTGCGCTTCGTGTCCGTTCACTCCACCCTCGCCAGCGCCGTGCGAGGCGCCACGATGGTGATTGAAGCGGGTCCAGAGAATATAGAGGTCAAGCGGGCGATATTCGCAGAGTTGAGCACGTTGACCGAATCGACGATTCTCGCCAGTAACACGTCGGCCATTCCCATCAGCGCTATCGCTGAACGTGTGAGCCAACCCTCGCGTGTGCTCGGGACTCACTTCTGGAATCCGCCGTACTTGGTTCCGCTCGTGGAGGTGGTCCAAGGCCCGTCTACGTCCAGTGAAGTAGTTGAAGCGACGATGGATCTTCTCACCGCGGCCGGACTGAAGCCCGTGCACGTGAGGACCGACGTGCCCGGCTTCGTCGGGAATCGGATGCAACACGCCCTGAAGCGCGAAGCGATTGCGCTCGTCGCTAATGGCGTGTGTTCGGCTGAGACGGTGGACATGGTCGTCCGTGAAGGCTTCGGTCGACGTCTGGCACTCGTCGGGCCACTTGAGCAGGCCGACCTCGGCGGTACGGATCTGACGCTCGCGATCCACGAGGTGCTGATGCCCGATCTCGACGTCACGGCGGTCCCGCATCCGTTCCTGGTAGCGATGGTCGAGCGCGGCGACCTCGGTGCCAAGACTGGCCGCGGCTTTTATGAGTGGACCCCGGGAGACGCTGATCGTCGTCGCGCACAGATAGCCCAAGGACTTCTTGAGCAGTCCGATCGAGTAGACGAGTGACTCCGAATAAGAACTCCACGGTCGCTGAGCGTTTCGACGTGGCAATCGTGGGGGCGGGGATCCTCGGATTAGCGGTCGCGCGCGAGCTGCGCCGCCGACACCCCGAGCTCTCGATGGTCGTCCTCGAACGCGAACGCGACGTCGCCCAACATCAGACAGGTCACAACTCGGGCGTGATCCACAGCGGCGTCTATTACAAGCCCGGTTCGTTGAAGGCGCGTCTGTGCGTCGAAGGTGCGCGTCTCATGTACGAGTTCTGCGACGAGCACGGCATTCACTACGAGCGCTGTGGCAAGCTCATCGTTGCCCTCGAGACCAAAGAGCTCGCGGGCCTCGAAGAGTTGGAGCGCCGCGGTCGGGCGAACGAAGTGCCTGGTCTTCGACGGTTGCGCGCCGAGGAAATCGCCGAGGTCGAGCCTGGTGCGCGGGGTATTGCGGCACTGCACTGCCCTCAGACGGGCATCGTCAACTACTACGAGGTGGCGCGCGCACTCGCCGACGAGTTACGCGACCAGGGCGTAGAGATTCGCTATGCCACCCACGTGGTCTCTCTCGAGCATGATGCGTCGGGCACGCGGGTGCTCAGTGAGGGCGCTTCACTTCACGCTGGTTTCGTTATCGGCTGCGCGGGGCTGTGGTCCGACCGGCTCGCGCTCGCCGCGGGCGCGTCGCCGGATCCACAGATCGTTCCCTTTCGTGGGGCCTACCTCACGCTCAATCGTTCACACGATCCGATCGTGAGAGGCCTCGTGTATCCGGTGCCCGATCCCGAGCTGCCTTTTCTTGGCGTGCATGTCACCAAGCTCATCAACGGCGATGTCGTGCTCGGCCCGACGGCCATGCTGGTTCTGGCGCGAGACGCGTATCGCGTGTCGACGATCCGCTGGCGTGACCTAGGAGATATTCTCCGCTGGCCCGGTACCTGGAGGATGGGTCGAAAATTCTGGCGTACGGGAGTCGATGAGATCGTCTTGGCTGCGCGTTCTCGACGTCTCGTCGCCGCCGCGGCGAACTACGTGCCAGGCGTCAGCGTCATCGGTGTGCGAGCCGGCGCCTCGAGCGGCGTACGGGCGCAGGCCGTTGGTCGAGACGGTGCGCTGGTCGACGACTTCGTCTTCTCCGAGACGCCCGGCACACTTCACGTTCGCAACGCACCGTCGCCGGCGGCGACCTCGTCGCTCGCCCTGGCACGTGAGATCGTCGATCGGGTTGAAGGGTCACGCGAATGGTTCGCGAAGTGACTCGTATTGTCGACGAGAGACACTCGAAGCAGTTACCGAACAACAGGAGATGAACATGAGTGGAGTACGACTTAGCGGAAAGACGGTCCTGGTAACGGGAGCCGCCACAGGGGTCGGCCGGGCTACCGCCCGAGCGGCGGCGGCCGAGGGAGCGAACCTCGGTCTCGCAGACCTCGACGCGACCGGACTCGACGTTCTAAAGGAAGAACTCGTTGCGAGCGGCGCCGGCGTAGTACTCGCCGTCGGTGACCTCACGGACGAGGAAGTGAGTCGGATGCTCGTGTCCGAGGCCGAGTCGGCCTTTGGTCGCGTCGACGTTCTCGTCAACAACGTCGGCATCTTGGTTCTCAAATCCTTACTGGAGACGACACGGGGTGATTTCGACGCCTTGATGGGCGTGAACTGCTATTCGCACTTGCTCGCTCTCCAGTCTGCTGTTCCGGCGATGCGACGAAGCGGGGGAGGTTCGGTCGTCAACGTCGCGTCGGTGGGAGCGCTTGTCGCCCTGCCCAATGTGTCGGCGTACTGCCCCTCGAAGTCCGCGGTGCTTGGCCTCACGCGGGCAGCTGCGGCGGAGTTTGCTCCCGACATCAGGGTGAACGCGGTGTGTCCGGGCGGCGTCGCGACGGAGATGTCTCGAGTGCACCTCGAGAGCTTCGAAGATAAAGAAGCGGCGATGAAGATGCTCACGGGACGTCAGATGCTGCCGCGCTACGCACAGCCCGAAGAGATCGCTTCAGTGATCATTTTCCTCGCGAGCGCCGAGTCCTCCTTCATGACCGGTGCGGTCGTCGCGGCCGACGCCGGTCACTCGGCGTGGTAGGTGATCCGCCACGCCATTGCCGAACGAAGGGAAGTCGCGAAATCGCTGGACTTGGCACCTAAGGTGAGAACCGAGATTTAGGTTGGGTTTTGCCACGGTGTCCCTCGCGACGGAGATTGAGGCGCTGTCTGTTCGATGCGTCGTGGGCGAGGTGACCGGAGTGGGCGAAGACGAGGATGGGGTGAAGATGAGCATCGAGACCGTGGGATCGGCCGAGGCGAACGTGGGTGGCGTGCAGGTCATCGCGCGCGTGGGACAGATATTTCGTGCGCTGGATGGTGAACCATGGGGCCTTACATTGTCGCAGTTGGCTCACCGTCTGAATCTTCCTCGCTCGACGGTGCACCGACTGGTGGGGGCGCTCGCAGCGGAGGGTCTCTTGATGAATGCGACAATCGCAGGTCGCGTGGTCATTGGGACCGAGTTCGTTCGCATCGCAACGGCCAGTCGGAGCGAACTCCGCGATCAGGTTGCCCCGCTCATGCGACGAGTCAACGAGGTGACGGGTGAGACAGTCGACTGTGGCATCCTCGACGGCGACCAGGTTCGCGTTATTCACGTCGTAGAGACGCACCATCATTTACGCGCGGTCAGTGACGTCGGTGCAGTGTTTCCCTTGTACTGCACGGCGAAGGGCAAGGCGATCCTCGCGGAACTCGACGATGAGACCGTGTTCTCCGTTGTGCCCAAAACGTTTGAGAAGTTCACCGGAAGTACGCCGAGGAACCGGAGCGAGTTGATGGCTGAACTCACGGAGATCCGCGAGACGGGCCTCGCCTACGACCTCGAACAGTACGACTCGGGAATATCCACCGTGGCGATCGGCGCAAAAGATCCCTTCGGCACGGTCTTTGCCCTCTCGGTGCCCGTGCCCACTCTTCGATTTGAAACCGAGCGCGACCAGATCGTCAAAGCGCTGCTCGATATCAGCGCGGAACTCAAGAACGAGTTCTCACCGAGCTAATCGCGTCGAGGGCTTTCGCGCAGTTAGCGGCCGAGTGTCGGGGCGAGCCATCGCACCGCCTCGCACGCGGCATTGACCGCTTCGGTTTCTGTCGCGTACGTCCGCCCCGAGAAATAGTGGAGTGGTGTCCACGCCCCCAAGTCTTCTGGATCCCTGCGGAACTCTTCGAAGCCGAACGTCCCGTCGGGGCGTTTGAAGATGTCGACACAGCGATCTGCTTCGAAGGTCTGGTGGCTGGCAAGTACCAGCCAGGATTTGTCGAGCCGCGACGAGATAGTTGAGATCGTACTTACGTCGAGCCTGTAGCGACGGTAAAACTTGACACAGCCGCGGACGCCTCGTAGTGTCCATATGGTAGAACGCGTGATCGTATGGCAGGCACTTGTGCGCCGCAAAAGGGGGAAGTGACGTGGGTCTCAGTAATCGTGATCACTGTGGGCGGGCTCCTTCTCGGCACCAGCGCGCCGTCACGAATGGTCGCTGATCTATGAACGTCCGTCGAGTGGTGATCACCGAACGTGACGGCAAGTCCGTCGTAGCGAGTGACGGGCCAAGTATTCGCTCGCACGACTTCGTGCACATTCCAGGCATGAGCGAGAGTCTTCTGTGGTCCACACATGGCGACTATCCGGTCGTCAACGTGCCTGATCAGGCGCTGCGCATGCGCAAGCGTCTGCCCGGGCCCGGGCAGACCGTGTTCGTGGTGGTCACATTCCCTCCCGATGACACCTTTCGTTCCGCCGACTTCGATCCGGTGCGTGCGGCCGCGGAGCAACGTCTGGTGTCGCCGGACCTCGCCGATCTTTTCGAGCCCGACGGTTCGGGAATGCACACCACGCCGACGGTCGACTACGTGGTCGTTCTCGACGGCGAGATCTGGCTGGATCTCGGCGACGGCGAACCGGTGCACCTGCAAAAAGGCGACACCGTCGTGCAGAACGCGACGCGACACGGATGGCGAAACTTCGGCACGGTGCCGGCCACCTTGGCGGTCGTGATGGTTGGGACGTAACGAGTGATGTGGGAGTTGTGAAGAGTATGAAGAGTTTTGATGCCAATTACGTAGTCAGCGCCAGCGAGTGGCGTGACTCGGTGGACGTGATCTCGGACACCGAAATGCGCGTCACCGCGCTTGATCACCTAGACGGTATCGAGCCAGCGATGATCGAGTGGTGGTTCTCCAACATGGACGCCGAACTGTATTTCCAGTTTCATCCGTGCGATCACAAGAAGTTCGCATGGACCCGAGGTAAGCGGCCCGGCACGCACGTCGGAGCGACCCACCTGACGTATCACCAGTACGGCGGAGGCGACAAACTGCTTCGCACGGAGATCTCCTTCCAACCCGTGGCTGAGCACTTCGATACGTCACTGTTCGACGAGCACGGCGTAGGAATGGCGCTGTTCGCTGTCGTACATTTCGTCGACGAAAAAGACCAGCCCGCGCCCGAGCAGTCCGGGAGTTTCGTGCACGTCGCGATCAAGCGCGACTATGGCACGGAGTTTCGTAGCTGTTGGTGGCTAACCATCAACGCCGACAGTGATCGCGAGCTCTTGGGACCGGGTCGACTGCGACACGTGCACGAAGAGTTCGGCTTCCTGCAGGGTTTTCTGCGCTCTCTCGCCCCCGCGACGCTTTAATAAGGGCCGGCTCCGATGCCGCCCAGCGCTTACGCTTACGGCGAGGGCCTCATTTGACACATGGGGGAAGCCCGTCTACTGTTCGTATCGTAGAACAAGTGCCCAGATGTCGGGCACTTGGGGGATCTGTTTGAGGGGGAGTTATGCAACGTCACGAACGCGCTACCTCCATCTCGCCACGTGTATGCCTTGAGCGAAGCGATTCGGAGCAGCACTAATGGCGGGAGAGTTTGTCCTCGAGGCGAGGCACGTCTCGAAATCGTTTGCGGGCACTCAAGCCCTCGACGACGTCAGCTTCAACGTGCGCGCCGGCGAGTTACATGCGCTGCTCGGGGCGAACGGATCGGGAAAGTCGACGTTCGTAAAAATCCTTGCCGGGGTCGAACAAGCCGATGCCGGAGAGTTCGTCATCAATGGACAAGACGTCGATCCGTCGAGAATGAAACCGGCGATCGCTCGTTCGGTAGGGCTGCACTTCGTCCATCAAGATCCCGGTGTCTTCCCCCAGCTTTCCGTTGCCGAGAATCTGGCCATCGGTCGGGGCTATCCCCTGGGCCTTGGCGGTCGTATCCACTGGAAGAAGTTGCGCGCTCGTGCGCTCCTCGACTTGGAGAAGGCCGGCCTTTCCATTTCTCCTGACGTCGCGCTGGGAGAGTTCAACGCGTCAACGCGCACGCTCGTGGCCATAGCCCGGGCGCTACAAGACATCAGTGAGCCCGAAGGCAACATCCTGGTCCTCGATGAGCCCACGTCAGCGCTGCCGGTAAAGGAGGTGGCCGCCCTACTGGCCGCTCTGCGTACTTTCACCGACCTAGGAGTCGCAGTATTGCTCATTACCCACCACTTAGGCGAGATCATTGGCAACGCTGATCAGGTGACGGTTCTTCGTGACGGCGGAGTCGTCGCCGACGTGCCCGGCGCCGATCTCACTCACGATCGACTGGTCGAGTACATCGCGGGTCGCCCGCTCGATGAGGCGCTGCCCGAGATGCCCAAACCCACGAGTGACATTCCCTTGCTCGAAGTTCGTAATCTCTCGGTAGGGCCCCTTCGCGACGTGAGCTTCGATATCTTGCCCGGCGAGGTTGTTGGGGTCGCTGGGCTTCTCGGGTCCGGCCGGTCGACTCTGCTACGCACGCTGTTCGGCGAACGGGTCGCGGAGTCCGGCGATATCCGGTTCGACAGCACCACGATGAACCTGCGCAGTCCGCGCAAGGCCATGGCGGCCGGTATTGGGTACATTCCCGAAGACCGCGCAGGCGAATCGGCGTTTTCGGTCCTCAACGTCGAACAGAACTTGCTGGCGGCGTCGATCCCTGAGTTCTGGCGGCACTTTCGTATGGGTCGGCGTCTCGAAATTCAAGCGGCGAGGAACTCGGTCGCGGAGTTCGGGATTAAGACGAGTTCGGAACGCGCATTGTTGTCATCGCTCTCGGGCGGAAATCAACAAAAGGTAATGATCGCGCGGTGGCTTCGCCGTCATCCTCGGTTGTTGCTTCTGGACGAGCCGACCCAAGGCGTCGACGTGGGTGCTCGCTCGGATATCTATGCGATTATTCGAAAAGCAGTCGAACTCGGAACGTCGGTGATCCTCGTTGTCTCGGACTTCGAAGAACTCGCGCAAGTGAGCGATCGTGTGCTCGTGCTGCGAGAGGGTCGACTGGTCGGAGAGGTTCGTCACCCGAACATTGATTCCCAGCATCTGACGGACTACGCCTATGCCGTCTAACGCGCGCGGCGAACGGCGGAAGCGCCGGGTGTTCCTATCGATTTGCGACATTCAAGCTAGGAGAAGCAACTGTGTCCATCTTTCCTAAAGACGATCTTGAGACGGGCGACACGCCCAAAGAGGGTGAGGAGGTCGTCGCCGTCATGCAGGGATCGCGCGCCATAAAAGAGCGTGGGCCCGTCATGAATTTCTTCGAGCACTACGGACTGCTTGTCCTACTCGGGGCCGTCGTGGCGTTCTTTTGCATCTACCCCGAAACCTCAACGGACTTCTTCTCTAAGGCCAATCTGATTACGACGTTGAGCACCCAGACCGTCGTCGCCACCATTGCTTTGGCGGCCCTGATCCCGCTCGCTGCTGGCTACATCGACCTCTCGGTGGCCGCGATTGCCGGCATGTCATCATGTACGTTCGCGACACTTCTGACGCGAGCGGATTTTCCCCTCGTGTTCGCGATACTGGCCGCGGTGCTCGTCGGTGGGCTACTCGGCGCGATCAACGGCCTCTTGATCGCGCGGTACCACATGAGCGCAATTATCACGACGCTCGGTAGCCAAATCGCCCTCACCGGTCTCATGGAGTGGTACACCAAGAACAACACAATCGGCGCGGGCATGTCATACAAGATCATCCTGTTCGGCTCGTCCAATTGGTTCTCCATCCCTCGGCTTACCTGGATCTTCTTGCCGGTCGTCCTAGGTGTGTGGTTCCTCCTGGAACAGACACCGTTCGGTCGCTACATCCAGGCCATCTCCTCGAACCGTCGTTCGGCGCGACTCGTCGGCATCGGCGTACCACGCACCGTCTTCCTCTGCTTCATGATCGCCGGGGTGATTGCGGGAATCGCGGGTGTGTTCTTGTCGATCCAACAAGGTGGTGCTGACGCGTCGACGGGACCGAGTTTCTTGTTCCCGGCCCTCACCGGCGTCTTCTTGAGTGCCACGGTCATCCACCCCGGTCGACCCAACGCCGTTGGCACCGTCGTCGGACTGTTGTTCGTTGCGGTGTTGGTGAGTGGCCTGACGTTCCTCGGCGCAACGAACTGGGCGCCGGACCTGCTCGAAGGACTGCTCCTGGTAGGTGCTGCCGGACTCGCAACGGTTCTCGCTCGCCAGCGAGGCGGAGAAGGCATCTTCTAGCGGTGCAGCGTGCCACGATGTCAGATGTGGCGTGAGCGCTGAGCGAACGTCTCTCGACGAGGGGACGACCGCGAAGCTCCTCGACGCACTATGTCGAGTTGTTGGCGACGCGCACGTGCTGGTCGATGCAGATCTGCGCGCGAGCTACGAAACCGATTGGAGTCGCCGTTGGTCGGGTCGCGCACTCGCCGTCGTTCGACCGGGTACAACTGAACAGGTCAGTGACGTCCTTCGACTCTGTCATCGTTACAACGTCGCGTGCGTTCCTCAAGGCGGTCGCACCGGCCTCGTGGGCGGAAGCGTCCCTGCGAACGGGGAGATCGTCCTCAACATGGAGCGACTGAATCACATCGGTTCTCTCGACGCCGACGCCGGACGAGTCACGGTAGGTGCCGGCGTCACGCTGGGCGCGCTGCACGAGGCGGCAGCGTTGGCGGGTTGGCGCTTCGGGGTCGACCTCGCCTCGCGCGAGAGCGCAACCATCGGCGGCATGATCGCGACTAACGCGGGCGGCGTCCGCGTCGTACGCCACGGCCAGATGCGAGAACAAGTGATCAGCCTCGAGGTCGTGCTGGCTGACGGCACGGTGCTGCGTGGAACCGGGGATGCGTTGAAGGACAACGCCGGCTACGACCTCGCGCAGATCATTATCGGCAGTGAAGGAACACTCGGCGTGGTCACGTCGGCGCGACTGCAACTCGTGGCGCCCGACGCCGTGTCGGTGGTCGCTTTTCTCGGAGTCAGGGACATTGCGACCGCGCTCGAGGTGGTCTCCCGACTACGACGTTCGTCGGGTGTGCTCACCGCCGCGGAGTTTATGGATCACGCGGCGATGGAATTCGTGTGCGAGTCCGTCGGCGCCACCTGTCCGGTTATCGAGGCGCCGTGGCATGCGCTCATCGAGATCGCGGGTGACGTTGATCCCACAGAAGACTTCGCGCGCGTCCTCTCTAACTGTCCGGGCGTCAACGACAGTGCGGTCGCAGTGGGAAGCGACTCAGCCAGCAATCGGCGACTCTGGCGTTTTCGCGAGGGGATCACCGAATCGATCGCCCGCGCGGGCGTGGCGCACAAACTAGACGTCGGCGTTGACCCGACGACGTTAGACGTGTTTGCGCACGAGGTTCGCGAGCGCGCACGGTTGTCCTCGCCGAAATGCGCTGTGGTGCTTTTCGGTCACTTAAGTGAAGGCAACGTCCACGTGAACGTATTGGGAGTCGAGCCCGGGGATGAAGGAATCGACGACGTGGTGCTGCGACTCGTGGCAGAGATGGGCGGCAATGTCGCCGCCGAACACGGCGTAGGCCGAGCGAAGGTCGCGTGGTTGCATCTCTCACGGACGCCCGAGGAGATTCGCACTATGTGCGCCCTCAAGTTCGCGGTCGACCCGGCAGGGATTCTCAACCCCGGCGTGATGCTGCCCTAACGGTTTCTGGGTGGACCGATGACGTTGCGGAGCACGCCGAGTCCGGTGACTTCAAGCTCGACAATGTCGCCACTCTGCAACCAGAGACGATCTTCTGATTCGAGGATGCAGCCGGTGCCGACGGTCCCTGAACCGAGGACGTCGCCCGGGCGAAGGTGGGTGTTCATTGCCGCTCGCTCGCGAATCGTCGACCACGAGTAGTGAAGGTCCGCAAGTTCACCGCGCGAACGCTCCACCCCATTCACGCGAGCGAGCATGAGCGCCTGACTTCCGTCGAATTCGTCGATGGTCACGAGCACTGGTCCGAGACTGGTGGCGAAGTCCTTGCCTTTCGCAGGACCAAGACCCACGGAGATCTCGCCGCGTTGTAAGTCACGGGCGGACCAGTCGTTAAGGATGGTGAATCCCGCGATCTCCTCGTCGCGACCAATGACCGCGGCGACCTCGAGTTCGTAGTCGAGCATCTCGGTCCCCAAGGGATAGGGGATCGTTACGTTGGTTCCTACGACTGCTGCCGGATTGGTGAAGTAGAAGACGGGCGCCTGATACCAAAATGCGGGCACCTCCTCGCCACGACGAGCACGTGTGGTGGCGACGTGTTGTTCAAAGGCGAAAAAGTCACGAATAGACGGGGGAATCGGTACGGGAGCGAGCAGAGTGACGGTATCGAGGTCGTAGGACTCGGTCTCATCGACGTCACCGTCGCGCGCGAGCCACTCAAGGAGGTCCGCGCAGTCGAGGCCAATGACGCGGTCGTCGAGGAGTATTCCTGCCGACGACGTCAGGTGTGGCTGGTTTGTCGAGACGAACGTGCAGAGCTTCACTGATGACTCCTTAGGCCGGTGGCCGCCATGATGCGGTTGCAACGTTCATAATACGGGCAAAGGAGCACCCGCGACGAACGGTTCCGACAAAGCGTTGCGTCGCTCCCCGTGAGGAGATCGTTCAGGTTGACCACGACGAAAAGTGGCGTTGCAGTTCGTCCCGAACGACGGAGTCGACACAGGCGAGAACGTCGCCAAAGGCGCGCTCTCTTCCAAAGCGCTCTTCAAGACTTACCAGCATCGCGGTGGTGAATCGTTGACGGAATGTGCGCGCAGCCGCCTGGTCAAGTGAGCCGCAGACGACAAGGAGGGGGAGGCGATCGTGAACCAGCTCCGCCATGCCCACCGTGACCTTGCCTTCGAGACTGCCACCATCGAATCGGCCCTCCCCAGTGACGACCATCGAAGATCGAGTGACACGCGTCGCTAAGTCCACGGAGCGCGTGACCGCGTCGAATCCGCATGTGAGGCGAGCGCCCAACGCAGCGAGCGCGCCGGGAATACCTCCCGCCGCGCCAGAACGCTCGACGCTCTCGACGTCGACGCTGCGTTCTTCGAGGTACTGAGCGCGAACTTTGCGGAGCCGCTCGTCGACCACGACGAGATCGTTGGGACTGACGCCCTTTTGCAGGGCGTAGCGGCGGGCACCAGAAAAACTGGCGGTGACGTCCGTGGCTGCCGTCACCGGCACGGGAAGCCCTCCGGCCGCGACGAGGACGCGATAGCACCCGAGTCCGCCGTCAGAGGTCGCGGTTCCCCCGCAACCCACCAGCACTTCATCGACTCCGTGGTTCGCAGCGGCCAGGATCAGATAGCCCACGCCGTCGCTTGATGCGGCGAGGGCTTCGCGGTCAGAAGGGGCCGGCAACAAGTCACGACCGACCACGTCGGAGACTTCGACAACACCCAGCGTGCCCGAGGTTGAGCGAACGATCTTCACGCGTGCTATCACCGGTGTGAGAAGTGGTCCGGGAGCCTCGACAGCCACGACCTCGCCGTCGAACACATCGAGGAATCCTTCGCCTCCGTCGGACATTGATTGAATATCGCCGAGAAGGTCCTGACTCGATATTGAGGATTCAATGATGCGGCCCAGCTCGCGCGACGTCGCGGTGCCGCGGAACTTGTCCACGGCAGACAAGATGATGGGCCTCGCTGCGCCGTCGTCACACTCTGACGTCATAGGTTCCACGGTGACACTAGTAGCGAGCGTCGCGAGGCACTCGCGCAATTAGGGCGCGCTCGACGTATCCGTCAAGAGTGAGGTCAACAACCTCACGCGCGCGTCGAGACGACGACTGGTCGCGTCGCGTGCTCCTTCGGGCCAGGACATCAGTCCGCGTCCCGACTTTGCCCCTAGACGTCCGCTTACGATCGCCTCCTCGAGAATGGGAAGTGGGTGTTGCGCCGTGCTCAGGGCTGGAAAGACGTACTCGTGAATGGCCCGCGTGAGATCAAGGCCTACGTAGTCCGCGTTCTCGAGAGGTCCGACTTCGGAGAGCTTGAGCCCAATACTGTTTCGTACCACCAGGTCGACGTCGCCCGCATCGCAGACTCCCTCTTGGACCAGCGCCATCGCCTCGCGCCACAACGCGTGTTGCAGTCGATTGCCAATAAAACCTGGAGTGTCGCGTCGAACGTGGACAGGTGTCTTGCCGAGCGACGTAAGCAGGCTCATGACACCGTCGAGCACACCAGCGCTCGTGTTCTCTCCTTCAATCACTTCGACGAGGGGGATGAGGTGAGGGGGATTCCACCAGTGAGTTCCGATGACGCGTGTTCGGTCTTCGACTCGTTCACCCACGTCGCCCACGCGATACACCGAACTATTGGTTGCTAATACTGCCTGCGGACACGCCGTGGCCACGACCGATAGCAGAGACTGTTTGAGTTCGAGCACTTCCGAGACGGCCTCAATGACGAGAGACGTCTCGGTGTCGAGGTCGCTGGGCGCGCTCGCGCAGCGTAGTGAACCGGTTGACGTCGAGTGTGGCATTTGTGCGACTACCGCTCCGACGCGACCTTCAAGGGTTGCTCGAGTCGCATCGTCTGGCTCGATACACGTCACCTGGTAGCCGTTCGCGACAAAGATGGCAGCCAGGGCGTGACCCATCAAACCGCCTCCGAGTACCGCGACACGACCGCCCTCAGGAAGTCGCCAGCGCTCGGCCTCACTCAGCACGCCGTATATCCCCCGTCGACGCAAAGAATCTGACCAGTACAGAAGCGGGCGGGCTCACTCAGAAGGAAGAGAGTCGGGCCCACCACGTCGTCAGGTTCGGCGAGTCGTCCGAGGGGAATGCGCGACAACATTCCCTCACGAGTCTTCACCGCGTGCTCGTCATCGCCGTACATCCAGGCCGTGAGGTCCGATCGAAAGACCGTCGGGGCTACCGCATTCACGCGGATGTTCTTCGGTCCCCACTCGGCCGCGAGCGTTCGCGTGAGAAGATTCTCCGCGCCCTTAGATGCGCAGTACGCGGTATAGCCCGCCGCGTGTCCGAGAAGGGCTCGCGTCGACGTGACGATGACGATGCTTCCACTTGAGGAGCTCGACAGCAAGTGTGAACCAAAAGAGCGACAGATGAGCCACGTGTTTCGCACGTTGGTGTTCATGACGAGATCGAACTGCTCGAGCGTCATTTCGGTGATCGACGCCACCTTGTTGGTTCCACTCGCAACGACGAGTCCGTCGACGTTAGGAAAGCGTGCCACGGCGCGAGCGACGATCTCGCTTGCGTCGGCTTCAGTTTCGGGTCGAAGGTTCACGCTGAACGACGTCCCACCACGTTCTGCGACTTCGCCTTCGAGCTCCTTGAGCCGATCGAGATTGGCGCCAGTCATCACGACGTTTGCGCCGAGTTCGGCCAAGCGCACGACGGTTGCCCCGCCGAGAGCTCCTGTCGCGCCGATGACGATCACTGAGCGACCGGCGAAATCTCCAACTGCGGTTGTCGCGTTCGACATAACTCTTCTGCCCCCTCTTCGTTACTGTATCGAATCACGGTACAGAGTGTCTCGATTAAACCGTAACAGTGACTATCGGCGGAATCAAGTGAAACGGGGGGCCGTGCGACTAAATGCGCAGTCGCAGTTGGGGTTTGACACCGTTGGGGCATCGTGACATACTCAGTACTGTTCTACTAGTCGGGACAGGCTGTATTGGCTCATGTGAAGCCCGTTTCGACGTCAACAAGAGGGGGAAGTTGTCATGGCGCCAGAGATCGACCCGGTGACGGGAATCCAGTACTACGAGTTGAGCCACCCGTGGGGCCACGGCGTCCCCGCCTGGCCGTACTTCGAGGACGTCAAGATCGAACGCCTCCACACGATGGCGCGCTCGGGAGTGCTCACCCAAAAGATCACAACCGTCATGCACTCTGGCACCCACGTGGATGTGCCCGGTCACGTCATTGAGGGCACACCGCTGTTGCACGAGATCCCCTTGTGGCGTTTCTTTGGCACGGGCGTCGTCGTTTCAATCCCCAAGCAGAAGTGGGAGCGAGTGACGGGCGACGACCTTGAGGCAGCGACGCCGACAATTGAAAAAGATGACATCGTCATGGTGAACACAGGGTGGCATCACCACTACGGCGACAACAGCATGTACTACGCGTACTCGCCCGGGTTCGATAAGAGCGCTGGCGAGTGGTTCGCCGAGCGGGGCGTTCGCGCTGTAGGCACGGACACTCAAGCTCTCGACCACCCGCTCGCGACGGCGATCGGTCCTCACGGCCCGGGCTGGCCCAACGGACTACTTCCGTGGGCAAACCTGGAGTACAAGGCAACGACGGGCCGCGACGTGGTTGACGACTTCCCGCTCTGGGAACCGTGCCATCGGGCTCTCCTCGGCAACGACATCATTGGCTTCGAAAATGTTGGGGGAGATATCGACGACGTCAATGGTCAGCGAGTGACGTTTGCGGCGTTCCCCTGGCGCTGGGTCGGCGGCGATGGCTGCATCGTTCGACTCGTCGCGATGGTCGACCCCAAAGGGACCTTTCGCATGGAACGAGGAGGTTCGGCCCAATGAACGTCACACGATTCAACGAGGCGAAGAGTTACGAAGCAGTGAACCACCACGGCTGTGAGGCGGTTCGCCTCCAGGGTTCCGACGTATCTCCCGTAACTTCATTCTGGCTCGGTGTGTCATATTTTGAACCGGGCGGAGGAGCCGAGTGGGATACCACTGCGGCCGAGAAGGTGTATTTGGTGCTCCAAGGCGAAGTCACCGTCGAAACCGAGGGACAGTCGGTCACGCTTCAAGCGAAGGACTCGGTCTTTCTGCCGTCGAATGAACGTCGTCGGGTGATCAACGCGTCAAAGGACGTCGCGGTCATGGCGGTCATGATCGCGCCGCCTTCTGCGCCAAAGTAATTCACGCGATGAACGACACCATCGTCGTCACCGCCGCTGTCACGGGGCCGATCGCAACCAAGAAAGACAATCCCGCGTTGCCGACAACGCCCGCAGAGATTGCCGACGCTGCGACGAGCGCCTACCGTGCGGGCGCCGCCGTCGTGCACGTGCATCTGCGCGACGCCGACGAGCGGCCCACGGCCGACCTAGGAATCGCACGCGATGCCATGGACCGGATCCGTGACCAATCACCGATCCTCATTCAACTCTCGACCGGCGTCGGACTCGACACTCCCTTTGAGGAGCGCGAGAAGTTGGTGGAACTGAAGCCCCGCATGGCGACGTTGAATCCGTGCTCGATGAGTTTTGGCGTAGGGGAGTTCCGAAACCCGCCATTGGGAGTGCGCCGCCTGGCGGCACGTATGCAAGAACTCGGCGTCAAGGCGGAGCTCGAGATATACGACGTCGGCCACGTGCCGGTGTGTCTATCGCTCTACGAAGAAGGCCTTCTTAGCGACCCATTGCAGTTCTCGATCGTCATGGGTGTGAAGGGTGGCATGGCGGCGACGGCCGACAATCTCTTGTTCGCCGTGCGCATGTTGCCACCGGGGGCGATATGGCAGGCGATCGTGATCGGTCGTCCGCACCTGGAGATCTCGACGATCGCCGTGGCCCTCGGCGGGAATGCTCGGACAGGACTCGAAGACACGCTCTATCTGCGAAGAGGCGAACTCGCACCGAGCAACGCTGCTTTGGTCGACCGACTCGCGGGCGTCGCTCAAACTCTTGAGCGCCCTCTCGCGTCAGTCGCCGACGCCGAGCGAGAATTCCAGCTCGGGCCTGACCCTGCCTGATCGTTTGTGCGTGAGAGGTTTAGCCTTGCGGATTCCTTTTTCGGGGCTGCCCGTGCGAGTGGGACCGGTAAAGTGAGCGGCGTGTCTCCACGTGACGAGAGAGTCCCCCTTGACGGCGCGCCCGTCGCTGCCAAAGAGTTCAATCGCGCCATTGACGTTCAGGTCATCTCGCGCGCGGCGGACATCCTCAACGCGATCGGTGAGCACCCCGGCGGCCTCAGTCTGGCCCAGATTGCCGGCCACTCGAAACTGTCACGCTCGACGGTGCATCGGATCGTGGTGGCGCTCTGTCGTACCGACTTCGTACGCGCGACAGACTCGGGTTACAAGCTTGGCCCGGCGCTGCTGCGCCTCGCTGACGCCAGTCGATCGAATTTCGAAGAGTCGATTCGCCCCTATCTCGTGGATCTCAGTCATTCGTTGCGAGAGACGGTTGATCTCTCGATTTTGACTGGATCCACGGTGACCTTCGTGGATCAGGTGATTGCGCCGCGGCGCCTTCGCGCCGTGTCGGGCACGGGACTGTCCTTTCCTCTGCACTGCACGGCCCCCGGCAAGGCGATCCTGGCTTCCTTGGGGGATGAGGCAACGGCCAAGATCCTTCCCGAACGGCTCGAGCGTTTCACGCCCGAAACGCTCACCGATCGAGAAGCGCTCGAGGTCGAACTGAAAGACGTGCGTCGAACGGGTGTGGCCTTTGATCGAGAGGAACACACGCCCGGCATATGCGCAGTAGGTGTGTCGTTGCAGGCACCTGACGGCAGCTGGTACGCGATCTCGGTGCCCCTTCCTGCGCAACGCTTCTACGGTCAAGAGGCTCGTCTGGTGGAGGCCCTCACTGACACCGCTCAGCGTATTGACAACGAGCAGGATCGCAGCGGCAGTCTCGTCTCCGATTAGTCACTAGGGTCGATCCACACGTTCACCGACAAGCCCGTGTGATCGCGCTGTCGATTGGCCGCCTTTTGACCCGACAACTTGCTTCGACGCGGAGTTCCTGTCGCACCCCTGGCGCACTGAAAAGCCGAAGGCTCTTCATTCGCAAACTGAGCGGTTCTGAGTTTTGACGGACAGCGATATGGCTGGTAAATTTCCCTAAGACAGTCTGTCCCGTTAGTCGGAACACACAAGTGGGGGATAACGTGCCGAAATCGAAAGCGCCAATTCGTTCCTTTCTGAGCGAAACTGAGCAACACCGGACGCCGAGTGCGTTGATCCGCCCGTGAACAAGGTCATCGAGAGTGTCGGCGAAGCAGTGAGCGATATCCGCGACGGCGCCTCGTTGGCCGTTGGTGGCTTTGGACTTTGCGGGATTCCGAGCACTCTCATCGAGGCTGTACTGCTCGGGGGCTCCAGTGAACTCGTGACCGTGAGCAACAACTGCGGCGTCGACGATTGGGGACTCGGACTCTTGCTCGCGGCCAAACGTATTCGACGCACGACTGGTTCCTACGTTGGTGAAAACCGGGAGTTCGAACGACAGTTCCTTTCTGGCGAGCTCGAGGTCGAACTCGTGCCGCAAGGGACCCTGGCCGAACGCCTGCGGGCGGGCGGCGCGGGAATACCGGCGTTCTACACGCCCGCTGGCGTGGGTACTCAGGTTGCGGAGGGAGGACTCCCGTTGCGGTACGACGGTGCCGGAGGCGTGGCGATTGCGTCGGAGCCCAAGGAGTTGCGAGAGTTCGACGGTCACCTCTACGTGCTCGAACGAGCGATCCGAACTGATTTTGCTTTGGTGCATGCTCGTTACGGCGATCGCCACGGCAATCTCGTCTACGAAGAGAGCGCGCAAAACTTCAACCCGCTCTGCGCGGTTGCTGGTGCCGTCACGATCGCCGAGGTTGAAGAGTTGCTGGAGCCCGGTGAGATCGATCCCATGAACGTGCACACGCCCGGCATCTTCGTGCAGAGAGTTGTGCACACGTCGAATGTCGAGAAGCGGATCGAACGGCGGACGGTGATCTAATGGCGCTCACTAGGGATGAACTCGCCGCTCGCGTGGCTGCAGAACTGAAGGACGGACAATACGTGAACCTCGGCATTGGGTTGCCAACCACGGTGCCTAATTTTGTGCCCGCAGGCCTGCACGTAGTTCTGCAATCAGAAAACGGAATACTTGGCGTTGGACCGTATCCTGCGCCCGCCGATGTTGATCCTGACCTCATCAACGCCGGAAAGGAGACCGTGACGGTGCTTCCCGGAGCTTCGTACTTTGATTCGGCAACATCATTCGCAATGATTCGAGGGGGTCACGTCGACGTGGCGGTGCTCGGTGCGATGCAGGTATCAAAGGGTGGCGACTTGGCCAACTGGATGATTCCCGGAAAGATGGTCAAGGGCATGGGCGGTGCCATGGACCTCGTTCACGGTGCGAAGCGCGTGATCGTAATGATGGAGCACTCGGCGAAGGACGGAGGATTCAAGATTGTCGATGAGTGCACTCTGCCATTGACCGGTGTGGCGTGTGTACAGCGAATCATCACCGACCTCGCCGTCATCGACGTCGAGCCCGGAGGATTCGTCGTGCGGGAACTCGCGCCCGGCGTATCGATCGATGACGTGAAGTCGGCGTCGCAGGCGGACTTAGCGATTGACCTGTCGTGACGTCTATCCGCGAGGTGGGCGGGTGCCGAATTGACGCGACACGGGACGGCGACCGAGGACTTTTCGCACAGTTGATCGAAGGAATGACATGAGCAGCGGACGAGCGAAGCAGATTCCCGACTTCTCCCACGAGATTGAGTGGTTTGAAGAGATTGATCGCCGTTATGACCTAGACACCGATTGGAGTGCTCTGTGCGATGAGTGGACGGACCAGGTGAGCGCGAAGTTGTACATGTGGAAACCCCGGTACGCAAGCCAGTTCTTGAGGATCAGTATTTTTGAGTCGGCTGGTGAATGTTTCGCGTTAGAGGGAGTCTCTAAGGACGAGCAGAAGCACATCGAGTTCCATCAGAGGCGAAGAAAGCTTGACGTACTTCTTGTCCAACGTCGAAATTGCATCTCAAGGATCTCGAGTCTGCTGCGGCCGTAATCGAGACAAGAGCGCTAGTCGGACCACGTCGAAACCGTGCTACGTCGAATGGCGATGGTTATTATGTGTAATTTCGTGATTACCAGGGAAGATCGCCGTCCCGGTCGCGATAGGCACCGGTTGGAGTGTCGGAACCGCCAGTGGCGAAAGCGACGATTGCGTCAGCACCGTCTTCAACTGAATGACCTAGTCCGGCGCCCGGGTGCCCTTCTACGCGGCTGAGGTCGGTGTCCGTCAAGCCGGGGTCCGCGATGTTTATGCGGATTCCCGGTAGCAGTTTCGCGTATCGAGCCGACAACATGTTGACCGCAGCTTTGGACGCGGAATAGAGCGGCTGTCCGGCACTCGACTCCTTTCGGCTTGGGTCGTGCAACAGTTCGAAGGAACCGAGACCACTGCTGACGTTGACAATGCGCGGATCCGACGAGCGCTCGAGGAGCGGGAGAAAAGCGTGCATCACCCTGACGTAGCCAACCAGGTTTGTCATCAGCACCTCGGCGGCATCGTCGCCCGTGTAGTCGTGAACGTCGCGAAAGGGCCCGGTGATACCGGCGTTGTTGACCAACACGTCGAGACGCCCCTCTTCTTGCAGTACAAGATCGGCAGCGCGCGAAACAGAATCATCGGATGTAACGTCGAGCTCGACGAAGCGGGCCCCGAGTGGTTCGGCGGCGGCGCGACCGCGCTGCACATCACGAGCGCCCAGATATACGGTGTGCCCGGCGCCAATGAGCCGACGTACGGTTTCTAGGCCGATTCCCTTGTTGGCGCCAGTGACGAGACTTACCGGCGCGCCATTCGAAGGTCCACTCATCGTCGATGCCTTTCACCAAATAAACAAAGAAATTGCACAATGGATTAAGGGTCTGACCGTACCACATGATGGATAATCCATCCACTAGACGGAACCTGTTGATTAATCCGTAAATGCGATTTGTAGCAGTTTCATCGGCCGCTTCGAGAAGAGTCGTGATGACCGCTGACGCGCTCTGAACTTTTCGACGAGGGTCTGATTGCCACGGCCCAGGATCTCGAACATTTCGCAATTCCGTCCCAGAGCTCCTGAAGACGAGACCCAAATAGTCACCTTGATCAGGACAGGCCCCGTAATTTGAGGGCTTATTCTTGGTCGCAGACATTCTGCCAGAACAAAAAGTGCGTGTGATTAGGTAAAATACTGGTGGGCCGCCCGGGTCTCGATCCCGGCACCTTGGGATTAAAAGTCCCCTGCTCTTCCCGATGAGCTAGCGGCCCTCAAGTCACTCGACCCGGTATGGGCCATCACGTTGACAGGTCACGTTATCAACTCATGACTTTCAGTTCGGCTCGGCGTGTTCGAGGGTTAAATTGAGGGCCGTGAGCGAAGACAACGACAGCCTGAAATCGATTGAGACCACTCTCGACCACGTCGATCGGGCCCTCGAACGCTTGCGCCTGAAGACGTATCGCACGTGTGAAGTGTGCGGATCACCTGTCGAACAGAACGACCTGGAGGCTGACCCCGTTCGTGCGACCTGTGGCGCGCACTTTGGAGTCGCCTGATCGAACTCGGATGTAAATGGTCCCGGCGAAGTCGACGGGGCTTTTCTTACTGGCTACTTCTTGGTGGCCCAGAAGATCTCGGCGATGTCGTCGATTTCGGCGAGCAGGCGATCGGCGACCACGACGTCAGTTGTCTTCTTTGCTTCGCCCGCCGTCTTCGTTGCCATCCAGAAGAGGTCGTGCAAGTTCGGAAACTCCTTGAGGTGCTCAGTCTTGAAGTAGTCGGTCCACAGAACCCACAGGTGGTGCTTCACGAGGTCACAGCGCTCTTCCTTGATGAACAGTGCGCGAGTTTTGAACTCGTCGTCCGTGGAAGCGTTGTACTTCTCCATGATGCCCTTAACCGACTGGGCTTCGATTCGAGCCTGGGCGGGGTCGTAGACGCCGCAGGGCAGGTCACAGTGGGCGGAGGCAACCAGCGGGGTGCTCGACGCGTCGAGCCAAGCATTGAGGCGGGACAGCAGGGTCATAATTCGGTGCCTTTCTGTAGTCGCATCCACGGGCGGTGGGCGCGTCACTGAGCAGACTAGTCATGCGTGACGGGTAGCGTTCCGCCGTGGCCCGGATACTCGAATTCTTCGTGCGCCGCGTTTCCGTGGACGGCGATTCGATGTCGCCGACGTATCAGTCCGGTGAGCGAGTGACCGGGGTGCGTCGCTGGCGTCATGTCCGCCCGGGTGACGTCGTGGTGTTGCGTGATCCGAGAGACCGCGCGCGGTGGATCATTAAGCGCTGTGTGGCCCGCGTGGGTGAGCAGTTGGACCTGCGAGGCGACAACGCCGAGGTGTCCACGGATTCACGAGTGTTTGGACTCGTTACCCAGGGCACGATTTCCTACATCGTGCTCGAGCCGAGAATACGGTCCGACTCCTGAGGTGGGAAGAGGTCTATTAGTACGTCATCGTGATGCGACGACTCGGTCCATCGATGGTCATGAGCCCGCCGTGGGGAAGGATGTACTGCGGGTCGGTGTGGCCAAAATCGGGACCGATGACGATGAGCGCATTGCGATTATACGTCTCGAGCGCGCGCAACACCGCGTCACGCTGGTCCTCACGAAACTGACGCCGAGCGGACGCGTCATTTCGTTGATCGCTGTGCCACGCTTTGGGCTTGGCGACAACGATGGCTACGAATTGTTCGAGGAGTCCACGTTCGCCGAAGTCGCGTAGCATCCGAAAGACCTCACCACTGGAGGGCATCTCTTCTGAGGTCTCGAGGATCAGCACGCACCGCTCGTACTCGTCGTTGGGTCGAATCCATCGGTTGGCCGCGAGGTTCCAGTGAACGATCTCCAAGTTGCCGCCCCACGTCGGTCCCGAGACGACTTGATCGCTGTTGTGCCAGGTCCAACCAGGGTCGTGTTCGGTGGGTACTTCATTATCCAATGTCGAAATGTCCGCCCAGGATCCTTCAAAGTCGGTGAAGGCGTCGACGGGCGCTAACTCGACAGTGTTGTTCGTGAAGAGGGCGTCGCGAAGGGAACCAAACGAGACCGGATGCACGCCGCCGGGGCGCGCCAGGTGCACGAAGGTCGATCCTCCGTGGTAACTGACGATGTCGAGATTCCAGAGGTAGTTGAGGAAGTTGGTGTTGTCGCTATAGCCGAAGAATCGTGTGGGGTGGGCGCGGAGCATTTCAGGGTCGAGGTAGGGCAAGACGGTGATCTCGTCGCTACCGCCGAGTGTGGCCATCACGGCGGTGATCGACTCATCGACGAATGCGTCCATGAGATCGCGGGCGCGATCCTTGGCAGAAGCGTTCAACTGTCGCGTGGTGGGAAATTCGACGGGTACGAGCCCAAGATCATCGCGCACGACGCGAAGGCCGACCTCATGCACCTGCGGAAAGACGGCTGGCGCGGCCCACGACGGTGAGAGGATCGCGACCCGATCGCCGGGCCGGACGGGTGGCGGCGGAGAAAGAGGGGACCGAGGTGTGCGCCGCGTCGTCACCAACTCAGTCTCTCAAAATCGTGCGGCGTCGTTAGGACAAAAACTCCTAGTCCGAGGCGGAAAGTCGCCCGGTAGAATCGTTTCCATGGCGCGCCTCGCCGTTCTCTCGTATCACACCTCGCCCCTGGCCCAACCCGGGACCGGCGACGGCGGGGGCATGAACGTGTACGTTCGCGAGCTCTCGAGTGCCATCGCGCGCCTCGGTCATGAGGTCGACGTGTACACCCGACGCGAGAATCTCTTCGTCGAGGACACGGTCTTCGTGGAGCCCGGTTTCCGGGTCCATCACGTGTTGGCGGGACCACCCGCCACCCTCGATCGCGAAGAACTGGCGGACCACGTGGGCGAGTTCACCGACACGGTGGCTCTCCTCTTTGAGCGCGATGGTATACCGGACGCGCTGCACGCCAACTACTGGCTGAGTGGACTGGCCGGTCACCGGCTCAAGCACGAGCTCGACATCCCCTTGATCATGACCTTTCACACGCTCGAACGCGTCAAGGCCGATACCTTCCAGGCCGAGTCGGACGACCGCGCCTTTCAAGAGGCAGCGCTGATCTCTTGTTCCGACGCGATTCTCGCGAGCTGCGACGTCGAAGCCGATCAGTTCGTTCAGCTCTACAACGCCGATCCGGCACGGGTGTATGTCGTACCACTCGGTGTGGAGCACGCCTTCTTCGCTCCCGGATTCCGGCCCCAAGCGCGACGCGCGCTCGGGTTGGACGAAGACTCGGATCTCTTGCTCTACGTCGGTCGGCTCCAGAAGTTAAAGGGCGCTGATCTCGCGCTCGAGACGTTGATCGAGTTGCGTCGTCGGGGCCGACGGGCATCGCTCGCCATCGTGGGGGGACCGTCGGGTCCCGAGGGACGGGACACCTTGGCGCAACTTCACGATCGTGTCGCGCAGGCGGGCGTGATTCACGACGTGCGCTTTGTCGCCCCCCAGGCGCACCGGCAACTTTCATCGTGGATGCGTGCCGCCGACGTCACGCTCGTACCGTCGCGCGCCGAGAGTTTTGGTCTCGTGGCCCTGGAGTCCTCGGCCTGCGGCACGCCCGTTGTCGCGAGCGACGTCGGGGGCCTGACGACTCTCATCGATGAGGGTGTCACCGGCTATCTCCTCGACGACCGTGATGCGGCGAGTTGGGCCAACGCGGTCGAGCGCATCCTGGATAGTGACGACCCGATGACGATGTCGAATGCGGCGGTATTGCGCGCGCGTGAGTACACCTGGAGGCGCGCGGGTGAGTGGCTGGCAGGACTGACCGAGTCGCTCGCGTCGGCGAGCCTCGCTCACTGCTAGGTGACACGCGCTCCGCTCAGTGACGCCGATGCGGCCAACCGACTGAACGAGACGCTGGCTGACTGGGCGCGCGAATGGACACAGAGTTCCCATATCGGAAGCGTGGAGCACCAAGACGTTCCCGACGATCGCGGACACTTTCACTGGCTGATTCGCCTCAAGGGCGACGAACGAGACGTCATCACCATGTGGCTGTCGTTGCGTCAGCGCACGGTCTTTGTCGAGACCGAGCTCATGCCCGCGCCCGAAGAGAATCTTGAAACGCTCTACCGGTACCTGATGGTGAAAAATCATGAACTACGCGAACTGCATCTGGCGATCGGTCCTGAGGCGGGTATCTATTTGGTCGCCCAGGTACCAGTGGGTGAACTCACTCAGTCTCGGATGGACGAACTCGCCGGAGCGACGCTCACCTACGTCGACGAGATGTATCCCACGGTCATGACCATGGGTCTTCCCTCTTGGTGTCGGCGACGCAGATCCGGCTAGCCCATCGACGACCCGTTAGCGTTGAGGCGTGGCTTACAAACTCGTCATCATCGGCGCGGGCAAGATGGGATCGGCTTTGGCGGCGGGGCTCTTGCGCGCACACTGGTGCGAACCCTCCCAACTCGCGCTGGTGGTGCGATCGGCCGAGACGCGCGAGGAACTTGAGAGCCGGTTTCCAGGAGTCGGAGTGTTCCCGTCACTGGAAGTCATCGACGTCGACGCTGACACTGGTGCGATTCTGGCCGTGAAGCCCGACTACGCCGAAGGCGTGGCGCGTCTCGCGGGAGCGGTGGGCATCACTCGGGTCCTGTCCGTCGTGGCGGGACTCTCGAGCGCTCGGCTGGAGGCGAGTTTCCCCGGTCCGGTCGCGGTTATCCGCTCGATGCCCAACACGCCCGTCGTGATTGGTCAAGGGGTGACCGCGATGGCGGGAGGCTCGCACGTGACGAGCGACGACCTTGACTGGGCGGAATCCATTCTCGGTGCCGTGGGCACCGTCGTTCGGGTGACCGAGCGCAATATTGACGCGGTCACGGGACTTTCGGGTCCGATGCCGGCCTACCTCTACCTGGTGGTCGAAGCGCTGATCGAGGCGGGAGTGCACCAAGGTCTGCCACGGGACGTGGCACGAACGCTCGTCGTGGACACCTTTGCGGGGTCCGGGGCGCTCCTTAAGGAATCGGGCGAGGCCCCCGAAGTACTGCGCGCGCAGGTCACCTCGCCCGGCGGCACCACGGCCGCGGGGCTGCGCATACTTGAGCAGCACGCCGTACGAGCGGCCTTCATCGACGCCGTGGCCGCGGCGGCCGAACGCAGCCGCAATCTGGGCCGCTAACAGCCCTTCCCCCTCATTTCTCCACCCGTTACTCTGTTTCGATGGTGACGACGCGTCTTCGCTCGAAGAAGCTCTCGGAGCCCACCATCGCCCGCCTGCCGGTGTACCAGCGCATCGCCGAGGGCCTCTTGCGCCGGGGTGAAACCAAAATCGACTCCAAGCAGATCGGCGAACTCGCGGGCGTGACCGCAACCACGGTACGACGTGACCTGGCGGGCCTCGGATCATTCGGCACCCGGGGTGCCGGCTATGACACCAAAGTTCTGATCGAGCGCATCGCCGAGGCGCTGGGCCATGATCGTCTCTACGACGTGATCGTGGTGGGGATCGGCAACCTCGGACGCGCACTGGTGAACTCGTCCAACTTCTTGATCCGCGGGGCGCGATTGGTCGCCCTCTACGACACCGACCCTGAGGTCGTGGGACACGAAGTGGCCGGACTCATCGTCCAGCCCGTGACTGACCCCATGCCCGCGGCCACGGTGGGGGTCATCTGCACGCCCGGCGAGGCCGCCCAGGACGTCACCGATCGCATGGTGGAGGCCGGAATTCACGCGATCCTCAACTTTGCGCCCCAGGTGGTCAGCGTGCCCTTGGGCACGGCCGTGCACTACGTGGACTTCTCGATCGAACTACAGATCCTGATGTATCACCTCAATAACGGCACCGGCCCCTTAGGGGGGGGCCTCTTGCACTCCCTGGGCATTGCGAGCACTAACCCGCTGCGGGGCTCGTAACATGGTTGGGACCACGGAGGCCAAGTGGCACTGATTTCTGTCGGCATTGATCACGAGCACGCTTCGTTGGACCTTCTCGAGCGCGCGACGGTGCCCGAACACGAGTGGGCCAAGATGCTCCGCACGCTCGTGAGCCATCGCAACATCCACGAAGCGGTCTTTGTCTCCACGTGTCTTCGTACCGAGGTCGTCGCGGTGATCGACCGATTCCACGGGGCCATTGATGAGATCACCGAGACCCTGGCTGAGGCGACCGGACTGGACGCCAGAGAGTTCGACGACCGCCTCACGGTCAACTTCGAACACGACGTCGCCACCCATCTCTTTGAGGTAGCGGCCGGGCTCAAGTCGGTCGTGCCGGGCGAGTTCGAGATTCTGGGTCAACTGCGCCGCGCGTTGGATCTGGCGGTCGAGGAGCAGTCCGCGGGTAGCGAAGTGACCGAACTCTTCCAGCGCGCAATCACCTCGGGCCGGCGCGTACGGGCCGAGACCGCCATCGCGAGAGGTACCACGAGCTTCGCTCACGCCACCGCTGCCGCGGCGATCGACGACCTCGGCGATGCCCTTGGTGGCGCGCACGTCGTGGTGCTGGGTGCGGGCCAGATGGGTGCGGGGGTCGCGAAGAATCTGCTGGCCGCCACGCCCCGGTTGGCGAGCCTCACGATCTTCAATCGCACTCTCGAACGAGCGGACAACCTCAAGAATGAACTGGCCGACGCGCGCGTCAACATTCGAGAGCTTGATGCTCTGGCTGAGGGGCTCGCGGGCGTGCGACTCATCATCAGCGCCTTAGAAGTGTCCGCGCCGGTCGTGTCGCGCGCCAACTTCGAAGGAGACGCCACTGAGGTTCTCGTGATCGACCTCGCGGTACCGCGTTCGGTGGCGAGTGACGTGAGCGAACTCGCTCACGTGCGACGAATCGACATCGGCGACCTCCGTGAGCGGGTCGATCGTGCGCTCGGCGACCGCCGCGACGCGATCGATGACGCGTCACGGATCGTGGAGGGTGACGTCGAGCGATTCTGGAACGATCAGCGAGCTCGCGGAGCGGCGGCCATCGTGCGCGATTTGCGAGAGCACTTCGATGACGTCGTGGCGAGTGAACTCGAACGACGCGGCCACGACCTTGACGGGCTCCGTGTTGAGGAACGCGAGGCCGTGGTCTCGCTCATTCGTTCGGTGGTCGCCAAGATTGCGCATCGCCCGACGGTCGCCCTCAAGGAAGCCGCGGGCACTGATCAAGGAACGCGACTCAGCGAGGCGACGCGCAACCTCTTTGATCTATGACGCTGCGACTGGCGACGCGTCGGTCGCCGCTTGCCTTGGTGCAAGCCACACGGGTCCAGGGTCTTCTCGAGCACTGCGGCCTCGAGAGCGAGTTGGTCCTGGTCGAGACGCGCGGCGACGGTGACGCGACGACCGATCTGTCGATACTGGGAGGTCAGGGCGCCTTTGCCGTCGAAGTCCAACGAGCGGTGCTCGCGGGCGACGCGGACGCAGCGGTGCACAGCGCCAAGGACCTGCCGAGCCTCACGCCCGAGGGACTGGTTCTGGCGAGTGTGCCCGAGCGACTTGACGCGAGTGACGTGTTGGTCGGACGTTCACTGGCGGGACTCGGGCCCGGAGCGAGGGTCGCGACGGGCTCTCCACGTCGTCGAGCCCTCCTGCTGGAGCGTCGACCCGACGTAGAGGTGGTCCCTCTGCGCGGCAACATGGCCACACGTTTGGCCCACGTCGGTCGTGACGGTGTCGACGCCATCATCACCGCGCTGGCGGCGCTAGATCGCCTAGGAGAGTCCGCTCTCGTGAGCGAGCGACTGGACCCCGAGTGGTTCACTCCTCAAGTGGGCCAAGGCGCCTTAGCCCTCGAAGCGCGCGGCGACGATGCGGCGACGTTGGCCGCCCTCAACGAAATCAACGTGGCCCCCGCCCTTCTCGCCGTCACGGCGGAGCGCGCCTACTTAGAGGAATTGGGTGCGGGGTGCGCCATTCCCACCGGCGCTCACGCCACGGTGCGCGGAGGTCTGGTGACTCTTCGTGGGGTCATGCTCGAGGCGGAGGGGGCTGCGAGCGTGCGCGGCGAGTTCAGCGGTGCCGATCCCCTCGAACTCGGGAAGCGACTGGCTCAGTACCTGCGCGACGACCTCGGGGGCGGCGCGTTCGTGGCCGGTCTGTAGTGCGCGTTGTCGTTACTCGCGAGCGCGGTCACAACGCGGAGCTGATTTCCTGGCTGCCCGACAACACGATGGTTAGCGAAGTGCCGCTCACGACAACCAGATACTTCGACTCGAACGAGGTTCGCGACGCTCTCTCCGCGAGTTCGAGATACGGACAGTTTCGAGCGCTCGTGGTGACGAGTGCGCGCAGTGCTCTGTACGTCGCGCTGGCGCGCGAAGCATTGGCTCCTGGCGCGCGCGTCCTCACGGTGGGCACCGCGACCGCGCGGGCGCTAGAAGAAGAAGTAGATGTTGACGTGACGGGGGACGCGGGGGCCGAAGAGCTCGCCGAGGAGATCAGTGCCGGCCCGGTCCTGGTGCTCGGGGCGGCGTCGATGCGCGAGGGGTTGCGCGACGGCCTCGTCGCGCGGGGCGTCGAAGTAGAGCACCTGGCCTGCTACGAGACCGTGCGCGCTGAACTGACGCCGGGTGAAGAGTTGGACCTGCGTGAAGCCGATGTGGCCTTTATCGGTGCGCCCTCGGCGTGGCGCGTGGCCGCCGAGTACGTCGACCCCGCCTGCTGGGTGGTCGTGCCCGGGGCGAGCACCGCGAGTGTCGTCGCGGCCCACCACGTGCGAGTGATCGAGGGGTGGACCCGGGAGATCACGAATCGTCTGGCGGCTCTTTAGCCCACGAGGAAAGAGTTCGTAGGGCGCGCAATAGGCTTCAAGACGTGTTTCCCACTCAGCGTCCTCGGCGCCTTCGCCGCACCCGGGCCATTCGGGACCTGGTTGCGGAAACGACCTTGGCGCCCCACCACTTTGTCGCCCCCCTCTTCGTGGCCGAAGGGTTGGACGCGCCTCGCCCCATTCTCTCGCTGCCCGGGCACGTCCAGCACTCGCTCTCCTCGCTGAATGATGAAGTAAAGGCGTTGCTCAGTGCCGGAGTGACCAGCGTCATTCTCTTTGGCGTGCCCCAGAGCAAGGACGAGTTCGGTAGCGGCGCGTGGGACCGCGACGGCATCGTCCAAGTGGCGCTGCGCTCACTGAAGGAGAGCTTCGGCGATGAGTTGGTCGCGATGGCCGACCTGTGCCTGGACGAGTACACGTCCCACGGGCACTGTGGCGTCGTGCGCAGTGACGGAACCGTCGACAACGACGCGACCCTCGAGCTCTATGCGCGCGTGGCCCTCGCTCAGGCCGAAGCGGGAGCGGACGTCATCGCGCCCAGCGGCATGATGGACGGTCAGGTCGCGGCCATTCGCGCCGCGCTCGAGAGTTCGGGCTACGAAGAGACGATCATCCTGGCCTACGCGGCGAAGTACGCGAGCGGACTCTACGGACCCTTTCGCGAAGCGGTCGGTGTTGAGATCGAAGGAGGCGGCGATCGCAAGGGCTACCAGCAGGACTCGCGCAATCGACGTGAGGCGCTGCGCGAAGCCCGCCTCGATGTCAACGAGGGTGCGGACATCATCATGGTCAAGCCCGCCATGACCTACCTCGACATCGTCGCGGACCTTCGACGAGAACTCGACGTGCCACTGGCCGCCTATCACGTGAGCGGTGAGTACGCCATGGTGAAAGCCGCCGATGCGAACGGTTGGATCGACGGCACTGCGGTCGCGCTCGAGCAACTCACTGCGGTGCGCCGCGCCGGTGCGGACTTCGTGCTCACGTATTTCGCTCGGGAGCTGGCCGAGGAGTTGAATCGTTGAGTTCGAATGAGGCCTGGTTCGAGCGGGCCCAGGCGGTGATTCCCGGTGGGGTGGACTCACCGGTGCGCTCGTTTCGTTCGGTCGGGGGAGTGCCGTACACCGTGGCGAGCGGAGCGGGTGCGTTCGTCACCGACGTCGAAGGTACGTCGTACATCGACTACGTCCAGTCGTACGGCGCGTCGCTGCTCGGTCACGCGAGCTCCGTCGTAGTCGAAGCGCTGCGGGTCCAGGCCGGGCTCGGCACCACCTTTGGCGCGCCGACCCCCGGTGAGGTGCTGTTGGCTGAAGCGATGACGTCACGGGTCCGGGGGTTAGAACAGGTTCGCCTGGTCTCCTCGGGTACCGAAGCGGTCATGAGTGCGGTGCGCCTGGCGCGCGGCGTGACCGGGCGCGACACGATCCTGAAGTTCGACGGGTGCTACCACGGACACTCCGACGCCCTGCTCGTCGCCGGTGGCAGCGGGGTCGCCCAGATGGGCCTGCCCGGCTCGGCGGGCGTGACGGCGGGCGCCACCAGGGACACACTCGTCGCTCCCTACAACGAGGTGCCCACTCTCGATGAGTCGGTTTCCGCGGTCTTGGTCGAACCGGTAGCGGCCAACATGAATCTCGTCGCGCCCACTTCGACGTTTCTCTCGGACCTGCGTGCGGAGTGCGACCGGGTCGGCGCGCTGTTGATCTTCGATGAAGTGATCACGGGTTTTCGCTTGGCGATGGGTGGCGCCGAGGAGTACTTCGGGGTGACTCCCGACCTGTGGACGTTCGGCAAAGTCATCGGCGGGGGACTGCCGGTGGGCGCCTTTGGCGGTTCGCGCACGTTGCTGTCGGCCCTGGCGCCCCTGGGTCCCGTGTATCAAGCGGGCACGCTGTCGGGTAATCCCTTGGCGACCGCCGCGGGAGTGGCGGTGCTCGAGCACGTGACGTCCGATGAGCTCGCTCTGCTCGCGGGACGAGTGAAGAACTTCGCCTCCGATCTCGAATCGGCGATTCGCGCGGCCGGAGTCTTTGCCCTGGCCCCGCAGGTCGGCGCGCTCATGGGTCTGTACTTGAGCGACGAGGAAGTGGCGGCACCCAGGAACTTCGACGAGGTGAAGAAGCTCAACGAGAACGGCCTCTATCGCCAGTTCTTCCACGCCATGCTCTCACGCGGGGTGGCGCTCGCTCCCGGGGCCTACGAAATTCTCTTCGTCTCTCTCGCTCACGATGAGGACACCCTGGAGCGCACGGTCACCATTGCCGCCGAGGCGGCGAAGGACGTGCGGGGGTGACGACTCTGCGCAGCGAGGACTGGGCGGTCCAACCGCCGTTCGTGCCTAACGGCCCCACCTCTCCGGTCACCCTGCTCTTCGACGACGAGGGACTGACCCAACTCGCGGGGATCCCCGCAATCGCGTGGCAGACGCCCTGGAGCGAGATCGCCAACGTTGAGCTGGTGCGCGTTGGCCATCGCCAGATGCTCTTTGCGAGCGCGGGCGGAGTTCGTTACGTGTGGCGTCATCGTGATTTGGAGGGATACGACGCTCTTCGCACGCTCGTCATTGAACGCGGTGGTGTCGTCACCGAACGTCGCCAGCGCCTGGGCGTGTACGCCGTCGTGGCGGTCGTGATCCTCGCGAGTTTCGGTGGCGGTATCGCCGCCTGGTTCAACCGCGGGAGTTCGGGGGCCACAGAACTGTCCGACGCCCGCCACGTCAACTTGATCCTCAATGACCTGCCTCCGAATGTCTGGTACAAGTCGACAAGCGCCGTTCCCCTCGGCTACTTAGTCTCCCCACCGAGCAAGGTCTATACCTCTACAACCACGACCACTCCGCCCAAAAACTCGATCGGTGATGCCGCCGCCGCTGTCTTTCAGAAGTGTCTCGGGGTGAGCAACGCCAAGGATCGGGTCTACGGGGCCGCGGGTCAGGAGCCGGACTACCAGGTCTCCTCACCGATCTTCAATACCAACTCTCTCGACGGCATCGAACTGGCCTCGACCTCGCAGTACTACCACTCGCTCTCCATGGTCGACAAGGACACCCACGAGATGTCCATGACGAACTTCGGCTCGTGCTTTGTGACATCGAGTGCTGACATCATCATGTCCGGACTGGGCACTGCGAATCCTAAGAGTGACGTGGCCACGAACTGGCAGCCGACGACCTTTTCCAAAGGCTGGACGCGCGGGGGAGTCATCCGTCTCGATCTGCCCAATGTGACAACCAAGGTGCAACTCGTGATGGTGGTCATCACTCACGGGCACTATGAAGTGACACTCAGCGCGATCGTGGGTTCGTTCACAAAGTCCAAGACGCTGCTGAACGGCCTCGTGAACACGCTTCTCTCGCGCGCGGAAAACACCAGTTCGACCTCCGCGTAACAGAGCGCGCAGGTCTCCTCAGTCGCCTTTGGCCTCCGGGAAGATCATGTTCCACGCTTGTTCGGGAATCGCGCCTGCGAGGCGCGTCATGGCTCGGTATCCCACCTCGGCCGGACCGTGGGCGTCGTTGGTCATGAGGTTCGCCATGATCTTGAGTAGCTCGCGCATAACGATCGGGATACGAAAGCCGGTACTCACGCACGCCTGCATGATCTTGGGATCCGAGATGAGCTTGACGAAGGCGCGCGCCACGCGGTAGTAGTCGCCGTAGGCCGCCTGGAGTCGTTCGTCGTAGAGGGCGAGTACCTCATCGTCGTTGTCGAGCAGCGCCTGGGCGAGCACACTTGCGGCCAGGCGCCCTGACTCATATCCGTAGGCGATCCCTTCGCCGTTGAAGGGATTTACCGTGCCCGCGGCGTCGCCAATGGTGAGTGTGTTGGCGCCAGCCCGAGGTCCGATGGACAGGCCCATCGGCAGTCGCCCGCCGGTGGGCGCGCCACACGAGGTCTCCTCACTCAGCCCCCACTGGTCACCCACCTGGGCAACGAAGTACTCCTGGAGTTTGGTGGTGTTGACGCCCTTCCAGTGACCACCCGTCGACAGCAGCCCCACGCCCACGTTCACTCGACCATCGCCCAGGGGGAAGATCCAGCCGTAGCCCGGTACGACTTCGCCGTTGGAGTCACGGATGTCGAGGTGCGAGTCAATCCAGGGTTCGTCGTGGCGATCGCTGGTGTAGTACCCGCGCAGTGCCATCCCGAGCGGCCAGTCGCGGTTACGCGTCACGCCAAGGTCGCGCCCGAGGCGTGAGTTCTGCCCGTCGGCCGCCACCACGTAGCGCCCGCGGATTTCTGCCACCTGTCCCGTGTCCTTGTCCTTGACCACCACACCCCGGGCACTCACGAGTTGGTCCTCGCGTCCGGGCGCGGTCTCGATCAGGTCGATCGCCTCGACGCCGTTGAGCACATCGGCGCCGTATTTTTCGGCGTGCTCAGCCACCAGGCCGTCCAAGTTAAAGCGCGTAATGGTGTAGCCGTAGTTGGGAAACACGGGATGCTCGGGCCAGTTCATGTCGAGCTGGGCCCCAAAGCCAAATCCTCTCAGGCCCTGGTAGCGATGGCCGTTGGCCGCCACCAGGCCCTCGAGGCCCATCTCGGCGAGTTGGTAGACCGAGCGCGGAGTGAGGCCATCGCCGCAGGTCTTCTCGCGGGGGAAGTGTTTCTTTTCCACCAGGCACACCGACCACCCGGCCGCGGCCAGCCAGTAGGCGCACGACGAGCCGCTGGGTCCGCCGCCGACGATGACGACGTCATAGAGGCTGGGGTGGGCGACCACGTCGGCGAGGCTTTTCACGCGCACAATCCTAGGTCGTGCATCTGGGCTCGGACCCGTCGAAGGGGTCTATCGGGGTCTGGTAGAAATGATGAACGTGAGTCAGTACATCGCAATCCTTGGACTCCTCATCCTCGGAGTGCTCTTCGCGTCGGGTTCATTCGTCGCCTCGGGGCTGCTCGCTCCGCACAAGCGTCCGACCGACGCGAAGTTGGCACCCTATGAATGCGGCATCGTCCCCGAAATCGAGCCGCCTCAGCGGTTCCCGGTTCGCTTTTACCTCGTCGCGATGATTTTCGTCATCTTTGATATCGAGGTCGTCTTCATGTACCCCTTCGCCGTGGTCTTTCGCCAACTGGGCGTCTTTGGTCTCATCGAGGTCGTGATCTTCTCACTGGCGGTCTTTGGGGCGCTGCTCTTCCTGGTCGCCGAGGGCGCTCTCACCTGGGGACCCGTCAAGCACTTGGTGCCCGGCATGCCCGCACGCACCAGTGACTCGACGATCGTGCGCATCGGCGCCGACGCCGACAAGGTGGCGTAGTGGCCCTCGAGGACCTGCAGCACAACTTCCTCACGGGTCAGGTCGAAGACCTGGTGCGCTGGGCGCGTCGCGCCTCGGTCTGGCCCGCCACGTTTGGTCTGGCGTGCTGTGCGATCGAGATGATGGCCGCGGGTGCGGCCGACTACGACCTCGCGCGATACGGCATGGAAGTGTTTCGCAACTCCCCGCGCCAGGCCGACCTCATGATCGTGGCCGGTCGCGTGAGTCAGAAGATGGCCCCAGTGCTGCGTCAGGTGTACGACCAGATGATGGAGCCCAAGTGGGTCATCTCGATGGGCGTGTGCGCGTCCTCGGGCGGCATGTTCAACAACTACGCGATCGTCCAAGGGGTCGACCAGATCGTCCCGGTCGACGTCTATGCGCCGGGGTGCCCACCCAGCCCCGAGACCCTGATGCACGCGATCCTCACGCTGCACGAGCAGATCAAGACCGGTGAGATCTTGCAGCGTCGCTCCGAGGGTCGTCCCACCCAGGTTGCCGAGCAGTCCAACGTCTGGACCCCCGAGGTTCCGGTTGCCGTAAGGGTGGGAACACCGAAGTGATCTCCCTTCCCCCTACGGCCCCCCCAGGAGTCGTAACCACCGAAGCGGTGGCGAGCGACCTGGGATGCTTTCCAACTATCGATCAGTACGTCGATCTGGTGCGCGCCTTCAAGGACGACCAGTTCGAGATGTGCGTAGACCTGTGCGGCGTGGACTACCTCGAACACCTCGATCGACGCCTGCCCGACGGCATTGAGTCCACTCGCTTTGAGGTGGTCGTGAACCTGCTCTCGCTCTCCAAGCGCCAGCGCGTGCGCATCCGCGTGCAAGCGGGTAACGACGAGCCGCGCGTGCCCTCACTCTTCTCGCTCTATCCCGGCACCGAAGCGATGGAACGCGAAACCTTCGACCTCTTTGGCGTGCTCTTTGATGGGCACCCAGACCTCACGCGCATCTTGATGCCCGAGGACTGGGAGGGTCATCCGCTGCGCAAGGACTACGCCGTGGGCAAAGTTCCCGTCCAGTTCAAAGAGACCCCGGGGCCGCGATGACCGACCACGAGGACAGCGTGCGCGTAGCGGAGCGCGTGGACCTGCTCGCCGCTGAAACTGACGAGGGCCTCCAGGGTCTGCAGCCACGTCGGTACACGACCACCGACGAGCTCGGTCGCGAAGTCGGCGCGGTGCTGCGCACCAGTGACCTCACTCTCGATCCGCGCGACGTCGACTTCGAGCGGCGCGACGACGAAACGATGATCATCAACATGGGTCCGGCGCACCCCTCGACTCACGGCGTGCTGCGCCTCATGCTCGAACTCGACGGTGAGTTCGTGCTGCGCACCAAGCCCGTCATTGGCTACCTGCACACTGGCATGGAAAAGACCGGCGAAGTATTGAGCTACGTGCAGGGGGGGACCAACGTCACGCGCATGGACTACCTGAGCCCGATCGGCAACGAGCTCTGCTTCGCCATGGCCGTAGAGAAACTGCTCTCGCTCGAGATTCCTGAACGTGCGACCTGGATTCGCATGATGATGTCCGAGCTCAATCGCATCACCTCGCACCTGGTGTGGATCGCGACCAATGGTCTGGACTTGGGTGCGAGCTCGATGATGATCTACGGGTTCCGCGAGCGCGAACTCATCCTGGCCTTCTTCGAAAAAACCGCCGGTCTGCGCATGAACCTCAACTACGTGCGGCCCGGAGGGGTGGCAGCCGACCTGCCCGACGGCTGGGAAGACGACGTGCTGGTGATCTGCGACACGATCTACGAGCGCACCTTCGAGTACGACGAACTCCTGACCGGCCAGCCGATCTTCCGCGGCCGGATGGTCGGTGTCGCGCCGATCGCCGCCGAGGAGGCGCTCGCCTTGGGGGTGACCGGACCGGTACTGCGCTCCACCGGCGTCGCCTGGGACCTGCGCCGCACGATGCCGTACCTCGCCTACGACCAAGTCGAGTTCGACATCATTGTGGGAACCTACGGCGACAACTTCGACCGGTACGCGATTCGCCTCAATGAGATTCGTGAGTCGGTACGCATCATCCGCCAGTGTCTGGAGAGGATGCCCAAGGGCGACTACCGCAGCCAGGATCCCAAGGTCACCCCGCCACCGCGCAAGCGCATCGACGAGTCGATGGAAGCCCTCATCCACCACTTCAAGCTCTACACCGAAGGGTTCATGGTTCCCGCGGGCGAGGTCTACAGCGCGATCGAGTCCCCGCGCGGTGAGTTGGGCTGCTACCTGGTCTCTGACGGTGGCCCCAGGCCGTACCGCATGCACACGCGCGCACCCAGTTTCGTGAACCTCCAGGCCGTACCCCTCATGATGCGCGGAGGCTCCGTCTCTGACGCCATCACCGTGATCTCCTCGATCGACCCGATCATGGGTGAGGTGGACCGGTGAGCTTCTTACGTCAGGACCTGCGCCAGCGCGCCGAGGAGTTGGTCTCTCTTTATCCGCGCAAGCGCTCGGCCATGTTGCCCCTGCTGCACATCGCCCAGGAGCAAGAGGGATATTTAACGGACGACGGCATCGCCGAAGTGGCCGAACTCACGGGCACCACGCCCGCCGACGTGCGCGGCACCGCCGCCTTCTACGAGATGTACCACCTCGAACCGGTGGGTACGTACGTCGTGAGCGTGTGCACCAACATCGCCTGTCTTTTGGAGGGCGGCTTAGAGATGCTCGCGCACGCGAGCTCAAGGCTGGGCTGTCCCGTCGGTTCCACCAGCGACGATGGCCTCTTCACGCTCGAAGAGGCCGAGTGTCTGGCGGACTGCAACATCGCGCCCTGTGTGCAGGTGAACCACCGATACGTGCGCACGACCACGTCGGAGGCCTTTGACACGTTGGTCGAGGATCTCAAGGCGGGGAAGCGTGACGACATACCGAACCACGGCACGCTGATCCGGGTACGACGTAACGGTGGGTTACGCGCAAGCAAGACCGAGGTGGCCAACGAGCGCACGACGGCCAAGGCAGCGCGCGAGGCGCGCGAGGCGGAGGCAAAGCCCTAATGGCCATGCTCGACTCCCCTCGCATCGTCACCGCTCGCGAAACTTTCGAGGACTCCTTCACGCTCTCGCGTTACCTTGAAACCGGCGGGTACAACGGACTGCGCAAAGCGCTCACGATGTTCCCCGAAGCAGTTGCGTCTGAGGTCGACGAGGCATCGCTGCTCGGGCGCGGGGGGGCCGGGTTTCCCGCGGGTCGCAAGTGGTCCATGTTGCGCAAGTCGCCCATCTCGTACTTGGTCGTGAACGGTGATGAGTCTGAGCCGGCCACCTTCAAGGACCACTACCTCGTCGAGCGCGACCCGCACCAGCTGATCGAAGGCGTGATCATCGCCGCCTATGCGCTGCAGGTCAATCAGGCCTTCATCTACGTGCGCGGTGAGTTCGCCCTCGGACTCGAGCGCGTACAGACTGCCCTCAACGAGGCCTACGAGTACGGGGCGCTCGGCAATGCGATCTTCGGCTCGGACTTCTCTCTCGACATCGTGGTCCACCCGGGCGCGGGGGCCTACATCTGTGGCGAAGAGACAGCTCTCATCGAAGGACTTGAGGGCAAGCGCGGTTTTCCCCGTATCAAGCCGCCGTTCTTTCCTGCCGTCACCGGTCTGTACGGTGAGCCCACCGTCGTCAACAACGTCGAGACCATGTCGAATCTGCCCTGGATCGTGCTCAACGGGGGAGCGGCCTTTGCCGCGCTGGGAGGTGGACGCAGCACCGGGACGCGCCTCTTTGCTCTCGCGGGCAAGGTGAATCGCCCCGGGGTCTACGAGATTGAGATGGTGAAGAACACCTTCCGTGACCTGATCTTTGATCCCGCGCTCGGCGGCGGCGTCGTCAATGGCGGCGAGGTGAAGGCCTTCATTCCTGGCGGCGTCTCGGCTCCGTGGTTCGGACCCGACCTGCTGGACCTGCCGATGGGACAAGACGAGGTCGCCGAGAAGGGCTCAATGCTCGGCTCGGGGTCGGTGGTCGTCTTCGATCAGTTCACGTGCGTCGTGCGCGCCACCTGGCGCATCACCAAGTTCTTCTCGCGCGAGTCCTGCGGTCAGTGCACGCCGTGCCGCGAGGGCTCAGGCTGGATCGAGCGCGCGATGTACCGACTCGAGCACGGCGGGGGTCGCGTCGAGGACCTCGACATGCTGCTTGATCTGTGCGACAACATCTCACCGGGCCTCAACTGGCCACCGCAACAGACCACGATCTGCGTGCTCGGCCCCTCGATCCCGTCATCGGTGCACTCGGCCATCGACATGTTCCGTGACGAGTTCCTCCAGCACATTCACGAGGGAGGGTGTCCCTTTGACTGATGTGAGAACCTCCGTGAGCGTCACCGTCAATGGCCGCACCATTGACGCGCAGGCGGGCGAGCTATTGATCGAAGTCGCCGAGCGCGCGGGCCACTACGTGCCGAGATTTTGCTACCACCCCCGCATGGAGACGGTGGGCATGTGTCGCATGTGCCTCGTCGAAGTCGACGGTCCGCGCGGTCCCACACTCCAGCCGGCCTGCTACATCCGCGTGAACGACGGCATGAGCGTGGTGACCGACTCGGACAAAGTGAAGAAGGCCCAGGACGGGGTCCTTGAGTTCCTCCTCGCCAATCACCCCCTCGACTGCCCCGTCTGTGACAAGGGTGGTGAGTGTCCTCTCCAGGACCAGACGTTGACGCACGGATCGGGCGAGACGCGATTCATCGAAGAGAAGCGCCACTTCGTCAAGCCCATTGAGATCGGCGAACTCGTCTTGTTGGACCGCGAGCGCTGCATCCAGTGCGCGCGCTGTACGCGCTTTAGCTCTGAGGTGTCGGGCGACACCGAGATCGCCTTTTCCGGGCGGGGCGATCAAATCGAGGTAGCGACCTCGCCCACCACACCCTTTGACTCGACGTTCTCGGGCAACACGGTCCAGATCTGTCCCGTGGGTGCGCTCACGGCCAAGCCGTACCGCTTTACCGCTCGACCCTGGGACCTCGAACAGGTGGAAAGCACCTGCACGACGTGTGCCATGGGATGCCGGGTGGCGGTGCAGTCCTCGGGTAATCGCCTCACCCGCCTGCTCGGCGTCGACTCCGAGCCGGTGAACCACGGATGGCTGTGCGACAAGGGCCGCTTCACGCTGGACGCCATCGATGGTCACGAGGGCGAGACTGACGTTCTCTCAGCTGCTACTCGTCTGCGCGATCCCCTCATTCGCGAGAACGGTGCACTGCGTCCCGCCACGTGGGGCGAAGCGCTCGCGCGTGCGGCGACCATTCTCCAAGACGCGTCCTCGACCCCCGGTGGGGTGGGGGCAATTGGTGGAGCCGCGCTCACCAACGAAGGCGCCTTCGCCTGGGAGCGTTTCGTGCGCGGGGTGCTGGCGAGTGACTCACTCGACGCGCAGTACGACGACGGACTTGACGGTGCGCTCCTCCAGGCGCTTCCGATCGCCACCATCGACGAGGCCGCTCGCGCGCGTGTCGTGGTGACCCTCACGGGAGATCTGCGCGAAGAGTTGCCGGTCTTGTTCTTGCGTCTTCGCGAGAACTTCATCAAGCGCCACAACTCACTCATCGAGTTTGCCTTCGGCAAGAGCGCGCTGCGCTCGCTCGCCGCGGTCGCCCTTCCCACTCGTCCGGGCGAGGCGCATGCCGTCGCCCAGGCACTCGCGAGTGCCCAGGGCAAGGTCGCCAAAGAGTCGACCATCACCGACGCCCAGCTCGACGAGGCGCGGCGTCTCATCGGTGCGAGCGGTGAGGGCGTGGTCTTTGTAGTCGGTCGGCCGAATCTGGCTGAGTCCGCGGGCGTCATCGAAGCCGCCGTGCGCACTCTCGCCGAGGCGTTCCCCCAAGCCACGTTCCTACCGGCTCTGCGACGCGCGAACGTGCGCGGCGCGCTCGACATGGGACTCGGCCCACGTCTTCGTCCGGGTCGGGGATATGACGGCGCGTGCACCGGTCGCTCTAGCGCCGAGCAACTCGACGCCCTGCGTAGCGGCGACCAGAAGGCCGTGCTGCTGCTCGGTGGCTGCCTGCTGGGCAACGTGCTCGACGTCGTCGGTGCCGTGGCCGCATTGGAAGCGGCCCAGGTCGTGGTGGTGAGTGGTCACGGTGGCAAGACCCTGGCCTACGCCGACGTCGTGCTACCCGCCGCCGTGCAGCACGAGCGCCACGGTACCGTGACGAACATCGAAGGTCGAGTGACCAACGTCACTGCCAAGATCGGGGCTCCCGGTTCGGCCTGGACCGACGTGGCGATCGCCTCGGAACTCGCGGAGTCCTGTGGCCAGAACCTGGGGCTCGACTCGGTCGAACTCTGCGCCAAGATCATCGAAGAGACGACGGGCTATCCGGCGCTGTCGATCATGAACGACGTCAGCGACGAAGGCGCGGTCGTGGGACGCGGCTCGGCTCGCACGGAGCGTCGCCCGCTCGACCCCATGGCGTTTCCGGGCATTCGCTCAACCAACACCGTGGGCTTGGGCGAACTCACGGGGGACTTAGTGAGTGAGTCGGTGCGCAGTGGAGCGGCACCCACCACCGCGACACTGGCGGAGACCACAGTCGGACGTGACGTGAACGTCGGCGCCGTCGACGCGTACGGGCTCGCCCTCAATGTCTCGCGGCGACTCTACGACCACGGCATCATGATGCAGGGTTCGCCCGCGCTGGCCAACTTGGCCGCGAAGACGACCGCCTTCATCAACCACTTCGACACTGATCGATTGGGACTGCACACGGGCGATCATGTCAGCGTGAATGCGCCCGCGGGGGTCCTTAGCCTGGGCGTCACGGTAAGCGACGACACACCGCGCGGCACGATCGAAGTCGTCTTCTCGAGCCTGGACGAGTCGGGCAGTGACGCGACGGCGACCAAGCTCTACGACCCCGCGAGTGCGATCACGCAACTGAAGTTGGCCACGTCATGACCTTCCTCCTCGCCTCGGTCGATCCGCTCTTCGTGCACGGGCACGTCAGTGGCGTGGACATTCTCATCTTGCTCATCCGCCTCGTCGTGGGTTGGGCCGCCCTCATGGGCGCAGTCACGATGATGATCTGGTTCGAGCGCAAGGCGATCTCGGGCATGCAGAGCCGCATCGGACCCCAGCGCTGGGGACCCTTCGGGTTGCTGCAGACCCTGGCCGACGGCATCAAGCTCTTCTTCAAGGAAGACCTCATCCCGGAACAGTCCGATCGCTTCGTCTTCAAGTTGGCGCCGTATCTCTCGCTGGTGCCCGCCATCGTTACCTTCGCCATTATTCCCGTGGGCGGCACGATGCACATCGCGGGCCACACCGTCCTGCTCCAGATCGCCAACCCGCCGATCGGGGTGCTCTTGATGCTCGCGATGTCGGGCATCTCGGTCTACGGGGTCATGCTGGCCGGTTGGGCGTCGGGCTCGAAGTACCCGCTCATCTCCTCGGTGCGCGCGAGCGCCCAGATGATCTCCTACGAGGCGGCCCTGGGTATCTCGATCGTGACGGTCGCGCTCATCACCGGATCGCTGTCGACCCACAACATCGTCGATGCCCAGGGCGGCTGGTTCTGGCACTGGAACGTGATCCGACTCGGCGTGGTGCCCTTCATCATCTTCTGGGTCGCCATTACTGCCGAGATGAATCGTCCGCCCTTTGACGTGGTGGAAGCCGAGAGCGAGCTGGTGGGCGGCTTTAACACCGAGTACTCCTCGATCCGCTTCGCCCTCTTCTACATGGCCGAGTTCATGAACACGATCACCATGTCGGCCCTAATCGTGACGCTCTTCTTCGGCGGCCCGGCCGGCTGGGTCCCGCCGGTCTCGCACCTCAAGTGGATCTTTCCCATTCTCTGGTTCGTCATCAAGACCTCGATCTTCTGCTTCTGCTACGTGTGGTTCCGTGCGGCTCTCCCGCGCTTTCGCTACGACCAGGTCATGGACCTGGGTTGGAAGCGCCTCATCCCGCTCTCGCTGGGGTGGATGCTCGTGGTGGCGGGCTTCATCGTCAAGCCGGCCTGGGGTCTGTTGATGGCGGCCGTGGTGCTCTTCGCCTCCGTGCTGTTGGGTCGGGCCTTCATGCTCGGTCAGTCCCGCGAGAGCGGTGCGGAGTCGGTGCTACCCACCATAGGTCGACGTCCCTTACCCGGTGAGGTGCTGCGCGCCTACACCGACCGCGACGTGAGCATCGTGGACGATGACGAGGAGGACTGGTGAGCAAACCTCTGAGTTTCTTTGGCGGCTTCAAGCTCACGTTCCAGCACCTGGGCAAGTTGCCGGTCACGACCAGTTACCCCCAGGCCAAGCGCGCCAAGCAGCCGCGCTTTCACGGTCGCCACGTCCTCAATCGCTACGAAGACGGGATGGAAAAGTGCATCGGCTGTGAGCTGTGCGCGGGCGTGTGTCCGGCCAACTGCATCCACGTGCGCGGACTCGACAACCCGCCGGATCACCCGGTCAGCCCCGGCGAGCGTTACGGGTACATCTACGAGATCAACTATCTGAGGTGCATCCACTGCGACCTGTGCGTGGAGGCCTGTCCGACTCAGGCCATCACTGAGTCCAAGATGTTCGAGTTCTCCTTCACCAACCGCGCCGACGCCATCTACACCAAGGCCGAGCTCGTCGTGGACGATGATGGCTTCCCCAAGAAGCTGCCGTGGGAGGACTGGCGCGCGGGCGAGGCCGAGATGACCGGCGGCTGGATGCGCGCCACGTCCCCGGCGGGCGACGCCGACTTCGAAGGCATCGTGCAGTGGACCGGCGATCTGGGCTTCGGGGTCCAGGCCCCCGAGGGCGGCCAGAGCGCCTATCGCGACGACGAAAAGACGGGCTCCAAGCAGTTGCGCCGAGCCTTCTTCCGTCACCTCAACGCCATCGACGTGAACGACGACCAACGCGGCCTCCAGGGCATGATGACCATGGCCGAAGACAAGATGACGTCGGCCCGCGCCAAGTTGGCTGAGCGCAAGGCCAAGAAGCGAGCCCAGCCGTGATCGCGACGAGCTACGCCATCCCGAGCATCGTCGTCTTTGCGACCTCCGCACTTCTGATTCTGGTGGGCGCACTCGGCGTCATCTCGCTGCGCAATCCGGTGCACGCCGCGCTCTCGCTCATCATGACGCTCTTTGGTGTCGCGGTCGCCTTCATCGCACAGTCGGCCGACTTCTTAGCGGCCGTGCAGATCATCGTCTACGCCGGGGCGATTGTCGTGCTCTTTCTCTTCGTCATCATGTTCCTCGGCGTGGGGCACGATTCGCGCAGCGACGTCGATCCGCTGGTGGGCCAGCGCGCCTTCGCCCTCGCGGGCGTCGTGATCACGATTGGTGGACTGATTGCCCTCATGGCCTCCTCGCACTGGGTGACCGGAGCAACTTCGGTCACGGGTTCACTCGTGAAGGGCAACGGCAACGTCAAGCAACTCGGTACCGCCGTCTTTACGACGTACCTCTACGCCTTCGAAGCCACGTCACTGCTGCTGGTGATCGCGGTCGTGGGTGCGGTGCTCCTCGCGCGGCGCGAGCGCGCCACCACGCACGACGCGACCGAGGAGGTGAGCTCGTGAACGTCCCCGCCGCCTGGTATCTCGTCGTCGCGGCCCTCCTCTTTGGGATCGGCGCCTTCGGACTGCTCACGCGCCGCAGTGCGCTCATCATGTTCATGTGCCTCGAGCTCATGCTGAACGCGGTGAATCTCACTTTTGTCACGTTCTCGCGCACGATGAGCGATATCGCGGGCCAGGCCAGCGTCTTCTTCGTGATGGTCGTAGCGGCCGCGGAGGTGACGGTCGGTCTGGGCATCGTGGTTGCGGTCTTTCGGCGCCGCTCCTCCACGTCGGTGGACGATCTCACTGAGTTGAAGGGCTGACATGGCACCCCTCGCCACTCTCCTCTTGCTGATGCCCCTGGTGGGGTACCTCTTCGTGCTGGTGATGGGACCGGCCCTCAAGGAAAAGGCCATCGGCGCGATCGCCACCGGGGTGGTTGCGATCTCCTTTGTGTGTGCGGTCATCGCGTTCTTCGTGTTGCTGCACCACTCGGACCGCGAGATGACGATCCACCTCTTCAACTGGATCAACGTCGGTTCCCTGCACGTCCCCGCGGCTCTACTGGTTGATCCACTTTCGATCACGATGTGCCTCTTCGTCACGGGTATCTCGGCGCTCATTCACCTGTACTCGATCGGCTACATGCACGGCGAGAAGGACTTTCGCAAGTTCTTCTTGTACCTGAATCTCTTCGTCTTCTCGATGTTGACGCTGGTGCTCGCGAACAACCTGCTCCTCACCTTCGTCGGGTGGGAGGGCGTGGGGGTGTGCTCCTACTGGCTGGTGAGCTACTACTTCACCAGGGACAGCGCCGCTTCGGCGGGTAAGAAGGCCTTCCTCTATAACCGCGTGGGCGACTTCGGGCTGCTGGTGGCGATGTTCTTGATCTTTCACTACACCCACACGCTCACCTACGTTGGTGTCTTTCACGCCGCGGGCACACTCTCGCCCACGGTCGCCACGCTGATCGTCCTCGCCCTGCTGCTGGCGGCCACTGGCAAGAGTGCGCAGATACCACTCTTTAACTGGTTGCCCGACGCCATGGAAGGCCCGACCCCGGTGTCAGCATTGATCCACGCCGCGACCATGGTGACCGCGGGGGTGTACCTGCTCGTGCGCATGTCGCCGGTGCTCGCCATGTCGGCCGACGCGCGCAGTGTGATTGCCATCATCGGCTGCGCGACGGCCTTTGTGGGTGCCACCATTGCCACGTCGCAACAGGACATCAAGAAGGTGCTGGCCTTTTCCACGGTGTCCCAGATCGGCTACATGGTGCTCGCGGTGGGCGTGGGTGCCTACAGCGCCGCCATTTTCCTCATGGTGGCCCACGCCTTCTACAAGGCGCTGCTCTTCCTCGGGGCGGGTTCGGTCATCCACTCACTCGACGGCGAACAAGATCTGAACAAAATGGGCGGACTCGCCAAATACCTGCCCATCACGTTTCCCGCGTTCCTCGTGGGCTGGCTCGCCATTTCGGGGATCCCACCCTTCGCGGGATTTTTCGCCAAGGGCGACGTGCTCACTAACGTGTATCAGCACAACAAGCTGCTCTGGGCATTCGGGGTGGTGACCGCCATCCTCACCGCGTACTACATGACCCGACTGTTCGTTCTCACGTTCCGAGGTACGGAGCGCTTCCGCGAAGAGACTGATCGTCACGATCCGCACGAGTCGCCCTGGGTCATGACGCTGCCCCTGGTGGTACTGAGCGTCCTCGCGTTGGTGGGTGGCGTGATCGACCTGCCCTGGGCCCACGAGGCGGCCTTGAGTGGCTTCTTGCACCCCGTGTTGGGCTACGTGCCCGTGGTGGCGGCGGCGTCAACGACGGAGCAGTGGGTGCTCGCCGCGGTCGACGTGGTGGCCGCCCTGTTTGGGTTGGCCGCCGCCTTTACGATCTGGCGCGACCTCAAGGTGGGTGAGAAGTACGAGTCGAAGTTCCTCGAGCACGTGTGGTACTGGGACGACTTCTACGACGCGACGATCGGTCGACCCCTCACCGCGATGGCGGACTTCGACGAGGCCGTCGTGGAGCCCAAGGTGATCGACGGCGCGGTGACCGGTGTGGCGGTGGGTATCCGCAACAGCGCCGAAGGGCTGCGCAAAATTCAGTCGGGCTTCGTGCGTCAGTACGCGCTGGCGATGGTGCTGGGCTTTGCCGTCATCATCGTGTACCTCGTCGCGAGGGTTCACTAGATGCACTCCTCGATCTATCTCGACCTCCTGATCGTCGTGCCCCTCCTCGGGGCACTGGTAGCGATGCTCGGGCGTAAGGTACCCAACGCGTCGTTCGTTATCGGAGTCGCCACGGGCGTCCTCGAGTTCGCGCTGTCCATCGTGGTCTTTGTCCTGTACAACAACCACCTCAAGGGTGCGGATACCTTTGACTTCCTTTCACGCCACGTCCTCTCCGCCCCGCTCGGACTGGCCTGGGACGTCGGCATCGACGGCATTTCGCTGATCTTGGTGCTGCTCACGACCATCGTGCTCCCTCTCGCGCTCTACGGCGCGCGGGAGCGACGCCACGAGGCGTCGTTCGTGGCCTGGATGCTGGTGCTGACCTCGTTCACCGTGGGCAGCTTCGTCAGCCACGACGTGCTGGAGTTCTTCATCTTCTTTGAGCTCACGCTCGTGCCGAGCTACTTCATCATCGCCGGCTGGGGCGGGGCCCAGCGCGCCCGGGCCGCGCTCAAGTTCTTCATCTACACCTTTGGCGCGTCGGCGTTCTTGTTCATCGGCATCTTGTACCTGGGCTTCCTCCACCAGCACCAGACCGGGGGGGCACTCACCTTCTCCGACACCGCACTCTCCTCGACGATCCTGAGTCACGGCGTCTCGGTCTGGCTGTTCCTCGCCTTTGCCGTGGCCTTTGCGGTCAAGTCGCCGATCTGGCCGCTGCACACTTGGTCGCCCATCACGTACGCCGAGGCCCCCACGGGTGGCTCCATCCAACTCTCCGCGATGCTGGCCAAGCTTGGTTCCTACGGACTGCTGCGCTTTGCCGTCGGACTGTTTCCCTTGGCGCTCGTCACGCTGCGCCCGCTCTTTTTGACGTTGGCGGTGATCGGCATCCTGTACGGCTCGTTCGTGGCCTGCGCCACGCCGGACCTCAAGCGTCTCGTGGCCTACTCTTCGCTGGCCCAGATGGGCTTTGTGACCCTGGGCGTGATGTCGGGCTCGGTGATCGGCGCGACGGGTGCCGTGCTCTTGATGTTCAACCATGGCATCATCACGATTGGCTTCTTCCTTCTCATTGGCTTCATCGAACAGCGCCGCGGGTCGTACCAGATCAAGGACCTCGCCGGACTCCAAGGTCCCGCGCCGATCCTCGCGGCACTGTTTACGGTCGTCATGATGGCCTCGATCGGCCTGCCCGGACTCTCGGGCTTCGTCAGTGAGTTCCTCATTCTCATCGGCACCTTCGCCACCCACGCCTGGTGGGCGGCGGTCGCCACCACCGGCGTGATCGCTGCGGCCGCCTATCTGCTCTGGGCCTACCAGCGCGTCTTTCAAGGCGTGGCCACGGGCGCGAACGCCGAGATCGCTGACGCCAGCCTGTCCGAGCGCTGGGTGCTAGTGCCCGTCGTCGTCTTGATCGTGGGCCTCGGTGTCTTCCCGCACCCGTTCTTGGACCAGATCACCCCCTCGGTGCAGATTCTCGTGCACCACCTCGCGGCGGGAGTCGCGAAGTGACCGGCGTCGTGATTCCCTCGATTCACTACCTGGCGCTACTGCCGGTCCTCATCTTCTTTGGCGCGGCCCTCGTGCTGCTGTTCGCGAGTGCGTTGGTGCCCGACAAGGTGGCCCTCAACGTCTCGACGGCCGTGACGGCGGCTGCGTCCCTTGCGGTCATCGTCATCGGGTTCTTCCAGTGGCACTACATCGACCAACACGGCGCCACGACCACCGTCGCTCACGCCGTTGTCTTGGACGGCTTCTCGGTGGTGGGCAACGTCGCGATTGCCGTCGGTATCCTGCTCTCGGCTCTTGTCGCGCACGACTGGTCCCAGCGTGAGCGCATCGCCGGCGCCGACTTTCACATCTTGGCCCTCGCGTCGAGTGCGGGCGCGCTGTTGATGGTCCAGGCCAACGACCTCATCGTCATCTTCCTCGGCCTCGAGATTCTCTCGATCGGCCTCTACGTCCTGGTGGGCTTCGACCGCCAGCGTCGCAGCTCCGACGAAGGGGCACTCAAGTACTTCTTGCTCGGCGGATTCGCCTCGGCGATCTTCATCTACGGCGCCGCTCTCGTCTACGGCGCGACGGGTTCCACCAACCTGTCGTCGATCGCGTACTTCCTGTCCGAGAACACCGTCCTGCACCCGGGGCTGCTCTACGCCGGTGGCGCCCTGTTGCTCATCGGTTTCGCCTTTAAGGTCGCGGCCGTTCCCTTCCACGCCTGGTCGCCCGACGTGTACGAAGGCGCGCCCACGCCGGTCACCGGCGTCATGGCCTCCATCGTCAAGGTCGGTGCCTTTGCCGCGCTGTTGCGTGTGCTCATCTCGGCCCTCGGCACCCAGCTCGCCACCTGGCGCCCGATCCTCTATGTGCTTATCATCCTCACCTGCGTGGTGGGGGCCTCGCTCGCGCTCGTCCAGCGCAACGTCAAGCGTCTCTTCGCGTTCTCCTCGATCAACCAAGCCGGATTCATGCTGCTCGGCGTGTGGGCTGGCACGCCCCGGGGTATCGCCGCGACTCTCTTCTACATCCTCACCTACACCCCGGTCATCATCGCCACCTTTGCGATCGTGACGCTGGTCGGGGGGAGAGGTGACATGAATCACGGCATCGACCACTACCGCGGTCTCGCGCGCCGCCAACCGTGGCTGGCGGCCGCTCTCACGGTCTTGTTGCTCACCCAACTCGGAGCGCCACTGACGATCGGCTTCTACGCCAAGTTCACGGTGTTGGCGTCGGTCATCGACGCCGGCGGTGGCGCGCTCGCCTTGGTCGCCATTCTCTCAGCGGCGATCGCCGCGTTCTTCTATCTACGGTTCGCTCTGGCGCTGTTCGCCGACGACGACGGCGAAGCAACGCGCATTCCCGTGCCGCTCGCGAGTGTGATCGTGATTGGCGTCGGCGTGGTCGTGTCGATTCTCTTTGGCATCTGGCCCGGACCACTTGCGGCCTGGGTCCAACACGCGACGCTTCTCTTCGTTCCGTGAGCCGCGTCGCGATCGCGACTTCAAGGGGCATCGACGACCCCGATCATCCGCTTCTCTTCCGCGCTCTCGCCGACGCGGGGGTCACTGCGGATCTGGCGATCTGGAACGACGCCGCCGTACGGTGGGACGACTACGACTTGGTCGTGCTGCGCTCGACCTGGGACTACTCAGCCCACCGCGACGACTTTCTGGCCTGGGCGCGCACGATTGCCCGCCTAGAGAATCCGTTGGCGGTCGTCGAGTACTCATCGGACAAGATCTATCTCGCTGACCTAGAAGTCCGCGGCGTGTCGATCATCCCCTCGCACTTCGCCGCGGTGGGCGAGGCGCCGGAGTTCTTCGTGGGCGACTTCGTCGTGAAGCCTCGCGTGGGCGCGGGATCGAATGATGCTCTGCGGTACCACGAGGGCGAAGAAGAAGCGGCCACCCGCCACATTGAGGCGCTGCACCAGAGGGGCCGCGATGTCCTCATCCAGCCCTATATTCACAGCGTCGACATGATCGGTGAGCGGGCACTCATCTTCATCGACGGGCGCTATTCGCACGCCATCACGAAGGGCGCGATGCTCAACGTTCTACCCGATGAGCGCGATTTTCACTATCGCCGCAAACAGATTAGGGCGGCTGTGGCCGAAGATGACGCGATCGCTATGGCGTCGGGCGTGCTCGCGACGATGGGCTTTGACTCATTGCTCTACGCCCGCGTCGACCTCGTTGCCACGATTCGCGGCTGGTTGGTGATGGAGGTTGAGCTCGTCGAGCCGTCGCTCTTCCTTTCGTTTTCCGAATCCTCCGCCCCATTGCTCGCCAACGCAATCGCAGCCCGACTCAAATAGAGTCGGGTCGTGGCGGCGAGATCCGGTTTCGCCAGCCCCCGCATCGCACCGTGACCTTGAGCCATCGGCGCACCCGTCGTCTACTCCACGTAGTTGGGATCTCCCTCTTCCGACGATGGCGCGCTGGTGTAGAGATAGCTGTTGAGTTCTTGGCGCCGATGGCGCTGACCGGGAAAGTCAAAGGCGAGGACGACCGCGAGGCGATCTTGGTTCCCAAGAACTTCTCTGACACTATGCAGAGTCTTGTTGCCTCGCATGATCAGCATTGTGCCTTGATGGGGTTCCACCTGTCGCAGGTGACCAAACAGTCGTCGGACCAGACGTAGCCGCACCGCATCATCGAGTCGTCGCTGGAGGCGCTGGTACCGCCCGCCACGAACGAGCAGTCTGAAATTGGGGTAGATCTCGGTCTCGCCACCCGGGACTTCATTGAGATAGATGATCGCGGTCACGGCGTTGCGGTCGTAGTGCCAGCGGTACTCTCCGCCCGGCGGCGTGACGTTGATGTTGCGGGCCGCGAGCGAGTCGTCAATCGGCTCGAGGCCCGGTCCGCACACGCGCAACAGCGCATCTTCCACTCGTGTGGTGAGGTCGTCAATATCGGGGAGAGCGTCGGCGATGATCTTGCCGTCGACGACTTTGTATCGCAGTGAGCGTTCGCGCACTCGGCGTTCGACGAGGGGGAGGCCGACCGATCGGTCGTAGGCCAGCACGGACTCGACGTACTTCTCGCAGTCGGCAGCGCTCACGAAGTCGGGCTCGAAGGCCAATCCCTCTTTCCAAAAGTCAGTTGTCATTCCACACCACTTTCTTCACTCGATCATTGAAGCCGGACCACGTATGGAGCCGTGCCACGGAGTCGGCCAGTGCGCTCTGGCGCTCACGAAACTCCGTCTCGCTCCACGCGAGGACGCGCGCTATCGCCTCTCGATGCCGCTGGGGCTGACGCGGCTCGACCACGACGCAGTGTTCGAGGACGCGGTCATCGACCCCGCTCGCCCGCGTGGTGATCGGCACGCAACCTGCAGCGATGACGTCAAGTACCGTTCCCATCTGCCCCTCTACCCACGTCGGAATGTAGGCGTAGCGACAGGACTGAAGAAGATCGCGGTAGCGACGAGACGTGGATGGGATCCAGCCGTACGTTCGTATCGACGGAGCCCCCGCGGAGGCCAGTCGACTGACGTAGGGCTCATCGATCTGACCAACGACGTGCAGGCGCGTGCTGGCGCCAACGTCTCGCCACGTGTCGATGACGTCCAGGAACCCCTTGCGCAATCCGCACGTAGTGGCCGCGTAGACGAACTCGCGTCGGCGCTCGGTACTTCGCGCACGTGGCCAGGTTTGCGTGGCGTAGTTGACCAGTTTGATCTTGGGGTGCCAGCGAGAGTCGAACGAGGCAAGGGTGGCGGAGTTGCCGACGAGGACGACCGCGTCAGCGAGTTCCATCGTGCTCTCGTGATCGAACTCTGCCGGAGGCAGATCCCAGTCTGGGAAAGGCACTCCGTAGTCTTCGGCGGCTTCGCGCAGAAACGCGGCCGCCCGCAGCGGATCCGAGAGCACGTAGATGGCAGTTGTGCGCGCAAAGTAGTTCGCCCGAGTGAGGTCAGCAAACGCCCAGAAATGCCCGACGAAGACGTCGGCAGCGACACCGGAGTGCCGCTCGGCGTAGTCCCAGTAGTCAACCGGTCCGCGTTCGGCGAGGATGCCATGTAAACGCTCGGCGATCCATCCCGTTGAGTAGCCGGGGCGAAGGGGTCGTCCTTGGGGCCTGAAGTGATCCGACCAGTAGGAGAGGACGGAACGACGCGGCTGCGGGCCGTCAAAGGACGAATCAGGCCACGAGGCGGTGTGTTCCAGGCCACCCACGCTCACTGTGGCCCTCGCTCCAGTGAGGACCATCCGTCACAACGTGCCATCAGCTCGATTTGGTTGGGCGGCACACGCGACTTTCAATTATCTTTGGCCAAACGCACTCCGGTGAATGGCCACCTGGCCCCGGGAGGAAAGAAGTTGCGATACGTGGGCCGTGCGTGGCCGGGTGGTGTGACTGCTGAACTACCGCGCAGCACATGCTGATTAACCATGAACTTTCCGTTGTACTCACCAACTGAGCCCTTGAGCGGCTCGAATCGGGGGTACGGAAGATAGGCACTGGACGTCCACTGCCAGGCCTCTCCATACAACTGGCGAAGTTCACCCTGGAACTGGGCGCGTTGCGCGGAGCGCGGGTGCAGCGCAATCGCATTGCATTCCGGCGCCGGTGCAGCCGCAGCGAGTACTTCCCACTCCGCTTCGGTGGGAAGCCGTACTCCCGCCCAGCGCGCGAACGCGTCGGCTTCGAAGTAGCTGACGTGGACGACGGGCTCGTCTAATCGCACTGGGTTTCGGCCGTACAACGTAAAGACCCCCCAACCGTCTGAACCTCTTGACCAGTAGAGCGGGGCCTCGCGGTGCTCTGCCTGATTGACCGCCCAGCCGTCGGCGAGCCACAGATCGGCGCGTCGGTAACCGTCATCCTCCATGAACTCGAGCCACTCTCCGGCGGTCACCAATCGGTCGGCGATCGCAAAGGACTCCAACCAGACTGTGTGTCGGGGTGACTCATTGTCGAAGACAAATCCGTGTGAGAAATCCATCGCTCCGGTCGAGTCGCTGGGCCGGTGTGCTCCGATCTCGACAAGGCCGCCGGGATGGGTAACCCACCCGACCGACTCGGAGGTGAGCAGGTGCGGCGCCACGACTTCGACAGGTGAGTAACGCGGAGAAAACGGGTGGACTCCGAGCACGTGCTTGATGTCCATCAAGATGAGCTCTTGATGCTGTTGCTCGTGGTGGAGACCGAGCTCGACTAGCGCCGAGGCGTCCGGCGCCAACCCTGACTCGAAGCGTTGCGCCATCGCGTCGTCGACGACCTCGCGGTACGTCGCGATCTCTACGACGCCGGGCCGTGACAGTAGCCCGCGTTCGCCTCGGGCGTGTCGACGACCCACACTTTCGTAATAGGAATTGAACAGATAGAGATAGTGATCGTCCATAGCTCTGTACCCAGGATTGTGCGGCATCAAGGCAAACTGCTCGAAAAACCACGTGACGTGACCGAGGTGCCACTTGGTGGGGCTGACGTCGGGCATTGATTGGATCGTCTGGTCTTCCGCGGTCAACGCCTGCGCCAGGGCCTCCGTCGCCGCCCGGACAGCTCGATAGCTCTCAATGGAAGGGGTGAGGGAATCGTTTGAAGGGCTGTCGGCTCGCTCGGTTTCTTGGGTACGCCGAATAACCGTTCGACCCGAAGTCTTTTGGGCAAGCGACACGGCGAAGTCGCCGGGGCCGTCCGTCCACTGGCGAACGACGTCGAACCCGGCCGAACTCAACTCCTTGGTCACCCCCTCGAGGTGGAACTTGGCCGAGATCTCCGTTCGGACCTCTTCGTCGCGATCAAAGTGGACCGTGAGATCGAGATCCCTAATCTCAGTGTCTTGGACCTCGAGAGAACGAAGACTCATTTCGATGGTTTCACTCTGTGGATTCCAGCGCGCGACGTATTCGAAGAGATCGGCATCAAAGCTGGCGCCGAGGTTCTCGTTGATGACGGCGAGGATATTTTTCTCAAATGCGGCGGTTATCCCGAGTGAGTCGTCATAGGCGGCCAGCAAGCGACTCGGATCCTTGACAAGGTCAGTGCCGAGCAACAAATGCTCGCCGACATCCAGAAGCCCCGCGAAGCCGGCGAGCAGTTGGCCACGGTCTGCCGGCGTCAGGTTGCCGATCGTGCCCCCGAGAAACACGAGGAGTCGTTCGGGACCTGGTGGCACCCTCTCGGGTGCGTCGTTGAAGTCAGCCACCACTCCTGAAACATCGGTGCGTGGGTATTGAACGGCTAGCTGCGTGACAGATTCCTGGAGAGTCTGCGCGGCCGCATCCATCGCCGTAAATGACCGGAGTCGGTTGACCTCGTCGAAGGCGTCCAAAAGTAACTTCGTCTTCTCGGAGGTTCCAGAACCGAGTTCAATCACCTGGCTCGCTCCCGACAAAAGGACGATGTCAGCTGCGTGCTCGCTCAAGATGGCCCGTTCGGATCGAGTGGGGTAGTACTCATCGAGTTCAGTGATGGAATCGAACAGTTCGGAACCGGCCCCCTCGTAGAGCCACCGGGACGGGAGAGATTTTGGGGTGGATCCCAGGCCGTCTCGCACATCGTTGGCCAGCACGGCGAGAACGTCTGGGTGCATCGCCACGTGTTTCCCCGTGACACCGGCCGTACGGCTCTCGAACTCCGTCCTGCGCAAGCGGATCTCAGTCATGGTTTCCCCATACGAATTCTCAGCGATGCAAATGCGATGCCAGCATGACTTTACGCGGCCGTCTTTACGCCGATGACGCCCACAATCTGACCGGTCATAAGGCGGGCGGCGCCTGATGCGAGAAACGTGATGTTGTCTGCCATGTCCTCTGGCCGGTTACGACTAGCGCTTGCTCAGTTCCACCTTGTCGACTTCGCGGGCAGCGGCGAGAACCTCTTCGGGCACGACCGTCCCGGGGCGGTTCGAGGGGTCGTGGGCGAAGAAGCGCCCGATGACCGGCAGTTCGGTGATGCTCTCGGCGCGCAGAGTGGCCGCCACGACCGGAACGAAGCTCTCGGCCGCGGGATAGACCAAGTAGCGCGGGAGCCACGTTGGGCGGTACTTGGCGTTAAAGCTCCATAGCGACTCAATGGGCAGGATGCCGGAGAGACGCTTGAGGGCCCATCGCTCGACCCGTGAGAACGTGCCGTCCTTTTCGCCGTCGATAACAGATCGGAACGCGGCAAAGTTCAAACTGAGACCTTGGCTGCCCAGCGTGCCCAGGTGAGCAATGGTGGTGCAGAGCGCATAGTCGATGAGGCCGTTGGGGTGTTCGCCCGGGTCGCGGCGCATGAGGTCGAGCGAGTAGCCCTGCATCGCTGGTGAGGGTACGAACTGGCAGACTGCCGCCGCACTCCCGTCAGGTGCGTAGACGACGGTGAGAAGCAGACCCTTGTCCTTGGGGTCGAAGAGTCGACCGAGCATCATGGAAAATCCGCGCTCGGCATCTCCCCGGCGCAACATTGAGATCAGCTCGACGATCTCGGTGACCTTGGCCGGGTCCATGGCGGCGGGGTCGTAGAACTCCACGCGATAGCCGTGGCGCGCCAGGCGCGTGCAGGCCTGGCGCAGGCCTTTCATCTTGTGACCCTCGAGGCTGAACGTCTGGCAGTTCACGATGGCTTCGTCACCGAGGTAGATCGAGTGGAGCCCGGCCTCGTGATAGATGCCGAGCCACTCTTGGCCCGCCGCCATCACGCCGATCGTCCAGCCTCTGCCCTCGGCGAACTGGCGAAAGGCACTGAAGACTTCGGTGCGCTCGGCGACCGGACCGATGGGGTCGGGCGAGACAAGGGCCACTCCGCCATAGACGGCATAGGCCACAAGGGAGTCGCGAAAGAAGAAGAACTGCTTGTCGTCGCGCAACGCGAAGTAGTCAAGAGTTCCTTGCCCGTGGCGTCGCACGATCTCGCGCCCGCGGATCTCGGCGAGGCGTCGTTCGTGCAAGTTCGTTGCCGAAGACAATCGCCGGTCGACGACCGGTCGGGTAATGACGTAGAGCGCCAAGACGATGAGCGTGATGCCGATAGCGAGCAGGGCTGGTGAGACGAAGTCGTCGACGCGATCGGGTAGTGAGATGTCGTACTGGCCCACCAATCGCTCGAGACACGCCATGAGCAGGACTCCGTAGTTGGCCAGATGCTGATGGCGGTCGGTGGCTTCAATGCCGAGCGACGCGGTCACCACGCTCACCGCCGCGATGAGCGCGAGTCTTGGCAGTGTGGTGGAGGCCCCCGAGCGGTCCGATGTCGCCTGGAAGTATCGGCGTTGGGTGATCAACGCCACCGTGAGTCCGACGGCAATGACGAGTGAGACGATGGTGCCGCCGCGCACGGCGTGAGCTGCGATCGTGGTAGCGAGAATCGTCACCGCGAAGAACCACGAACGTCGCTGCCCCCGTCGCAGACCGCGGGCCAGCATGATGAGCGCGATGCCCGCGACGGCCGTGAGGGCCGCCGCGTCCTTGGCCACCTCCAGCGGAAGGATCTGCAAGACGAGATGCAAATGGCTGCGCAGCGGTCGGAACGTGGTGATGATGACGTTAAAGACGCCCTCGATGAACACGAGCAGCGCCATGGCACGCCGCATGGTGCGCTGGTGGACCTGCTCGTACAGCCGCTCGACGTTTATCGGGAAGGGCAGTCCGCTCGGCCACGACGCGACCGATTCGGTGTCCGTGCTCGTCTCGGCCTGCACGTTCTCTCGTCCGACCACCCGTTCGAGCACGGTGCCCTGGCCCGTCGAGGACTCGCCGGTGAAGAGGCGAACCTGCACGGTACTGCCCGCTTCGATCTCCACGACGCCCAGACGCTCGACTGCGGCGAAGACAGCAGGTAGCCCGAAGAGTCCGCGTCGCTCCACCAGCACGGTGCGTGACGGGCCGGGTGTGGCGCACACGCCGTCGTCGAGGAACGCCAGAGCGGGCGAGGGAGCGCCACCCACGACCGCACCAGCGCCGCCACGTTCGACGACGCGGCGGGCGAACTCCAGCGCGTCAACGTCGTCGACCGAGGTGAGGGCGAGGGGTTCACTCAGGTTGTCACGCTGGTGAGCGGTTGCGGTTCGATGGAACCGGCGCTGCACCCATAGTGCCGCCAGGCCGGCCACCAATGTCTCACTGATGGCGACGATCACCAGCGCGACAAACGCGTTCTCCCAGAAGTTGTGCGAGTGCAGGACGTGAACGCGGTAGTGGTGTCGCTCGAGGTGATCCTCAACGCTCGCAAAGATGGTCCAGATGTCGAGGGCGAGAAAGGAAAGCACCGGCAACCACACCCACGCCGCGAGGCGTCGATACAGAGTGCGCGACGCCACGAATCGCTGTAGGGCAAGTGGGTCTTCAAGATTCTCCGCATCGGCGCGATCACGTTCGCTCACCGGCGTGACATCGAGACCGTAGGACCCGGCCGCCACCGCGACGTCGCGCACGCCTTCGGCGGTCGCGACCTGCAACACGAGGTCGCTGGCGACGTGAACGCCCAGATCCTCAAGGAGAGACCGAGCGCGAGCGTGCTCGCGTAGATCGCCGTCGACACTGCCGGGTAGCGCGAGAAACTGGTGATTCAGCCGCGCCGAAAACGCCGCGATGGCGTCGCGCACCCGGGGCTGGGCGGCAAAGGTCGCCTCAATGAACTTCGCGAGATCTTCGGTGGGACCGGGGTGAAAGAGGTTGCCGGCCACCACGACGATAGCGGCGTCGTCAATATCACCCAGGAGGCTGATGAACTCGCGAATCGGTCGGGACTCGACGTTGGTAGTAGGTGAGAGCGCCAGATCGCTCACCACGTAAACGTGGTGGCCGTAGGGAACGGGAATTGTCCGTCGTTCTGCCACTTCCACGACATCTAGTCTCGCAGACGTACGTTGCTGGCGAATGAGTCGATCAAGAGTTGTGATGACACCACAGAATGCTCCCGAGAACTGGCACTGGCGCGACCCAGCGCTCGATCCCGGTAAAGCGGTGATCTTCGACATCGACGGGGTTTTGGCCGACGCAGCGGGTCGCCAGCACTATCTCGATTGGGGCGACTGGAGAGGCTTCTTTGATGGCGTGGGCGAGGATCCCATCATTGAAGAGATCGAACGACTGTTGGAGTTGTTGGACTCGTCGCTCCTGGTCATCTTGGTCACCGGACGTCCCCGTCGCGTGCAGCCCCACACCCTGGCGTGGCTCGAGCGGTACCGAATTCGCTGGGATCTGCTCATCATGCGTGACTTCGGTGACTACTCCGGCGTGGACCGATTCAAACGTGAGACGTTGCACGAACTCTTGGCGCAGGGTTTCGACGTTCGACTGGCGCTCGACGATGACCCCAAGAATCACGCCATGTACGTGAGCGAAGGTGTTCCGTGTATCTATATCCACTCCGGGTACTACCTGTAATGCAGTTCGGCGTAGCGGTCGTATTGAACCAGCGGCCTTTCGAGATCAAAAGCTGCCGATGGCGGCCGTCACAATGACAAGAACCAACGTGCCGACGAGAAATATTCCTGACCACCAGGCATACACAAATGCATCGCCCCTGTCGTAGCGGTCCTTTAGACCTTCGGCCATCGCTCTGATCGACTTGCGTCTCGCCGCGAATGGTGACGCCACGATGAGCGCCAGCCAGAGGATTTGAAAAGTGAACGGGATCCAGCCCAGGGTGTAGAGGCCGAACGACGGAATATCCATGACCAAAACGACGATGTTGTAGATACTGAGGAACAGTGCCAACGCGTACACCACAACGGCAGCACCGAAAAGACCGCTCCAGCACAGACACGACAGGCCTATCGACCGTATTGTTCGTTCCATCGCGTCGAACTCTCTCTGAGTGGCGAGAAGACTCTCTCAGCCTAGAACCGGGATGCGAGTTCGCTGGCCGCTCGCCGTCCCGATCCAATGCTGGCCGGCACGCCCACTCCGTCATACGCGTTGCCCGCCAGTACGACATGGTGCTTGAGGCCGACTGATCGCGCTCGCTCTACTAACCGGCCATGGCCGGTTCGATACTGAGGGAGTCCGTCGGGCCACCGTTGGACGAGTGAGGCCGACGGTGTTGCCCATTTGGGGAGCAGGACGGTGAGTTCGTCGTTCAGGCGAGTGGTGAGTTCTTCGTCGCTGAGTTCGCTCCACCTCGTGTCGTCGCTACGACCGACGTGCGCGCGCAGTAGCACATCCTCGCTGCGATACAGGTGCGGCCACTTGCGATCGAGAAAGGTGAGCGCAGTCACCATCAGTGAACCCGTGCCCGACCAGGGAGTGTGTAGTGGTACGAGCACGCCGGTTCCTCGAGTGGGAAGCGTGACGGCGTCGCGGGGAACCGAGAACGTGACGATGCCCGCACTGGCGCTATCAATGCTTCCCAGCGGTTCGAGGTCCGCGTCGAACGAGCCGATGAACGCACCCGCGACGGGAGCGGGTACGGCGAGGATGACTCCGTTAGCGGGCGTGGTGGTCGACGCGGTGTCGACTTCGAGCGGATAGCTCGCGGCCGGGGTTCGGCGCACCGCAGTAACGGCGACGTTCGTGCGCACGACGACGCCGCGCTCCTTGAGTTGACGTACGAGTTGGGTGGGCAACGAACCAACCCCGTCGACGAGTGAATAGAACAGCGGCGTGGTCGGTGCTGAAGTAGACGGCACAGGTCGCAGTGCACGCATGAGCGAGCCGCCCGCTTGAGCCGCGGCGAAGAGCGCGGGGAAGACTGACTGTGCCGAGAGGTCGTCAATACGTCCCGCTTGGATTCCGCCAATCATCGGTTCGATGAACTGGTACGTCAGTTCCCGACCGAGCTTCTTGCGTGTGATCTCGCCGATAGTGATGTCCTCTGCGACGCGGAGAGTCGCGGGCATGAACGTGTCGCGCGCGGCACCGGCCCGTGCCCGCCAGCCCACTCCCTGGAAACGTCGAACGGTCTCGAGACTGGTTGGTACGCCGAGAACGAGACCTGGGGGCAACTCGTGCAGGCGTCCTCGTGAATACAACCAAGCCCCACTCTCGGCGATGGCTTCCATCTGCGCTTCGAGGCCCAGTTCGAGCGCCAGCTCAACGGCCTCGGGACGACGTGCGAGAAACCCATCCGCGCCGAGGTCAATGGTGCGACCGGCGAACGTGATGGTGGCGAGCGATCCGCCACAGCGACTGCTCGCTTCAATTAACTCCACTCGCGGCGTCGAGTCGGTAGGTCCGGCCTCGGCGCCCGTGAGTTCCCACGCAGCGGCGAGGCCGCTAATGCCCCCGCCCACGATGACGACGGACGACCGACCCACCTAACGAGCCGCGCGCGAGATGACGTCCGCGAGAATCGCCACAAAGGCCGGGTCGTCGTTGAGTGACGCCGTGCGAACCAAGTTCACCCCCGCGTCCTTGGCCACGGCCTGAGCCTCGATGTCGACGTCGTAGAGAACTTCGAGGTGATCGGACACGAAGCCGATGGGACACGAGACAATATCGGTAACGCCTGATGCCGCTAGGTCGCGTATGGCGTCGAGGATGTCCGGACCCAACCAGGTGTCGGCGGTGCGCCCGGCCGACTGCCAGGCCACGCTGAAGGATGACAGGCCGGCAATCGCGGCGGCGTTGCCCGCACTGTCGGCCAGTTGTTCGAGATAGGTATCACCCAACTCCACCACGCGCTCGGGCAATGAGTGGGCGCTAAAGATGACGTGAGTTGAGTCGCGCCGATCCGCAGGAACGCTTGCCAGAGCATCGTTCACTCGCTGGGCGATGAGTTCTAAGAATCCTGGTGCGTCGAACCACGCGCCAATCTCGATGAACTCCACATTCTCACCCAGCGTGGTGCGCGCGCGATTCATGTACTGCTCGGTCGACATGGACGAGGAGTGCGGGGCAAGCACAATTCCGACGACCCGATCGAAGCTCTCGTCTCGAAAACTCTTAGCCGCCTCTTCGAGCAGTGGTGGTTCGAACTTGGAACCAAACCGAACGTCGAACTCACCGGGATGACTCGACTCCAGGGCGGCCGCTATGCCCGCCACTTGCGCGGCGGTGCGCTCGGTCAGAGGCGAGACGCCGCCGATCGCAAGGTACCGAGAGGTGAGGTCGGCTAACTGTTCGGGAGTCGGGGGATGGCCCCGTCGAATGCGCGTGTAGAAGGGCTCAATTCCCTCGGGCGAGGAGGGTGTGCCGTGCGCCATGATCAACACGCCCACGCTCAAGCCACACCCGCCTTACCTTCTTCGTGCACTACCTTCACAACGGCCGCTAGTACGTCGGGATCGGTGGCCGGCAGCACACCGTGGCCGAGATTGAAGATATGTCCGGCGTCGCGGCCGGCGAGGGCCAGAACCTCGCGGGTGGCCTCGATGGCGAGATCAGCACCGGCGAGACACCGCGCCGGGTCGAGATTGCCCTGCACCGCCTTGTCGCCCACACGCCGGCGACCTTCGTCGAGGTCAACGTGCCAATCGATGCCCACGACGTCACTGCCCGAGGTCGCCATCAACGAAAGGAGTTCACCGGTTCCCACGCCAAAGAGGATCGTTGCGACGTCAAGGTCGGCGATGCCGGCATAGACCTTCTGGGTCGAAGGGAGAGCAAAGCGTTCGTACTCGGCCCGCGTGAGCGTCCCCGCCCACGAGTCAAACAGTTGCACCGCGCGAACGCCGTGGTCGATCTGGGCGCGCAGAAAGTTCACCGAGATCTCGACGAGTCGGTCGAGCAGTCGGTCGAACAAGTCGGGGTCGCGATGCATCAGGCTTTTGATCATGGCGAACTCTCGCGTGGGTCCGCCTTCGATGAGATAGCTCGCCACCGTAAAGGGGGCACCCGCAAAACCAATGAGGGGAGTGTTGGTGGCCACGAGCTCCGGTAACACGAGGTCGATCGTTGCGGTGACGTACTCAATATGTTCTGCGGTGAGTTCGGGTAATCGTTCGAGGTCGGACTCACTCACGAAAGGCTCGGCGATAACCGGCCCGCGACCAGGGACAACCTCGATGCCGAACCCCACGGCGTGATACGGCACGACGATGTCCGAGAAGAGGATTGCGGCATCGACGCCGTAGCGTCGCACCGGCTGCAGGGTGACCTCGGCGGCCGTTTCGGGTGAGGCGATCGCTTCGAGAATCGAGCCGGTCCCGCGCATGGCGCGGTATTCAGGCAGGGACCGTCCGGCCTGCCGCATGAACCACACGGGGACCCGTTCGACCGCTTCGCCGCGGCAGGCTCTCAGAAAGTCGGGTTCGGGCGCGCTCATGACGACCAATCTAGGTCGCAGCCTCCCACGCGACTCGGGGTCGCGCGGGTTGGATTATTCCCAGGGCGTGCAGAGTTGGACGTAGTTCCCGTCGGGGTCGGTCACGGTGGCGAGCCAGACTTCGCCCGGGGCACCCTCGGGCTGATAGGGCTTGGCAATGACGTCCGCGCCGAGGTCGACGAGCGCCTGGAACGACGCGGTCACGTCGTCGGCCTCCACGCTCAGCATGATGCGCTGGGGATTGGCGCTCTTGCCCTTGACTTCACTGTGCGCACCAAGCATCAAATCGGCCTTGCCGGACCACCCGTACCAGGTGTCCTCGTGGAATCCGGGCTCACCCAGGACCGCGGTGTAGAACTCCGCGAGGCGCTCGGGGTTATCGGAGCCGATCACTACGCCGCTGTACCTCATAGAACTCCCTTCGGTGGTGTCTGCCCCCCCGCACTTTAGGGCCACACCCGGTGAGTTGCGAGGCGGATTGGACCCGTCGAAAACACCTCTCGTCAGACGATTAGAATTGATGATTCCCGATTTTGGGAAGACAGAAAGAGGTCGTTCATGTCGCACGAGCGCGAGATCGCCGAGGAGCAGGAGTTCCTAGACGTAGCCCTCGAGGCGCTCGATCAGATGCGTCAAGGGGCGCGCTCACTGCGCGATAGTGCGGCGGTAGCGAACATGCGCGGCGCGGGCGATCTGGTGGAGCGTGACGTGGTCATGGGTACTGCTCTTCATCGACTCGATCAACTCGCAATCGGTGATCAGCCCCTGTTCTTTGGTCGCATCGACTACCAAGCCAATGGCCACGGTCGCGGCGACACCTATCACGTTGGTCGACTTGCGGTGTCCGACGAGTCACTCAACCCTCTGGTCATCGATTGGCGTGCCCCGGTCGCTGAGGCGTTCTATCGCGCGACGGGTGTGGAGTCACTCGGACTTTCGCGCCGTCGCCACGTCGCGATCCACGCCAATGAAGTCACCGGCGTCGAGGACGAGTACTTCGCTGACTCCAACGGTGAACTTGACCTGCCCGAGAGCGACGTGCGCGCCGCGACCGAAGAAGGACTCGTGGACGGCGGACTCGCCCTCGGTGGTCCGGGCGCGTTGCTCGCCGCTCTCGGTCGCGCGCGAACCGGACGCATGGGTGACATCATCGCGACGATTCAAGGTGAGCAAGACCAGATCATCCGCAGTCCGCTCGCGGGCGTGCTGCTGGTCCAAGGTGGTCCGGGCACCGGCAAGACCGCCGTGGCCCTGCACCGCGCCGCGTACTTGCTTTTTACGCATCGCGCGACGCTCGAACGCCAGGGCGTCCTCGTCGTGGGACCCAACCCGTTGTTCCTCAACTACATCGAGAACGTCTTGCCGTCGCTGGGCGAATCGGGCGTCACACTGTCGACGATCGCCGGACTCGTCACGAACATCGAGGTGCGGGGCGTTGATTCTGAAGACGTGGACCAGCTCAAGGGCGACCAGCGCATGGCCCGGGTCCTCAATCGCGCGATGGGTACCCGAGAGCGCGCCCTGCGCCACGACGTGGAGATTCCCATCGGGCGAGCGACCATTGTGCTGAGGGCCAAGTACACCCAGGATGCGGTCGAGCGCGCGCGTCGTCGTCCGGGCAACCACAATCAGCGCCGTTCGGCCGTGGGTCGCGAGCTCGCAGCGCGCTTGGCGGGCGAGTACCGCGAGAGGTTCTCGAGAGACGGATCCGAAGAGGTCAACGGCGAGACTGAGCTCGCCGAAGCAATTCGCGCGACGCCGCAGTTCAAAGAAGCTCTGCAGCGCGTCTGGCCGCGCATCACCGGTCAAGAACTCGTGCACGACCTGCTGGGTGCACCGGCCTTACTGCGCGCCGCAGGCAAGGGCATCTTGAGCGACCGGGAAATCGAGATGCTCTATCGCCCGCGCTTCACCTCCATCGAGGAGATCGCGTGGACCAAGGCGGACGCGGCATTGATCGATGAGGCGCGCGTGCTGGTGGGGCCCCGCAAGCGACCCCGCCCCGCCACCCGACCCGCCGACAACGTGCTCGCCGGGGTGGACCTGGATGCGTATGCAGGCGTGCACCGAGCGGCCGCGCTGCGCGAGGCCCAGCGTCTTGGCGTCGCCCAGAGCCAGGAGCTCGATGAGGCGGAGTTCGTGACGTATGGCCACATTGTGGTTGACGAAGCCCAGGACCTCTCACCGATGGAGTTGCGCGTGCTGAAGCGCCGTGACCTCACCGGTTCGATGACCATCGTGGGTGACATGGGTCAGGCCACCACCGCGTCATCGTCGGCGTCGTGGGACACGTTGCTCAACGTCCTCGCGCCACGTCGTGAACCCACGCGCGTGGACCTCACGGTCAGCTACCGCACTCCTCAAGAG
>JBARLO010000015.1:0-15902 GCA_049801955.1 Acidimicrobiales bacterium
CCTCCAGGGTGACCGCCGGCACTTCACGCAGGGGCGTGCCGGCGAGCAGCTCCTCATCGGTGGGCTCCGGGACGGCCGCGTGCGCACGCAGAGACTCCAGCGCCGCCGAGCGAGCGGCCTCGTCGGATCCGTTGATGCCCGTGAGAATGTCGTCAACCTTCTCGCGCAGTTCACTGACGAACGTGCCGAGTGAGTCGCGCGCGGCGCGCAGTTGGTCGATCTGCATGTGCAGCGCCTTGCGCTTGACCGCGAGATCATTGAGTACCGTACGGCGAGCTTCGTTCGCCTGTTCGACGATGGCGCGGCCTTGCTCGCGCGCGCGATCAATCAGCGCTTCTCCGTTGACCTTGGCCGAGTCGATCAGCCGCTCCGCGGCGAGACGGGCGTCGTGGTCGATCTGACCACCGGTGTTCTCGGCGTCAGTGATGAGCGCGGTCGAGCGTTCCTGGGCTTCCATGAGGTGAGCCGAAGCGCGCATTTGGGCTTCGCTGAACACGGCAGCGCTGCGTTCTTGGGCCTCAGCGGTGACGCGACCGGCTTCTTCATGGGCCACGCGCAGGATGGAGGCGCTCTGGCTACCCAGTGCTTGGGTCAAGGTGGCTTCGTCGAAGGTCGGATTGTCCGCCCGGTGATGAGCCTCGCTCAACTGATCTTGGAGTTCTCGAATTCGGCTCTCGAGGTGGCCCATCTCGCGCGCGGCGGCCTCGAGGTGCAGGCGGACCTCGTTGGGGTCCACGCCGCCCTTGCGCAGGGTGGTAAACGTGACCCGGGTCAATTCGTTCGAGGAAAGGCGCGTGGTCGAGACTGTTCGGCGGTCGTCCATTGGTTACAGCCTAGGGTGTCTCCGCAGAAGATTCGGTCTACGAAGGCTTCGTGAGGGGCGTCGGCGTCACGCCTCCAATCCGCTTCAGATCAGCCAGAACCTGGTGTAGGGACCTCACCGGCAGAATCGTGAGATCCGGCTGATCGGCCGCCTTGGCCGCGTCCACGTCGCCGCCACCGTCGGGCACGAAGAAGTACGTGGCGCCCGCGTTGTGAACGGCCACCGCCTTCTCTTCGACACCGCCCACTGCTCCCACTTGGCCATCGGGCGACATGGTGCCGGTGGCGGCCACCACGTGGCCCCCGGTGAGGGATCCGTGGCTCAACTTGTTGATGAGCGCCAGCGTCATGGCGAGGCCCGCCGAGGGTCCACCGATGTTGGCCGTGTTGATGCTCACGGTCGCGGGCAGGGTGAAGTGAAGCCCATCTTCAAACGCGGCACCCACCCACGACTTCACGACCCCGGTGATCTTTAGGCACCCGGTCTGATACGTGTACTTCGGCAAGGTCGTCGTCGCGAGGCGCACGGTCGTTGGAGGCTTGTAGGAGAAGCCACCGGACTTAGAGATCTTCACCTTGTCGACGCCAAGAACCTCCGACGTCGTGGGCGGCGCCGAGGAGATCATCTGACACGAGGTGTGAATGGGAGTGGAGTTCACCTCGGTCACGAGGTCGCCGACGGCGAGGCCCGCGCGACTAGCCGGTGAGTTCTCAACCACACTGGTCACGACCGCACCGGTGGGAGTTGAGGGCACCTTCCAGCCCACCGCGCGAAAGGCGACCGCCTCGGCGGCGTGCTTGGCGTCGTACATCTCCAAGAACTCCTGCGCGGTGAGTTCGCTCGTCGAGACACCCGGATCGGTGAGATCGACGGCCGGGATGATCTGCACGTGCTTTTGAAAATGCGTCAGGATCAGTTGCCACTGCGACAGCGCCGTGAGGTAGACGTCGGTGAACAAGATGCGCCCGGGATGCTCGTTCGTCTCGACGCCGCTCACCTTGACGAGGGGCGCGACGGGCGTACTCGTCCCGGGAGTGATGGAGTACTCGCCCGAGGACTTCGCCTCGAGGGCCAAGATGCCCAGCAGCACAATGGCGATCACGACCAGGGGAATCCAGATTCGCGATTTCTTGTTGGGTGTCGGGGTCGGGCTGACGATGGATCAACGCTACAGGGCCGATCGTGCTCAGAGTCTCCTCGCGCCTAGCGATCAGCGCTGCGAAAGAGGGCGTGGAGGGCGGACATTTCTTCCAGGCACGCCTGCAGGCCCTGAATGACCACGAGATCCGCTTGGGCCGCGACGTTGACTTCGACGCCGCTTGATTGCGCCACGAGCTCATCGAGGTCGGTGATGTTCGCGTGACCCCCGGCGACGGTGAGCCCGCGCGCACTGACGTCCTGGGCGAGATCGGGTGGGGCGCCGCCCAGGCACTCTTGGATCATGCGCATCGTCGCTTGCAAGATGTCGTGCGCGGCGCTGTTCACCAGCTCCGCGCTCACTTCGATCTCGACAAGGCGACCGCGATCGACAGTGCGCGCCAGCACGACTTCAGACAGCCCCGCCGTGCGACCGAGGGCCGACGCGAGCGAGCACTTGAGCATCTCGACGACCGATGGTGCCACCACGACGCCGAGGTGAAGGCGAAGCGAGGTCGCAATCGCGGCGTCCACGTCGCTTCCGCCAATGCGTCGCGCCGCACCGGTCACGATGCCGCCCAGCGACACCACGGCCGCTTCGGACGCGCCCGCGCCCAAGAGCACGATGGCCGACCCGACCGGATCCTGAATCGGCATGCCCAGTCCGATCGCCGCGGCGAGAGGGGCCTCAATCAGGCTGGCTTCGCGCGCGCCGGCCTGGATGGCCGCTTGGCGCAGGGCTCGGCGCTCGATGGCCGTGGCGATGGACGGAACGCTCATCACGACGCGCGCGCGACTTAACCGGGAGAGTCCCGCGCGCTCAAAGAGCGACTCGATCAGTCGGGCCGTGACGTCAAAGTCGATGGTGGCACCCTGGCGAAACGGGCGAAAGACGACCACGTGCCGTGAGGTGCGACCGATCATCTCCAGGGCCCCGTGACCGAGATCCTGCACCTGGCCCGTGTTGGTATCGATCGCCACCATGGTGGGCTCATCGAACAAGATGCCACGCGTCGAGGTAGCGAGGCGCGTGTGCGACGTGCCGATATCCAGCGCTACGTCCACGGCCATAGGCGCCAATGTTAGGGCGACCAAAGAAGTGTGCCCCTCGTTACTAGCCTTTTCGAGGTGGCGGAGAGGTCGTGGTGGGATCGATGGCGAGGTAACGGTCGATCACGACCGCCCGCGGAGTCACGTCACTGGGTCCATCCGAGTGAACTTCCGAGCTTCAAGAACCTCCCCACGTCGCGCCCCCACGTGGTCACGCCGCGGGGGGTGATCCTGGTGATGGCCCTGCTGCTCGTCGCCGGCGGCATCTTTCTCGCCGTGAATCGAGCACCGACTGCACCGAACCCCAACTCACCAGCGAAATTAGCCACCTCGCTCGACGAACTACCGGCCTCGGCGCGCGTGGCCGCGGCCGACACCGTGGTCCTCACCATCAAAGATGCCGGCACGACGACCAAGGTCGCCGCGTTGGTGTTGCCGGACGATCTCGCGGTCACCACGACCGTCATCCCTATTGACGCGGTCATCACCGGCGCGACCGCCAAGGAGTCGAACTTCGCGGTCACGCTGGAGGGGCGCGACGTCGTGATGGGCTTTTCCATCGTGCACCTTGGCGCCAAGATCACCGCCTCGGCGCTCGACCCGATGCCCGCGAGTGCGGCGGTCGTCGCCATTGCTCCGGTCATCAAGAGCACCTTCGCCGCTCCGGAGTACGACTGGACAACCACCACGCTGGGCGATCCGACCAACGACGCCCAAGGCGTCGTGCACTACCTCGCGACCTCGGCCAACACCAAACTGGCGGGCTACGTCGACGCCATCGCGGTCGACGCCCAGGACCGTGTGGTGGCCGTCTTGTCAGCCCACCACTTCTGGTATCCCGCCAAGTTCGTCGCCCAAGTGGCCGAGGTGGTGGCCACCGGGCACGGCTGTCACGCGGACCTGGGCATTGACGGCACGAATGAGCAGGGCGGGGGCGTGCGCATCACCAAGATCGTGCAGTACGGCGCCGCGGCCCACGCGGGCTTAACGGTGGGTGAGGTCATCACCGAGTGGAAGGGCACTGAGCTCAACACGTGGAACCAGTTGCTCTCGACGCTCTACCTCACCCCGGCCTACACCCACGCCCAGATCACCTACGCCAAGGGAACGGCCGTGCACAACGTGGACGTGACTCTCGGGTGTCCCTCTAAGTTGGACCCGTGAGCAACAACCCCTTCGGCGACATGTTCGGCGACATTTTTTCGATGTTGAGCCAGCAGGGTCCCGACGCCTGGTATCAGACCGCCTCGCAACTCGCGCTCAACATCGCGCGCGGCGAAGACGGCGATCCCAATCCTCTGCCCGCCGAACGCAGTCGCCTCGAAGAGTTCGCTCCCCTCGTGGGCCGTCACGTCGACGCGCTCTTTGGCGTCTCGATTGAACCGAGCGTCGTGACCGTCAATCGCTCCGCCCTCACCCAGGCCGCCCTCGAGCAGTGGCGTCCCCTCATGGATCCGGTCATGAAGTCGGCCGCGTCGATGAGCCCGCCCTCGAGTGAGGAGTTGGACATTCAACAAAACCAGCTGCTGAATCAGATCTCCTCGACCATCGGACCGCTGTTCGCCGGATTCCAGATGGGCTCGGTCGCCGGACACTTCTCGGAGCGCGCCTGGTCGCTCGCCGTGCTACCGCTGCCGCGCGAGAACGAGTTGCACCTGATCGTGGTCAACAACTTGGCCAAGTTCGCCAGCGACTGGTCGCTCGAGCACGAAGAGGTCTACGTCTTTGCGCTCGCCCAAGAGTTCATCGCCTCGCTCGTGCTCACCCAGAGTGGCACCAGCGACGCGCTACGCGCCCTACTCATCGATGCGGTGAACGAATCGAACGCCATGCAGGGCGACATCCTGGGCCGACTCACCACCTTGATGGAGTCGGGCGATATCAACGAAATGATGAACAACCCCGAGGCACTCCTTGAGGGTATTGAGGTGCCCGAAGAGACCAACGCGACGCGCGCGATCAACGCGGCCACCAGTGTGCTACTCGCCTTCTTCGACGCGGTCGCCAAAGACGTCACGGAAACGCTGTTGGGACCGCGTCCCGCACTCTTTGAGGCGTACGCGCGCCACCGTCGTAGCGACGCGCGCGGCGAAGACGCGGCCGCAGCCCTCTTTGGCATCTCGACCCAAGGTCCGCACCACGACGCCGCGCGCGAGTTTGTGTCGTCGTTGGTCGCCGGGCACGGACTGGGTGTCTTTAGTGCGTTGCTGCGCGTGGACGGTCTACCGAGTGCGAGTGAACTCGAACATCCCAGCGCGTGGTACGAGCGGGTGACGACCTCACCGCTCGCGTGAGTTAGACCTCTTCGTCGTAGCCGAGGTTCCACTCCACGAGCAGATTCTCGCGCTCGGCGTCGCGATTCACGCGTTCGCGGTTGCGACGGAACTGGGGATCGTGGGGCGGTAAGAAGCGCAGGCGCGCATCGACGCGGTCGACGAACGCCTGAATCTGCTCCTCGTCGCCAAAGACCATGCGGCACTCCCAGTGCGGAGCGACGGGACCGAGGTACACGACCTGGACGTGACCCACCGGATCGACGACCTCTACTGCTTCACCGAGCGGTAACTGGCTCACGAGACTCCTTTGAGAACGCTTACATCACGAATCCTACCGGTCAATTCAAAGGGGTCTCCAAGGTCCGTGCGCACACCAATAAAACCTTAAGGAAAAGGTCAATAGATCGTAATGACGAGTGTGCAAGAAGTCACTACTGTGAGACATAGGGGTTGGGAAGGAGGGGTACTTATGAGTTCGGAGTGGATGGCCGATGGAAAGTGCCGCGACTACCCGGCTGAAACATTCTTTCCCCGCGATGGCATGGGCGTCATTGTCGCCCAGCGCATCTGCGCCAGTTGCCCGGTAGCCAAAGAGTGTCTGGTCTACGCACTGGACAACCACATCGATCACGGGGTGTGGGGTGGCAAGAGTGAGCGTGAGCGCCGCCGCCTCCTACGAGAGCGCCGCCGTACGCGCCTCTTTAACCGCGACCTGTTCTAGTAGGTCCGCGCATTGTTCGAGTGCGTCGTCAATGTCTCTGACGGACGTCGTCTCGAGGTACTCGAAGAACTGGGCCGCGCCGCCGGACCCGCGCTACGAGATCGCCACAGCGATCCAGTCCATAACCGTAGCGTCTTTACGCTGATTGAGCACCGCACCGAGTTGCGCCGCTACGTGCGCGACTTCGTCGTGGCCACCATGAAGCTCATGGACCTGCGCACCCACCAGGGCGTGCACCCCAGGTTTGGCGTACTGGACGTCGTGCCCTTCGTCGCCCTGGATCCGCGAAAGAAGGACGAGGCGGCCACGTTGCGCGACGAGACCGCCTCCTGGGTCGCGGGCACCTTTGACGTTCCGGTCTTTCTCTACGGCCGACTGCGTGACGGCACGACTCGTACGCTGCCCGAGGTTCGCCGTCACGCCTTTAAGTCACTCGCACCCGACATGGGGCCGATGACACCGAGCGCGGAGCGCGGAGCGAGCGCGTTTGGCGCACGCCCCGTCCTCGTGGCGTGGAACTTGTGGATCCGCGGGGGCGATCTCGCCGACGCTCGCCTCGTGGCCAAAGCACTGCGCCGCCACGAGGTGCGCGCGCTCGCTTTTCAGATGCCCGACATGGTCCAGATCAGTTGCAACTTGATCGATCCCGCCAAAGTACGTCCGTCGGTCGTCTACGACAAGGCCGCGAGTCTGTTGGCGACCGGCGAGATCGATCACGCTGAACTCGTGGGCTTGGTTCCTGAATCGGTCCTGCGCTCAGAAGATCCCGCGCGCTGGCAGGAGCTGGGGCTATCGGAGGGCGCGACGATCGAGTCGCGCCTCTAGCTAGCTCAGCCCGCTTGAGCGCGCCGCTCAAGAGCCCGGGCTCGGCGTAGGCGCCGGCGCTCACGTTCGCTCATGCCGCCCCAGATGCCGAATTTCTCGCCGTTGTCGAGCGCGTACTCCAGGCAGTCCTCGCGCACCACACAGCCACGACAGACTTCCTTGGCCTCTCTGGTGGAGGCACCGCGCTCGGGAAAGAAGAGATCAGGGTCCACTCCCATGCAGTTCGAGCGCGCCTGCCAACCACGGTCCTCAAGACCGCTTAGAAGTTCGACAATTTCCACGTTCTGATTCCTCCCCGTCGAGGTCTCTGCCATCGATGTAATTACAACGGTGTCATTGTTATGGGGATTCGAACAAAATGCAAATTGAATTTGTGAACTACCTGGTGGCGGCCATTTCGCCTAGCTCGCGCGGCGGTGGGTGACGAAGTCGTCGAGGGCGTACGTTCCCAGATCGTTCACGTCGGTGTAGAAGAGCCGTCCCCCATTGACCCGGGCGATCTGCTCCACAAAGGGGAACTGACTGCGCTCGATATCCAGGGCAAAGGTGTTGATCGTGATGCCCGCCTTGGTGCAGCGAAGGACCTCGGCCATGGTCTTTTCCAGGGTTTCGGGCACCGGGGGCCAGGAGAAGAACGGCTCACCCGTGCTCGTGAGGTGGGCGGTGGGTTCACCGTCGGTCACAACCACCACCTGGCGCTCGCCGCGCTCGTTGCGCAAGAGGTGGCGACTCAGCGCCAAGGCGTGCTGGAGGTTGGTGCCGTAGTTGTAGTCGATCGTGAGCGCGGGGATGTCCTCAAGCTTGAGTTGCTGGGCGCGTTCCCCAAAGCCCACGATGGCCAGAAAATCTCTCGGGTACTTCGACGAGATGAGTTGGGAGAGCGCGAGCACCATCTTCTTGGCCGGCAGCAAGTTCCCCCGCATGGCCATGGAGAGTGAGAGGTCGATCGCAAAGACCGTCGCCGAGCTCTTGGTGGCTTCGTATTCCTCCACTTCAAAGTCATCGGGGTGCAACGTGATCGGCGTGCCGGGACCCTGGCGCAACAGAGCATTGCGCAGAGTTCGCGGCAGGTGCAGCGACACCGCCTCGCCGGGCTGCCAGGGCTTGGTGGTCTCTTCGCGGTCGCCACCGTGGGCCAAGGTCGCGACCGGATGGCCACCCAGGGCCGGGGTGTCACGCATCTGGCGAAACAGGTCGCGCAGAGCGATCTGTCCGATCTTTCGCACTCCGCGCGCGCTCAACTTAAGTCGATCGCTCGTGCGGTCGATGAAACCCTGATCCTTCAGTTCCTGCAGGGCCTTTTGGAGACGTTGGACGTGGCGGGCGGCGTCATCGCCGAGGTTCCGGCGCACCGCCTCGACGTCCACTTCGGGTAGCCCCTGGGCCGCGTGGCTCTGCCCCAAGAACTCCTCGAGTCCCTTCAGCTCTCCCAGTTGCTCGGCGACCGAGGCGGCTTGAGCGAAGGACGAGCCGTCCTGGCCGCGCATGCGGTGCGCGCGCTGCCAGTCGATGTCGGGCGTGGCTTGGCGAAGATTCGACACCAGCCGGTTCATGGAGAAGTTCAACTCCATGTTCTGCATCATCTGATCGAACAGCGCGCGCAGTTCGCCTTGTTGTTCCGACGAGAGCGAGTTGAACATCGCTTCGGCGGCGGCGGCGCGTTCGGCCATCATGCGAATCACGTCCTCGAGGTTCTGCGCCCCGGGAAAGAAGTCGCCAAAATTCGCCATGAAGTCATCGAAGGAAGGATCGAGTTCTTCTCCGCGTCGATCTTGTTCGATCATCGTCGAGAGCGCGTCCATCATGTCGCGCATCCGCGCCAATTCTTCGGGATCGGGTGAACCCATGAACTCCTTGGACTGCTGGAAGTACGTATCGACCACGTCGCGCTGGAGTTCGCCCATCATCTGCTCGAACTCTTCGCGCGCGTCGGACGAGACGAAGTCGTAGTGCTGGTACTCCCCTAAGCGCTCGGCCAACCGGTCGCTCATGAGGTCACGCTGCATACGACGTTGATCAACGATGTCGCGGGTGACCTCTTCGCGCCGCTGGTCCCCCGACTCCTCCGCCTCGTGCATGAGCTGATCGATCTCGGACTCCTCCATCGCTTCGATGAGATCCAACCAGTCGCGATAGCGCTGCATCTCGCCGTCGGGATCGGCCTGTTGCTCGAGTTCGCGACGTCGCCGGCGCGTGCGCTCTAAGAGCTCGCGCAGTCCTTCGACGCGCTCGCCATCCTTCGTGTCGTAACCCTCGCGCAGTAATCGGTCCATCGCTTCGTCGAGGTCGCCATTTTCCATGTAGTCATCGGCGAGCAGCGAGAGCACCTCATCGAGATCGAGGTCGTCGAACTCATCGCCGTCTCCGACCCGGCGAAAGCCGTAGCGCACCGCCACTTAGCGGTTCCTCGATCGATAGAGCGCCCGCGCACCCGAGGCGTCCTTGGCGAGTCGCTTGGTCAGATAGAGCCCCTCCAGCACGAACTCCACTGCGGCGGCCCGCTCGCCGTCACTCGCCCCCGGCCCCGCGATGCGCTCGACCGGCGTCGAGAGGGCGGGCATGGCGGAGAGCACTTCGAGGTAGTTCGCGTCGGGCAGGTCGTCGCCGGTGTGCACAATGACCTCGTCGTTGAAGGCTTCGACGATCTCGGAAGCCTCTTCGAGCAGCACGTCGGCGAAACACTGGCGCACGGCGAGTGAGACGAGGGCCGCAATCACCTGGTCTGAGTCGCCGTCATCCATCGTGTCGAACTCGATCTTGCCCTGGGTCGACTGCACGACCGCGCTGAGGTCGCTCACCCGTGGCACCACGACGTCGTCGTGCGTGCGCAGCGTGCGACGCAACGCGTTGGCGACGACGGTCTCGAAGTTCGCAATCGAGAGACGCACCGACACCCCCGAGCTCTGGCTGATGACGTGCGAGCGTCGTGCGACGTGGCTGATGCGCGCGATGATGTCGTCGATGAACCACGGCACCACGATGGGCCGGTCGCTCTCGGACAGGTGCGCCTCCTGGTACATGATCTCGATCTCGGTGGTGACTTCGTAGGGGTAGTGCGTGCGGATCTGGGATCCGAAGCGGTCCTTGAGCGGGGTGATCAATCGACCGCGGTTCGTGTAGTCCTCGGGATTCGCCGTGGCCACCACCATCACGTCGAGATCGAGGCGCACCAGGTGACCACGTATCTGCACGTCGCGCTCCTCAAGAACGTTGAGCAGGCCCACTTGGATGCGCTCCGAGAGATCGGGCAACTCGTTGATCGCAAAGATCCCGCGGTTCGACTTGGGCAAGAGTCCGTAGCTCAGGGCCTTGGGGTCGTCAAGGAAGAGACCTCCCGCCACCTTGATCGGGTCCACCTCACCGATGAGGTCGGCCATCGAGGTGTCCGGTGAGGCCAATTTTTCGGCGAATCGCTGGCTGCGGTGCACCCAGGCGATCGGGGTATCGTCGCCTCGTTCGCCGACCAGGTCGCGCCCAAACGCCGAGATCGGCGCGTAGGGGTCATCACGCACGTCCGAGCCGTCCACAATGGGCAACCACTCGTCCAGCAGGTCAACGAGCGAACGGATAATGCGGGTCTTCGCCTGGCCGCGCTCGCCCAGCAAGATGAAGTCGTGTCCGGCCAACAAGGCGGTCTCCAGCTGGGGCAGCACGGTGTCCTCATACCCCAATACCGACGCGCTGAGCGCCTCGCCCGCCACGAGTTTGGCCTCCAGGTTCGAGCGAATCTCTTGACGTATGGGGAGGGACTCATAGCCGGACGCGCGCAGCGCGCCGAGAGTTGCGGGGAGGTCCGAGGGGGCAAGGGGGGTGCTCATAGGAGCACCTTAGGGGTTTTGAACCCGCCGCTGGACCGCACCGACGCGTCGACAAAGATAGTCGGGTGAGCGATTTGAGCGAGGCGAATACGGCGTCCGGCGAGGCCACGAAGTACACGCAATATCTACGAGATATTCAGTACGCCGCACCGGACAACCTGCAGGCTCGCATACGTTTGCACGTCAAGTACGCCACGTCGCCGATCAAATTCCCCGCGTGGTTCTTCGAGCAGATCGACTGGTCGCGCGCTCGTGACGTACTGGACGTGGGGTGCGGTCCGGGAAGCCTATGGACGTCGCTGCCGCAACCACTGCAGGCGAATCTCGCCTTGTGCGATCTCTCTGCGGGCATGATCGCCGCGGCCACGAGTGCGGTCCAGGGACGCGCCGCTCAGGTGGGCGGCCTGGTCGCGTCCGTGCAGGCTCTACCGTTCGCGGACGAGTCCTTTGACCTCGTGATCGCCAACTACATGCTGTACCACGCGACCGACATCAACCAGGCCCTCGGCGAACTTCGCCGCGTGCTCAGAACCGATGGCCTACTGGTCGCCGCCACCAACGGACCCGCCCACCTCATCGAACTTTTGGAGATCGAGCGCGCGATCGCGCTGCGCCACTCGTATCGGAATCACCGCGAGGTCTTCGGGTCCATCACCGGCCGCGAGCATCTCGAGCGACATTTTGGGTCCGTGTCGTGGCGACCGTTCATCGACGAACTTCACTGCCGCGACGCGGAGGACGTCGTCGCCTATATCAGTTCCATGCCCCCGGGGGATCGCGCGACACCTGAGCAACAACTCTCGCTGCGCCACGAGATCGACGAGCGCATGCGCATCGGCAACGGCGTTCTTCGTGTCACCAAGGAGACCGGCATCTTCCTCGCTAGCGGCATCGCGACAGGCTGAACAACTATTCGCGCTCGTACAGTTCGAGTCGCCACCCACCAGTCATCTCGTGCTCGCACAGTTCACTCGAGAACCGGCACATCACGTCAAGTACCTGGGACGATGGCGTTCCGGGGGGTACCACGAGCAAAATTCCGCGCTGGGAGTGATCTTGGCGGATCGCAAAGGGCACGCCCTCGAGCATCTCCCTGATGCGATCCTTGCCGATGCGCCCACGAGAGTGCAGCACACCGAGTGACGAGAGCTGCGCCTCACCATCGCGCGGAACCTCGGTGAGGAAGGTCGCGATAGGGATCCCGTGATTGGTCCAGCCGATGAAGTTCACGTGAATATCGGGAAGGTCGTCGTCGGCGACCCGCGGCAACACGTTGACCCATCCCTTCCCGCCCGCGACGGCGTCGAGCGCAATCAGCGCGTCACGGTGGTCCTCGTTGAAGTACAGCCGCGATTTTGAGGTCATGACGTCACTCGATGAGTCGTGGCCACGATCTGGGCGCCGGGTCGGTATGCGAGGTGGGCGGCGCGAGGGGCATCGAGAATCGCGAAGTCCGCGCGCGCCCCCACACCTAAGTGGCCGACGTCGCCTCGCCGCAGCGCCAGAGCCCCGCCCTTGGTGGCGGACCACAGCGCTTCGTCGACGCTCATCGCCATCTCGCGCACCGCGAGCGCGATGACAAACGCCATGCTGGTCACGTACGACGAGCCCGGATTGCAGTCGGTCGCGAGTGCGACGGTTGCTCCGGCGTCCATCAAACGTCGAGCCGAGGGATAGGGCGAACGGGTGGAGAACTCCGCACCCGGCAACAAGGTGGCAACGGTCGCCGAAGCGGCCAGCATCTCGATATCGGAGTCCTCTAAGTACGTGCAGTGATCGACACTGGCGCACTCGAGGTCTACGGCCAACGCGACGGCCCCGCTATGGGCAAGTTGATTCGCGTGCAGTCGAGGGGCGAGCCCCTTGTCGCGGGCGCGCTGCAGTATCGTTCTCGCCTCGTCGACGCTGAAGGCGCCACGGTCGCAGAACACGTCAGCCCACTTGGCGTGGGGCGCACACGCGTCGAGCATGGTCGTGGCCAGGAGGTCCAGGTACCCGTCGCGGTCAGAGGCGAACTCGGGCGGTACGACGTGAGCACCCAGCCACGTGCGCTCATTCGTGAAATCGCTCGCAACACCCAGGCAGCGAACCTCGCCATCGGTAGTGAGCTCGTAGCCCGACTTGATCTCCACCGTGGTGACTCCCCCGGCGCGCAACTCCCCTACGCGCTTCGCCGCCCCGTGGCGCAACTCCTCACTCGAGGCGGCGCGCGTCGACAGAACGGTGCGAACGATGCCGCCACCGTCGTAACGCCGACCGGCCATGCGCGCTTCAAACTCGTCGCTGCGCTCGCCCGCAAAGACGAGGTGAGTGTGCGAGTCAACGAAGCCGGGAATGACCGCAGCGCCGTCGGCGTCGAGAGACTCGTCCGCGTCGGGCGCGTCGGTGCTCAGACCGACCCAGAGCACCTGATCGTCATCGACCACGAATGCGGCGTCGTGCAGTCGGCCGAGAGAGGTCTCGTCGCCGAGTGCGGGATCGTTGGTCGTCAGTTCACCGACGTTGGTGACGACGAGTGTGCTCACGCGCCCTCGCGCATGGGTACGCGTAGTCCCGTTGCCTCGGCCGTCTCCTCGGCGATGTCGTAGCCCGCGTCGACGTGACGCAGCACCCCCATGGCGGGGTCATTGGTGAGCACGCGGCGAACCTTCTCATCGGCGAGCGCGGTGCCGTCGGCGACGCACACCTGGCCCGCGTGAATTGAGCGGCCGATGCCCACCCCGCCGCCGTGGTGAATCGAGACCCAGGTCGCACCCGAGGCGGTATTAACCAGCGCGTTGAGTAGCGGCCAGTCGGCGATCGCGTCCGAACCATCGAGCATCGACTCGGTCTCGCGGTACGGCGAAGCGACCGACCCGGCATCCAGGTGGTCACGTCCGATCACCAGCGGCGCACTGACGTCGCCTCTCGCGACGAGGTCGTTAAACGCCGCTCCGGCCTTGTCACGTTCCTGGTACCCGAGCCAGCAGATGCGCGCGGGCAGGCCCTGGAAGGCAACGCGCTCTTGGGCTTTGGTGATCCAACGACGCAGCAGATCGTTCTCGGGAAAAAGATCGAGCACGGCTTGGTCGGTGCGGTAGATGTCCTGGGGATCCCCCGACAGCGCGGCCCAGCGAAAGGGCCCTTTGCCCTCGCAGAACAACGGTCGGATGTAGGCGGGAACGAAGCCCGGGTAGTCGAAGGCACGCGCGTAGCCACCCAGTTGGGCTTCGCCGCGCAGTGAGTTGCCGTAATCGAAGACCTCGGCCCCGGCGTCCATGAACCCCACCATCGCCTCGACGTGTCGCACGATCGAGGCGCGCGCGCGATCGGTGAACTCCTCGGGCTTCTTGTCGGCGTAGTCGTGCCAGTCGTTGAGGTCGATGTCCTCGGGCAGGTAGCTGAGCGGATCGTGCGCCGACGTTTGGTCCGTCACGATGTCGACCTCGACCCCGCGGCGCAGTAACTCGGGCAGGATCGTCGCGGCGTTGCCGAGCAGTCCGACGCTGAGCGCTTCACGATCCGCCTTGGCGCGCAGCACCCGGGCGATCGCGTCGTCGAGGTCGGCGGTCCATTCATCGAGGTAGCGCTGATCGACCCGTCGCTGCAGGCGGCTCGGATCCACGTCCACACACAGGCACACCCCGTCGTTCATCGTGACCGCGAGCGGCTGCGCTCCGCCCATGCCGCCCGCGCCGGCGGTCAGTGTGAGAGTCCCCGCGAGCGTGCCCCCGAAGCGCTTGGTCGCAATCGCGGCGAAGGTCTCGTAGGTGCCCTGCAAGATGCCCTGGGTGCCGATGTAGATCCACGAGCCCGCCGTCATCTGGCCGTACATGGTGAGACCGAGGGCTTCTAGACGGCGAAACTCGGGCCACGTGGCCCAGTCGGGCACCAAGTTGGAGTTGGCGATCAGGACGCGCGGCGCCCACTCGTGCGTTTGGAGCACGCCGATCGGACGCCCGGACTGGACCAGCATCGTCTCGTCGCTCTTGAGCGTGGTGAGCGTGCGCACCAGCGCGTCGAAACTACGCCAGTCGCGCGCGGCGCGTCCCGTTCCGCCGTAGACGACCAGATCGTCGGGCCGTTCGGCGACCTCGGGATCGAGGTTGTTACAGAGCATGCGCAATGCCGCCTCCTGAGGCCAACCTTGCGCACTGATCGTCGAACCCCTCGCTGCGCGAACGACGCGAGCACCTTCCATCAGAGCCTCCTAGTGCAGCGTGACAAAGCGCGCGGCGATGTCGAGGAGTTCGCGCGACGCCACGAGGTCGCTCACCGCGGCGATCTCCGGTGAGAGCCACCGGTCGTGTCCGGGACCCCCCGAGAGCGCGTTCACGCGATCAACCACCGCCTGGGCGACCGGAGACGGCTCGAGCGGTGCGCGAATGGCCAAGGCCCGAGCGCTCGCCAGCAGTTCGATCGCGAGCACGTCGCGAAAGGCGTCGAGGGAGCGGCGCAACTTGCGTGCGGCGTGCCAACCCATCGAGACGTGGTCTTCTTGCATGCCCGAGGACGGAATCGAGTCGACCGAGGCGGGTGAGGCGAGGCGCTTCATCTCGGTGACGAGTCCCGCCTGGGCGTACTGGGCGATCATGAGGCCCGAGTCCACGCCGGCGTCGCCCGCGAGGAAGGGGGGCAGGCCGAAGTTGCGATTCACGTCGAGTAGCCGGTCGGTGCGCCGCTCGCTCATCGACGCGACATCGGCCAATGCGATGGCGAGGAAGTCGAGCACGTAGCCGATGGGTGCGCCGTGGAAGTTGCCGTTGCTCGCCAGCGTCCCATCGGCGAGTACCGAGGGATTGTCGATGGCGCTCGCCAGTTCGATGTCGGCGACGCCTTGGGCGTGGCGAAAGGTGTCTCGCGCCGCGCCGTGCACCTGGGGCGCGCAGCGCAGTGAGTAGGCGTCTTGGACTTGGGTGATGTCGTCGAGGTGAGAGACGACGATGGGCGAGTCGGCGAGAAGGTTCACGAGGTTCTCGGCACTGTCACGCTGTCCGGGGTGGGGGCGCAGTTCGTGGATCTCGCGCACGAAGACTTGGTCGGTCCCGCGCAACGCCTGAATGGAGAGAGACGCGGCGATGTCCATCTGCTGGAGGAGAGCGTGACCGTCATCGAGGGCCAGGATCAACATGCCAAGCATGCCGTCGGTGCCGTTGATGAGCGCGAGGCCCTCTTTTTCCGCCAGTTCCACCGGCGCAAGACCCGCGTCACCTAGTGCGTCAATGGCGCGCCGACGCGTTCCGCCCGCATCGCGCACGTCGCCCTCGCCCGTG
>JBARLO010000016.1:0-42095 GCA_049801955.1 Acidimicrobiales bacterium
ACAAGGTGCTCGCTGACGCGCGCGATCAGGCCCGGGCCATCGTGGCGGGCGCCCAGGAGACCTCCGATCAGCTGAAGGCCGAAGCGGTGGGTCGCGCCCAGGCCGAGTACGACCGTATTTTGGCCACCGCGACCAGCGAGGTGGCGTCAGCGCGCCAGCACGCAGTCGACGAGGCGTCGGCGCGCATCGGTGAGATTGTGTTTGACCTCGTGTCCAAGATCGTGGGACGCGAAGTGGATCAGAGCACTCACGACGACCTCGTGCGAGAGGCCGTGGCCGCCATCCACGCCGAAGCCGCCAAGGGGACGAGCAACTAACCATGCTGCCCACGCTCGAAGGTTTCGCCTACGCCGTGCTCGGCCGTCTCGACGCCGCCACGCTCGCGCGAGTGACCAGTGACCTCGAGGCGTTCGACGCAACCATCCAGTCGCGCGACGACTTGAGTGCGGTACTCACTGACACCTCGATCACGCACGTGGCCCGCGGACTTGTCGTCCACGACCTGCTCGAGAACAAGGTGTCGCCCGAGGCCTTGCGGATTTTGGCGTACGCGGCCACCTCCGTGCCCGCCCAAGAGGTGCCCTCGGCCGTGAGCGAACTCGCGTACTCCGCGCGCGCCCTGCGTGACAACGGTGACTTTCCCCTGCCCGGGCTCTCCCTGCTCGACGCGCGACGACGGGTGTCGGGGTTCGCGGACGCGCTCCTGGAGGACGTCAACACTGACAACTTCTCCTCGATTGAAGACGACCTCTTTCGCTGGGCTCGCACCGTGGAAGGAAACGAAGGACTTCGTCATCTGCTCTTAGACCGCGAAGCACCGCTGGGCGCGCGCCTCGGTCTCACTGATCAGCTCTTAGAGGGCAAGGTCAATCCGATCGCCCTCGAGTTGGCCCGATTTACCGTCGTGGGCGGACGTCCGCGCGACGTCGTGGGAACTCTCGACTACCTCGTGAACTACGTCGCCCAGTCGCGGGACTGGCGCATTGCCCGGGTGCACACCGCCCGCGACCTCTCGGGCGATACCCAACACGAACTGGTCGACTCACTCCACGCCCTCACCGGCAAAGAGGTCGAACTCCAGATCGCCGACGACCCCTCATTACTGGGCGGCGTCCTCGTCGAGATCGGCGACCTGCGACTCGACGCGTCCACTAGGGGGCGCCTCGGCGCCCTGCACGATGTGGTGGCCGCTTCCGGCCGCGACCTCGAATCAGCCCTCCAACGGAACAACTAAGCAAAGGAATACGTGATGACTGAGCTCACCATCAGCGCCAGCGAGATCACCGACGCACTCAAGAAGCACGTCACCGACTTCAACCCGGCAATCGCGGCCGAGCAGGTCGGTCGCGTCGTAGAAGTCGGTGACGGCATCGCGCGCGTGTCGGGCTTGCCCTCCGCCAAAGTCAACGAGCTCCTCGAGTTCGAAGACGGCACCGTAGGACTCGCGATGAACCTCGACGAAGAGACGATCGGCGCGGTCGTGTTGGGCTCGGTCGACAGCATCGAAGAAGAGCAGGTCGTGCGCTCGACGGGTCGGATCCTCTCGATGCCGGTGGGCGACGCGCTGCTCGGTCGCGTGGTGAATGCGCTGGGCGAACCGATCGACGGCAAGGGTCCACTGGTGGGGGCCACGATCCGGCGCATGGAGATTCAGGCCCCCGGCATCACCGGTCGCCAGCCGGTGAGCGAACCGCTGCAGACCGGTATCAAGGCGATCGACGCCATGACGCCCATTGGACGCGGCCAGCGCGAACTCATCATCGGTGACCGCAAGACCGGCAAGACGACCGTCACCATCGACACGATCTTGAACCAAAAGGGTCAGGGCGTGAAGTGCATCTACGTCGCGGTCGGCCAGAAGAACTCCTCGGTTGCCCAAACCGTCAAGACGCTCGAGGACTTCGGCGCGATGGAGTACACCGTCGTCGTCGTAGCGGGTGCGGGTGACCCCGCGCCCTTTAAGTACCTCGCCCCCTACGCGGGGTGCGCCATCGGCCAGGAGTGGATGGAAAAGGGCGAGCACGCGCTCGTCGTCTACGACGACCTCTCCAAGCAGGCCGAGGCCTACCGTCAAATCTCCCTCTTGCTACGCCGCCCACCGGGCCGCGAGGCGTACCCCGGGGACGTCTTCTATTTGCACAGCCGCCTGCTCGAGCGCGCGGCGAAGTTGAGCGACGAGTTGGGCGGCGGATCGCTCACGGCGCTGCCAATCATCGAGACCAAGGCCGGGGACATCTCGGCGTACATTCCCACCAACGTCATCTCGATCACCGACGGTCAGGTCTTCTTGCAGTCGGACCTGTTCTACTCAGGAGTTCGTCCCGCGATCGACGTGGGTAACTCAGTCTCGCGCGTGGGTGGGGCGGCCCAGATCAAGGCCATGCGTTCGGTTGCCGGTACCCTCAAGATCGACCTCGCCCAGTTCCGCGACCTCGAGGCGTTCGCCACGTTTGGCTCCGAGCTCGACAAGGGATCCCAGCAGCAGCTGGACCGGGGCTATCGCCTCACCGAACTCTTAAAGCAGGGGCTCAACGCTCCCGTGCCCGTCGAAGAGCAGGTGGTCGCCATCTACGCCGGTACCAAGGGATGGCTCGACACCATTCCGGTGGAGGACGTGACGCGCTTTGAGGCGGAGTTCCTCACCGACATGCGCGCCAAGCACGCCGACATCCTGGCCAACATTCGCGACACCAAGCAGCTCAACGACACCGAGGCACTGGACGCCGCGCTGAAGTCGTTCCTCGCGAGCTTCGCGACCAGTAACTAAGAGTCCACGAGCGAGAGAAAGGAGGAGTCATGGCCGGTGGACAAGAACGGGTACTACGTCAGCGCATTCGTTCGGTGCGCTCGACGCGCAAGATCACCAAGGCAATGGAGTTGATCGCCGCCGCCCAGATTCCTCGCAGCACCGCGCGCATCGTGGCGAACCGTCCCTACCGACTTGGCATGCAGCGCCTCGTGCTCGAAGCCGCGCTCGGCGACCCGGCGGGCGCGAAGAAGCTCCTCACGCTGCCCGAGAAAGTCGAGCGCGCCATGGTGGTCGTGCTCACCGGCGACCGCGGTCTCTCGGGTCCCTACAACAATGCGTCGCTGCGCGCCGGTGAGCGCCTCGTCGCCAAGCTCGTGAGCGAGGGCACCCAGGCGGAGCTCATCACCGTGGGCAAGAAGGCCGGTTCGTACTTTCGCTACCGCGGCCTCGAGGTGGAGGCGAACTTCGTGGGCTTCGTCGACCGACCGACGTACTCCGACGCCCAGGAGATCGCGAGCCACCTCATCGGTCCCTTTCTGGCGGGCGAGACCCAGCAGGTCCTGCTCGTCTCGACGCGCTATCACTCGGCCGGATCCCAAGCCGTGGAGGTCGAACAGTTGCTGCCGCTCGTGGTGCCCGAACTGCCCCCGAGCGACGAGCCACCCGCGCTGCAGGGCTACACCGAGTTCGAGCCCGAGGTCGAAAAGTTACTCATCACCCTCATGCCGCGCGCCCTGGAGAGTGAGATCTTTACCGCTCTGCTCGAGGGCGCGGCCTCGTTCCACACCTCTCAGCAGCGCGCGATGGCGGCCGCGACCGACAACGCCGACGAGCTTGGCCAGACCTTGACCCGCGTGATGAACCGAGCCCGCCAGGACTCGATCACCACCGAAATTATGGAAATCGTGGGCGGCGCCGAAGCGCTCCGCTCGGGAAAGTGAGAATCACATGACCATCGCACCAGAAAAGACCGAGTTGGAACCGGGGCGCGTCGTCGCCATTGCCGGACCGGTCGTTGACGTGGAGTTCCCGCCGCACTCCCTACCCGAGATCAACCACGCCGTTGAGATGGACATCGAGCTTGAGGGCAAGACGATCAACGTAGTGGCCGAGGTTGCCCAGCAGATCGGCGAGGGTCGCGTGCGCTGTATCTGCATGCGTCCGACCGACGGCTTGGTGCGCGGCACCGTCGTGCGCCAGAGCGGACACGGCATCAGCGTTCCCGTGGGCGACGCGGTGCTCGGTCACGTCTTTAACGTGATCGGCGAGCCGCTCGACACCGATGATATCGGCCCCGTCGAGGACCGCTGGGAGATTCACCGCGCCGCTCCGGCCTTCGACCAACTCGAGCCCAAGGCCACCATGTTCGAAACCGGCATCAAGGTCGTTGACCTGCTCGCGCCCTACGTGCAGGGTGGCAAGATCGGGCTCTTCGGTGGTGCGGGCGTAGGTAAGACCGTGCTCATCATGGAGATGATCCGCCGCGTCGCCGAGCAGCACAACGGTGTGTCGGTCTTTGCCGGGGTGGGAGAGCGCACGCGTGAAGGCACCGACCTCTTGCTCGAGATGCGCGACTCGGGCGTGATCGAAAAGACCGCTCTGGTGTACGGCCAGATGGACGAACCGCCGGGGGTGCGACTGCGCGTCGCGCTGGCGGCCCTCACCATGGCCGAGTACTTCCGTGACGTGAAGAACCAGGACGTGCTGCTGTTCATCGACAACATCTTCCGATTTGTGCAAGCGGGCTCCGAAGTCTCGACGCTGCTCGGGCGCATGCCCTCGGCCGTGGGGTACCAGCCGACGCTGGCCGACGAGATGGGTGAACTCCAAGAGCGCATCACCTCGACGCGCGGCCACTCGATCACGTCGCTGCAGGCTGTCTACGTGCCCGCGGACGACTACACCGACCCGGCACCTTTTACGACCTTCACACACCTCGACGCGACTACCGAGCTCAGTCGTCAGATCGCGGCCCTGGGTATCTATCCCGCGGTCGACCCCTTGACCTCGACGTCTAACATCCTGGCGCCCGAGATCGTGGGCGATCGTCACTACGCCGTGGCGCGCCAAGTCCAACAGATCCTTCAGCGCAACAAGGAGCTCCAGGACATCATTGCCATCCTCGGACTCGATGAGCTCTCCGAAGAGGACCGCATCACCGTCACGCGCGCGCGCAAGATCCAGCGCTTCTTGTCCCAGCCGATGTTCGTCTCCAAGGTCTTTACCGGTATCGACGGCATCAACGTGCCAGTTCAGGAAACGATCGACTCCTTCGAGAGCCTCGTCAAGGGTGACCTTGACCACTACCCCGAGCAGGCGTTCCTCAACGTCGGTGGCGCGGCGGACGTGGAGAAGAAGGCCGCGGAGTTGGCGAAGAACTAATGACCACACTGAAAGTGGAGATCCTCTCGCCCGAGGCGGCGTTGTGGTCCGGCGCGGCGAGCGCCCTCATTGCGCGATCGGCTGAGGGTGATTTCACGGTTTTAGCAGGCCATACCGCCACCGTGGGCGACGTTGTCTCGAGTGTCGTTCGCGTACAGACGAGCGACGAGGGCGAGATCGCCTTCGCGGTGCACACGGGCTTCTTTCAAGTGGGCAAGGGCCTCGAGCCCGATACGACGCTCGCCACGGTTCTCGCCAGTGTGGCGGAGCGAACGACCGAGATCGATGTGGCGCGCGCTCAACGCGCGAAGGAAGCGGCCGAAGCGCAGCTGGCGGCCGCCACCAAATCTGAGGACGGCCGCGAAGAGATCCTCGCCCAAGCAGCGATCGATCGTGCCGAACTTCGCCTCAGCGCCGCGGCGAAGTAACTAACGGCCCGAGACGTAGTCCAGTAGGTCGCGCCTCTCTTTTTCGAGTTCGTCGAGGCGCGACTTCACGGCGTCACCGATGGAGACCATTCCGACGAGACGGTCGTCCTCGACGACTGGCATATGGCGAATGCGCCGTTCGGTCATTGTGGTCATGACGTCGAGCACCTCGGTGCTCTCCTTGCAGGTCACCACGTCGTGGCTCATGAGTTCCGATACCTTGAGCGTGAGTGCCTTCTCACCGCTCGACGCGAGCGCGCGCACCACGTCGCGTTCAGAGAAGATGCCCACGAGCGGCGGCGTCTTTCCGGTCACCACCAGCGCACCGATGCCTCGCTCCTTGAGCAGTGCGATGGCGTCCTTGACGGACCTCTCTTGGGAGATCGTGGCCACGTCGTGACCCTTGGTTGCCAACAGTTGCGATACCTTCATCGTCACCCTCCTTCTTGGCTAGTGCCACTTCAATACGGGCAGATAGCGCGAAGACTAGGTCGCCGGGTCCATCAGGGACAATGGGGGGACTTGTGAACAATGGCACTTCGCTAGATCGTGCTCATTCCGTCACGTACCTAGAAGCCCGAGGTCGAGAACTCCTGAAGTTTGTCGTGACGATGGAAAGTCTCGATGGTGCGGATGGTGCCCGTGCGCGAGCGCACCACGAGCGACTGGGTTGTCGCGCCGAAGTCGTAGAAGCGAACGCCGCGTAGAAAGTCGCCGTCGGTAATCGCGGTCGCCGAGAAGAAGCAGTTGTCGCCCGCGACGAGATCGTCGGTGGTGAGGACGCGCGAAAAGCTGTAGCCGAGGGCTTCGGCCTCGCGACGCGTCTCTTCGTCGTTGGCGTGCAGGACCCCTTGAATCTCACCGCCCAGTCCCTTCAAGGCGGCGGCGGCGATCACTCCCTCAGGGGTGCCACCGATGCCGAGCAGGAGGTCGACGCCCGAGTCCGGCCAACCGGTGGCGATTGCGCCGGCCACGTCCCCGTCGGTGATGGAGATGACGCGCGCTCCAGCTTCGCGCACCTCGGCGACGAGGTCGTCGTGACGCGGACGATCGAGAATGACGACGCCCATCTCCTGGACCGGCTTGTTGAGTCGTTTGGAGAGTTCCGTGAGATTGTCGGTCGCCGACGCCTGGACATCGATGGCGCCGCGCCCGCGCGGACCGACCGCGATCTTCTTCATATAGAAGCAGGGCCCGGGATTGAACATGGTGCCGCGCTCGCTCAGGGCGATCACCGCGAGCGCACCGTTGCGACCGAGCGCCGTGAGGCGCGTGCCGTCGACGGGGTCGACCGCGACGTCGACGAGCGGCGGGCGACCATCGCCGATCTTCTCGCCGTTGTAGAGCATCGGGGCTTCATCTTTTTCGCCCTCGCCGATCACGACCACGCCGTCCATGGCGACGGCCCCCAACACGAATCGCATGGCGTCCACGGCCGCGCCGTCGGCAGCGTTCTTGTCACCGCGTCCCGACCAGCGGGCGGCCGCGATGGCGGCCGCCTCCGTTACCCGGATCAGCTCCAGTGCGAGGTTGCGGTCGGGCTGGAGCTGTCGCTGCACAGGCTCAGCGTAGCCGGGCGTTTTTGGGGTTTCCTTGGGAAAAGTGACCCTTGGCGCGAACCGGCAATACTAAAAGGGTGAGTTTTCTGGTGGTGAAGCCCGCCGGCCCCTTGGAGGGCGAAGTAACGGCGTACGGAGCCAAGAATGCGGTCCTCAAGCAGATGGCGGCCTGTCTGCTGGCGTCGGGAACCCACCACCTGACCAACGTCCCGCACATCAGTGACGTTGAGGTGATGAGTGAGTTGCTGGTGGCCCTGGGCTGTGCGGTCCGCACACCCGACGAGCACGAACTGCTCATTAGTGTGCCCGCCGCCGACGAGCTGCATCCCGTCGCACCGGCTCACCTGTTCGAAGCCATGAGGGCATCGATCGTCGTGCTCGGCCCTTTGCTCGCTCGCTGCGGTGAGGCCAACATGGCCTTACCCGGTGGTGACGACTTCGGCCAGCGACCGATCAACTTTCACACCGAGGGTCTCAGCGCAATGGGCGCGACGTTTCGCAATGACCGAACCTCCATCCACGCCACGTCGTCCTCGCCCCGGCTTCGCGCGACTCGGATCACGCTCGAGTATCCGAGCCACACCGCCACCGACAACCTCTTGATGGCCGCCGTGCTCGCCGAGGGTCGCACCATCATCGACAACGCGGCGCGTGAACCCGAGGTCGAAGATCTGGGTCGTCAGCTCATTGCGATGGGCGCGTCCATCGAGGGCCTGGGCACCTCGCTGCTCACCGTCGATGGGGTGGCCGAACTACACGCGGCCGAACACCGCGTGGTGACCGACCGTGTCGTCTCGGGTACCTACCTCGCGTCTGGGCTGATTACGAAGGGTTCGGTGCGGGTGGTGGACGCGAGAGCCGACCACATGGTGATGTTTCTGCGCAAGCTCGAAACGATGGGCGCCGAGGTTGACGTCGCGGGTGGGGGAGTCGCCGTGCGCTCGACGAAACCGCTTCGCGCAGTCGACATCTCGACCTTGCCGTACCCAGGTGTGGCGACGGACTACAAGCCGATTCTCACGACCACGTTGAGTGTGGCCGACGGCGTCTCGGTGGTGACTGAGAACCTCTTCGCGGGACGGTTTCGCTACGTGGATGAGCTGGTGCGACTGGGTGCGAATATTACGACCGAGGGCCACCACGCGCTCATTCGTGGGGTCGACCACCTCATGGGAACGACGGTGCGCGCGAGTGACATTCGCGCGGCGGCCGCCCTGGTGCTCGCGGGTCTCGTCGCCGAAGGAGAGACGACGGTCGAAGGACTCGCCCACGTGGATCGCGGGTACGACGACTTCGTCGGTCGACTGAGTGCGTTGGGCGCGAGCGTTGAACGTTTCGCGTGAGTTCGCGACCGCCTAGAGAGCGACAGGGCAGATCGTGATCGCCACGTCGGTCACCTACGACATTGTCTTTTTGATTCACATCATTGCGGCCGTCGCCACCATTGTCGTCTTCATTGCCATGCGTCTGGCCGCGCTCAGCGTGGTGCGCGGAGCGGACGCCGCCACGCAAGCGCTGCGGTTTCCCGCACGCCGCAACTGGGCGGCGCGCCTCATGCACCTTCTGCCCATCACTGGTCTCATCATGGTGAGCAGCGGGGGTTCGTCGGTGTCCTTCAAGCACGCGTGGGTGATTGTGGGGCTGGTCTGTTACCTCGCGGCAGCCGGCCACCTCGAAGCGAGGACGCTGCCCGAAGAGCGGTTGATGGCCACCGCCATTGCCCGCGACGGCGTGGCGCCACGCGAACTGGGCCTTAAGTTACTGCGTTCAATCGACATACTGCTCGCGATCATTGCCGTCGCGTTCGTGACGATGCTCATTCAGTACTGATTGGCGTCGTGCACGCGGTCACGGTGCGAGCCCTCAGTAGGCTGACCCATTGACGAGTGACGAAAGAGGATCAGTGCGGCGAAGGTTGGGTCGGGTTCTCGCCGTCGCGTCGACGATCGTCTTTGCGCTCACCGCCGCGCTCTCGAGTTCGTCCCCCTCGGGTGCCGCGCACGTGGCCCCTTTGGATCACCCCTTGGGTATTGCCGCGAGGGGTTCGCACGTCTGGGTGGCCAACGCAGCGGGCAACAGTGTGAGTGAGTTCGAGGTAGCGACTGGTACTCTCGTGCGCACGATCTCAGGGGCCGCCGACGGATTTGGTTCGCCGATCGCAATCGGCGCAAACCGCACGAACGTATGGGTGGCCAACAAGAGCGCGAACTCTCTAACGGAACTCAACGCCAAGACGGGCGCGCTTGAGCGGATCGTGGCGGGTGCGTCGTACCACTTCGCTGATCCCATCGGCATTGCGTTTTCCGGCCCATACTTGTGGGTGGCGAGCGAACGGGGCGGCCTCAGTGAGATCAGCGCCATCAATGGCGCGCTCATTCGCGTGGTGTCGGCCACCGTCGGCCACTTCGACAACCCTGTCAACGTGGTCGTGTCCGGGAAAATGATTTGGGTCGCGAACGAGGCCGGTGATTCCTTGAGCGAGATCAATGCGGCGAACGGCACTCTGGTGCGCAACATCACAAGTTCGGGCGCGTTCGTCGGTCCCATCGGCCTTGCGGTCGGGGATCAGAGCATTTGGGTGAGTGCCGCGAGCGGAGACGGACTCGCTGAGCTCGACGCGTCGAGCGGAGCCCTCGTGCGATTCCTCACGGACGCGAAGTTCAAGTTCAACGCACCATGGAACATCATCATCAACCGAAGCCATCTGTGGGTGGTTAACGCGAACGGCAATACGGTCACGGAGTTGGACGCCTCAACGGGCACTCTCATCACCGTGCTCTCGGCTCACAAGTACCGCTTCAATAACCCCATTGCCCTCGTGGCGGTCGGCAACGAGATTTGGATCGCCAACGGTGCGGGAAATTCGATTTCGGTCGTGAACGCATCGACAGGGGCCCTCGTTCACTACTTGCGCTAGCGAACGGGCGACTCGAGAAGTGGCGTCGCGGCGAAGGGTCGAAAGCGCAGAGCGCTGAGAAAGATCGACAGATCGACAACGGCGAAGGCCGCCAAGACCAACGGCACTACGTGCACGTGGAAGTGCGCCACCATCAAGCTCTCAAGGCCCGGGCCGGTGACGCCCCCCACCATCGTGAAGAGAAAGAGCCACGAGAGTCCGTCGCTGTCGCTCGGACAGAGCAACGTGTACCACAACAACCCCATCGGAAAGACCGAGGCGATGATGAGTCCGAGTGCCGGGTACGCGAAGGGCGCCAGCGGATCGGCCAGCGCGAGCAGGCACAGCGCGATGGCGAGGCAGAGTCCGCCGAGAACGAGCTTCTGCTCGGCGAGACGACGGTGGAGTGGACCGCCGAGCGATCGTCCGATCGCCATGCCCGTCCAGAACCCGGCGGTGACGACGCTGCCGATGGACTCGGAGTAGCCCACGCCGTGTATTTGTGTGGCCATCCAGCCCGAGGCGCCAGTTTCAAGAGCCGTGTAGAAGATGTAGGCGAACACGAAGGTGATCAGAATCGGCCGTCGGTGCGCCTTGGCACCAGGAAGATCAATGCCCGGCGCCGGGCGCTGGGGCGGCGCGATGATGCCGCGATTCGACAGGGACAGCAACAACGCGATGACGCCGAGCCCGGCAAACAGGGTCGGGAAGTTACGAGGACCCAGGCCAATGATCACGAGCGGACAGATCACTGCGCCGACTCCGTATCCGGCGTTCGCCACACTGAGTCGATGGGCTCGCCCAACGGATTTGGTGCGCGTGAGGAGGGTGTTGAGGGCCAGGTCCAGCGCGCCAAAACCGAGACCGATGAGCAGAACGCTGAGGAGGAAAAGTATCCAGGAGTGCGAGAGCGCCGCACCCGCCGCACCTAAGGCGATCGCGGTCAGGGTGACCGTTAGCACCACCCGGCCATCTACGCGCTTGAGGCCCAGCCACCCCGGCAGTACGCCGAGTGACGCTCCGACAAAGTAGACCGAGAGGGCCGCACCCGCACTGGGAAGGGACAAGTGGAATCGGTGCGTGAAACTCTCGAGCAGAGGTCCAAAGAGTGAGGTCACGGCGCCCATCAAGATGAACACGCCCGTGGTACTCGCGAAAGCGAAGGGCGGAAACGTGACTTCGGTCGATGGGGTTGGGGGTAGTGGTGAGGGGTCGGCGTCCACGGGCGAGGTTCATCCTAGGGTCCCTCACTCAAGCGAGAGCATTGAAATGCCCTCACTACACTTCGCCCCATGGTTTCTCAACCCCGTGACAGCACCACCGTCTTGGCCGTGGACATCGGTGCGTCCTCGATCAAGTTCTGTCTGGTCGATCACAGCGGACGCCGTCTCGGAGACGTCGCGAGGATTCCTACGCCCTATCCGTGCTCACCGACGGCGCTCGTCGGTTTCGTCTCTCGCTATGTCGCCGAGAGCGGATGCGCGCGAGTTGGTGTGGGATTTCCCGGTGCCATGGTCGATGGGCGAGTGATGGAACCAGGCAATCTCTCCCGGGCCAACGGCTTTACGTCGCCGATTGACCCCGAACTTCACAATGCCTGGATCTCAACAAACCTGGAAGCGGCGTTTCGCGAAGCGACCGAGGTGGATGTTCGCGTCGTGAACGACGCCACGCTGGCGGCGTTGGGTTGCTGTTTGGGAGAGGGGCGAGAGTTGGTCTTCACGCTCGGGACCGGCTTTGGCATCGCTCTCGTGGCGGACGGCAAGATCGTACCGATCCGCGACGTCGGCGCAGAAATATTTGAAAGCGCGAAAACATACGACGAAGCACTCGGTGATCATGCTCGCGCGACCAACGAATCACGCTGGAGCGAACGTCTGGTCCGGGCGGTATCTCGGTTCGTTGACGAGTTTTGCGTCTCCGTGGTCCACCTCGGAGGTGGCAACTCTCGCAGGGTCGATCTCTCGACGATGTCTGGCTTGGGAGTAACACTCATCGTCAACGACAACGACACAACCTTGTCGGGCGCTGCCAAACTCTTTGATAGCTAACGCGTTACCGTCGAATTCAGGAGGATTGATGACGACGATATTTGAAGAAGAGATTCGCTCCCAGGCAGACATTCTGCGACGGCGCGCGAGCGAAGGCGCCCGCGAGGCACTCGCTGCGGCGTCGGAGTTTCATGACGTGGACTATTTGCTGGTCGCCGCTCGGGGGTCGTCGGATAATGCGGCGGTTTTCTTTCAGTACTTCGCGGGACAGGAGCTAGGCCTGCTCGTGGCGCTCGCCACGCCGTCTCTCTACGAAACAGGTGGAACGATCGGTTTGAAGGGAGCTGGCGTTCTCGCGATCTCGCAATCGGGACGAACGCCCGGACTCGTCGACGTCGTGGAGTCGGCCACCTCGCAGAGCCGACCCAGTGCGGTCATCACGAACGACCCCGAGTCGCCGTTGGGTCAGTCGAGCACCACGGTGATTGCGCTGCGAGCGGGCACGGAGCGTGCACTCGCCTCGACCAAGACCTTTACGACGACGTGGCACGCGCTCGCCCAACTCGTCGAGGCGATGAGGGGTTCGCCGCTCGAGGGGCTCGATACGCTGCCCGAGACAGTGGAGCGAACCGCCAACTGGGCTCTGTCGGTGTCATTGCCCGTGGCGTTGCTCAACGCCGAGCGGGGTCTCACCATCGTGGGTCGAGGAGTCGGTCAGGCGGTGGCCGCTGAAATTGCTATCAAGATCCGTGAAGTGACGGGCATTCGCGCCGAAGCGTACTCGGCGGCCGACTACCTGCACGGTCCCGTGGGGGCTGATGGGGAGAACTCAACGCTGCTGCTGGTGGTAACCGATGAGTTAGCGACCGATGTTGCCGAGACGTTGCTCGCAGAGTGTCGTCGGTTCTCGATGCGCACCGTTGTGCTGCGCTCGGTAGCTCGCGAGGGATTCACGTGTAACGCAGAAATTGTTGTCGACGAGCTCGGACCGAACTGGTGCGTGGCTCTGGCTCAAGTCATCGTGGGCCAGGTGCTCGCGCTTCGCATTGGCGAACTGCGAGGGCGACCCATCGACACGTCGCCGGGTCTTCACAAGGTCACTTTGACGGCGTAACAACGACGCGAGTGTGCGTTCGTCAGCGCAGGATCAGTCTGTGTCTGGTGACGCGAGGAGTCGTTGGAACAGATCATCTATGTTGTCGAAGTTGGCTTGGTGGCCATCGAACTTCGCCATGTGATCGCGTCCGGCCTTATCGGCGAAGGCGAGCTCGTAGGTGAGCGTGGTCACGCCATCGGTCTCGTGAAGGTTTAGTGTTTCGACCGCTTCGACGTCCGGCCAGCCATCGAAGCGCCACGTCTGTACGCTTCGCGTCGGAGGCTCTACGAACAAGAAGGTTCCGGGAAACGAACACTCATATCCGTCCTTGGTCACCATGACGAAGTGGTAGGTCCCTCCGACGCGCAGGTCAATCTCGCACACCGTCATAGTCTCTCCAAACGGGGCAAAGGTCTGTCGCACGAGCTCGGGTTTCGTGAAGGCGTCAAAGACGAGTTGCATTGGCGCGTCGAACTCTCTCGTCATGCGAACCACAAGTTCGCTCGGGAATTCAATGACTGTCGAGTGGTGCCGGTTGGGACTCATGTGGCTCTCCTCATGGGTCGTGGATCGTGCGCCTCCAGTGTTCCAGAGTGACAGATTTTCCTGCACATCAACACGGCAGATAACGCTCGCGAAACCCAAATATGGGTATTTCTCTCGGACCTCGAGGCAATATTGTTAAATTTTCTCAGATTCGGGTTGCTGAGTGTTAAAAATTCACATATTGTGACTCCAGATTTGGAATTGCGGTGACCGTTCGTCGGCGGCGCGAAGTGCGAAGTTGAAAACAAGGGATGAAGAACCATGGTTCTTCAAGGGAGGGGATTTCAGTGAGGAAAAAGTTCAAGGGGGGCCTGCTGGCTACGGCGTTCGTGTTTGTGGCGAGCACCACGGCGCTAGCGATTCCCTCCGTCGTCTCCGTCGCTGCTGCGGGCGCAGCCACGCAGGCGCCACTCAATCTCGCCAACGAGCAGGGCGAGTTGTGGTCGTGCGCATTTAATCCGTTCGTACCTACGTCGAGTCCGTACTCGGTCGGTCTCACCTACGAGACGCTCGACTTCGTCGACTCACTCAAGAGCGGCGCGGTCACGCCGTGGCTGGCTACGAACTACGCGTGGAGCAACTCCAACAAGACGTTGACCTTCACTATTCGCTCCGGCGTGAAGTGGTCCGACGGCAAGCCCCTCTCGGCGGCCGACGTGGTCTACACGTTCAACCTGTTGAAGAGGTTCCCGGCCCTGGACACCAACGCCGTGTGGTCGGTGCTCTCCAGCGTGACCCAAAAAGGCTCCAACCAGGTGGTGATGAACTTCTCGTCCCAAGCGGTGCCGTACTTCTTCTACGTCGCGGGCCAGGTGCCGATCGTGCCCGAACATATCTGGAGCACCATTAAGAATCCGGTGACCTACGCGGACTCGAGTCCGATTGGTTCGGGTGGCTACGTCATGTCGCACTGCACCCCCCAGAACATCCAGTGGACGGCCAATAAGAACTACTGGCAGAAGGGCAAGGCCGTGGTCACGACGGTGAACATGCCGGCGTTCCTGTCGAACAACACCTGCAACGAATACTTGGCCACGGGCCAATCGCAGTGGGGCTCACAGTTCATCCCGAACATCAAGAGCTACTACGTCGATAAGACGGCGGGCAACACCTACTGGTTCCCACCGGTCGCCAACGTGACGCTCTTTCCCAACCTGAAGGTGGCACCACTCAACGACGTGGCGGTGCGCGAGGCGATCAGCTACGCCATTAACCGCTCGACCGTATCGACGAAGGGTGAGTACGGCTACGAGCCGCCCGCTAGTCAGGACGGGATCGTCTCACCGACCTTCAAGACGTGGACGAGCAGCGCAGCGCTGGCCAAATTGGGCACCGGCTATAACCCCGCCAAGGCGAAGTCGGTTCTTGAAGCCGACGGCTACAAGATGGGCAGCAACGGCTTCTTCTCAAAGAACGGCAAAGAGCTGAAGCTCTCGATCATCACCAACGGTGGGTACTCCGACTGGGTGGCTTCTGAAACGGTGATGGCCCAAGAGTTGGGCAAGGTCGGCATCGACGCGACGCCCGAGACGCCCTCGGCCACGACCTTCGCCTCGGACGTCTACACGGGTAACTACCAGTTGGCCTACGACGTCGAAAGCGGTGGACCGACTCCGTTCTACGAGATGCGCCAGTGGCTCTTCTCCAAGAACTCGGCCCCTGAAGGCAAGGCCGCGTCAACGAACTGGGAGCGCTTCGACAGCCCGGCCGTGGACAAGCTGCTCAACGCCTACGGATCGACCACGAGTGCGACAACGCAGCACACGATCATCAATGAACTGGAGAACGTGATGGTGACCCAGTTTCCGGTGATTCCGGTGCTGGAGGAAGTCGACTGGTTCCAGTACAACTCGAAGGACTTCACCGGATACCCGTCTGCGTCGAATCCCTACGCTCAGCCCGGCCTGTACAACGAGCCGGACTGGGGCTACGTGCTCGACAACCTCAAGCCTTTGTCGTAACCAATAACTTGCCGAACTGAGTCGGGGAGATGAGATTTCTAGTTCGGCGTTTGGGCTTCCTGCTCGTCGCGCTGTGGGCAGCCCTCACGCTGAACTTCTTCATCCCCCGGCTCATGCCCGGCAATCCGGCCGAGTCGATGATGTCGACCTTTCGAGGCCACGTGAACCCCGCCGCGCTGCACGCTCTCGAGGTGGCCTTCGGTATCGGCGGCCACCAGAGTTTGGTCTCGTCCTACTTCGAGTACCTGGGCAACACCCTGCGGGGGAATCTGGGCATCTCCACCAGCTACTTCCCGCTCTCGGTGACCAGCGTGATCCTCAAGGCCCTGCCGTGGTCGCTCGGACTGGTGGGTCTTTCGACCGTGATCGGCTTCATCATCGGCACGGGGCTGGGAGCGGTGGCGGCGTGGCGCCGAGGGGGAAAATTGGACTCCATCCTGCCCCCGACGTTCATCATCATCTCGGCCTTTCCCTATTTCTGGGTGGGCCTGCTGTCGATCTGGCTCTTCGCCGTCACGCTCAAGTGGTTTCCGATCTTGGGCGGATATAGCGAAACCGCCACCGAGCAGTGGAGTTGGCCCTTCGTCGGCGACGTGTTGGTGCACGCGATCTTGCCCGCCTTCACCATCGTGATCACGTCAATCGGTGGGTGGATCTTGACCATGCGCAACAACATGATCACCGTCGTGGCCGAGGACTACGTCAAGATGGCGCGCGCCAAGGGCCTCAAGAATCAGCGCATCCTCTGGCAGTACGCAGGTCGTAACGCCATGCTGCCGAGCCTGACGGGCTTTGCGATGTCGCTCGGCTTTGTGATCTCGGGCGCGATCTTGGTCGAGTACGTCTTTAACTATCCGGGGCTGGGCTTCTTATTGCTCCAGGCGGTCCAAACCGAGGACTACCCGCTCATGCAGTCGCTGTTCTTGCTCATTACCGTCGCGGTGTTGCTCGCCATCTTCGTATCCGACATCGTGACCGCCGTGCTGGATCCGAGAACGAGGATTCGCACGTGAGTCGAGTGTCCATCGTTCGCCGCGGGCTATGGGGCACGTGGCGCTTTCTGCGCCGCGATAAGAAAGCAATGGTCGGATCGATCATTCTCTTCGTTTTGGTCGTCGTGGCGATCTTTCCCAGTTGGTTCGCGCACGACGACCCGGCCGCCGAGATCTACAAGCCAGGCGCGGGACTCTCGTGGGCGCACCTTTTGGGCACGACCTCATTCGGACAAGACGTGTACTCGCAGTTGATCTTTGGAGCGCGTCAGTCGGTCTTCATCGCCCTCATCGTCGGCGCCTTCTGTACGGTCGTGTCGGTCGCCGTGGGGGTGACGGCGGCCTACTCGGGCGGTCTCCTAGACGACACGCTCTCGCTCTTCACCGACGTCATCTTGGTGATTCCTACCTTCCCGCTGATCATCGTCATTACCGCCTACGCCAAGAGCGCGAGCTTTTGGTTACTCGTCGCCGTGCTGGTCTTTACCGGCTGGTCGTACGGGGCGCGACAGCTCCGCGTCCAAGCGCTCTCGCTGCGCAATCGCGACTACCTCCTCGCGGCAAAGGCGCGGGGCGAGGCGAGTTGGTACGTCATTACCGTTGAACTCATTCCGCCGATGACCTCGCTCATCGTGGCGAACTTCCTGTCCGCGGCGCTATACGCGGTGTTGGCGTCCTCCGCCCTGCAATTCATCGGCCTCGGTAACATCACCACTGAGTCGTGGGGAACCATGTTGTATTGGGCCCAGAACAACGAAGCGCTCCAGACGGGCCTACCGCTCTGGGCCCTCGCCCCAGGACTCGCGATCGCCTTGTTGGGTTCTGCGCTGGCTCTTTTGAACTACGCGTTTGACGAGGTTTCGAATCCGGCCTTGCGACCGGTCTCGGAGAAGAAGATGCGCAAGCGCATGAAGAAGATTGGAGCCGTGGCGTGAGCGGGCCTATTCTCCAGGTTCGCGATCTCATGGTGGAATACGCCACGCCGAGTGGCCCGGCCCAGGCCGTACACGGGGTCAACCTCGAGCTGGCCCCGGGAGAGTTCCTGGCCATTGTGGGTGAGTCGGGGTGCGGCAAGTCCACGCTGCTCTTCGCGATCGCCCAACTCTTGTCGTATCCCGCCAGCGTCGTGGGCGGATCGATCACCTTTGACGGCGTGGACCTTCGATCGCTGAAGGACGAGGAGCTGCGACGTTATCGGTGGCGTGACATCTCGGTCGTGATGCAGAGCGCGATGAACGCGCTCAACCCCACCCTCTCCATTGGCGCGCAACTGGCCGACGCCTGCCGAGCGCACACCGACTGGGACGACGAGCGCATCGTGCAACGATCCGAAGAGGTTCTGGCCATGGTCTCGATCGACCGCGTGCACCTCAAGAGCTTCCCCTTCCAGTTATCGGGCGGGATGCGTCAGCGCGCCATGATCGCGATGGCCCTGTTGCTCGAGCCGAAACTCGTGATCATGGACGAGCCCACGTCGGCCCTTGACGTGGTGGCCCAGCGATCGCTCATGCGCCAGGTCGAGGCCCTGCGCCACGAACTGGGTTTTGCGGTCTTGTTTGTCACCCACGACATGAGTGTGGTCTCGCACTTCTCTGATCGCCTGGCCGTCATGTACGCCGGTGAGGTCGTGGAATTCGACACCACGCGCGAGGTCTTCGACCGACCTCAGCACCCTTACTCCCAAGGGTTGATGGACGCCTTTCCCTCGTTGCTCGGCGAGGCGCGCCAGCTCACCGGGATCGCGGGAACGCCACCGTCCTTGGTGGACCCCCCACCAGGGTGCCTATTCGCCCCGCGCTGTTCGCACGTCATGGACATCTGTCGCACGCTGCGACCCGAACTCATCACGAAGGGAACGCGCTCGGTGCGCTGTCACCTCGTCAACCCGCCGGAGTCCTTGTGAGCGACGCGATCCTTCAGGTCGAGGGACTCTCGCGGTACTTCAAGGTGGGAGGACTGCGCTCGCAGGGTCACTTACACGCGCTCGACGAGGTGACCTTCGATGTGGCGCCGGGCGAGATCGTGGCGCTGGTGGGCGAATCGGGATCGGGCAAGTCGACGATCGCGCGCGTGTTAGCCGGTCTCTACCAGCCGACCCATGGGACCATCGTTTTTGAAGGCGAAGCCCTGACTGGTCGGACGAACCGCAAAGTGCGCGGGCGTATGCCTATGGTCTTCCAGGACCCGTTCGGTTCGATCAATCCGGTCCTGCGTGTCAGCCACAGCCTCCTGCGATCACTCAAACTCCACCGGCCCGAACTTTCGAGATCCGAGCGCTACGACGAGGCCGTGGCGCTCCTTGAGCGCGTCGGCCTCACCCCCGGGGCGGAGGTGCTGCGCCGCTACCCGCACCAGCTCTCCGGTGGTCAGCGTCAGCGGCTCGGCTTCGCCCAAGCGCTGGCCTCGCATCCCTCGCTCATCCTGGCCGACGAGCCGGTCTCCATGCTCGACGTGTCAATTCGTATCGGTCTGCTCAACGTGATGAAGGGACTGCGCGATCAAGAAGGCGTGTCGCTGCTCTACATCACCCACGACTTAGCGAGCGCGCGCTACGTCGCGAACCGCATGATCGTTCTCTACGCCGGACGCATCGCCGAAGAGGGCTTGACCGATGAGGTCATCCGCTCACCGCAACATCCCTACACGCAGTTGTTGATGTCCACTGCCCCCGACCCGAGGTTGCCTCTGGCGATTATCGAGGGCGAGCGGGACCTCGGTGAACCGCCCAAAGTGATTGATCCGGCCCCGGGGTGTCGCTTCGCGCCGCGATGCCCTTTGGTGATGGACGTCTGTCGCACGACGGACCCGACCATGGTGACGTTGTCGGCCACGCACCGCGCGGCCTGTTTCGCGGTGAAGGCGACGTGAGCTCGGCAGTCCTGCCGCGTCCGACGGCTGCGGAGTTCGGTGAGGGAACGGTCTCGTGGCGCTCACCGTTGCGCGTGCGCCTCGCGCACGACGAGTGGCGACCCGTCATCGAAACGTTCGCTAGCGAACTTCGCTCGAGTGTCGACTGGGATCTCGACGTCGTCGGGGCGAGTGAGGAGTGCGATCTCGACGTTCGACTGTTGCCGGAACTAGCTGGCGAGCAGTATCACTTGGCCATAGCGACCCCGTCGTCGATCGACGCCGGATCGGCCGAGGGACTGTATCGCGCTCTCACCACACTGCGACAGCTCGGGCCGGTGGAGTGGTGGTCGGCGAAGTCAGTTGAGATCGACGTGGCCGAGTTGCCGTGTGTCGTGATCCACGACGGGCCGCGCTTTGGTTGGCGAGGACTTCACCTCGACGTCTCTCGACACTTCTTTGATGTCGATGTGGTGTGCCGAGTGATCGACCTACTTTCAGCGCACCGCATGAACCGATTGCATCTGCACCTCAACGACGACCAGGGATGGCGGGTGGAGATTCCCGCGTGGCCTCGTCTGACCGAGGTGGGATCACGTCGACGCTCGTCTCCGGTCGGTCATGAACGCGACGGACTCGACGACGACGTGACGCACGGTGGGTACTACTCCGCAGATGACCTGCGCGCGATACGGGACTATGCCGCGACAAGGTTCGTGCAGATCGTTCCCGAGATCGATCTGCCCGGACACGCCCAGGCCGTTCTCGCCGCGTATCCCGAACTTGGTAATACGGGAGAGGAACGCGAGGTGTGGACGCGGTGGGGGATATCAGAGCACATATTGAACGTGGGTCCTGAGGCCCTGAACTTTGCCGCCGACGCGGTGGCCTACGTCGCGGACCTCTTTCCGGGCAGTCCCGTGCACATTGGTGGTGACGAGTGCCCGACGACCGAGTGGGAGTCGAGTGAGCTCGCGGCTTCAGTGATGGCCGAGCACGGGTTCGCCACCGTGCGTCAACTACAGGGCCTCTTCACCGAGCGAATGGCCCAGGTACTACGCGAGCGCGGCCACGAGGTCGTGGCCTGGGATGAAGTGCTGGACGCCGACGTGCCCGACGGTACCGTGATTGCGGCCTGGCGCAGTATCGAAAAGGGGGTCGAGGCGGCCGAGCGCGGCCTCGACGTCGTGATGGCGCCCATGCAGTACGTGTACTTCGACTGGCTGAACAGCGTGGCGCCCGACGAGCCCGTCGCCTTGGCGCCCCTGCCGCACGTCACCACTTGGGAGCGTGTCTATGGTTTTTCCGTCGTGCCCGAGGAGCTCGACGAAGGCCAGCGCCACCACGTGCGAGGAGCGCAGGCCCAACTGTGGACCGAGTACATCGCGACCCGAGACCGACTGGACTACATGGCCTTCCCGCGTTTGTGCGCCTTTAGCGAGGTGGTCTGGGGATCCACGACGACGCTCGAGGAATTTCGACCACGGCTCACCGAGCATCTCCGTCGCCTCGAGGCGATGGGGGTTCGCTATCGACCGCTGGACGAATCATGAGCGAGACGACCAGCGCGATGCGCGAGTTCTGGCCCGAGCCAAGTCGCCTCGCGAGCGAGCGGGTCGAGAACTTCGAGGTGGGCGACGTCGCCGCGGTGCTGAACGCAATCGGATTCAGCGCTCCGCACATCGGAGAAATCACCAGCCACTGGCGCGAGGCGCAGGCGAGTAACGAGTGGTCGGCGTTGTTGGCCGCGGGCTGCACCATGGTGGCCAACGACCGAGGGAACATTGATCGGCCACTACTGATCTGGTCGGACATGGACGACCAGGGCGACGTGGGTCGACTTTTCTACTTCTATCTCGCCGCCCTGTGTTACGACGACACACTTGCGTATCTGCGAGCGCACGCAACCCCCGAGAACGTGATCGACGCGACGATGAACATACTCCTCCAGCACACTGCGACCCACGAGCGCAAGCGCGGCACGCTCGGCTTCGACGCTGGCTGGTGGAGTCTGCTCGTCTGGCGCGCAGAACTTCTCGCGATCGGCTCCCTTGAGTTCCATCACGTGAATCTGGGAGTGGGCACCCTCGCCCCCGAGTGGTATAGCGATGACGACCCCCACGCCTCGCTCGCTGGGTTTCGCCGCGGTGATTCGTCGGTGGGCATCCACATCCCCCAGGGAGCTGACCTGTCACGTCACGCACTGGATCGCACCTTCGACGAAGCGCGCGGCGTGCTCGGAGAAACCTGGCCGACGAACACGCGACGTCTCGCGACGTGTCGCAGTTGGATGATGGACGATCGACTCCTGGATTCCCTACGCGCCGACTCGAATCTGGTTCTGTTTCTGCGTCGATTTGAGCTCGTACCCGGAGTGGTTGATGGCGATGACGACGTGGTGGACTTCGTCTTTCGCCTGCCCGGTACCGCGCTGGACGACCTACCTCGACGCACGTCGCTCGAGCGTTTGGTCACGTCCGTGCTCGAGAGTGGAGAGCACTGGTACATCCGTACCGGCTGGTTCGACTTCGACAGGACGTCGCCGTGAGCGCACGGCGGCCACCCCCAGTTTGTAACTTTCGGTCAATCTTCCGAGCACTATTTGTGAAATTCGCTCACTTTAGGGTTGATGAGTGTTAAAAATTCACATAATGTGGCGCCATGGACTCTAAGACTCGCCGCGCGACCATCGCCGAGAAGTTGCGAGTTGAGGGCGAGGCGTCCATCGTCGAGTTGGCCGCGCAGTTCGGGACCTCGGAGATGACCATCCGGCGCGACCTCGACTTTCTCGAGGTGGAGGGTCTGGCCCGGCGCGCGCGGGGGGGAGCGATCTCGGTACAGAGCCGTTCGTTCGAACCTCCGATTCTCCAGCGCGCTGCCCACAGTGCCGAAGCGAAGCGACGCATCGGAGCGGCTGCGGCGGCCCTCCTACGCGAGAACGAAACCATCATCATCGACGTGGGCACGACGACGCACGAGATGGCCAAGGTTATTCCCGAGGGCTTGGGACTGACGGCGATCACCAACTCCTTGGTGGTCGGAACAGAACTCGCGACCAAGACCTCCGTCAAAACCATCCTCACTGGCGGGGTGGTGCGACACGGCGAGCTGAGCCTCATCGGTCCCCGCGCCCAGAGCGCGTACACGGACCTCAACTGCGACACCGTCTTTGTTGGTGTCGCCGGCATTAGCGACGTGAGCGGACTGAGTGAGTACAACCTGGATGACGCCGACGTCAAGCGCTCCGCGCTCGCCGCGGGTCGTCGCATCGTTGTGTTGGCCGACGCCTCCAAGATCGGACGCGTGGCCTTCGTGACGTTCGCGCCGATCGGCGCCGTGGATCTGCTGATCACGAACGCGTCGCCCGACAATCGGACCATTCGTCGCATCAAGGATCACGACGTCGAGGTTCTACACGTGGAGCCCTTCGAAGAGGAGAAGGAATAATGTCGCGTTTTCGTTCCGTGTTTCCGAACGTGGCCAAGCCACTCATCGCGATGGCGCACGTCCCACCACTCCCGGGTACACCGCTCTACGACGCCGCGGCGGGCGTGCCCGGACTGATCGATCAGGTCAAGCGCGACACCGAACTTCTGCTCGAGGGCGGCTTTGATGCCATTCTCTTCTGTAATGAGGGTGATCGTCCCTACCAGCTCCGCGCGGGACTCGAGGCGTCGGCCGTGATGACGCGTGTGGCCGTTGAGTGTCGGCCGAGCGATCGCCCTTTCGGCGTGGACTTCCTCTGGGACGCCCAGTGCGCACTCGCCATCGCCGTGGGCTCGGGCGCATCATTTATGCGTGAAGTAATCACGGGCTCCTGGGAGTCCGACATGGGTCCCTGGCACCCGGATGCGGCGACGCTGCTGCGTAACCGACGCAACTTTGGCCGCGACGACCTGGCGATCTTTGCCAACATCACCCCGGAGTTCGCCTCCTCGACGGGACAACGCACCCCCGCTCAGATGGCACGATCCACCGTCGTGTCGAGTCTGGCGGACGTCATCTTGGTTTCGGGCCCGATGGCCGGTTCCGAGCCCGACGTGCACACCGTGGCCGACGTGCGTGAGGCCGTCGATCCCTCGGTCCCCGTACTGCTCAACACGGGGGCCAAGGCGGCCTCGATCGCGGAGTACCTCAAGTTTGCTGACGGCTGCATCGTGGGTAGCGATCTCAAAGAAGATGGCTACACGTGGAACAGGGTTGATCCCGAACGCGTCAAGCGCTTTGTCGACGCAGCGCGCAGTGCCTAGTTCGTCAGGATCCCTACTTCTCGGTATCGACCTCGGCTCGTCGGGGGTGAAAGCGATTCTGTTGGACCCCGAACAGGGCATTGTGGCGAGTCGCTCGTATGACGTCACGCTCTACAGCGATCACCCGGGGTGGTCCGAAGCCGATACTGAGCAGTGGTGGTCGGGCGTCACGACGCTCATCCCGTTGCTCCTGCGTGGCGCGAAGGCGACGGGCGCCGACGTCGGCGCACTTGCGGTATCGGGCATGGTGCCGGCGGTGGTGCTCCTCGACGGAGACGATCGACCGCTGCGCCGAGCGATCCTGCAGAACGACGCACGCGCGACTCGTGAGATTGAGGATATTCGTTCGGCCCTCGGCGGCCTCGATCTCCTCGCCCTCACCGGATCGGTCCTCTCGCAGCAGTCGGTCGCACCCACCGCGAGCTGGCTCGCTCACTACGAGCCCGAGGTCTGGGAGGAGGTTGCCTCGGTTCGTGGCTCCTACGACTGGCTCGCGCACGCCCTGGGAGCCCGCAACCACGTCGAAGAGAACTGGGCGATCGAAGGCGGTCTGTATGACTTCGATCGGGCGCCCATCGCCGCCGTCCAAGAGGCCACCAACCTGCGCTGGCCCGCGTTGCTGGAGGTGTGCGCACCGTCAACGGTGGTGGGCGAGGTCAATCGCGAGGCCGCCGCGGCGACAGGCCTCACTGAGGGAACGGCGATTGTCGTCGGTGGGGCGGATCACGTGCTCTCGGCGTATGGCGCGGGTCTCGTGCGCGAGGGCGAGTGTCTGATCAAGCTTGGCGGGGCGGGCGACATCCTGGCCGTCAGCGACGAGGTCCTGCTCGATCAGCGTCTGTACCTCGATCGGCATCCGGTGCCGGGTAAGTGGTTACCCAATGGGTGCATGGCCACCAGCGGTTCACTCCTGCGCTGGGAGCAGTCCATATTCAACGATGCGCCACTGGCGGAACTCGACGAGGCCGCGGCGCACAGTGCGCCGGGTAACTTGCTCACATTGCCGTACTTTCTCGGCGAAAAGACACCCCTGCACGATCCCGACCTTCGCGGTGTGATGGTGGGTATGAATCTCACGACGACGCGCGGCGACATTCACCGTTCATTCCTAGAAGCGATTGCGTACGGGTTTCGCTCGCACGTGGAGATCTTCGCCCAGGACGGTCTCGCCCTCACGCGCACGACGGTCACCAACGGGGGATCGAAGTCGCGACTGTGGCGAGAGATCCTTTCTGACGTACTCAACCGCGACCTCGTCTCGATCACCGATCACCCCGGTGCGGCTTTTGGCGCGGCGGTGATCGCGGGGATCGGCACCGGAGCGATCGAGGACTGGTCCTACGTGGCCGGCGCTCTTGACGAGGGCGACGTCATCGGTCCCGACGATGCGAATGTGGCACTCTACGAGGATCGCTACCAGGAGTTTCTGCGCCTGAGCGACGTAACGACGTCGATCTCTCACGACATAGCAAGGAGTACATCGTGACCACATCTACTGCGGTTGTCACTGGCGCCGGTTCGGGCATTGGCGCGGCCATCGCTCACGAACTCGCGCGACATGGTCACCATGTCATCGTGACCGACGTCGACGTCGCCAGTGCGATCGAAACAGCCAGCGCGATCGAAGCTGCCGAGGCGCATGCCCTTGACGTCACCGACCCGAAATCCTGTGACGCTCTCGTCGAAGCGGTCGTCGCGCAACACGGGCGCCTCGACGTGTGGGTGTCGAACGCCGGTATCTCCAAGATGCAAAACTTTATCGACGTGTCACCCGCCGATCTGCGGCGCACCTTTGACGTCAATACCTATGGCGTGTTCTACTGCGGCCAGGCGGCGGCGCGCGCCATGATCGCTTTGGGTTCCCCGGGGGCGATCATTAATACTGCCTCCATGGCCGCCAAGGCGGGTGGGGTGCCCTTCTTGTCGGACTACGTGGCGAGCAAGTTCGCCGTACTCGGACTCACCCAAGCGATGGCCTTTGAACTCGCGCCCCACGGCATTCGTGTCAATTGCGTGTGCCCGGGCTTCGTGGCCACGGCCATGCAGACGCGCGAACTCGCGTGGGAAGCCGGGCTGCGCGGCGTGGGGCCTGAGGCGGTGCGCCAGATGTGGGTTGACGCGACGCCGCTCGGACGGCTCGAGACGCCCGAGGACGTGGCCAAAGTAGTGGCGTTCCTCGCCTCGGACGCCGCGGGATTTCTCACCGGCGAAGCGATCTCGGTCAACGGCGGCGCCTACATGGACTGACGAACCCGAACGAACTGCCCATCGCCTCGTCTAATGTCAGATCATCCAAATGCAGAGGAGTAGGCATGGCGCTGTCTAGCGGGACACCAGCTCCCGATTTCACGTTGCTTGCGACCCCGGACCAGTCGCTCAGTCTGTCCGAAATCGACGGTCCGGCCGTCCTGATTTTTTACCCTGCCGACTGGAGTCCGGTGTGCGGTGACGAACTCACGATGTTCGAGGCGGCGAGCAAGATGTTTCAACAGCACAACGCGCAGCTCATCGGCATCTCGGTCGACGGCGCCTGGAGTCATACGGCCTTTCGCGAGCAGCACAAGATCGAGTTTCCGCTGCTTGCGGATTTTCAGCCCAAGGGCGCGACCGCGATGGCCTACGGCGTCTACGACGAGAAGACAGGCACGTGCGAGCGCGCCCTCTTCGTGATTGACAAGGACAAGAACATCGCCTGGAGTTACGTCTCCCCGGTCGGAGTGAGTCCCGGCGCCGACGGCGCCCTGAGTGCGGTGGAGGCCCTGAAGTGAGTGGAAACCTTGTCAATCCAGTCGGACCCAACGATCACGTGCGCGGCGTGGCGGACGCCAAACTCACCGTTGTCGAGTACGGCGACTACGAGTGCCCGTATTGCGGGCAAGCCTTTCCGATCGTGGAGAAGCTACTTACGACGTTCGAATCATCGATGCGACTGATCTTTCGCAACCTGCCCCTTGCCGAGATGCACCCCCACGCCGAGGCCGCCGCCGAGGTGGCCGAGGCCGTGGGCGAACAGGGCGAGGACAAATTCTGGGCCATGCACGACACGCTCTATAAGAACCAGCACTCGCTTGGCACCGACGCACTGCGCGGGTACGTCACGGACGTCGGTGCCGACCTCGACGAGGTGGAGAAGGCTCTCGCCAGTGGCAAGCCCAACGCCCGCGTCGAAGCGGACTTAGAGGGCGCGATTCGCTCGGGCGCGAACGGAACGCCGACCTTCTTCGTCAACGGTGTGCGCTACGACGAGTCGTGGTACTACGAGCCCTTCGAGGAGTATTTGCGCTCGGTGCTGGCCTCGCTATGAGGTCATGAGCCGCAGCGTTTCCGCCTCGCGTCGCCAGCCCAACCAGTTCGCGCAGCGTCTGTTTGCGCCCCTACCGCAGCGCTACGACCTGCTTGCGGCACTGTTGTCCTTTGGCCAGGACGCGCGCTGGCGGGCGACCATGGTCGACACGTTGATCTCGAGTCATCCTCAGTGCGTTGCGGACATTGCGTGTGGTCCCTGCGCGGTGTCGAAGAGGCTCGCGAAGAAGACCGAAGCGCGCATCGTGGGACTCGACTTGAGCGCAGACATGCTGCAACAAGGCGAGCTCAATGTGCGAAGGGCCGATCTCACTGATCGCATCACCCTCGTTCAGGGGCGCGGCGAACAGTTGCCATTTTCGGACGCCAGTTTTGACGCGATGACCTTTACCTATCTCCTGCGCTACGTGGCCGATCCCCAAGCCGCGCTGATCGAACTCGCGCGTGTCGTCAAGCCTGGGGGTCGCATCGCGAGTCTTGAATTCGCGGTACCGCAGAATCGCGGGTGGCGTTGGAGTTGGTGGCTCTATACGCGACTCGTCCTGCCGGTTGCGGGATATGCCCTGGGTGGTCGAGCATGGTGGGACGTTGGCCGATTCCTCGGGCCGAGCATCTCGGCGCACTACAAGAACTACCCACTCAATTGGACGCTCACGGCGTGGCGTGACGCGGGCATCGAGCACGTTGAGTATCGAACAATGAGCCTCGGCGGGGGCGTCGTCATCTGGGGTTATCGGGCGGCGTAGTCATGTCGCCCTCGCCGGACTCCGATTCCGGACCGTCGTTCTACGCCCAGCCGCGCTTCCTTCGCTCCGCGCGACTACGTGAGTGGTGGACGCTGTTGCACCCGCCCTACACGATGCTGCACCTCGCACTCGTCACGATCGGTGCATGCTTGGTTGGGCCCGTCAACGTGACGCGATACGCGGAGACGCTCATCGCCTTCTTCTTCGCGTTGGGGATCGGTGCACACGCCCTTGACGAACTCCAGGGTCGTCCGCTGCGCACGACAATTCCAAAGTGGCAGTTGATGGCTGCGGCGTTCGTTGGCCTGGGCGTGGCGGTGGGTCTGGGGATCTCGGCGATGTTCATCGTGAGTTACTACATGGCCATCTTCATCGGGGTTGGTGCATTCGTCGCCCTCAGCTACAACCTTGAGCTCTTCGGTGGTCGGTTGCACAACGGGCTGGTGCTCGTGCTCGCGTGGGGGGCCTTTCCCATCCTGACCGCCTACTACGCCCAACACGGCACGCTCGGTGTCGCCGCCATCGCCGCGGCCGCCTTCGGGGCCCTCGTGGTCGAACTTCAGCGCACGCTCTCGACGCCAGCTCGTGAGTTGCGTCGGCGTACCGCCTTGGTCGCGGGAACGATCACGCGTAGCGACGGAACAACCTCGTCGCTGACCGTGGCGACGATCCTTCGCCCTCTGGAACTTGGCCTCAAAGTGCTGTGTTGGCTCGGCGTCGCGATAGCGGTCGCGTTAGCGTATCTGCGACTTGGCTAAGGGAGTGTCGCATGACGGCGCGAAGGACGGGATCGTGACGCGAACCAGGGGACCGATCTCAACAATCGCGCACGCGGTACGAGAGCGACGTGTGAGTGCGACGGCTGTCGTAGGCGCGTCGATCGAGCGACTCGAACGTGCCGCCGAGCTAAACGTGCTGGCAGAAGAGACCTTCGACGAGGCGCTCGCCAGCGCCACGCGAATCGATCGGGGAGAGAAGCGTGGTGGTGCGCTTCTCGGCGTTCCCACCCTGATCAAGGACCTCGAGGACCTCGAGGGTCATCAGACCCGCAAGGGTTCGCTCGCGTTGCGCGACGTGCCAGTTGCTGCGACGAGTGGTGTCGTGCCGAGCCGTCTGCTGAGGGCGGGCGCCGTGGTGGTTGGTAAATCGACGTTGCCCGAGTTCGCCATCGAGGGGTATACCGCAAGTCTCCTCACGGGCGTGACGCGTAACCCGTGGAACCTCGCGTACTCAACCGGTGGTTCGAGTGGTGGCTCGGCGGCAGCGATCGCGGCGGGGCTGGTGGGCGTCGCCACCGCCACCGACGGCGGGGGATCGATTCGTATACCCGCATCACTGTGTGGCTTGGTTGGGCTCAAGCCGACCAACGGAGCGGTTGGTCGGTGGCCCGCGCCCGATTGGATCGACTATTCGACTGACGGTCCCTTCGCTACGGCCAGCGATGATCTTCGTTTGCTCTTTGACGTGATGCGTGGACCGGTGGGTGGCGATCCGACGGCGCCGACGAGGTTGGCCGCACGCGGCCTCCCCATTCGTCAGCTCTGTGCCACTGATCGAACATCACCGTTCGGACTATTGGATCCGCACGTCGACGCCCTCTTTCACGAGTCAGTCGAGGCCTTCGCCACCTTGATGCGACTACCCGTCACCTGGCTCGATCAGATGACGTTCTTCTCCGACGGCGACCCTGACCTGGACTGGTTTACCGTCACGGCCCCCGAGCACATTTCGGCCCTCGGGCGCCACTGGGTGATCGAGCACATGGACGAGTTCCACGTGGCGACTCAAGAGTTCTTTGGTGCGGGACTCGACGTTGATATCAACGACTACCTAGGGGCGCGTCGTCGGCGGTACCTCTACGTGCGAAGGATGGACCAACTCCTCGAGGCAGGAGGCGCGCTCCTCACCCCGACCGTGGCGGCGCCAGGATGGCTCGCCGACGGTCGCATGAACGACGAGTCCGAGGTGCACGGGCTCGCTCCCGAGGTCTACTCGACGGCCATGCAAAACATCACCGGTCACCCCGCACTGAGTCTTCCCTTTGGTCATCTTCCCTCGGGTCTGCCCTTTGGATTACAGGTCACGCTGGAGCACTACCGCGACGAAGCCCTGCTGGACGTCGCTGACATCTTCGAGCGTGAGTATCCCTGGCAGCGCACTGCTCCCGGTTACGAAACCCTCGAGGCCGCATTGGATCTCGAGTAGCGACCTCCGACGAAGAGCTTTCGTGGAACACTGGAGACGTGTACATACCTGCGCTCTTTGCCGTTGACGACGATGATGCGTGGCGCATCGTGAACGACGCCGGCGCGGGAATGTTGGTCATCCAGACTGACAGTGGACTGGCCAGTGTCTACGTGCCGGTGATCGTCAGCGACGATCGACAAACTATCCGCACGCACGTCGCCAGGGCGAACCCCTGGTGGAAGTCGGTGGAGGACGGGAGCGACGTGCTGGCCCTGTTCCTTGCGGCCAGCACCTACGTGACTCCCTCGTACTACCCCAGTCGTCTCGAGAATCCCGGCGTCGTGCCCACGTGGAACTACGTCGCGGCCGAAGTGCGGGGGCGCGCGACGATTCGCAACGACGAAGAGTGGAAGATGGCTCAGACCAGCGATGTCACGTCGCACTTCGAACAGGGACGCGATCCCGAGTGGCGAGCGGACGACCTCGACGCCCACTACCGCGAGGTGCAGCTGAAGGCCATCGTGGGGATAGAAATCGAAGTCATCTCCATCGAGGGCAAGGCGAAACTCTCACAAAACCGTCCCGACGTAGACCGGCGCAGTGTGCGCGATCACTTCGTGGAGGGCACGCTCGCCGAGCGCAATGTTGGCCAGCGAATGAGTACCGACTAGCCAGCTATGGGCGGTTGGCCGCCTGAGTCGTTTCTAATCAAACGTCACGGGCCTGCGGAGTGAGTCCACTATCTTTCATGGCAGCGCACCGAAAGTGCCGATGGAGTCGCAAGACGCCGTCAAAGGGGGGAATATGAGTGAAGGGTTTACGCCCGAGTCCTTGGGCACCAAGTTGCCCGTGGTTCACGGCGAACACGAGCGGCTACGCCAAGGTTCACTAGGTCTGTTTGACATCGCGACGGCCACGATGGCCAACATCGGCCCCGCCATGAGTTTTTACTTTGGCTTCGGCTTCCTCGCCTACACCGCCGGTCTGGCTTCACCTCTCACCATCATCGCGGCGGGTGTCGCCATCCTCTTTCTCGGCAACACGTTGTCGGAGTTCACCAAGGTGCTGCCGTCGACGGGTGGGTTTATCTCGTTTATCGGTAAGACCTTCGGCGGTCGTACGGCGGTCACGACCGCAATATTGACCGGCACTGGCTACATCGCGGCCATGGCCTCAGTGATTGCGATCGTGGGTGGCTTCTTTCAGATCATTCTTCAGAACTACAACGTCTCGGGCCTCGAGAGTGTCCCCTGGGGAGTCTGGACTCTCATCTTCCTCGCGTTTGCCGCGTTCATGATGTATCGAGGCATCGCGATCTCCACCAGGTTGGCCGGAATCTTCTTTGCTTTCGAGATCACGATCATGATCATCGTGAGCATCATCTCTCTGGTGAAGTTCCACTCGAACATCAACTTCCAGCCCTTCGAGTGGCACAACGTTCACAACGGCTTCTCGGGCCTCGCTGCGGGGTTCCCGCTCGCGATCTATCTGTTCATCGGCTGGGAGAACTCAGCGGCTCTGGCCGAAGAGACGAACAACCCACGCAAGAACGTGCCCAAGGCGGTCTTCTTTTCGATCTGCGTCATGCTCGTGACCTACACCTTCTTCGCATTTTCGACGGTGGTGGGCTTCAAGGACAACGTGACGAACCTGACGGGCGCCGCCATACCCTTCCTGTCGGTCGCCAAAGAGGGATTCGCGGTGATCCTGTTCTTCGCCTTCCTCGCGGGCATGACCTCCACTCTCGGTGCACTCATCGCGGGCACCAACTCTCAAGCGCGACTCGTCTTTAACGCGGGACGTGAGGGACTGTTGCCGTCCTTCATTGGACGCGTGCACTCCGTTCGTCGGACTCCGGTGTTCGCCCTCTTCACCTTTCTCGGACTGAGCGTCGGGATCATCGGAATCTGGGGGCTGGGTCATATCATCGGCGGTCACACGTCGGGCGCGATGAGTCCTCTGACGATGTTTGACGAGTCCTCAACGTTCGGAACGATTCTGGTCCTCATCGTCTACGGCCTGAGCAACGTCGCGCTGCCCTTCTACTACAAGAAGCACTTCCCTGAGCGATTCAACGCGGTGCGCCACGGTGTACTACCGGTGATCGGGGTGTTGTGGATTCTTGTGCCGCTCTACTATCTCGCCAAGCCGGGCCAGGCCACTCCCTATAACTGGTATCCGTACATGGCTCTCGGAGCGATTGTCTTGGCGATTATCTACGCCTGGTACGTCGTGAGCAAGGACCCGGGCGTCGGCGAAAGAGTCGGCTCGATCGTCGCGGACGAGTAGTTCTCTCAGGCGCTCACGATGGTGGGCGCGAAGCCGAAGAACAGCCCAGAGGCGGCGACGCCCGGGAGACAGTTGACTCGCACATCGGTCTCGGCCGTCACCTCAGCGAACCGGACTTCAAGGATGACGTTTCCGTGCTCGGTCACTACGGGTCCGTCCTTGGCGACGGCCATGCGCAGTTCCACGTCACGGACGTCGAAGGATGTCGCGAGTTGGGTCTGTACGAGTTGGAGAGCTTCGGGAATGACCTCGATAGGAACCTGAACCTTCTCGCCGAGTTTGGCAACTCTCTTGGACTCATCGATCAGGATGTAGCGCTCGGGCGAACTCGCAAGGAGCAACTTCTCTCGCAGCATGGCGCCGCCACGGCCCTTGATCATGTTCGCGTCGGCGTCCACTTCATCAGCCCCATCGAACGACCAGTCAGGCCGCGCGTTGAGAAGGCTCGTGGTGGTCACGCCCAACTCGGTGCAGGCGATCGAGATCTCGAGTGACGTGGTGATGGCTCGAAAGTGCAGTGACTCGTTGTGCGAGCGCTCGACCAAGGCGTGCAGTGTCAACAGACTCGTCGAACCGCTCCCGACGCCCACCACGTCCCCGTCGCGCAGTCGCTGAGCTGCTTCGCGAGCCACCTTCAATTTGGCGTCGTAGTTGCTGATGGTGGCGGGCCACTCGGGGTGGTCGCTGGTCGCGGCGTTCCACTGCATGGCTGTCTTACCTTCTTATGTCGTCAGTTCAGTGCGTCGTGGTCACTCTACGTTCAGAGCGTAACGAGGACTAGAGAAACGAGGCATGGCCGACCATGCCGGCCGCGACGGTCGCGTTGGTGACCTCATCGATGAGCACGAAGCTGCCCGTGACCCGGTCTTCTCGGTAGTCATCGACCACGAGGGCATCTGAGGTCAGCAGCGTTGCGAGACCGATGTCATTGGTCTCGAGCGAGGTAGTTTCGTCGAACGAGAGCGACTCGATATTGATGACGCCGTTGATCGACAGCACCTTTACTGGCGTCGACTTCGTCGTGTGCTTCAGTCGCAGCCGTTGGCCGCTGGTCGTAAAGGGCTTGTCGCCGAACCAGCAGATCGTTGCCTCGAACTGTCTGGTCACGAGGGGGAGTGGCGGTGTCGCGATGAGGTCACCGCGACCAGCGTCGGTCTCATCTGCGAGATCGAGGTCCGCCGCGACGCCCACGGCCGCTTCGAGCCTCGCCTCACCGCCGAAGTTGATGGCCCGAATCCTCGTCTCGACGCCCTGGGGGAGGAGGGTCACCGTGTCGCCGACGTGGAAGGCCTCACCGCTCACCATGCCGGCGTACGTGCGGCCCCCACCGACTTGACGAAGCACCCACTGGATCGGCAGTCGCCCGCCCTGGGCGCTCTCCCACGATCCCGACTCCGATGCTTCGAGGGCCTCTAACACCGACGGGCCGTCGTACCAGGGGGTGTGGGACGATCGCTCGGCGACGTTGTCACCCCGGAGAGCCGAAACCGGGATTGCCAGGGTCGAGGTGAAGCCCAGCTCGCGTGACAAGGTCTCGATCTCATCGACGACGCCCTGGAAGGCCAGTTGCGACCAGGCCACCGTGTCCATCTTGTTGATCGCCACGATCATGGATCGCACCCCTAAGAGAGCGGCGATGAAGAGGTGGCGACGGGTCTGCTCCTTGAGTCCCGAGGCGACGTCGACGACCACGAGCGCGAGGTCGGCCGTCGAGGCGCCGGTGGCCATGTTGCGCGTATAGCGCACGTGACCGGGACAGTCGGCGATGATGAACTTTCGCGTGGGCGTCGAGGCGTAGCGGTACGCGACGTCGATGGTGATGCCCTGTTCGCGTTCGGCGCGTAGGCCATCGGTGACGAAACTGAGGTCGAGGTCGCCGATGCCGCGCTTCTCCGATGCCGCGGCGACGGCGTCGAGCTGGTCGTCGAAGAGCTGGCGCGTGTCGACGAGCAGCCGCCCAATGAGGGTGGACTTGCCGTCGTCGACGGAGCCGATCGTGGCGAGACGTAAGACGTCTTTTGTCGTGACTTGCACTTAGAAGTAGCCCTCACGCTTGCGGTCTTCCATCGCGGTCTCCGAAAACTTGTCGTCGCCGCGTGTCGCACCTCGCTCCGAGACGTTGGCGACCGCGACTTCGTCGATGATCGCCTCCAGCGTCGCTGCACTCGACAGCACCGCACCGGTGCAGTTGGCGTCTCCCACGGTGCGAAAACGCACCATGTGGGTGATGACGTCTTCGCCCGCGAGCGGCTCGACGAACTCGCCCACCGCGAGCCACATACCGTCGCGCGACACCACCGGACGCTCGTGGGCGAAGTAGATTGAGGGCAGGTCCATCTTTTCTCGACCGATGTACTGCCAGACGTCGAGTTCGGTCCAGTCCGAGAGCGGGAAGGCCCGCACGTGCTCACCTGGGTTGACCTTGCCTTGATAGAGCTGCCAGAGCTCGGGACGCTGTTGGCGCGGGTCCCACTGACCGAACGCGTCGCGGAAACTCAGGATTCGCTCCTTGGCGCGAGCTTTGTCTTCGTCGCGCCGTGCGCCACCGAAAGCCGCATCAAAGGTGTTGTCGGTGATGGCGTCGAGCAGGGTGACGGTCTGGAGTCGGTTCCGCGAACCGAGCGGTCCGGGATCCACGACCTTGCCTTGGTCGATCGAGTCCTGGACGCGCGCGACGATCAAACGCGCTCCGGCGGCCTCGACGGCGCGATCACGAAACTCCAGAACCTCGGGGAAGTTCTGGCCCGTGTCGATGTGCAACACGGGAAAGGGAAGCTGCTGGGGTGCAAAAGCCTTCGCGGCCAGGTGCAAGAGTACGGCCGAGTCCTTGCCCCCGGAAAAGAGCAGGACGGGTCGCTCGCACTCGGCCACCACTTCGCGCAGGATAAAAAGGGCGTGCGACTCGAGGATGTCGAGGTGGTCGGTAGCGTGGGGAGTCGGCAAGGTAGTGGTCATATTCCTGGGATGCCACAGTATTCTAGTTATCCACTAGAGAAACCGAGAGTGGCCTGAGAATGACGGCAATCGACCCCACGCCGACGCTGCTGGGCGAGTTGGATGAGATCAACGAGCGATTCGAGCGATCGACCCCCAAGGAGATCCTCCGGTGGACCTTCGATCGTTTCGGGGCCGACGTCGCGATGGCCTGCTCCTTTGAGGACGTGGCGCTCTTGGACATGGTGCACGAACTTCGACCCGATACGGAGGTCATCTTTCTCGACACCGGTGGGCACTTCCCAGAGACGCTCGACTTTGCGCGTGAGATCGAAGACTCCTGGTCACTCACCATGACGCGCACTCAGCCTGGCCCCGAGGCCGATGCGTGGCCCTGCGGGACCGCACAGTGTTGCAACCTGCGCAAGGTAGAGCCCCTGGGTCGCGCCTTGACGGGCAAGAGCGCGTGGATCACCTCAGTAAAGCGCGTCGATGCACCGACGCGCGCGACGATGAAAATCCTGATGTGGGACGAGAAATTCAATTTGGTCAAGGTAAATCCCCTCGCCACCTGGAGCGACGACGACGTCGCGTACTACCTCGCCAGTCACAGCCTTCCCAAGCACCCGCTGTGGGCTCAGGGCTACGCGTCGATCGGTTGTGCCGCGATGACGATGAAGCCCCAGGTCGACGGCGATCGACGCTCGGGTCGTTGGGTCGGTCTCGACAAGGAAGAGTGCGGGCTGCACGAGGCCTGACATCCACCAAATTTCCGTTGTACGGCAGTAATTTTGTCGCAATGCCACAACGACGTTTCATCCCATACGTCGGATGCTTCTCCTAGTTCTCGCGCTGTTTTGGGTCGCTTTACTGGCCCCAGTGGCGATACGACGATTCCGCGACGGCGGGGCCGAACGCTCCATTGACTCCTTTCACGCCGAGCACGAAGTCCTGAGCCGGCCTGGCTACGTCGTCGCCCCCGCTCATCGACTCGAGGAGAACGACGAGGACGCCTACTACGAAGCACCGGTCACCCGACGACCCCATCTTCGAGTCGTGCGCAGCGATGACACGCCGCACACACTGGAGGCGCGATCCACGTGGGACGAGTGGTCCGAGAACTACGAGTTCGACGAGCCCAGCGAGGGTGTCGCAGCCACCACGAATCACTATGCGGCCGCGTACTCTTCGCGCCCGCGTGAACCTGAGGTGATGGTGATGGAGCGCTACGAGACGCCGCTTCGTCGTCGTACGATGAAACAGCAGCGCCGCATGGTGTTTATGAGCTTGCTCGCCGCCGCCACGCTGATGACGGTGATTGCGGTCGCGTCGGGGGCGTCGCTGATTCTTGATCTCGCCGCACTCGCGTGGTTTACCGTCGTTCTCTACGTCGCGCTTGGCCTCTACTCGGTGAGCCAGGGGTATCTCAACGAGCCCTCCTTCAACCTTCGCCTGCCGCAACTGCGCTCGGTGCGAATGGACGACTCCACCTACGACGAGTACGACGGCGACTCGCGCCAGTACGTCTACTACGACGAGCAGCCCGAGTTCGAGTACGACGAGGCCGAAGCGTACGGCGGCTGGCAGCGTGAATCGAGTCGTCGCGCCTTAGGGTAAAGTAGTCACCTCTACGGGGGTGTAGCTCAATTGGTAGAGCGCTACGTTCGCAATGTAGAGGCAGTGGGTTCGAATCCCATCACCTCCACCCGATAGTTTCCCGTTAAGTGATCGCCGTCCACGTGGCGATGAATGATCCCGCCCAGGACAGATGAGCTCCGAGGGAACTCTTCCGCTATACTTAAGTGAATGCTTAACTATTATCTCATTGAGAGACTGCCCGACGAATGAGTGCCTCGACGGCGACGCGCGCACAAAGTTCGTCACTGGACGGGGTCTTTCACGCGCTCGCTGATCCGACGCGCCGATCGATGCTGGCCGCTCTCGCGAAGGGTCCCGCCTCAGTGTCCGAGTTAGCCGAGCCCTTCGAAGTAACTCTCGCGTCCATCGTGCAGCACCTGGCGATCTTGGAAGACGTCGGCCTCATCACCACGAAGAAGGAGGGCCGCGTGCGGACCTGTCGACTCGAGTCGAAGGGGCTTCGCACCGCCGAAGAGTGGGTCGCTGGTCGTCGCACTCTGTGGGAGCAGCGTCTCGATCGACTTCAGGTAGTTCTTGAGGAGTCCTAACGCACATGTCGAGAAACATCCTGCGAGTCTCGTGGGGCAACCAAAGGAGCAACTATGTCTGATCAGTTTGTAAAGCATGCGACTTTCTCGCTCGAGCGCGACTATGACGCACCCGCGAGCGAGGTCTTTCGAGCATTCTCCGATCCGGAGATGAAGGCTCGATGGTTTAGCGGTCCCGAGGGCGTGTGGCAACGGGACTCGGCGGAGATGGACTTTCGCGAGGGCGGCCGCGAGCACAGTGAAGGACACATGGTTGATGGCACCATGACCACTCGCTTCGACGCGACGTACCACGAGATCGTTGACGGCGAACGAATCGTCTACGACTACGAGATGCACGTGAACGGTGCACGCGTGTCCATCTCCTTAGCGAGCATCGAACTCGATCCGACGCAGATCGGTACTCACCTGACCATCACCGAGCAGGGCGTGTATTACGACGAAGGCGATAGCGACGCGTCGCGCGAGGAAGGTACGCGCCTTCTCCTCGAGAGAATCGGCTCACTCTTCGGCTCGTAACTCGTTCTCGAAACAACGTGAAGACGGGTCACGTCGTTCACTGCCACTGGTCGCGTCGGGGACCGTCGATGAAGTCGCTACCTCGCCAACGTCGTTGTCAGTCGCCCCGTGAGCGTTCGCGTTCCACGATGTAGGGTCGAGATCGTTGGCCCCCGGTGTGGGGCTGCGGAATCGGGCGACCGGCGAGAGGGCGAAGTGAGTGACGAGAGCGCGAGCGTAAGCGAGCCGGAGGGCGACGAAAGCCCCAGTGTTTCGACTCACGTAGACGACCACGCCGTCGGACACACTCGAACGTCTGCGGCCTGGGTGGCAACCGCGATCGTCGTGTTGTTCTTGGTCGCTCTCATCGACTTCATCGCCCAAAACACGCGTCACGTTCGCGTCGAGTTTTTTGGCATCCACGGCACGATTCCAGTGGCCGTGGCACTGCTCGCGGCCGCGGTCTCTGGCGCCATCGTGGTCCTCGCGATCGGTGTGGCTCGGGTCGCGCAACTGCGACTATCCATGCGCCGCACGCGCCGTCGGCCCCGGGGCACTGAGAACCACTTCCACTGAGCGGGTGCGAATGACAGAGGGAGTCGGTAGCGGCGAGCTTGACCTCAACGACGCGCGCCGGCAATACCACTACGCGATGGCCCCCGAAGACTACGGGCGATTGCCCTTTTACAGTGCCTTGTTAGGTGAGATGGAAAACGATCACCTCGCGCTCGAGTTGCTGGCGAGCGTTAGGGCATCGCAACGAAACCCCATGTTGGTGCTCGCCGCTCTCCAGCTCGCCGCACTTCGCGGACACGTCGTGCTCGCACCGATCTACGACGACGCGCGACGAGGTGAGCTCCGCCGCCCCAAGAGCGCGGCCCACCGCGTCATAGCGACGCTGCACGACGAGCCTCATCTCGTGCGTAGCGAGCTGTGGCGCTCGACGCAAACCAACGAGCCGGGACGCAGTGCGATTCTTCAAGCAGTCGTCGTGGATCTAGTCCACGGTGGCGAGACGGTGAACGTTCTCGAAATCGGCGCGTCGGCCGGCATCAATCTGCGCTTCGATCAGTTTCCGGTGCGCTCTTTCGACGACGCGAATCCCCTCACGTTGGTCTGTGAGGACCGCACCGAGATCGACCGAACGCGCAAGTTGCCTCGGGTGAAGAAGCGTGTGGGCATTGATCTCAATCCCCTCTCACTAACGAAGGAAGAAGATCGACTGTGGCTCAAAGCGTGCCTGTGGGCGGAGGAGCGTCGTCGGCATGAAAGGTTCGACGCGATCGTCGCAGCCCACGAACACTGGCCGAGGGCCACCATCTTGAAGGGAAGCGTGCGCGATCGATTAGATGACGCGTTCAATCGATGTGCCACGGGTAACACCACGATCATCGTGAACACCTGGACGGCTGCGTACTTCAGGCAGGAGGAGCGTGAGTGGTACTTCGAGGAGGTGTCGCGTCGAAGTGCGCGCGACAATGTGGCCTGGATCTCGATCGAATCACCGATGGTGGCGTGGCCCGGCGTGGACGTGATCAAAGATGACCCGCATCGAGCTGCGTCCCAGATCGTGGTGTCTCATTTCGGTGCCTCTCCGGTACGATGGGGGTGGTGCCACGCTCACGGGCGGTGGCTGGAAAGAACTACGGGCGCGTAATTCGCGATTGAGTTCGTTCGAAGACCGTTTTCGGCGCTCCGAATCGGTCGATTTGAAGCCAGAAAATTGGCTCTCTCTGTGGAAAAGATGCGACTAAGTAGTTGGTATGTGACGCCTTAGCGACTTCTTTGGTGGATAACTGACACAAACCTGGGCAAAAGTTTTTGATTTCCCCCTTTGCCCTTGGTCGGGGGAAAAATCTCTGGCACAGTATCACTCGTAGTTCACGTAGTACCTGCCAACGATCTGACGAACCGCAAGGTGAGAAAGAAGTGGGGGGAAAAGGGACCTCGCAAGAGGAACGGATTCCTTTCGACGGGTAGCGGAGTTCGGTCCGCTGCACGGAACGGGCGAATGACGTGAAGTGCCTGCCGTCAAAGGTGTTCTGTCCGACACGGAGCACTGATGATGTGCCTCGGAAACCCCGAGGGGCGGGTGAGTTTCGGCTCACTGGTCACTCGGGGTTTTCGGCCGTCTAGGCCCAAATTCAATCGATCCAATAACGGCGAACGAACTTGGCGTCTCCCTCAAGCGGTGGCGAGATTGACTCCAACACGCCGCCATTCTTTTCGATCACGCGGGCCGACGCCGCGTTGTTGTCATCACACGTCACGAGCACACGACCCACACCCTCGGAGCGAAGAAGAACGAGGGCCTGGCGAAGAATCTCGGTGGCGTATCCTCGGGCGCGATGAGCGGGGGCGACGCCGTATCCCACGTGGCCACCGCGCTCACTGAGGTACTCGTTCAACTCAAAGCGCACTGACACACGTCCGACGATCTCACCGTCAACGACGGCCGCCAACTGGTCGGAGCGCACTCGGTGCGGGGGAGCTTGAGGCGGAGTGATCCCTCGTCGCAGCTCGTCGACCGACGCCAGGAACGCACCCCAGGTCATCGTAGGTTCCCAAAAGAGGAGAAAGAAAAAGTCGTCGGCCAGCATGGCCTGGTGAATCGCGACGGCGGCGGATTCGTCGGTCTCGTTGTAGGGCCGGAGTTGCAACGTCATCGACTCAGGCTACGGCGAGCGGCCTCAGTACGAGGGCTAGAAGAGCGACTGAGGCTCGACGGGCTCGATGAGTTCAGGCCCGTTGTTCTTCACTGATCCCACGGCCTTGCCCACCCCATAGTGACGAAGGGTCCCCGTCGGGGCAGGACCCAGCAACAAGAGTCGCTCCTCGGGCGAGTGGTCGGTGACGTCGAGCCAGACCTCGACGTCGTCGCGCGACAAGACAACCGGCATGCGGTCGTGAATGTCGTCGATGTCCGCACTCGGCGTCGTCGTGATGACGGTGCACGTGACGAGAGGTTCGGGGTTCTCACTTGCGGGGTCACGCCAAAACTCATAGAGGCCCGCGAGGAGCGTTGGATCATCGTCGACCCGTGTAAAGAAGTTCGGCTGGCGGTTGGCTCCGGGTCGGTGGTCCCACTCATAGAAACCGTCGACGGGAATCACGCAGGCTCGGCGTTCGAAGGCGCGGCGAAAGGCGGGCCTTTCTTCGATGCCTTCGGCGCGCGCGTTGAACATCCGATTCCCGATCGAAAGATCCTTGGCCCAACTCGGCACCAGACCCCAGCGGTAACTGTCCATCACGCGCTCACCGTGGTGTTCACTGACGCCAAAGAGTGTTCCTTGGGGACCCACGTTCCAACTCGGTCCCTCCACCTCTAGGTCGGCGGCGAGGGCCGCGTCCAGGAACCGTGCGAGATGAGCGGGGGGAGTGAAGAGAGCGATGCGGCCACACACGCTTCTAGTTTGCCGTGTAGGTGTATCGCGACAAGCGGGGTTCTAGCGCGCTCGAAAGAACACCATCTCGGGGTCTCCCTCGTCAATCCCATCGAGCACACCACTCAGGGTCCAACCGTCGTGTTCGAACAACGCGCGCATGGCGTTGTTGGACTCGTTGGTCGAGGAGAAGATCGTCTCAGAACCCGCCCGTGACACCGACGCCTCTAGTAACGCGCGACCGATGCCGGTGCGTCGGTGCGTCGGAGCGACGATGAGAAGTTTTACGAAGTCACGACCGAAGAACGCTCGGACGTCGGTGATGACCAAGCCCGTGACCTCATTGCTCGTTTCGACATGAACGAGACACTCACTCGCGTTGATCGCACTCTCTAAAATCTCGCGTGCCCGGTCGGCGCTGAGACCCGTGACTTCACCCTGGAGGGCGAGCGCTTCGAGGGCGTCAGCGGGAGTGGCGAGGCGGATGATCTCGTGATTCTGGCATGAGAAGGCTGAGATTTTGGCCTTTTATCGTCCATTGGCGCGTGTCGCGACGGGTGGCTACTCTTACGAACATATGTTCGCTTTTCCCGTTCCTCGACCCTCACTCTCTCCTGACCTGCTCGCTCGCGTGCGCCCGGTATCGCTCGCCAAGACCCGTACGATTCCCCTGGGAGAGCCCTGGTGCGCCCTTGTGCCCGACGGAACCCTGCGCCGTGGATCGACGGTGGTGGTGGAGGCGCCGGTCGGCCTGGGCGGGCTCAGTCTCGCCCTGAGTCTCGTGAGCGAGGCCAGCACGCGTGGACACTGGGCGGGTGTCGTGGGGGTGGACGACCCGGGGGTCGTCGCGATGGCCGAGCTCGGGGTGGACC
>JBARLO010000017.1:0-5553 GCA_049801955.1 Acidimicrobiales bacterium
GGCCCTTGGCCCGGGCCACTTTTCGTTAGGGATAGTGTCGTGAAGTGCGATTGGAGCTGAGGGGCATTACCAAGCGTTTCGGCTCCCTCACCGCCAACGACGACATTTCCATCACCGTCGAGCCAGGTCAGATTCACTGCCTCTTAGGTGAAAATGGAGCCGGTAAGTCCACGCTGATGAACGTCCTCTACGGGATGATCAGCCCCGACGCCGGCGAGGTTCTTATCGACGACTCGCCCGTCTCGATTCACGATTCGCGTGACGCCGTTCGGTACGGCATCGGCATGGTGCACCAGCACTTCATGCTCATCCCGGTCTTTTCCGTCACCGAAAACGTCGTGCTCGGCTTTGAACCCACCAAGTCCTTTAATCGTATCGATTACGCACGAGCCCGTCAGGAGATAACGGACCTTTCCCAACGGTTCCAACTCGAAGTGGATCCCGACGCGGTGATCGAGAACCTGCCCGTGGGCCTCCAACAGCGCGTCGAGATTCTCAAGGCTCTCTCCCATGACGCCAAACTCCTCATCTTGGATGAGCCAACGGCGGTGTTAACCCCCCAAGAGATCGACGCCCTGATGGAGATCATGCGCTCTCTCAAGGCGTCGGGTACGTCAATTCTCTTTATCACTCACAAGCTCAAGGAAGTCAAGGAGATCGCCGACACCATCACCGTTCTGCGGCTGGGTCGCGTAGTGGGACAGGCGGAGCCCTCGGCGAGCGAAGCCGAGCTCGCGTCGATGATGGTCGGTCGGTCGGTCGAGCTGACGGTGTCCAAGTCGGCCTTTGAGCCGGGCGAGGTGGTGCTTGAGGTTCGCGACCTCATGGTGCGCGACGACCGTGACCTTCTCGCCGTGAACGGTGTCTCCTTCGACGTGCGTCGCGGCGAGATCCTCGCCCTCGCGGGGGTTCAGGGGAACGGTCAAACCGAATTGGTCGAGGCCCTCACGGGTCTGCGACGGATCGAGTCGGGGTCGATTCAACTCCTCGGTCGCAACATTGCCAATCGCACACCGCGCGAGATCTTGGACGAGGGCGTGGGTCATATACCCGAGGATCGACAGCGCGATGGACTGGTGCTGTCGATGTCAGTCGCGGACAACATGGTCCTGAACACGCCGCGCCGCACCCCCTTCGCCAACCGAGGTACGCGCAACCTCAAAGCGGTTCACGCGCACGCGGAGCAGTTAGTTCGCGATTTCGACGTTCGCACCACGTCGGTTGACGCGCCGGTGAGCTCGCTGTCCGGGGGTAATCAACAGAAGGTCATCGTCGCGCGGGAGCTCTCGCGCGACCTCTCCTTTCTTGTCGCTTCGCAGCCGACGCGTGGGCTCGACGTGGGGTCGATCGAATACGTTCACCGCCAGATCGTCGAACAGCGCAACGAAGGACACGGCTGTTTGATCGTGTCGTCGGAACTCGACGAGGTGATGGCCCTGGGCGACCGCATTGCGGTCATATACGAGGGCCGCATCACGGGCATCGTCGATCCCTCCACCAGTCGCGACCAGATCGGCCTTCTCATGGCGGGTCGCGAGCAGGCGGCATTGTGAGCGAGTCACGACTGCGCCGCGCGTGGTGGTGGTGGAACGATCTCTCGAGCCGTCCCTTCATGATGGCGATCTACTCCCTGGTGCTCGGTCTGCTCGTCGGGGCCGTCTTGATTATCGTGACAACCCCCGAAGTGCTCACGGCCTGGCGAGGAACGTTCGATTCTCTCGACGGCATCGGTCACTCGCTCAACGTCTCGCTCACCAACATTGGCGATGCCTACCGCGCGATCTTTGTCGGCTCCATCTTTGATCCCGCCCAACTCTGGCACTCCCTCTCCACGGGCCACGCCTGGGGCTCGACTCTGGCGCCCATCGCCAACACGATCAATGATGCGGTGCCCCTCGTCATCGTCTCCATCGCGTGCGGAATCGGCTTTGAAGCGGGACTCTTCAATATCGGCGCGAACGGCCAAGCCATTGTCGGCGCGATCGCCGGAACGGCCGTCGGGTCGATGATTCACCTGCCGATGTTCCTGCTCTTGCCCTTCGCCCTCGTCACCGCCATCGTGGCCGGAGCGGCCACGGGAATGATCCCGGGACTGCTCAAGGCGTACGCCGGTGCTCACGAAGTCATCGTGACGCTGATGTTCAACTACGTGGCCAACTTTCTCCTCATCTACGTGGTGTTGTCGACGCCGTTGGAGCAGCCCGGTAACTCGTCGGGGATCTCACGGACACTGGAACACGGCGCCCAATTGGTCCCGCTCATCGGAAATACCGGCGGCACTTACATCAGCGTCGCCGTGTTCATCTCTCTCGCCGTCGTGGTGGCGGCGTGGTGGTTTTTGGACTGGTCCTCGCTGGGATTCGACTTCAAAGTCACCGGAGCCAATATTCGTGCGGCGCGCGCCTCGGGGATCAGTGCGCGCACGATCACCATCAGCGCCTTCCTCATATCCGGAGGGCTGGCCGGCCTCGCGGGCTTCGTCTACGTCGCCTCGCAGCTTCCCTACAGCATCAGCTCCAACACGCTCCAAGGCAACGCCGGAATCGGATTCATGGCCATCACCATCTCTCTCCTCGGACGTAATCGCCCGCTGGGCATTCTCTTCGCGTCCCTTCTCTTTGGTGCCCTGTTCACGGGCGGCACGTACATGACGTCGACGACGAACATTTCGGGTTGGCTGGCGACGATCATTCAGTACGTGATTGTTCTGTTCATCGCCACGCCCGGTCTCGTCCAGACGTTCTTCAGGATCCACGGCACCAAGCTCCGAGGCGTCCAGATCTCATCCGCGGGGTGGGGCGCGTGAACACTGAGGCTCGCATTGACGTCACGCGAACGCGCATCGCGGGGGGGATCGTTGCCCTCATGGGACTCGTCGTCATCGTGATCTTCGGTTTCGACGTTCCCTCCGCCGCCCACGCAACCCTGGACTTCCAGAACACCGTCGACCTCTCCGACGCGACGTGGAGTGTCGGGTCACCGACCTTCGATATTCAGATCTGGAACATCATCTTGGGAGCGCTTCTGCTGGTGGGGAGTGGGTGGATCCTGTGGCGCACGCCGCGACGCACGATGACGGTGCTGGGCGTTGGTGCCATCGTTTTTCTCTTCTCGTTCTTGTTATGGACAACCCACTACGCCGTACTCTCGCCCGCCACGTTCAACCCGACTGTTCTCTTTTGGAACTCAGTTCCCTGGATTGTCACGTTGATCTTCGGATCCCTGTCCGGGGTGATGTGCGAACGCTCGGGCGTCGTGAACATCGCCATTGAGGGACAACTCATGGGCGGGGTCATCATCGCGACCATCGTGGCGTCCGCCACTCAGAATTGGGCCTACGCCGCGGTCGCCGGAGCCGGGATCGGCGCTCTCTTAGGACTCTTGCTCGCGTGGCTGGCCCTGCGCTATCAGTCCGACCAGATCGTGATCGGCGTGGCGATCGCGATCATGATTACCCCGGGCCTGGACAACTACATCCAGACCCAGATCCTCACTCCCTACCAGAATCTGAACTCACTGAATCCCGCGTCGCGCTACGCCATCCCTCTTCTGTCCAAGATCCCCATCGTCGGCACCATCTTCTTTGACGAAAACGCCTTCTTCTACCTCGCGATCATCCTCATCTTCGTGGTCAGCTTCGCGCTGTTCCGCACAAAGTACGGCCTGCGCGTTCGCGCCGTGGGAGAGTACCCTCGGGCCGCTGCCTCGTCGGGCATCAACGTGATTCGTGTGCGCTACATCAACGTCGTCCTCGGCGGAGCGATCGCCGGCGTGGGCGGCGTAGCGCTGCTCTCGTCGTCGGCCAGCTTCATTCCCGACCTCACGTCGGGCGCGGGATATATCGCCCTCGCCGCAGTGATCTTCGGTCGCTGGCGCCCGGCGGGGGCGGTGACGGCCGCGGTCATCTTTGGCATCACCAAGGCGCTCGCGGGCACCATCCAGTCCGGCTACACGACTCCGATCAACGGCTATCTCATGGACGCCGTTCCCTATCTTCTGATGATCGCCGTCGTCGCCGGACTAGTGGGGAGGGTTCGCCCACCCGCCAGCGACGGTATCCCCTACGTGCCCGAAAGCGCGTAAAGCGTCATCACGGATCCGACTTAATTCGCTCCGAGGTCGCCAACGACTCGCGCGCCCTGTGCCATCGCACGCTCCATCGCCGATTCAATGTCGCGCGCGTCCAGTCGCGCCCCCAGGTACGCGCCCGTGGCCGCGTCACCCGCGCCAGTGGTGTCGAGTACAGCCACCTGACGGGCGCGCACGTCGTAGCGATCCTCGCCCCGAGCGACGAGCGCTCCCTCACGTCCGCGGGTGATCATCACCTCATCAAACCGGTCGGCGAGGAACTCCAAGGCGTCCCCAACATTCTCGCGCGCCGTCAGCACGAGGGCCTCTTCCTCGTTCGCGAAGAGGTACGTGGCTCCCGTCGCCGTCTCGAGAAACACTCGGGGCGTGACGTCAATCAGCGGAGCCACCGAGCAGACATCAATCGACGTCGTGGCTCCTCGGCTGGTCGCGTACGCCAGCGCCGAGGCCGCCACAGCGCGTGTCGAGGGGTCGAGCAACAGGTAGCCCGAGAGGTGAAGGTGATCGAATGGACCGGCCAGTTCGCCCACCACGAAGGACTCGCTTAACAGAGAGTTCGCGCCGCGATCGGTGAGCATCGAACGCTGGCCGTCAGCACCGACCATCGATACGACGGTTCCCGTCGCTGCGTCGCACTGTTCGAAGCGTGTAGCAACGCCGCCGCGCTCCATGGTGTCGCGCACCATGTCGGCCGCGGGGTCGATTCCAGCGGCACCCACGTAGGTCACGTGGTGGGCGTCGAGCGCGATGGCGAGCGCCACACTGGCGCCCGACCCCCCGCGACCGACTCGAATCGACGACGGCGTGTCACTGGTTGGGGCGAGCGGAGCCAGTTGGCGAACGACGACATCGAGCATGACGTCGCCGAGAACGACGACGCGACGGCTCACAGCGCAGCGAGGGACGTAGCGATCTCTCCCGCGAGGCTCGCGTTATTAACCACGAGGTCGCGATTGACCTGCACACTCACCCCCGCCGTGTGACGCGCGAACTCCGAGAGCAGCGTGGGGGTGACCTCCTTACCGGTCACGCCCTTCGCGCGGGCCACGGACAGGGCGTTCTCGAGAGCTTCGTCGTGCAGCGCGCGATCGAGCTCGTGATCTTCCGGCACGGGATTCGCCACGAGGAAGCCCGTCGGCGAGAACTGGCGGTGGGCCACGAACGCGGCGGCGGCCTCGTTCGCGCTGGCGAGGGCCCAGTCGAGCGAGAAGCCACTGTCTCGTCGGTAGAAACCGGGAAACTGGCGAGTCTGGTACCCCGCCACGGGGATCCCGAGGGTGTCGAGGCGCTCCAGGGTCGCACCAATATCCAGGATTGACTTCACGCCCGAGGCGACGACGAGCACCGGCGTCCGCGCCAGGGTGGCTAAGTCCGCCGACTCGTCAAAGCTGCTCAATGCGTCGCGGTGCACGCCACCGAGTCCTCCCGTGGCCATCACCGAGATGCCCGCGCGGTGCGCCACGG